>NZ_DAOLHN010000025.1:0-49482 GCF_035329025.1 Sphingorhabdus sp. | reverse complement strand
ACAAGCACATCGAGGTGATCGTTCGCCAGATGCTGCAGAAGGTTGAAATCACCAATGGCGGTGACACCACTTTGCTGGCCGGCGAACAGGTCGACCGCGAAGAGATGGATGCGATCAACGCCAAGCTGCAGCCCGGTCAGCAGCCTGCCGAAGGCAATCCTGTCCTGCTCGGCATCACCAAGGCGTCGCTGCAAACCCGCAGCTTCATCTCGGCAGCATCGTTCCAAGAGACCACCCGCGTGCTGACGCAGGCAGCGGTTGAGGGCAAGAAAGACGTCCTCACCGGCCTCAAGGAAAACGTCATCGTTGGTCGTCTGATCCCGGCCGGTACCGGCTCGGCAATGAACCGCATCCGCGTGGCTGCAACCAGCCGTGATGCAGCGCTCCGCGCCAGCTATCGCAAGCTGCAGGAAAGCCTGATTGCTCCAGAAACCGCCGCTGAAGAGCATGCGGCCGAACTGGCCCAGGGCCCCGAAGCCGCGCTTGGTGACGATCCGATCGGCATGATGGAGCACACGCCCGAAACCGTTGAGGATTTCGAAGGCGACACCGAGGCATAATCCCCCTCGCAACCAACATATAAAAACCCGCCGGAAGCAATTTCGGCGGGTTTTTTGTTGGGTTATCGTCGCATGGCCAAGTTAGATATCAAGCTCTTTCTCCGCCGCGATCTCGGCTTCCAGCGCTTCATATTGGATGCACGCCTCGCGATCACCATCAGCGCAATCCTTGCGCGCTTCGTCGCGCTTGCGCGCCAGCTTGCCCAGCCGCTCTTCCTGTTTGCGCATTTCCCGTCCGCGCTTCTCATCGGCTTCGGACTGGCTGGTGGTCATCACATCGGCGGTTTTGGAGACTACCTTGATAGGTGCCGTCACTACGTCTCCGACTACCGAAGCCACACAGCCCGGGAGTAAAGCGAACAAGGGCAGAATAATGATGGGGCGCATGCACAATCTCCAAGCTTTTTGCAGAATAGCGCACTCATACTGTCCTGTCTCTGAACATTAGACGCTTTGACATTTGAATTCGGACAAAGCGTGATAGCCTTGCTGCGCCGCGTCTTGGTCGGCGCAAGAGGAGGATGTTCATGAGCAATATTCAACGGGGGATCGCCGAATTTATCGGCACATTCTGGCTGGTGCTGGGCGGGTGCGGTAGCGCGGTAATCTCAGCTGCCTTTCCCGAGGTCGGAATTGGCCTTTTGGGCGTTTCGCTCGCCTTTGGGCTAACGGTTGTCACCATGGCCTTTGCCATTGGCCATATTTCGGGTTGTCACCTGAACCCGGCGGTCACTTTCGGGTTGTGGGCTGGCGGGCGTTTCGACGCCAAAGACATCCCGCTTTATGTGATTTCGCAAACATTGGGCGCGATTGCCGCTGCCTTCACGCTGTTTGTCATCGCGACCGGCAAGGCAGACTATTCGCTGGTGACCAACGGCCTTGCCGCCAACGGGGTGGGTGAGGGTTCACCCGGCGGTTATGCGATGATGACAGGCTTTCTGGTCGAGCTGCTGCTGACCTTTTTCTTTCTGTTCGTGATCATGGGCGCGACCGATGCCAAGGCACCGGCAGGCTTTGCGCCGCTCGCCATCGGTCTGATGCTGGCATTGATCCACCTGATCTCGATTCCGGTGACCAACACCTCGGTGAATCCGGCGCGCAGCACTGGCCCGGCGCTGGTCGTGGGCGGGTTGGCTTTGCAACAGCTTTGGCTGTTCTGGGTCGCGCCAATCCTTGGCGGCCTGCTCGGCGGTTTCGTCTATAAGGAACTGAACAAGACTGCGGCTTGAACGAAACTAACCGACGAGGCGCTGTGCCATGGCGCGCACCTCGTCGGCCATGTCGGGCCGGGAAAGCGCCACAGCCAGATTGGCCTCGATATAGCCTGTCTTCGACCCGCAATCATAGCGTGCGCCATCAAAGGTGACCGCGTGGAAGGGCTGGTTGCCGATCATCTGCGCCATCGCGTCGGTCAGCTGGATTTCACCGCCCGCACCCTTGCCCTGATGCTCAAGCACGCGCATCACCTCCGGCTGCAGGATATAGCGACCAGAGATGATCAGGTTTGACGGCGCAGCCTCGACCGCAGGCTTTTCAACCAAGCCTTTGACCTCGGTCAGCTTGCCTTGCGCGCTGCCGGGATCAATCACGCCATAGCTCGACACCTGTACGTGCGGCACTTCAAGCACGCTCAGCAAATTGCCACCGACGCGTTCATATTCCTCCACCATCTGCGCCATGCAGCCGGGCGAGCCGTGCATGAACTCATCGGGCAGGAAAATGGCGAAAGGCTCATCCCCCACAATATCGCGCGCGCACCAGATGGCATGACCCAGCCCCATCGGTTCCTGCTGGCGCACATAGGCGCAATTGCCGGGCCCCAAACGGGTCGGTTCCAGTACGGAAATATCCTTGCCGCGATCGGTCATCGTCCGCTCAAGCTCATAGGCGATGTCGAAATGGTCCTCGATCGCGCTTTTGCCGCGACCGGTGACGAAGATCATCTGCTCGATGCCGGCTTCGCGCGCTTCATCGACCGCATATTGGATCAGCGGGCGATCGACCACCGGCAGCATCTCTTTCGGGATCGCTTTGGTTGCAGGCAGAAAGCGTGTGCCAAGTCCGGCGACGGGAAACACGGCCTTGCGGATGGGTTTGTGCGTCATGCCCTAAACCATAGCGAAACATGGTTAAATGTCTATGATACCAGCTTTTCGGCAAAACCCTTTTTAAGCTTCGCGAGCTTGGGTGGAATTACGGCAAGGCAATAGGGATTACGCTGACCTTCGCCATCCCAATAGTCCTGATGATAATCCTCGGCTGGATACCATGTGGCAGGCCCTTCGATGGTTGTGACTATGGGCGCTGGCCAATCGGCTTGGGCGCGAACGATAGCCGCCTCGGCCTCGGCGCGTTGCTCATCGTCGAGCGGGAAAATTGCCGAGCGGTACTGCGTTCCGATGTCGTTGCCCTGCCGGTTGAGCTGGGTCGGATCGTGCGTCGCAAAGTGGATATCGAGCAGGTCGGAATAGCCGATTACGTCCGCGTCATAGCCTATGCGGATCGCCTCGGCATGGCCGGTCGTACCACTGCACACCGTCTTGTAATCCGGATTTTCAACGCTTCCGCCGATATAGCCGCTTTCCACCGACTGGACGCCATCCAGTTGTTTGAACACCGCCTCGGTGCACCAGAAACACCCGCCTGCAAAAATTGCCTCAGCCACTTGTCGCTTCCTTTGTCAAACGTGCAGCCTCCTTCTTTTCCTCACGGCCGCGTACCACGAGCAGATACATGGCGGGCGTGACGATGCGCGACAAGAGGGTCGAGGAAATAAGTCCGCCAATCAGCACGATTGCCAGCGGGCCATAAAGATTGCCCCCGAACATCGCGAGCGGCAGCAGGCCACCGATGGCGGTAACCGAAGTCAGGAGCACCGGCAGGAAGCGCACCTCGCCCGCTTGCTCGATGGCGTCGCGCAGTCCCAGCCCACGCTCGCGCAACTGCGAGGTGAAATCGACCAGCAGGATCGAATTTTTGATCTCGATTCCGATCAGCGCAACAAAGCCGATCACGGCGAGGAAGGAAAGGTTGTTCCCCGTCACCAGCAGGGCGATCAGGCCGCCAAAGGTTCCGAGCGGGATTACCCCCGCGACCACCAGCGCCTCGCGAAACTCGCCGAATTCCGCAACCAAAATGCCGAAAATGATGAACAATGCGATGAGGATGACCGGGCCGAAGCCGGAGAAAGTATCGTTGATCTTCTCTGCCTCACCACCGACCCGGATGGAATAGCCGAGCGGAAGTTTGATCTTGTCCAATTCCGCCTTGGCCGCTTGGGTGATTTTCGAAGGCAGCGCACCGTCCTGGGTTTGTGCGGTGATCTCCACCGTCCTTTCCAGATTGCGGCGCGTGATTAACGGCGCCACCGCGACCAGCTTCGGATCGGTAATCTCGCCCAAGGCAACCGGGGCACCTGCCCGTGTAGCTACATAGATTTGGTCAAGCGCGGAAACCGGCTGGGTATTGTTCAGTGGCAAGCGGACGGTGACCGGATAGCTATCCCCTTCATTGTCGCGGAAACTGCCGGCCCGTTCGCCGGATAGCGCCAGCCGGATGATCCGACGTGGCGATCCAGCCGGAATGTCGAGCAAAGCGGCCTTGCCCTCGTCAATCTGCATATCAAGGTCGAGCCGGTCGGTGGCCACCGGATTTACAATATCGCGCGTTCCCGGCACCTTGTGCAGGCTTTCCTGAACCTTTCCGGCCAATTGCTTCAGCACCTCCAAGTCTGGGCCGACCACGCGAAATTCGACGGGTGCGTTTATAGGTGCACCGTTCTGGAAGAGCACCAACCGCACCCGGGCACCGCTGATCTGGTCAAGCTGTTTCCGGATCCGCTCGACCATCGCCATGCTTTCCTGCCCGCGCCATTTGTCCATCACGGCGAGCACTTCACCAATGGTGCTGGTCTCTGCAGTTTCAAAGCTGTTGTAAAAAACTGACGGGTTTTTGCGGCCAACATTTTCGGCGCGAACCTGTATCGAAGGCTCCTTCGCCAGGATTTCCGATACCTTGCGCACAATCCGGCCGGTTTCATCAAGGCTGGAACCTTGCTCTGCCTGCACCGTCACACGGAAATAGGATGAATCGGCGTTGGGAAACAGGCTGAATCCCAGAACAGGCACGAGCGCAAATGCTCCCAGCGTAACAGCCAGCGCGCCCCATACACTTCGTCTCGGATTTTCAAGCCCCTTGTGCAGCACAGGCCGGTAGAAACGATCGATCTTTTCCATCAACCAACGCAGCAACGCATTGCCATGTTCATCACCGTCGCGCTTGAGCAGCCGGCTGGCGAGGAAGGGAATGATTGTGAGCGAGATGACCAGTGACGCGGTCACGGTGAAGATGATCGTACCGATGAAGCTCATCGTAAACTTTCCCGCTCCTTCGGGCAGGAAGAGCATCGGGACGAAAGCAAATACCAGGACGCCGGTGGAGCCCAGCACCGCAAGGCTGATCTCCCTGGTCCCGTCTATGGCGGCCTGCACCCGTTCCTTGCCCATCCGCAAATGGCGCGAGACATTTTCAATCACCACGATCGAATCGTCGACCAGCAGGCCAAGCGACAAGATGAAACCGGCCACCACCAACTGGCTGAGGTTAAAGCCCATGGCATAAACCGCAACCAGTCCCGAGGCGAGCGAGAGCGGGATCGAAACCATGACAATCACCGCAGCCCGCCAACCCAGCGGCAACAGCGTGATCAACACCAGTGCAAGCGCGAGCGAGAAATCGCGCGCCAGTTCGGCGAGCCTCTTTGCGATGTCGCGGCTCTGGTCGAATTGCAGCACCACATCAATGTCGGGCGGGAGCACTTTCTTCTGGTTTTCCAGCTCGTCTATCAACGCGTTGCGCAATTTGGTAGCGTCAGTCCCCGCCTTTTGGTTGGCGGTGATCCAGATTGCCCTTTTTCCATTGTGATAGACCCGCGATCGCGTTTCTTCCGCGCCCCAGAAGACATCGGCGACATCGCCGACGCGCAGGATCGTGCCTTCGTTCGAACGAAGCGGCAGGTTGCGAATGGTATCGAGCGATTTGAACGCCCCGCCTGCCTCGACATTGAAGCGTTTGGTGCCGCTGACCACGGCGCCGCTCGCAACATCAGCACCGCCCAGCTTCAGCGCATCGGCGACACTGCTCGCTGGCAGGCGCAATTCGGCAAGCCGTTCGGGCTTGATCGCAACTGTAACCTCGGGCTGCGACAATCCGTGCACTTCGGATTCACGCACCGCCGTATAGCGCGAAAAGGCCTCTGATATGTCGCGGCCATATTTTTCCATGCGCCGCCAGCTCGCCGTCTCGCTGACCAGCGCGATCTGCAATACAGAGGCATTGGTGGTCCGCATCTTCTTGAAATCGAGCCGGGCCAGATCGGCGGGCAGCCTGCTACGGATCGCCGTCACTTCGCGGACGGTATCATTGAAATAGCGATCCGGATCGCCCGACCAGTCAAATTCGGCGCGGATGACGGCGCTGCTGTCATTGCTGGTCGAAACGATTTCTTTGACGTCCTCCAGCCCCTGCATCAGCTCTTCAATGGGTTTGGCGACCGTTTGCTCCATCTCCTCGGCATCGGCACCGGGCTGGACTGCCGTGATGACAACCACGGGCAGCGGGAAGTGCGGGTCGACCGCGCGCGGAATAGATGTAAAAGCCGAATAGCCGAGCGCGATCAGCAGGCTGAACATCACCAGCGTCAGTTGCCAGCGGCGAATGGCAAATTCGGTGACGTTCATCCGCGCACAGCCGGACCCGCAATGTGCCGCATATCAACCGGGCGCCCGCGTCATGCGCACTTTGGCGCCGGTGCGCAACTTCTCTGCGCCGGATGTCACCAGCAAGTCGCCCTGCTTCAGCCCGCCGGTGATGATAACGAATCCGTCGGTCACCCGTTCAATGGCGACATTGCGGGTTTCGACCCGTTCGGTCTTGGCATCGACAATATATACCAGCCCTTCATTGGCACGCATGCCAAAGATCGCACTCGCCGGAATCTGCAGCGCGCCGTCGTCACCCGCGGGCAATTTGATACTCGCCGTACCAATCTGGCCGGATTTGAGTTGTGCCGAAGACGGAAGACTGAATTGAACGGTGAACGCACCCGTCGCCTGATTGGCGCGACCATCAATCTCGCTGATGGTCGCGGTAATGGGGGCAGAGCCCAAAGCGGGGAGGCTGATTTCCGCAGCCATACCGATGCGTAGTTTCGACGCGCTGCGATCGATGACAGGCGCGCGGAAAACGAAACCGTCATCGCCTTCGCCCAGGATCAGCGCCGGTGTTCCGGCTGCAACCACCTGCCCCGGCTGGACGTTGCGCATCAGCACGACACCATTTGACGGGGCATAAAGTTGGGCCGTACCCCGCGCGAACCCGGCCTGGGCAACGCGGGCCCCGGCAGCCTTGGCTGCAGCTTCGGCTGCTTCAAAGCGTGATTTGGTGACCCAGCCGTCAGCATATAATTGCTTGATGCGTTCGAACTCGGCCTGCGCCCGGCCGCGTTCGGCCTCGGCCACATTCAGGTCGGCCCCGACGCTGGTGGTATCGAGCGCAGCGAGCAAAGCGCCGCGCTTCACATAATCGCCTTCCTCAAACCGGACGGTTGCGACCTTGCCCGGCGTAGTAAAACCCAGCGGCGTTTCGCGGCGATAGCGCACCGTCCCGACGGCGCTGATCGTTTGCAGCATGTTGCTCGGCTGAACGGTCAAAACCTGAACGGGGAAGATCTCTTCGCTTATTTCGGTTTTGCCAGCTTCCTTCTCGCCGCAGCCATATAGCAGCGGCGGCAGTAAAAGTGCAGCGATAGCAAGGCGATGTGCGCGACAGGCCACGTTCCCTCCCATTATATCCTTGGTTCCACTTGGTAGGATAATCGAAGCCGCAAGGGAACAGTCGATTGCATTTCGCAATCGAAATTATTGCTTCGCCCGATGCGCCGCCAGCAAGGGCGGATCTCGCCTGCCTTCAAGGGCGGGTAACAACGCCATCTGATCAATCTCCGCACGCAACATTGCGACCCGTGTCTGCCAGCGATAATGGGTTGGCGCGCTGAAAATGCCGAGGCCCGTAGCCTTGCCATAGCGTTCCCAGAAGGTGATCGCTGCTTCCGGATCATAGCCCGCATTGGCCATCAGCCAGACCGAAAGCCGGTCGGCTTCCGCTTCGGTGGCTTTAATGACTTTGGTCTTGCCGCTTTTGGTTGCCTCGATCAGTGGGCGATGATCGAGCAAATTATGCGCCATTTCGTGCGCGACGACCGCTGCCAATTCATCGTCATCCGACACATATTCGATCAGTCCGCTGGTCACGCGCACACGCGCCCCGTCAGCACCTGCGTCGCGTTTCGGGCGAACATCGACCCAGAAATCGGAGGCACAGATTGGTGGAGGATCAAGGATAAAATCGCGCCGACCGGTTGCAGTGTCGATCTGGAAGGCGATGGGCCGTCCTTCCGAAAGGCGGGTCATAAACTCTTCGCGCAGCCTATCAATTCGCTCCGACGAGGGGCCGGATTTTACCGGCCTAGGGTCGTACCACACCACACTTCCGTCGACACCGAGAAGCCCATCCCCTGCTGCCAGACCTGCCTGTTCCGCAGGCCCATCTGCAACCAGCGCGGCAATGCTAATTGGCTGTCTGAAAGTGAAGGCGCGGCGGGCAAGGCCAAGGTCAGGATATTGACGTTCATCGTGCAGCACCCAGCCCGGATTGCGCCATCTGTTCCGGCAAAAGTCTGCGCTGCCTTTGGCCAGATGGTAGCCAATGGTCGCAAGCCGCAAATCCTTGGCGATCAGGTCTTGATAAGCAGTTTTGACCGAGTCCTTGGGCGATTCTTTTTGTGTAGCCACGAGTGCACCGGTGAAAGCCATAGCGGCTAGGACAGCGGCAACCAGTTTCACGCTGCCGCCCTGCGCAGCCGGTCATTGATCGCAACTCCGATGCCTTCATCAGGGATCGGCGCAATGGCTATTGAGACACGATCGCTTGCATCCGCGGTGTGCAAGGCATCAAACAGGCGCGCCGCCGCTTCGGCAAGGTCGCCTTCGGGTGACAGATTATCGTCTCCGGTCGTGTCGCCAAATCCGATATGCCATTCGCCAGGTGCTGGCAGGGCAGCATTGAGCCGAACCGGTTTGGAAGGCGCATAATGGCTCACCAATTGGCCGGGAGCCTCGATTTTCGCTTCAGTGACCGGCAAGGGCGGTTCTCCGAGAAGCTCGGATATTTCGGCCAAGGTGACTGGCCCGGGACGCAACAATTGCCAGCCATTTTCCCGCACCGCGACGATGGTCGATTCAAGACCCGCGCTGCACGAACCGGCATCGAGAACCAGCGGCATGGCATCGCCGAAACTGCGCGCGACATGCTCTGCTCGCGTCGGGCTGATCCCGCCGCTGCGATTGGCCGAGGGTGCTGCAAGGAATAGCCCGCTCTGTTTAAGGACAGCCTGCATCACCGGATGGGCGGGGCAGCGGAGCGCAATTGTCGGCAATCCAGCCGTTACGGCTTTCGCCACCGGCGCACCGGGTTGCAACGGCAGCACCAGTGTCAACGGCCCTGGCCAGAAATGAAAAGCCAGCATCGCCGCCCGCTCGTCGAATTGCGCCAGTTGTTCCGCCGCTGCATGGTCGGGCACATGGACAATCAGCGGATTGAAATCCGGGCGTCCCTTGGTGCGATAGATATTGGCAACGGCTTCGGCGTTGGACGCATCTGCCGCCAGCCCATAGACCGTCTCGGTGGGAATCGCGACAATATCGCCCGCGCGCAGACGCTCCACCGCCTCTGCTATTGCGGCGGAGTCGGCCTTCGCTATCCGGCCATGTCCTAGGGGATTTGAGCCTGCCATCATACCGCGCTATAGGCCGGGAAATCCGCAAGCAACAGGCCCCAAAATGACATTCACCGCACCGGTTACCGAACAGCTTTTCGTCCTCAAGCACATCACCGGCATTGATGCGCTTTCGGCGCACCAACGCTTTGCCGACGCCAGCCCCGATATGGTGGAAGCAATTGTCGGCGGCATTGGCGAATTTGCCGCTGCGGAATTCTATCCTTTGCGCCGGATTGGCGACACCGTGGGCGCACGACTGATCGATGGGCAAGTGGTCATGCCTGAAGGATTTGTGGATGCCTATAAGGCCTATGTCGCCAATGGCTGGGGTTCTATCAACGCGCCGGCAGATTTCGGCGGGCAAGGCCTGCCGTTCAGCCTTGCGACTGTTGCGCTCGATTCGCTGGGGGCGGCGAATATGGCCTTCGCGCTTTGCCCGATCCTGTCGGTCGGTTCGATTGAAGCGATCAACCATCATGGTTCGGACGCGCAAAAGGCAATGTTCCTGCCGAAGCTGTCGACCGGCGAATGGACCGGCACAATGAACCTGACCGAGCCACAGGCGGGATCGGATGTCGGCGCGCTTAAGACAACAGCAACGCCGCGAGGGGACGGCACATACCAGATCAAGGGACAAAAAATTTACATCAGCTTTGGCGATCATGACATGGCGGGCAATATCGTCCACCTCGTGCTCGCGCGCACACCCGATGCACCGCCGGGAACCAAGGGAATCTCGCTCTTCCTCGTTCCCAAATATCGTGTGAATGAAGACGGCTCATTGGGCGAGCGCAATGACATCAAAGTCGTGTCGATCGAGCATAAGATGGGCATCAATGCTTCGCCCACCTGCGTTCTCGCCTTTGGTGATGAAGGCGACTGCATTGGCGAGTTGATAGGCCCGGAATTTGGCGGGATGCGCGCCATGTTCACGATGATGAACAATGCCCGCCTCAATGTCGGCCTCGAAGGCGTGCAGATTGCCGAGGCTGCCACGCAAAAGGCGGTCGCATTTGCCCGCGAGCGCGTCCAATCGGCCCGCGCAGGCGGAACCAGTCGCGATTCGGTCCCCATAATCGAGCATCCCGATGTCCGCCGCATGCTGATGCGGATGAAGGCGGGGACACAGGCGATCCGGGCATTGCTCTATTGCGCGAGCGGTTTCGTTGACCGCGCGGCATTAGGTATCGAAGGCGCGCAGGAAATGGTCGATCTTTTGACCCCGCTGGCGAAAACCTATGGCACCGATATGGGCAGCGAAATCGCTTCGCTGGGTATTCAGGTCCATGGCGGTATGGGCTTTATCGAAGAAACCGGCGCGGCGCAGCTCTATCGCGACATCCGCATCGCGGCGATTTACGAAGGCACCAATGGCATTCAGGCCGCCGATCTTGTCGGGCGCAAGCTCGGCATGCGCAGCGGCGATGCCGTGCGCGAGCATCTGACGCGTATCGGACAGGAAGCGGCCGAACATGCCGGGCTCAAGGCACTTGCCGGCGCCTGCACCGAAGTTGCCGAATGGATGATCGGCAGCGCGTCGACTGATGACAAGCTGGCTGGCAGCTATCCCTTCACCACGATGATGGCGGTTGCGACCTGCGGAAGCCTGATGGCGAAGCAGTTACGCGTGGCCGAAGCCGAAGGCGGCAATTCGCCATTCCTGAAGGCCAAGATCGCCAGCTGCCGCTATTATCTCGATGTGATGGTGCCTGAAGCGCTCTCGCTGAAAGGTAGCGCTATGGCGGGGGCGGACTTGCTTTATGCATTGGATGTCGAAGGGCTTGCAGCCTGACCTTCTGCCGTTGCAGTCCCTAAACAATGTCACCCCGGACTTGATCGGCGGTCCATGGTCCGAAATGTCGGCTTAAACCTTGGCCTCAGACCATGGATTCCCGCTTTCGCGGGAATGACAATAGGTTATGGTGGGAAAGTGACCGACAACAGCGAAACCCTCCGCCGGATAGCCGAAGCGCTGGAACGGCTCGCGCCGCCAACGGGCGAACCGGCTGACCTTTCTGCCCACCCTGCCTATCATTGGGACGGCCAGGTGCTCGCAGCCGTTGCCACTTTCGCACCGCTGCCTGAAAATCTGATCGTCGGCGTCGACCGGCAAAAGGAAGCCATCACCGTAAACAGCCGCCGTCTCGCACAAGGTCATGCCGCGCATGATGTGCTGCTCTGGGGCGCTCGCGGCATGGGGAAGTCTGCTCTGGTCAAATCGGTGACTGGCGCTTTGCGGGCAGACGGATTGCCTCTCGCATTGGTCGAAACCACGGCGGACCAGCTGGCCAGCCTGCCGCATTTGTTCGCATTGCTCAACCAATCGGACCGCCGCTTCATCCTGTTTATCGACGATATGGCGTTCGAAGGCGACGATGCGGGCCCGCGTCGCCTGCGTTCGATGCTCGAAGGCGGATCAGAAGCACGGCCCGCCAATGTCCGGCTCTATGTCACTTCGAACCGGCGCAACATAGTCGAGCGGCGGCAGGATGAAGAGGATGCCGCGGTGAACGCCCGCGATGTCGCCGATGACCGGCTCGCCCTCGCCGACCGCTTCGGACTCAAGCTGGGCTTCCAATATCCCGATCAGCCCGCCTTCCTGAAAATGGTCGCCGCTTATGCCGCGCATTTTGGACTGGAATGGGAAGAGGCCGATGCACTCGCCTTCGCCCACCAGCGCGGTGGTCGCTCCGGTCGCATAGCTTGGCATTATGCGGTGGAACTGGCCGGAAGGGCCGGTCGCAGCCTCTAAAGCGCCTTTTCGTAAATCCGGTACACCTTGTTCACCTTGCCGCCGACGGCCTCGCCCACAGAGACCATCGGTCCGTTGGACGACAATACCCAACCGAAATCGCCCCGCGTCGCACCAAATTTGGCAATCGCGTCGCGGCGGATATACTCGATCAGCATGAAGGCCAATTGGCTTGCGGTGCGGGTGCCCTGAAGCTTTTTGACTACGCCCATCAACGGCACGCGCATCGTCGTCACCTGCGGCTTGCCGACATTGAGCCACCAGAGCAGCTTCGCCCAGTTAAACGGCCAGAGCGAGCCGCCATATTTCACAAGCTGCTCGTTCAGGTCGGGAATGGTCATCATGAAGGCTACCGGCTCGCCATCTATTTCGGCGACACGGATAAGGTCTTCGAAAACGATGGGCTTCAATTTCTTCCCCGCATAGGCGACCTCTGCCGGAGTAAAGGGGACAAATCCCCAATTGTCGCTCCAGGCATCATTGAGGATCGACAGGATAAGCGCCGCCTCTTGGTCGAACTTGCTCTTGTTGACCCGACGGATGTGAATCTTCCCACTCTTCTCACCCATCGCGACAATGCGATTGGTGAGTTCGGGGAATCCCTGATCGATAGGCAATGCGTAGGTGAAGAGATCTTCGACCTTTTGGTGCCCTGCGGCTTCGATCCACACCTGATAGGCGGCGCTGTTGAAGCCCATCATCACCGTCGGCGGATGGTCATGCCCTTCGATCAACAAACCCGGCTCATCCCACATCGCGAAGCTGACCGGACCCAGCATCTTAGTCATGCCTTTGGCGCGTAGCCATTTTTCCGCCGCAGCGAGGAGTGCATTGCCGATCTCGGCGTTTTCAGCTTCGTAAAATCCCCAGAAGCCGGTGCCGGGGCCCATGCCCTGTTCGACTGGCTGCTTGAGTGCGAGATGGTCAATATGCGCCGAAATACGACCAACCACCTGCCCGGCGCGGCGCGCCAGGAAAAGCTGGGCTTCGGCATGTTCGAACCAGGGGTTCTTGCCGGGTGTCAGCAGGCCGTAAACCTCATCCTTCAGCGGCGGCACCCAGTTGGGATCATCGGCGTAAAGGCGGAAAGGCAAGTCGACAAACTCCGCCAGCGCCTTCTTCCCTGCCACCGGTGTGACCCGCACTTCACCTGCCTGCATAAGTTCAATCCCTGTCCATTATTGGCGGCCTTATGCTGCGCAAGTGCGCGAAGGGCAACCGGTTACAGCCGCAACTTGACCGCGAGTTTGCCCAGCCCCTGCTTATCCTCCGGCAGCAAACCCCAGCGCAGTGCGACCCACAGACTCGGCCAGAAGAGCGCAAAGAGCGAGAGCGCCCTTACACGCTGGCCAAAGGGCACAAGCACTTCGCCGACGCCCCAAAGAAGCCCGATGCAACCTGCGCCAGCGACCAGCGCGCGCACGAAACCATGCCCGAACGGGGAAACGCGGTCGGCCCAATAGAGCTCGGCAATCGCCAGCAGCGCCGTGAACACTACGGCAGCGGAAACGGCGATGGCCATTCCCGTCGCGCCCATGTCCGGCACCAGCCAGATACCCAGCGCCAGCCAGATGGCCAATCCCGCTAGGCTGTTGGCGAGCGGGAGGCCTCGATGACCGATCATTTCAATGATAGGCGTTGCGGGGCCCAGCGCCGCCTCTGCCGCACGGGCAGCGAGCAGGATGACAAGCACCATCAGGGCGGCCTCTGCACCAGGTGCGAAAGCGGTCAACAGGTCAGCGGCTATCAGGATGAGGAAGCCTGCCAGAGGCACCGCAAGCAGCAGCGAGATATGGGTCGAGAAACTGTACAAAGGCGCAATCTCTTTGCGGTCGACTGCTGCCTGCGCTGATGCCAGCGGCGCAAGTACATAGAGGAAGGACTGGCGCACGATCAGCGGGATTGATGCAATCTTTCGAGCGATGCCGAAAAGTCCGGCCGCTGTGGCTCCGCCCGCGCCGGGGATCATCGCATTCAACAGGATCGGTGGCAGGTCGTTATAGGCACGGCGGGCAAGAGCTGGCGGCAGCATCGCAAAACCTGTCGCCAATGTTTCAGCGCGCAGAGACGGCGGCAAGGGTGCCCGCAAAAGCAAGGCCGGATCATAATAACGGGCCAGCAATTTCCAGCTCAACCATGCCGTCAATGCCAAGGAGGCGAGATGGCCGAAGAGCAGGCCCTCAAATCCCGTCCCGGCGAAAAAGAAACCGGCGGCAAATATTAAACGCGCCACCTGCTCCCAGAATATCCGCAAACGGATTTCCGGCCCGAAGGCACGCATGGCGCGTGCAGCAGCCGTGGCGGTTTCGACGAAGATCCATAGCGGTAAGCTCCACGCAAAGATGGCGATGGCCTGAGGGAGTTTCGACGCATCGCCGGGTGCACTGGCGACCCAGCCCGCAAGCATTGGCGCGGAGAGCGAGATTGCCATCGCAGCGACGATGCCGAGCCCGGTGCTCGCCACCAGCGCAAAGCGAACCGCCCCATGCTGGTCTTCGCGGCTTGCGCTGGCGGGCACGATTCTTTGCAACGCCTGCCCCAGAGCCAGATCGAGCAGGTTCGCCAATATGTTCACCGCTGCCCAGAGCACGACATAGACGCCGTAACCTGTAAGCCCGAACATCCATGTATAGGCCGGCTGCGAGATCACCTCGATCAGCGCCCCCAGACGTGCCACCGCAGCAAGGCCCGCCCCTTTGGCAACATCTTTTCTGTCGATGGTCTGTGCCTGTGCCTCGACCAGCGCCTCTTCCTGCGGCCCGCTCATTAATAGGTTTCGGCACCAGCCCACGCCCCCACCCGACCTCCCAAACAGTGTATGCTATGGGAGGTCGGGTGGGGGCGTGGGCTGGTGCCGCCAAACTTCGAATAACGCCCGCTCATTATTCCTCGGTGCGAACGAGCACCGTCTCACCAATCAGGAGAAACAGAAGAAAAGGCGCCCAAGCGGCGATGAAGGGTGGGTATGCGCCCAGATTGCCCATCGCCAGCGCGAAATTGTCAGCGACGAAATAGGCAAAGCCCAAGGCCATGCCGATTACGGCACGCAGGAAAAGTGCGCCTGATCGCGCAAGGCCGAAAGCGGCCACAGCCCCTAACAAAGGCATCAGCAACGCAGATAGAGGCCCTGATATCTTGTGCCACAATATGCCTTCGAGCGTGTCGGTTCTCCGCCCCGCTGCCTTGAGGTCGTCAATCGCACGCATCAACGGCAGGAAGCCCAAAGCGTCACCATCGACCTTCAGTCGATTGAACCGTTCCGGCTCTATACCGCGTCCAACGACCAGTTCAGGCAACTTTTCCTGCTCGGCCTTTGCGACGTCAAAAATTTCAATATTCTCAAGCTTCCATGCGCCGTCGCTGAGTCTGCCTGTTTCTGCCTGAATGACCCGTTTCAGGCTGCCGTCGGCGCGCTGGTAAACACGAATGCCCTGCAATTGGGTATCGGCGCCCTTTCCTGAAACGGTGCGCACCTGAACCAGATCACGGCCCTCGCGCACCCAGACATTGGTGCGGATGCCATCATCCTTGGGCACAGGGCCATATTCGACATCCTGCCAGACCTTCAGTTTCGCGGTTGCGGGGGCGACCACCGTTTCATTGAACGCGAAAGACACACAAGCGACAACCAAGCTGGCCGCCAGCATCGGCACCAATATTTGATGTGCCGAAAGGCCTGCTGCCTTCATCGCCACGACTTCGCTGTTCTGGCTGAGTGTCGCAAAGGTGATCAAAGTCGCCAGCAACACCGAAAAGGGCAGGAAGCGCGCAATGATCTGCGGCGCGCGCATCCCGACATAGCGCCAAAGGTCAGACTCGCTGTTACCCGCTACCGAGAGGATCTTGCCGCTTTCGCCGAGCAGGTCGAGCGTCTGCAACACCAGCACCAGCATCAGCAGCACCGCAAGGGTGCGGACCAGAAACAGCCGCGCCATATACCAACCGATCTGACGGGACGGAAAGAATTGAAGCCGCACCGATCAAACCTCCTGCGCCAACAGCCGCGACTTGCGACGTCCAAAGTGGAACAGCTTCTTGATCGATTTGCCCGCTTTGGCAGCAAAGACCTCCAGCGCGCCTATCGGCTGGCCTCCCGGTACATGCGCGATGACATGGTACATCCAGAAAATCAGGGCAGCAAAGGCGAAGCAGGGCACCCACAATGCCACGGCAGGCGGAACCTGCCCCAGGGCACCCAGCGATTCTGCATATTCATTTATCTTGTGATAGGTCACCACCATCACGATCGACAGGAACACCCCTAGCGCTGAAGTCGACCTTTTGGGTGGTATCGCCAGCGCTAGCGCCAGCAGCGGCAGCAGGAACATCATCGCCACTTCAACCAGCCGGAAGTGGAAATTGGACCATGCCGCGTTGCGCTCACTTTTGGGTCGCTCCATGTCATTGCCCACTTTGACCAGCTCGTTCAGCGTATATTCGCGATCCTTGCCACCTCGCCCACGAAACTGTTCTATCTGCGGCAGATCGATGGGAACGTCATGGCTGGAAAAGCTGAGGACACGGGCACTACGGTAATTGGGAGCATCATGTACCAGCGTTCCGTTGGTCAGCCGCAGGATAATTGTATCGGGATCATCAGTACGCAGGAACTGCCCCTTTTCCGCTGTAACCGAAATCGACTGACCCTTTTTATTCTCTGCAAAAACAAACAGGCCCGAAAGGTCATTACCCTGATTGCGGCTTTCCTCGATCCGCACCGTCAGATTATCGCCCAGATTGTTGAACTCGCCGACCTTGATCGACGCACCCAACGCGCCCGAGCGAAGATCGAACCGCAGCTCTTCATACAAATAGCGCGAAGTGGGCTGCACCCAGCCGACGATGGCAAAATTGACCAACGCGAGCCCGATGGCGAATAGATAAGGCACACGCAACAGCCGCCAATAACTTTGGCCAACCGCCCGGAATATGTCGATTTCAGAGGTGGTTGCGAGCTTACGGAATGCAAGCAATATCCCCAGCATAAGCCCGATGGGAATACCAAGCGACATATATTCAGGGATCAGATTGGCGAGCATGCGCCAGACGACGCTGACCGGGCCGCCTTCAGCGGCAACGAAATCGAACAGACGCAGCATCTTGTCGAGCAGCAACAGCATCGCGGCGATCACCAGCGTGCTGAGAAGGGGTAGCAGGACAAGCCTTGCAATATAGCGGTCGGTGGCGGTCAAAAATTTCAACTTATGGTCGCCCTGTCACCCTAATTTGGCCGCAAATCGTCCCGATATACCCGATCAAGATCAGGAGCAATATCGTTGGTCGTAATATGATCAACGCAAATGGTACGGAGTAGTTTCAGCAATGGCACGTTTCATTGCCGCTTTCGCCGCCGCCGCCGCGCTCGCCATGACGGGTACGGCCTCGGCCGGAAGCGTGATTTCTAACGATATGAGCCGCTGCAGTGCCGGTCGGGGCCCTGCAGTGAAGGTGGTTGTACAGGGTGTCAAAAGCTCGACGGGCAAGATGCGCGTCCAGAGTTATCCGGCAACCAAGGCTGCGTGGCTGACCAAGGGTCGCTGGTTGCAACGCATCGAAACCGGCGCCCGCGCCGGCACGATGAGCTTTTGCCTGCCGGTGGGTTCCGCAGGCAATTATGCCATCGCGGTTCGCCACGACAAAAATGGTAATGGCAGCACCGACATCTCGTCCGATGGTGGCGGGTTTTCGAACAACCCGTCGATCAATGTGCTCAACCTGGGCAAGCCTTCGGTCGGAAAAGTCAGCTTTTACGTGGGTTCCGGCGTAACGACGGTTACCATCAACATGAAATATATGTGAGGTTCCAGGGGGTAATTTGGCTCTAGTCGCGCTTCTTTCCAATCCGCATTCGACCGGCAACAAGAGCCTGTTGCCGCAAGTGCGGAGCTTTTGCGCGAAGAACCCCGATATCTTCCACTATGAGGTTGAAGAGATAGGCCAGATTGCCCGCGCACTTGAAATGATCGCGCGCGTCAAGCCCAAGGTGCTTGTCGTCAATGGCGGAGACGGAACCGTTCAGGCGGCGTTGACCGAGCTCTATCATGGTGGCCATTTCAAAGGCACGCCGCCCCCTGTAGCGGTGTTACCCAATGGCAAGACAAACCTGATCGCACTTGATCTGGGTGCAAGCGGGGATGCATTGCAGGCATTGGCCGACATATTGGAACTGGCGAAGGGCGACCTGTCGGGCCATGTCGTCGCGCGCGAGCTGATCGCGCTGTCCGAAGGTACCGACAATGTTCGCCCCGTGATCGGCATGTTCCTTGGCGGGGCCTATCTCGCCGAGACGATTCTTTATTGCCGCAACAAAATCTATCCGCTGGGCCTGCCCAACGGTATCAGCCATGTTATTGCCGCAATTGCCGCCATTTTCACGGTGCTGTTCGGCCTGAAAGCGGATTTCCTGCCGCAGCGTACCGAATCAATCCGGATCTCGCTGATCCGCGACGGTGAGCTCAAGGGGCGCTTCTCGGTACTGATCGTCACGACGCTCGAAAAACTGTTGCTCGGCGGGCGCGTGCGCACCGAAGGCAGCGGGCATCTGAAGCTGATGGCGGTTGATCAAGGCCCCTGGGTGCTGTTGCGCATGATAGGCGCATCCTTGCTCGGCCTTTTGGGCAAACGGCGCATGGATGGCATCCACATCAGCAATGGCGATATCATCCAGATTGATGGTGGTCGAAGCAATGTGATCCTTGATGGCGAAGTGTTTGAGGCGGGCACCGATCGGCCAATTGTGCTCCGTTCGACCCCGCCAGTGCCGTTCCTCAAGCTTGCCGCCTGAGGCATCGCACAGTCCGCAAAAAGGCGCTAAGGCCGTCCTATGTCTCCGCTCGCACAGCTTGTCGCCGAAGAACTAGCGCAGCCGGTTGACCCGCGCGTAAGCAATATGGCCAAGGCGCTGGCCGCCAAATATCCGGACGCTTCGAAGGCCGTATTATTCTACGGAAGCTGCCTGCGCGAAAGCCAGCTCGACGGGCTGATGCTCGATTTCTACTTGATCGTTTCAGACTATGAAGCGGCCTATGGCGACAGCTGGCTGGCACGGGCCAATAGACTTGTTCCGCCCAATGTCTTTCCATTCGAACATGACGGGCTGATGGCCAAATATGCGGTGCTGAGCGAGGCGGACTTTCGCCGGCTGAACAGCCCTGAAACCCGCAATGTCTCCGTCTGGGCCCGCTTTGCGCAACCATCACGGCTGGTGTGGAGTGCGGATGCCGATGCTCAAGCAAAGGCGATTGATGCCGTTTCGCGCGCCGCGCCAACTTTGCTCGCGGCAGCCGGTTCAATTGACGGCGAAGCACCGCTCGACTGGTGGCGCCGTGCCTTTGCGCTTACTTATTCGGTCGAACTGCGCGCAGAGCGCAAAAGCCGCTCCAACTCGGTGGTGGACGCAGACCCGGCACGCTATGAGCAATTTAGCGCGCCAGCCATTACGGAAATTCCGTCGGACGCGACTGGCGGGGGATGGGCAAGGCGCCGTATCGAAGGCAAATTGCTTTCGGTCGCGCGACTTGTCAAGGCAGCCTTCACCTATTCGGGCGGGATCGATTATCTGGCCTGGAAGATCAACCGCCATGCCGGCACGCAGATCGAGATCAAGCCCTGGCAACGCAAATGGCCACTCGTGGCGGCCTTCGTGCTGGTTCCCAAATTGCTTGTCAAAGGCGCAGTTCGCTAGACTTTGCGCCGTTTGGATAGAACCGTAGTGCTGAGCCTGTCGAAGCACGCCCAGCCGACAAACGCCCTTCGACAGGCCCAGTGCTACGGTGATGATTCAACTGGACAAGGGCAACTCTAGCTCCGGAAAACGACGGTCTTGCTGCCGTTGAGCAGCACCCGGTCCTCCAGATGGTCACGAACGGCGGCGGCGAGCACGCGACTCTCGATATCCCGTCCCTTCGCCACCAGATCCTCGGCAGTATCGGCATGGCTGACCGCCTCGACATCCTGCGCAATGATCGGGCCTTCGTCGAGGTCTGCGGTGACATAATGCGCGGTCGCGCCGATCATCTTAACCCCGCGCGCATGCGCCTGATGATAGGGCTTGGCACCCTTGAAGCCGGGAAGGAAACTGTGGTGAATGTTGATGCAGCGGCCAGAAAGAAAGGCGGCGAAGTCGTCTGATAATATCTGCATGTACCGCGCAAGCACCACCAGCTCCGCACCCGTTTCGGAGATTAGCGCTTTGATTGCGGCTTCCTGGTCAGACTTGGTATCTGGCGTAATTGGAAAATGGTGCCAGGCAATGTCGCCGACCAGCGAGGGTTTCGAGGCATCGCGTGGATGGTTGGAGGCGATCGCCACCACATCCATCTTCAACTCCCCGACCCGCACGCGATAGAGCAGGTCTTCGAGGCAATGGTCAAATTTGGAGACCATCAGCAACACCTTGCGCGGCGCATCGGCATCGCGGATCTGCCAATGCATGGCCAGCCGATCCGCCAAAGGCGTGAATTGTGCTCTCAGGGCATCAGCATCAGGCGCACCCGGCAAAGCTTCAAACACCACCCGCATGAAGAATTGCGCATCTTCACGGTCGTTAAACTGCTGCGATTCAAGGATGTTGCAGCCATGGTTGGCAAGGAAGCCGGAGACAGCCGCCACCAGACCCGGGGCATCCGGGCAGGATAAAGTAAGGGTGTAGCGCTTCGTCATCGCTGCAAATCAGATGATGCCGACAGCCTTGCCCGCACGTTCGAACCGGCCAAGAATGTCCTGCACCTGCTCGCTGGTGTGCTCGGCGCAGAGTGAGCAGCGCAGCAGCGTCATACCGGCAGGGGTTGCTGGCGGTCGAGCCAGATTGACATAGAGCCCTTCCTTCAGAAGCGCTTCCCACATCATCGCGCCGCGTTCCAGATCGGGCATGATGACGGCGATGATCGCCGACTGCGGTTCATCGGTACCCAGCTGGAAGCCAAGATCGCGCAGCCCCTTGTGCAGTGTCTTCGAATTTTCCCACAGATGCGCGCGCTTGTTGCTGCCATGCATCAGCTTGCGCACCGATGTCGCGCTCGACGCCATCACGCTCGGCGGCAAAGCGGCGGTGAAGACATAGGGTCGGCAGACAAGGCGCAGGATTTCGAACTTGGGATGGTTCGATACGCAAAACCCACCCACGGTACCGACACTTTTCGAAAAAGTGCCGATGATGAAATCGACATCGTCGATGCAGCCCTGCTCCTCGGCAACGCCGCGGCCATGCTGCCCGATAAAGCCCATCGAATGGGCTTCATCGACCAGCACCATCGCGCCGTTTTCCTTGGAGATGCGAACCATCTCCTTGAGCGGCGCGACATCGCCGAGCATCGAATAGACGCCTTCGAGGACGACCAACTTGCCCGCTTCAGCAGGAAGACGTTTTAATCGCTTCTCCAGCGCCTCGATATCATTGTGGCGGAAGGCGACGATTTCGGCATCGCCCATCTTGCAGCCATCATAGATTGACGCATGGCTGTCGATATCGAGGATGATATAGTCGCCCTTGCCCGCAATCGTGCTGATAATGCCCAGATTGGCCTGATAGCCGGTCGAAAAGACCATTGCATGGTCCATATCGTAAAATTCGCGCAGCGCGGCTTCGACATCCCTGTGCGGATCGAATGTGCCGTTCAGCACACGGCTTCCTGTAGTGCCTGCGCCGAAATCATCAAAGGCCTGCTTACCTGCCGCGATGACATCCTCATCGAAGGTCATCCCCATATAATTATAGGTGCCAAGCAGGATTGTTTCCCGCCCGTTGCAGATCGCAACGGTGGGCGACAGAACCTTTTCCATCACCAGGCTGAACGGATCAGTAACACCGGTGGAAAGCAGCGCGCGACGCTGTTCGATCAAGGGGTCGAATTTGGAAAACAGGTCAGTCATAAATCATCCCAATTTCGTCATCCGAACTTGTTTCGGGATAACACGCAAGGGTGGCTCGCTATCCTGAATAAGTTCAGGATGACGATAGTTGGAGTCTATTCAGTCAGCTTCAAAACCGCATCGACCAACTGGCCGACATTTTCGATTTCGGCCTGCATGTTCATGGTGATCACGATGTCGAATGTGTCTTCAACCTCGGCGACGAAATCCATGACGGTCAGGCTGTCCCATTCAAGATCGCCGGCAAAGGTCGTTGCATCACTCAGCTCGACGCCTTTCTTGTTGAACCGCTCGATCAAACCCTTGAGCTTGTCGAACATTTCGCTGCGGTCGGTCATATATTGTCCCTAACTATAGTCTGTTGCGCCATTGCCAGCCGAATGAGGCGGCAAAAGGGCGATTTCTGGTCCCTATCGATTACCGGCTTCTATAGCCATCCCTGCGCCTTATACCAGCGCGCGGTCGCTTTCAGGCCATCCAGTGTTCCGATTTGCGGCTGCCAAAGTGCAGTCGGAGGGGCGGCTTGTCGGTCAATCACCCAATCAGGATGGCTCATATAGCTGGCTCGGTCCGGCGTCAGCTTGGCTTTCGCACCACGCACCAGCTGGTCGCCCCACGCTGCGGCAAAGAGCAGCGGGCGTGGCGCGGATATTGTGGCGATCCGCCGACCAAGCGCCATGCCAATCGCACGCGCAAAGCGGCTATGCTCCCACCCGCCCGGTTCACCATCATCCGCCTCAAAGATTTGCGCTGTAGCATCGTCATGGGCGGGAAGCAGCGCAACCAGCAACCGCGCGAGGTCATCGACATGGATCCACGATCCTCGGCCTGCAGGGGGGAGAAGGCAAAAGCCCTTCGCGGCCATTTTGAACATTTCGAACACCTCTGTGTCGCCGGGGCCATAGACGCCGGGTGGGCGAATGATCGTCCAGTCGAGCATGCTGGTCGCCACCAGCTTCTCGCCCTTTGACTTGCTGGCGCCGTAAACCGAAAGCTGCGGTTCGCGGGCAGACAGCGAGGACACATGGACGAAGCGGCTTATGCCCGATTGCTTCGCAGCGCCGACCAGATGGGCGGTCCCGGTGACATTGCCCGCCTCAAATCCTGCTGCATCGGGTGCGTTGACTACGCCAGCAATATGAAGGATCGCATCAGCGCCGTCACAGAGTTCCATAAGGCTTTCGGGCTGATCGAGTGCACCTTCCACCCAAGTGATGCCTGCTTTCACTGGTTGGCTACGGCGGGTGAGGGCGCGCACCTGCCAGCCTGACTCAACAAGCTGGTTCAACGTCGCACCGCCAACAAATCCGGTCGCACCGGTCAGGGCGACCACGCCCTTGCCTGCCATCAGAGCAGCACCATCTGGTCGCGGTGGACCAGCACCTGACGCGGAACGGCGCCCAATATACTTTCCAGTTCACTGGAACGTTTGCCACAAATCTGCGCGGCATCGGTTGCGTCATATTCGGATAGACCGCGCGCCAGCGTTTCGCCTTCCGCCGTCACGATGTCGATGACATCGCCTCGCTTGAACGCACCAGCCACCGCTGTCGCCCCGGCAGGCAGCAAGCTTGCCCCGCCACGCAATGCTTTGGCCGCACCGGCATCGACGCTGATGCTGCCTTTGACCGACAGCCTGCCACCGATCCAGCTTTTGCGTGCACTGCCGCCTTCGCGGGGCGCGAACCAAGTGTAAGGAGCGCCATTTTCCATAGCGGCGAGCGGATGTTCGTGCAGGCCGGAGGCGATGGCGAGGCCGATCCCTGCGCGGGTGGCAATATCGGCGGCATCGAGTTTCGATGCCATTCCGCCCGAACCCATGCCGGACGAGGAGTCGCCCGTCACCATGACGCGGATGCGGCCATCGACCTTGGCCACTTCGGGCACCAATTGCGCCGCGGGGTCCTTGGGATCGCGATCATAAAGTCCATCGACATCGGATAGCAAGACGACGCCATGCGCACCTGCCGCTTGTGCGACCCGTGCGGCCAACCGGTCATTGTCACCAAAGCGGATTTCCTCGGTCGCGACGCTGTCATTTTCGTTGATGACAGGTACCGCCCCGGCACCCAGCAAGCGGTCCAGCGTTGCGGTAATGTTAAGGTAGCGGCGGCGATCCTCCAGATCGTCGAGGGTCACCAGCATCTGTGCCGCAGTCAGGCCTTGCCCGCCAAGCAACTCAGCCCAGATACCGGAGAGGAGGATTTGTCCGACCGACGCCGATGCCTGCGCATCGGCAAGGCTGGCGCGGCCTCCTTTTTCAAAACCAAGCCGCCGCGCCCCCAGCGCAATCGCACCCGAGCTGACCACCACGATTTTCTGGCCTGACTTGTGTCGCGCAGCTATGTCGGCCACCAGCGTTTCGAGCCAATTCCGGCGAACGGAACCATCGGATTCGACCAGCAGGGACGAGCCGACCTTTACCACCAGAAGCTGGCACGTGGCGGGACTCAGATGGGCGACCATTCGCCTTCCTCATTATCCCCGCTGGAGGTTTCAACGCTGCTCTTGTCAGGCAGTGCCGCAATGACGCGGTCGAGCACCTTGTCAACGCCTTGTCCGGTTGCGCCAGAAATCGCGATCACCTCTTGCGCGCCTGCCGCCTCAAGCTGCGCGGATATATCGGCCATCAACTCTTCGTCGAGCAGATCGCCTTTGTTGAGCGCAACAATCTGCGGTTTGTCTTCAAGGCCCGCGCCATAGGCTTCGAGTTCGTCACAAACCGTGTGCCAGGCAGCAACCGGATCATCGCCGGTGGCATCGATAAGGTGAATCAATATTTGGCAGCGTTCGATATGGCCCAGAAAACGGTCGCCAACACCTGCCCCTTCGGCAGCCCCTGCAATCAAGCCCGGAATGTCAGCGAGGACGAATTCACGGCCCTTATGGCTGACAACACCCAATTGGGGGCGCAGCGTGGTGAAGGCATATGCGCCGACCTTGGCCTTGGTGTTGGTCACCTGATTGATGAAGGTCGATTTGCCGGCATTGGGCAGTCCAACCAGACCAGCGTCTGCCAACAGCTTGAGCCGCAACCAGACCCATAATTCCTGTCCGTCCTCGCCCGGCTGGTGCTGGCGTGGGGCGCGGTTGGTGCTGGTTTTGTAGCTGGCATTGCCCCGACCGCCCATCCCGCCTTTGAGGAAAGTGATGCGCTGGCCGACCTTGGTCAGATCGGCAAGCAAGCTGCGCTCGTCGTCGTCGGCAAGGATCTGTGTTCCGACGGGGACCTTGATCACAAGATTTTCGCCGCCTGCGCCATAACGATCACGGCCTGCGCCGCCGCCGCCGCGCGGGGCCTTGAAATGCTGGGTGTAGCGGAAGTCGATCAGCGTATTGAGACCGGCAACGGCTTCAAAGATGATGTCGCCGCCTTTGCCGCCATTGCCCCCATCAGGACCGCCATATTCGACATATTTTTCGCGGCGAAAACTGACAGCCCCGGGGCCACCGGCACCGGAGCGGATGTAGATTTTCGCCTGATCAAGGAAGTGCATGGCCCGCCCTTAGGCGAGAGTGGCTGCTTTTACCAGCCTTGGCCTATCTTGGCCTTTGTTCGGTGCCCAATCCCGCTGTGATGAACAGCGCCGTTGCATCGCCATCAATATCAGCGGTGTGCCAGACGCCGGGCGGGTTGATGACATATTCACCAGCACCAATCGTCACCGAAGCGGTGGTGCCGTCGGGAAATTCCTGAATGAGCGTCATCTGGCCCGACGTGCAGACCACAACCTCGTCACCCGCCGGATGCATTTCCCAGCTGTCCCAACTTTGGGTGAAATGGTGCATCGAAACCAGCCGTCCTTCGGCCCCATCGCCTCCGTGGCGGCCACCATAGCCCATATACCATTCCATCCCGCCGGTGAATTCGGGCTGGGGAATTGCGGTTGCGCCAAGGCCAAGATGGAGCGGGTGTTTCTCCAGTTTTCGAACGCTCATATCGAGAAACTCCCCCGCTCAAAGTCTACAAAGATGACACCAATGCAGGCCGAAGCCTGTCACATGATAAAGGCGTTCAACTTGTTGCCATCGGGATCGCGAAAATAGCCCGCGTAAAAGCCTTCATCACCGCGCG
Source organism: Sphingorhabdus sp. (assembly GCF_035329025.1). Classification (GTDB taxonomy): domain Bacteria; phylum Pseudomonadota; class Alphaproteobacteria; order Sphingomonadales; family Sphingomonadaceae; genus Sphingorhabdus_B. The sequence goes on along the minus strand of NZ_DAOLHN010000025.1, from coordinate 23,389 downwards.
GTCCCGGAGGGCCTTCGCAGGTGCCGCCATTGGCAAGCGCGATGTCATAGAGCCGGTGTACCTGCTCTTTGTCCTTCGCCTCGAGCGCCACCATGACGCCATTGCCGACCGTGGCGGCATTGCCGTCAAACGGCTTCGTCAGGCCGATTCCTGCAGCCCCGCCCGGCGTGCCCCAAGCGATGAAACCGTCAAATTCCATCATCCGCGGTGTATCGAGTTCGGCCGCAATGGCGTCATAAAATTTGGCGGCACGGGCAAGGTCGTTGGTGCCCAAAGTCACATAACCGATCATCGAATCATCTCCTCCAATATGATTGGAACATTATGTGAACATGGAGCTGAAGTCAATCCTGCTTGGGCGGCCATTCTCCCGCCGCTGTCAGCTTTTCGATTGTCCGCGTTTCAAAATCACCCGCATCATGCCGTTCGGGCAGACAGGTGGCGGGATCACCCATCACGCGGTTGACCATCCGCCCGCGCTGTGCCGCCGGGCGCGCGGCAATCTGTTTGGTCCAGCGCTGGACATTTTTGTAGCTGGCGACATCCAGGAACTCGCCCGCTTCATAGACCAGCCCCATGGCAAGCGCGCCGTACCAGGGCCAGATCGCGATATCGGCGATCGTATATTCGTCGCCCGCCATATATTCGCGCTCCGCCAAATTACGATCGAGCACATCCATCTGCCGCTTCACTTCCATCGCGAAACGATCGATGCAATATTCGATCTTGAACGGTGCATAGGCATAGAAATGGCCGAAGCCGCCGCCGAGATAAGGCGCGCTGCCCATCTGCCAGAACAGCCAGCTTAAGGCCTCGGTGCGCTTGGCTGGGTCGGTCGGCAGGAAGGCACCGAATTTTTCGGCAAGATAGAGCAGGATCGCACCCGATTCGAAAATACGCTGCGGCGTCGGGCCTGACCGGTCGACCAATGCCGGAATTTTGGAATTGGGGTTGGCATCGACAAAGCCCGACCCGAACTGGTCGCCATTTCCGATATTGATCAGCCAGGCATCATATTCTGCGCCCGTATGGCCCAGCGCGAGCAGCTCCTCAAGCAGCACCGTCACCTTCACACCATTGGGCGTGCCGAGCGAATAAAGCTGCAGCGGATGCTTGCCGGTGGGCAGCTCCTTGTCGTGCGTAGCGCCCGCGATTGGCCGGTTGATATTGGCAAATCGCCCGCCGCTCTCCTTGTTCCATTCCCACACCGCGGGCGGGACAAATTCGGACAGGGTCTGGTTCGGCGTTTCGGGCATGCGGCGCTCCTCGATTGGGTTGTTCTTTGCTACTGATATAATGGGATTAAGAAGGTTGGATAGAGAGATTGCAATTTCGGAGAATGTCGTTATAACACTTGTATGAACATGAGCTCCAAAATCTCAAAACATGGAAATTCCGCTGCCATTCCCTTGTCAAAGGAAATGCTCGCCAAGCTGCGCTTGGGCTTGGGTGACCGCGTTTACTTCACCGAAACACCGACCGGCTTTCACATTTCCGCCGCAGACCCCGAATTCGAGGCGAAAATGGAGGCTGCAGAGGCGATCATGCGCGAAGACCGAGAAATCCTGCGCGTATTGGCGAAATGAACGCAAAAAAGCGGAGCGAGCCAAAATGGCTCGATGCCCGCGACGCCAATGCCATCCACGATCGGCAGCTTGCCGAACATGGCGGTGGAGTGGGCGTGCGCGATGCGGGTTTGCTCGATTCCGCTTTGGCGCGTCCCGTCAATCGCTGGAATTATGGCGACGTTGATCCAGCGTCGCTCGCCGCCGCTTATGCCTATGGCGTTGCGCGCAACCACCCCTTTGTCGATGGCAACAAGCGGACAGCATGGGTGCTGGCTCGCCTTTTTCTGGCGATCAATGGGCACCGGCTTGAGTTCAACGCCATTGATGCCATCCAGATGATGCTGGCGTTGGCGGCGGGTGAACTGGAAGAAGAAACTGTTGCCGACTGGTTTCGGAAACGATTGGTTTAATCACGCCGCCGCGATCGTCGTCCGGTGCAGCAGGCGGTGGTATCCATCATAACCACCCGTCGCGGCATGCAAGACTGATCGGTTGTCCCACATCAGCAGCATTCCGGGCTGCCATTTGTGGCGATATTGGAACGCCTCCTGCCCCTGATATTGGTAGAGTTCGATCAGGAGCGGCAGCGCTTCTGCATCGTCCATGCCTTCAAAGCCGATGATATAGCCAAAGCAGCTGAACAGCCCGAGCCGCCCGGTTTCGGGATGCGCGCGGATATAAGAGTGGAGTTGCGTCGCCTCGGCATCCTTGGAAGGGTGGATATCCATCGATCGCTTCGCCTTGTCGCCCTCTCCATAGGCCCCATCGGGGGCATAGGCCCGCTTCGCCGAATGGATCGCCATCCGTCCCTCCACCCGCGCACGCAGCGCATCGGGCATCGCATCGAGTGCGGCATGCTGGTTGGCGAACAAAGTGTCGCCGCCGACCGGCGGAATCTTGATGCCATAGAGGCAGGTGCCCGCCGGGGGCCGCACCTGAAAGCTCCAGTCGCTATGCCAGTTTTCGGCGAACAAGGGCGAGGTTTCATCGGCGAGCCGCTCGACCGCGATCACATGCTTGCGCCCCGGCACCGGCGCAATGAAGGGATCATCGCCAAAGCCGCCAAAATGCAGCGTGAAGCGCTCCAGATCGTCGTCGGTCAAATCCTGGCCGGGAAAGGCAAGCACATGATGCTGCAGCCAAGCCGCGCGGATCGCGCCGACCAGATCGGCCGACAAGGGCTGGTGCAGGTCAACACCGGTGACGGTGGCGCCGCATGCCTGGCCGGATGGGGTTATTTGCATTGGGGCCTCTCCTCTGCGGAGAGGCTAGTTTGTGCAGGTAGTTTGTCAATCTTAGGGGTGGTTACCCCCGCCCTAGCGGCGCACAAGCCTCCTCAAGCCAAGCCTTGGCGTCGCCTTCCAGCTGCGGCCCGACAATCTCCAGCACGCGGGTATGATATTCATCCCACCAGCGCAGTTCGTCGCGGGTTAGCAAGTCCGTATCCACCAATGCCTTGTCGATCGGTGCCCAGGTGAGGTTTTCAAAGCCATAATAGGTGCCTTCCGCGCCCTCGATCTGCCGTTCTTCGACCAGCACGAGATTTTCGATGCGGATGCCGTAGGCGCCGGTCTTGTAATAACCGGGCTCGTTCGAAAGGAACATGCCAGGGAGGAGGGTTTCGCCGGTTCCGGCCTGACCGCCTGCCGATTTGGCGATGCGTTGCGGGCCTTCATGGACCGAGAGGAATGCGCCGACGCCGTGGCCGGTGCCATGCGCATAATCGACACCTGCGGCCCAAAGATATTGCCGCGCGAGGGCATCCAGCTGGCTGCCTGCCGTGCCTTCGGGAAAGACCGCGCGGGTGAGCGCGATATGGCCCTTGAGCACGCGGGTGTTGCGGTCCTTCATCTCGGCAGTGGGCTCCCCGGGACCGACCCAGACGGTGCGGGTGACGTCGGTGGTGCCATCGAGATATTGCCCGCCGCTATCGACCAGATAGATGCTGCCTGGCTCGATCCGTCGGTTCGATTGTTCATCGACCCTGTAATGCGGCAGCGCGGCGTTGGGCCCGGCGGCTGAGATGGTGTCGAAGCTCAGATCACGCAGCTTGCCGGTCGCCTCGCGGAAACTTTGCAGCTTGGCGGCAGCGCTCAATTCGGTCTCGCTGCCTTTGGGGGCTGCAATGCTCAGCCAGTGGAGGAAGCGGGTGAGTGCCGCGCCATCGCGTGCCTGCGCGGCGCGGTGCCCGGCCTGTTCGACCGGATTTTTTTGCGCGCGCGGGATGACGGTGGGGTCGCGCAGTTGCACAATTTCTGCCCCGCCCGCCGCGAGCTTGTCGAAGATCGCCGCGACCGCGCGTTCGGGATCGACGGCAACCTTCTTGCCCTGCATCGCTTGCAACGCAGGCGCAAAGGCGGTGCGTGGGTGCAGCCGCACGGCATTGCCCAGATGTTGCCGCACCTCGTCGGTGATCTTGTCGGGCTCAACATAGAAATCGGCTGTACCATCGCCATTGATCACCGCAAAGGAGAGCGCGACCGGGGTGCGCGATACGTCACTACCCCGGATGTTGAACGCCCATGCTACACTATCGAGCGCGGAGAGGATTGCGGCATCCAGCTTCCGTTCGGCCAGCCAGTCAGCAATTGCTGCGCGTTTCTCCGCACTGCCCTGCCCGGTATATTCGTCGCCGAGCACGATCAGCTTGGCGTCGGAAGGATCGGGGCGGCCCGCCCAGACCTTGTCGATCGGGTTTTCGCCGACCGCGACGAGTTCCGCCCCGACCGATTTCAGTGCTTTAGCCGCCGCATCGGCCCATCCCTTTGTATGCACCCATGGATCATAGCCGATCCGTGCGCCCTGCTTCGCATTGTTCTTCAACCAGTCGGCAACGCTCGTCTGCGGCACCTGCTGATATTGCCACAGCTTGCCATCGACCTGCTCGCGCACCTGGATGGTGTAGCGCCCGTCGACGAAAATCGCGGCTTCCTCGGAAAGCACTGCCGCCGTCCCCGCCGAACCGCCAAAGCCAGTGAGCCATGCCAGACGCTGGGCATATTCGCCGATATACTCGCTCATATGCTCGTCGCAGATGGGGATGACGAAACCGTCCAAACGGTCAGTCTTCAACTGTTCGCGCAAGGCAGCGAGGCGGGCTTCATAGGTGGACATGGCTGATTCCTGAATCTAATTGTCTGTCCCATATAGTGAGGACATCGCGCATATGAAACTGCTCCTGAAACTCGGAACCTCGATTGCCCTTTGCATCAGCGCCGCACCGGTGCTGGCTGACGATATGAAGAAAGACAGCATGACCGCCAAGACCGACACCCAAGTCCAGCCCCCCATCGCCGAAAAGCGCCCGCACAGCACCACCGTGCATGGCGTGACCATAACCGACGATTATCATTGGCTGCGCGATCAGGGCTATCCGAAGATCGAGAATGAAGAGATTTTGGCGCATCTCGAAAAGGAAAACGCCTATTTCGAAGCGCAGATGAAGCCACAGGAAAAGCTGGTCGAAACGATCTTTCAGGAGATGAAAGGGCGGATCAAGGAAGATGACAGCTCGGTCCCGCAGAAGGACGGCGATTACATCTATTGGTCGAAATTCGATGAGGGCACGCAGTATCGGAAGCATTACCGGAAGCCGGTCAAGGGCGGCGCCGACCAGCTGATCCTCGATGAAAACAGACTGGCCGAGGGCAAGGATTATTTCCGGCTGGGTGCAGCCGAGGTGAGTCCGGACGGCAAGCTGCTGGCCTATGCCTATGACGACAATGGCTCCGAACGGTTCGACCTGCACGTCCGCAACCTCGAAACCGGCGAAGAGCTGGCCGACATCATTCCGGGCACGCTGTCGAGCATCGTCTGGACCAAGGACAGCAAGGGCCTTGTCTATGGCCTCGCCAACGAAAATTGGCGCACGGACAATGCCTATTACCACCGGCTGGGGGACGATCCGAAGAACGCCAAGCTGCTCTACAAGGAAGCTGATATCGGCTTTGGCGTCGGCGTCGGCATCACCGCACAGGAGGACTGGATCATCATCGCCACCGGCGACAATGTGACCAGCGAAGTGCGGCTGGTACCTGCCGACAATCCGTTGGCCGAGCCGATCCTCGTTGCCCCGCGCAAGGTGGGCCGCGAATATAGCGTCGATGTCCGCGACGGCACGGTCTACATCCTGACCAACGACGATCATGTGAATTTCCGGGTCGCCACGGCCAGCCTTAAAGCTCCCGGCGAATGGACCACGTTGATCGCGGGATCGGACAAGCATTATTTGACCGGCGTTTCGCTGTTCAAGGATTTCTTTGTTACCGAGGGCCGGATCGACGGGCTCGATCAAGTCGAGGTGCGGCGGTACGACAGCCCGACCAAGGCCGAGCCCATCAAATTTGCCGAGGCGAGTTATGTCGCGGGGCTTGGCGACAACCCCGAATATGATGTGCAGAAACTGCGCCTAGACTATGAATCGATGGTCACCCCCGACACGGTGTTCGACTACACGGTCGCCACCGGCGCGTTCGAAACGCTGAAGGTGCAGGAAATCCCCAGCGGTTATGACGCGGGCCAGTACCAGACCGAGCGGGTGATGATCACCGCGCGCGACGGCACTAAGGTGCCGGTGTCGATCCTATCCAAAAAGGGCTTCAAAAAGGACGGCAGCCAGCCGCTCCACCTCTATGCCTATGGTGCCTATGGCTATGCGATGCCGCCGGGCTTCTCGGCCAACCGGCTGAGCTATGTCGACCGCGGCTTTACCTATGCGATCGCGCATATCCGGGGCGGCGATGACCTTGGCTATCAATGGTATCTCGACGGCAAGCTGACTAAGCGGACCAATACCTTCAACGACTTTGTCGACGCCGGAAAGGCGCTGATCGAGATGGGCTATACGAGCAAAGGCAAGCTGACTGCGAGCGGCGGTTCGGCGGGCGGCGAGCTGATGGGTGCGGTGGTGAACCAGGCCCCCGAAATTTTCGGCGCGGTCGTTTCACATGTCGCTTTTGTCGATGTGCTCAACACCATGCTCGACGAGACATTGCCGCTGACCCCCGGCGAATGGCCTGAGTGGGGTAACCCGATCACCGACAAGGCGGCGTTCGACTATATCCGCAGCTATTCGCCTTACGATAATGTCGCGGCAAAGGCCTATCCGCCGATGCTTTGGACCGCCGGCCTAAACGACCCGCGGGTCACCTATTGGGAACCCGCCAAGATGGTCGCAAAATTGCGCGCGATGAAGACCGACGACAATGTGCTGCTGCTCAAAACCAATATGGGCGCAGGCCATGGCGGTAAGAGCGGGCGCTTTGACCGTTTGCGCGAAAATGCCGAGGAGGCCGCGTTTCTGGTTTGGCAATTGGGGTTGGGGGAGTGAGATTGGCATTGACAAATCTCAATGTGTGTGTGCTATACACACTGTGAGGAGTGCCGACCTGATCCGTGAAATTCAGGCGATCGGCTGGACCCTTCATCGTGTGCGCGGATCGCACCATATCTTTGTCCATGCGGAGCGACCGGGGCATGTGTCCGTGCCGCACCCTAAAAAGGACTTGGGCAAAGGTCTGATCGCATCAATCCGCAAACAGGCTGGAACTAAAGGAGGCTGATATGCGCTATCCCATTGCGATCGAACCGGGAGATGAAACAACGGCCTTCGGCGTGGTCGTTCCCGATTTGCCCGGCTGCTTTTCGGCAGGCGATACATTGGACGAGGCGATGTCAAATGCCGAAGAAGCGATTGCGCTTTGGATCGATTCTACGCTGGATGCGGGGGATGCCATTCCCACGCCCTCCAGTTTGGATAATATTCGTCTGAATCCGGAATTTGAGGGCTGGATTTTTGCTATTGTGTCCATCGATCCTGCCTTGCTTGATGATACAATCGAACGCGTGAACATCACATTGCCGCGTCGCGTCCTGAAACGACTGGATGCGCTTGCAGAAGCAGCTGGATCAAGCCGTTCGGGCTATGTGGCGCAACTGACACTTGAAGACAAGAAAGCGGCTTAGGTCTGACACCCTTCACCCGCCCTTTCATCCCCACCCCTGAAGACATTGACGAGCTGGGCCATGTCAACAATGCCGTGTGGGTGCGGTGGATTCAGGATATGGCGACATCGCATTGGGCGGCGACCGCAGCGCCCGAGCATGTCGATGCCTATATCTGGGTCGTGACGCGGCACGAGATCGACTATCGCGGCAATGTGGCGCTAGGGGAGAGCGTGACCGGGCGAACTTGGATCGAAAAGCCGCCGCGCGGGGCAACTTTTGACCGGCGGGTCGAGTTTGTGAATGCGGCGGGTAAGGTCATTGTCAGCGCGAACACCACCTGGGCGATGCTCGACCGGGCATCAGGGCGGCTGATGCGAGTGCCCGCCGAAGTGGCGGCGCCTTTTCTCGCGTCAGCGTAACAGGCTTCGCGCCTGCCATAACCGGTGAAGCACCGTGACAAAGCACAAGGCTGCAAACAGCATCGCCAATTGCGGGAACAGCGCCGGAAACAGGCACATCGCGATGAATAAGGCGATTGTCTCGCCCCCCTCCATCAGTCCGGTCGAGTAAGTAAAGGCCTTGGCCCCATGCCCCAAATCGCGCCCCGCCAGGATCGCGGCGAGCGCGAGGAAACTGACGGCGGTGAGGGTGAAGCTCGCCACCAAAATCAGCGCCGACAGCTCATTGGCGGGGGATGCAAAGGCGAAACCCAGCGGCACGGCGATGTAGAACAGATAATCGCACAGGCTATCGAGATAGCCGCCCCACACGCTCGGGCCCCGAATGCGCGCAACTGCGCCGTCGAGGCCATCGAGCAAACGGTTGGCCGCAAGCAAAGCCAGCGCCGCCAGCCAATTTTGCAGCAGCAGCGAATAGAAAAGCGGCACGACCAGCGCTGCACCCGTCAATGTAATGGCATTCGCGCCGATACCGCTGCGTGCAACCCACGCGCCCATCCGGTTGAGCAAAGGATCAATCAGCTGGCGCAGGCGGGTGTCGAACAATCTTTAAGCCTATTTCTTTTCCAGCTTTTCCTTGAGCGCCGCGAGCGCACTGAAGGGGCCGGCCTCGCTTTCATCCTTCACCCCGGCGGCCTTCAAGACGGCATCGGCGTTCGGGCTGCGCGGAAAGGGGTCGAGCGAGAGAGCAAGGCTTTGGGCCACGGCCTCGCCCAGATCAATCACCCGCCCATCATGCGTCAGCGTATCGCAATCATCAGCGGCAAGTTCGATTTCGGCATCGGGTTCATGGCCCTGATCGGCTACAAAGCGGATGTTGAGCGGCTCCTGTACCTTGACCGCCACGGCCTCTCCGGTGGCAATGCAAGCCTGCTGCACCTCGGCCCGCAACTGGCCCTCAAGGACAATCGCCTCACCTTCACGGTGATAACGGACGTCCGCTTCAAGCAGGTCGAGCGCCAAAAGGTCAAAACGCTTGGCGAGCGCGGCGCGCTCGGTGGCGTTGGCGGCAAGCTGTCGACGGACCACGGTCGAACCGATCTCCGACAAGGGCACGGTGACGCTGAACTCAGGGGCAGGAAGGGAGGTCATCCGTCGATCCCGCCCGCGAGGATGGCATCTGCTTCCGTGCTGGCCAGCCGGTCGGCAAAGGCCAATGCGGTGTCGCGCACATGGGCAAGCGCCGCAGCGCCAGGCCCCACCCCCGCATAAAGATTGCGGACCAGCGCCGCTTCAAAAGCAGCCGCTCTGTCCGGTGCATCCAGTGCGTCGCGATACGCCCCCAGCCTGCCACCCAGTGCGCTAACCAATCGCCCGATATGCTTGCCGACGATCATATCGCCAATTCCGACTTCGCGCAGCTGCGGGTCCATATCCTCGACAAACAGTTCGGTCAGCAGTGCGGTCGCACCGGCCTGCTCGACATCTTTTTCCAATTGCAGCAGCACCAGCGACAATATGGTTGCGACCATTTCAAAGCGGCCTTCGATTGTGTCGGCCACCTTGCCCTCGACAAACCAGTGTGGCTGGCGCGCGGTGGCGATGATCTGCGCATAAAGCGGGCGCAGGGCATCACGCGGATCGGCCTCTTTCTTTCCGAACAGGCGCTGCAACAGCAACATTATGAAAAACTCCCGATAGGTGCGCTAGACTGGCGGCTCATCCGCCGTTCATTTCGCGATGGATATTGCCATTGCCGCCCAAGGATGCAATGGCAATGCCGCTTAAAGACTTAAAAGGCCCAAACATGCCGAAGACCCGAATTTCGACTGCCCTGAAACTAGCCGCATTGGCGGGGACCGCCCTGTTGGCACAAGGCTGCACGCAGTTTCGCGGGCATCAGGGCTATATTGGTGATGCAACGCTGATCTCTTCGGTTCAGGCCGGGGTGGATAATAAAGATTCGGTGCAGGGGACTTTGGGGCGCCCGACATTTGTGGGCCAGTTCAGCCCGAATGACTGGTATTATTATGCACGCGATACCAAGCAACTCGCATTCCGCAACCCGCGCCCGACCGCACAGACCATATTGCATGTGCAATTCGACAATGCGGGCAATGTTATCGCGGTGAACCAGCGCGGCATGGAAAATGTTGCGCAATTGAGCCCTGAAGGTGACAAAACCCCGACGCTTGGCCGTGACACCAGCTTCTTCGAAGAGCTGTTTGGTAATATCGGTGCGGTGGGTGCCCCCGGGGCTGGCGGCGCTGGAAGCTCGGGCGGTCGCCCATAAGCCGCAGCGCTTATTGCGCCACCCCGGCTGAAGCGAGCACCGCCAAGGCCACGATTTCCGACGCACTCGACGACATGGTCGCGATCTGCACCGGCTTTTCCATGCCCACCAGCATCGGCCCGATCACCTGATCGCCGCCCAGTTCGCGCAGCAGCTTGGCCGAAAGATTGGCCGATTGCAGCCCCGGCATGACCAGCACATTGGCCGGGCCTGACAGGCGGCAGAAGGGATAGTTGGCCATCAGCGCCGGGTTGAGTGCAACGTCAGGGGCCATTTCGCCTTCATATTCGAAGGCGACCTTGCGGCTGTCGAGCAGCGCCACAGCCTCGCGGATATTGCCCAGCCAATTTCCCGCCGGATTGCCGAAGGTTGAATAGGACAGGAAGGCGACGCGCGGCGTATGCCCCATACGGCGCGCAACTTGTGCAGTCTGTTCGGCGATATAGGCCAGCTCTTCCGAACTCGGACGTTCATTAACCGTGGTGTCCGACATGAAGACGGTGTGCGTCTTGCCGACAAGCACATGAATGCCAAAGGGTATTTCGCCCTTTTTCGGATCGAGCACGCGCCGCAATTCGCGCATCGTTTGCGCAAAGGTGCGGGTGATACCGGTGATCATCGCATCGCCCTGATCCATTGCCAGCATCAGCGCGCCGAAAATATTGCGATCACGGTTGACCATGCGCTGGATATCGCGGCGCAAATAACCCCGGCGCTGCAAGCGCAAATAGAGCCGGTCGACCATCGCGGGCACCAGCGGGCTGGAAACGCTGTTGTGGATCTCATAGCTTTCGGGGTTGGCAACGCCCATGGCTTGTAGCTTGGCAAGCACGGTTGCGTCGCGCCCGACCAGCACCGGCGTGCCATAGCCATCCTGACGGAACTGCACGGCGGCGCGCAGCACGACATCTTCCTCCGCCTCGGCAAAAATCACCCGTTTCGGTTTCGCGCGGGCGGCTTCGTAAACCTGTGCCATCACCGACGTCGTCGGATTCTGCCGGGCGCGCAGCGAGGCGCGATAGGCATCCATATCGGCAATCGGCTTTTGCGCAACGCCGCTGTCCATCGCTGCCTTGGCCACCGCCGAGGATACAACCTCGATCAGGCGCGGGTCGAACGGGGCGGGGATGATGTAATCGCGGCCAAAACTTTGCGCATTGCCGCCATAAGCCGCCGCCACATCTTCATGCACCGTTTCGCGTGCCAGTTCGGCAATCGCATTGGCAGCGGCAATCTTCATTTCCTCGTTGATCGTCGTCGCCCGAACATCAAGCGCGCCGCGGAAGATGAAGGGGAAGCCGAGGACATTGTTGACCTGGTTCGGATAGTCCGAACGCCCCGTCGCCACGATAGCATCGGGCCGTGCCTCCATCGCGTCGGGCGGGGTGATTTCAGGATCGGGGTTGGCCATCGCGAAAATGATCGGCTGGTCGGCCATGTCGCGGACCATATCCTTGGTCATCGCATTCGCCGCCGAAAGCCCAAGGAAAACGTCGGCGCCCTTGATCGCCTCTGCCAATGTGCGCGCCTCGGTGGGGACGGCATGGGCCGATTTCCACTGGTCCATGCCTTCGGTGCGGCCCTGATAAATCACGCCCTTACGGTCGCACATGATCACATTGCCATGCGGTACGCCCATCGCCTTGATCAGTTCGGTACAGGCAATCGCTGCTGCACCCGCACCGTTGCAGACAACCTTGATATCCTTCAGCTCACGCCCTGTCAGCAAACAGGCGTTGATCAGGCCGGCCGCCGAGATGATCGCGGTGCCATGCTGGTCGTCGTGAAAGACAGGGATGTTCATGCGCTCGCGCAGAGTCTGTTCGATCACAAAGCAATCGGGTGCAGCAATGTCTTCCAGATTGATGCCGCCAAAGGTCGGCTCGAGCAGTTCAACGGCATCGATGAAACGCTGCGCATCCTCGGTCTTCACCTCGATATCGATCGAGTCGACATCGGCGAAGCGCTTAAACAGCACCGCCTTGCCTTCCATTACCGGCTTTGAGGCCAGTGCGCCCAGATTGCCCATACCAAGAATCGCGGTGCCGTTCGAAATCACTGCAACCAGATTGCCTTTGGCGGTATAATCATAGGCCGTCGCCGGATCGTCAGCGATCGCCTGCACCGGCACAGCGACACCCGGCGAATAGGCAAGGCTCAAATCGCGCTGCGTTGCCATCGGCTTGGTCGCGACGATCTCGATCTTCCCGGGACGTCCCTGCGAATGGAACAGCAATGCTTCGCGGGCGGTAAAGGGGACGTCGCTTGCGCTCATGGGATTACTTGCCTTGTTTTTCTTCTGATATGCGCCCGCCCTAGCGGCAAGCACGGTAGGGGCGCAAGTCTGCATGCTTCTGGGGCGGGCAAACTTATTCCACAAATCATCGGCAGGCCCCTGTTGCCTTGCCCCGGCAAGCCGGTATCAGGCGGGTATGGACTCGCGCCCAGCCAAAAATGTCGCATTGCCAGGCCTCGAAACGCCGACGCCGATGATGGCGCAATATCTGAAACTGAAGGCGAAAGCCGGCGACTGCATGCTGTTCTACCGCATGGGCGACTTTTTCGAGCTGTTCTTTGACGACGCCAAGGCGGCATCGCAAACACTCGATATCGCGCTGACCTCGCGCGGCGAACATGGCGGGCAGCCGATCCCCATGTGCGGCGTGCCGGTGCATGCCGCCGAAGGCTATCTGGCACGGCTGATCAAGGCCGGACACCGGGTCGCGATTGCCGAGCAGACCGAAACGCCCGAAGAAGCGAAGGCGCGTGGCGGATCAAAGGCGCTGGTTGCACGCGACATCATCCGCTTCGTCACGGCGGGCACGCTGACCGAGGACAGCTTGCTCGAAAGCTGGTCGTCGAACATCCTTGTGGCATTGGCAGAAGCCGGTGGCGAGATCGGGCTGGCAGCCGCCGATATTTCGACCGGTTATTTCGAGGTGAGTTGCGTGTCTGCCTCGGCACTCGAGGCCGAGCTGGCGCGGCTAGGGCCAAGCGAAGTGGTCGCGCCCGAAGGCTTTGCCGCCCAACCCTTTGGCGCAATCGAACGTCCGCGCGATGATTTTGACAGCATGGCGGGCAAGGGTGCCCTCGCCGCGCATTTTAGCGGCACCGACTTTGCTTCGCTCAGCCGAGCCGAACTGGCCGCTGCAGGCGGCCTGCTGGCGTATCTGGAGCATGTCGGGCAGGGCAAGATGCCCTTCCTCAAAGTGCCCGTTCGCCGCGAGGTGCAGCAATATCTGCTGATCGACCAGGCGACCCGCGACAGCCTTGAAATCACCCGATCGGCCAATGGCGGCGGACGCGCAGGCTCGCTGCTCGCCGAAGTTGACCGGACGATTACCGGAGCGGGCGCGCGGCAACTGGCAGCGGACCTGTCCGCCCCGTTGATGGACAAAGGCGCGATCGAGGCGCGTCTCGCGCTGGTGCAATGGTTCCACGACGCGCCTTTGTTGCGCGACAGCACGCGCGCTGCGTTGCGCCAACTGCCCGATATCGCCCGCGCCTTGGGGCGTGTAGTCGCCGGACGCGGTAGCCCGCGCGACCTTGGGCAGATAAGGGACGGTCTTGATGGAGCCCGCATCTTGCGTGAGCGGCTAGGGGCGATGGCGGAGCGACCCGTTTTGCTGGAAAGCCTGCTTCCTGCACTCGACGGACATGGCGCGATGGTTGACCTGTTCACCCGCGCGCTGGTGCCGACGCCGCCCACCGAAGCCTCGCAAGGCGGTTATATTGCCGAGGGCTATGACGCTGCACTCGATGCGCTGCGGCTGGCGGGGCGCGACGGGCGGGCAGCGGTTGCGGCGATGGAGGCGCGCTACCGTGCATCGACCGGCATTTCCACGCTCAAGATCCGGCACAATGGCGTGCTCGGCTATTTCGTCGAAGTGCCCTCCAAAAATGCCGACCCGCTGATGGCGGCAGGCAGCGGCTTTACCCATCGGCAGACGATGGCAGGCGCGGTACGGTTCAACTCGCCCGAACTGCACGAAGAAGCGCTGCGCATCACCCAGGCGTCCGGCCATGCGCTGGCAGCGGAGGCGGCGCATCTGGAAGAATTGATCGGGCATGTCCTTGCGCGACGTGACGCGATTGCGGCGAGCGCCGATGCGCTCGCGCGGATTGACGTCGCGGCGGCGCTGGCCGAACGCGCGGCAGAGGGACGTTGGTGCCTGCCTGAATTTGTTTCCGGAAACGAACTGCATATCGAAGGCGGGCGCCATCCCGTTGTCGAAAGCGCGCTTGCGCGGCTGGGTGAGCGCTTCATCGCTAATGACTGTGATCTGGCACCCGAGAAACGACTCTGGCTGGTGAGCGGCCCCAATATGGGCGGTAAATCGACCTTTTTGCGGCAGAATGCGCTGATCGTGATTTTGGCACAGGCGGGCAGCTATGTTCCTGCCAGCACCGCCCGGCTAGGGCTGGTCGACCGCCTGTTCAGCCGCGTCGGCGCGTCGGACAATCTGGCGCGCGGTCGTTCGACCTTCATGGTCGAAATGGTCGAGACCGCCGCCATCCTGGCGCAAGCGACCGAGCGCAGCTTCGTGATCCTCGACGAAGTCGGGCGCGGCACTTCAACCTATGACGGTCTCGCCATCGCCTGGGCAGTGGTCGAAGGAATCCATGAAGCCAACCGCTGCCGTTGCCTGTTTGCCACGCATTATCACGAACTGACCCGTTTGGCGGACACGCTCGACGCGCTCTCGCTCCACCATGTCCGCGCCAAGGAGTATAAGGGTGACCTCGTCTTGCTCCACGAAGTCTCGGACGGTCCAGCCGACCGCAGTTACGGCATCGCGGTCGCCAAGCTGGCGGGCCTGCCACCACCAGTGCTGGCCCGCGCCGCGCAGGTGCTTGAAAAATTGGAAAAGGGGCGCGCCGAAACCGGCGGTCTAGCCGCCGGCCTCGGCGAAATGCCCCTATTCGGCGCCGCGCTCGATGCCGCCGAAGCCAAGGTCGATGCCGTGCGTGAAAAGCTGTCGGGAATGGATATCGACGCCCTCACCCCAAGGCAGGCGCTGGATTTGTTGTATGAGTTGAAGGGCTTGGCTGGAGAGACTTAACCTTTCCCCTCACCTCAAACGTCACCCCAGCGAAAGCTGGGGTCTCAGGCCGCCTTACACTACCGCATGAGATGCCAGCTTTCGCTGGCATGACGCTCATTTGGAAAATGGCGATCACGCATTCAATTGTTCCCACAAGTCATTCCAACCCGGGTTCATGCTTTCGATCAGTTCAATCCGCCACATACGTTGCCACGCCTTGACCCGTTTCTCTCGAACAATCGCTTCCTCGATCGACGGCAAGAATTCGTAATAGACCAAGCGCTTCAGATTATATTTTCGGGTGAATTGAGCGCCGCGGCCAGTGCGATGTTGATAAATCCGCGCGAGTAGGTTTGCGGTGACTCCCACATACAAAACGCCATAGCGCTTGTTGGTCATTATGTAGACCCAGCCGCCCTTGTTCACGCTCACGCCCTCTTCTGAGCCGTCGCACCAGCGAACGCTGGTGCCTCAAGCCGAAGCGCGTCTCCGCCTGAGATGCCAGCATACGCTGGCATGACGATGGTGGGTTTAGGGCTCGAAATCACCCGAGCGACAAAAACAGCCCCGCCAACGCCGCACTCATAAGGTTTGACAACGACCCTGCCGCCAGCGCCTTCAGCCCCAGCTTGGCGATCATCGGGCGCTGGTTGGGGGCGAGGCCGCCGGTGACGGCCATCTGGATGGCGATCGAGCTGAAATTGGCAAAGCCGCACAGCGCGAAGGTGACGATGGCGACCGTCGGTGCCGACAGTGTTTTCAGCGCGCCCAGATCGATGAAAGCGACAAATTCATTGAGGACGATCTTGGTGCCGAACAGCCCGCCCGCCTGCACCGCTTCGTTCCACGGCACGCCGAGCAGGTACATGACCGGCGCAAAGACCTGCCCCAATATGCCCTGAAAGCTAAGCCCCTTGAGCCCAACCAGATTGCCGAGGCCACCCAAGACGCCGTTGGCCAAAGCGACCAGGGCCACGAACGCCAACACCATCGCGCCGACGGCTACCGCCAGCTTCACGCCGGTCTGCGCGCCTTGCGAGGCGGCCATGATCAGGTTGGCCGGCTTTTCATCGTCATGCATGTCGAGCGCGATATTGGGATCGTCGACCGCCGGTTCGTTCGGATCGTCGGGCATGATCAGCTTTGCCATCAAGATTCCGCCGGGCGCCGACATGAAGGCGGCAGCGATCAGATAGTCGATGCGGATGCCCATCGAGGCATAGGCCGCAAGGATCGTCCCCGCGACCCCGGCCATGCCGACCGTCATCACGCAGAACAGCTGCGCGGGGTTGAGCGTCGCCAGATAAGGGCGGATCACCAGCGGCGATTCGGACTGCCCGACAAAGATGTTCGAGGCCGCACACAGGCTTTCAACCTTCGAAATGCCGGTGATTTTCTGCAGGCCGCCACCGATCCAGCGGATCACATATTGCATCACCCCGAGATAATAGAGGATCGAGATGAAGGCCGCGAAAAAGATGATGACGGGCAGCGCCTGGATCGCAAAATTCTGCCCCAAGGGATCGGTGGCAAGACCGCCGAAGAGGAATTTGGTGCCTTCATTGGCATAGCCCAGCAAGTTCGAAACGCCGGTCGCCGCGCCCTGCAAAACCCGGTTGCCCCACGGCACATATAGCACCAGCGCCGCCAGCCCTGCCTGAAGCGCAAAGGCCGACAGCACGACGCGCGGGCGGATGGCCTTGCGGTTGGAGGACAGCAGGAAGGCGATCGCAAGGATCAGCACCATTCCGGCAAGGCTCATCAGGATTTGCATTCTCGTCTTCCCCCAAATTCATGTCGTCGCCCCAGCGAAGGCTGGGGCCGTTGGAGGCCCAAGCCGATTGAGCAGGATCAACCTGCTGCGGCCCCTGCCTGCGCAGGGGCGACGTGTTATGCCAAAGCTGTTAGCGCGCCCTTCCGCCTTGCGCCAATAAAATTAGCCGCTAACCATTGGCCAGCAAAGCAGAAACGGGGGAAGCCGCAATGACCGACAACCAAGCCAGTGGAACGATGATCCCGCGATCGCTGTTCGTCTATGCGCTGCTCTATGGAGGGTTGGTGGTGCTGGCGGGCGTACTCGGCACCAAGATTTCGGAGATCGGCCCGCTGCATGTCGAATCGGGCATTTTCGCGTTCCTAATGCTGGTAGTGCTGTCGAGCGCGGTCGCCGAGCTGCATGGCAAGGACACGGCCGACAAGCTCGTCCGCTATGGTTTCATCCCGCTGATCTTATCGATGGCGCTGATCTTCATCGTCATCCGGATGCCCCCCGCACCTTTCTGGACCTTGCAGGACCAGTTTGCGGGCATCCTTGGCCAGGGCGCGCGGCTGCAACTGGCAGGGCTGATTTCCTATGGTATTTCACAGACCCTGAACGTCTATGTCTTCACCAAGCTGAAAGGCGAAGGCAGCGGGCGGGCGGCGTGGCTACGCGGGTTGATTGCCGGCCTTCTCTCGCAGGCACTCGACACCGTACTGTTCATCACCATCGCCTTCTATGGCGTGGTCGATCCAGGCAGCGGCCAGGAAATGCCGATTGTCGACATCATGACCGGCCAGATCATCGCCAAGCTGACCTTGGTGGTGGTGTTCGTGCCGATCCTGATCACCGCCTGCGTCAAGCTCGGGCAACGATTGGACGGCAAGACCGCCTGAGCCTGCAATATAGTTGCGTGCAAAGCGATGGGGCGCTAACCCGCGCGCCATTATGACCAACCACGCTCCTGATCCCGCGATGCTCGCCAAGGCCGAAACGCTAACCGAGGCGCTGCCTTATATGCAGCGTTATGCGGGCAAGACCTTTGTCATCAAATATGGCGGCCATGCGATGGGCGATCCGGAGGCGGCGCACAATTTTGCCGAGGATGTGGTTTTGCTGAAGGCGGTCGGCATCAACCCTGTGGTTGTCCATGGCGGTGGGCCGCAGATCGGGGCGATGCTCAAAAAACTGGGCGTTGAATCGAGCTTTGTCGATGGCCTGCGTGTCACCGATGCAGAGACCGCGCGCGTGGCGGAAATGGTGCTGTCAGGCGCGATCAACAAGGAACTGGTCAGCTGGATTGCGCAAGCCGGCGGTCGCGCGGTTGGCATATCGGGCAAGGATGGCGGTTTCGTGATCGCTGAGAAGGTCGAAGGCACCACCCGCGATCCCGACAGCAATATCGAACGCGCGGTCGACCTTGGCTTTGTCGGCACACCCAAGCATATCGACCGCAGCCTGCTCGACACGATTTCGGGCAGCGGGATGATTCCGGTCGTCGCCCCCATCGGCGTCGACAAGACCGGCCAGACCTATAATATCAACGCCGACACCATGGCAGGTGCGATTGCAGCGGCGCTCGGCGCGGCGCGCCTTTTCCTGCTCACCGACGTTGCCGGGGTGCTCGACAAATCGGGTAACCTGCTCACCGATCTTGATCCCAAACAGATTGGTGCCTTGCGCGAAGACGGCACAGTTACCGGCGGCATGATCCCCAAGCTGGAAACCTGCATCGCCGCGGTCGAAGGCGGCACCGAGGCGGCGGTCATCCTCGACGGGCGGGTTCCGCATGTGAGCCTGCTGGAAATCTTTACCGCAAGGGGTGCGGGCACGCTCGTGCATAAGTAAAACCGTCGCCCCGGCGCAGGCCGGGGCCGCTATCGGCTTGCTCTTTCATCGTTGGATAAACCTACAGCGGCCCCGGCCTGCGCCGGGGCGACGTCCGTTTTTAGTGTTCTAGATAGTTGATACAGCGCGCAGCCTCGGCTAATCGGGCGCATCGTTCCCTTTTCGGAAGACCAAGATGCTCCTCGCGCTTATCCAGATACTAGGAATGTTGATCAATATCGTAGTCACGGTTGTGATCGCACAGTTTATCCTAAGTTTGCTAATTGCATTCAATGTTGTCAGTCTGACAAACAATTTCGTTGCCGCTTTGTGGCAAGCGCTTAACGCCATACTCGATCCAGTCTTACGCCCGATCCGAAAGATCATGCCTGACACCGGCATGATCGACTTTTCGCCTATGGCGCTGATATTTGCTCTTTATTCGATCCAGATCATTCTCGAACAACTATATAGAAATTCATTTTCTGCATGAGCGGAGCGACGGTTATTGATGGCAAGGCGTTTGCCGCCGGGCTGCGCGCGCGCATCGCCACGGCGGTACCTGCCTTTACCGCTGCCACCGGTCGCGTGCCGGGACTGGCCGTGGTGCTGGTTGGTGACGATGCAGCAAGTGCGGTCTATGTCGCCTCCAAAGGCAAGGCGACCGTCGCCGCCGGAATGGCGAGTTTCGAACACCGCCTGCCTGCCGATACCAAACAGGAAGAGCTGATTGCGCTGATGCGCCAACTCAACGCTGATGAAAGCGTGGACGGCATATTGGTGCAGCTTCCGCTTCCCAAGCATCTCGACGAACAGGCGGTGGTTGAGGCGATTAGTCCGGACAAGGATGTCGACGGCCTGACCCCGATCAGCACCGGCCGCCTTGCGCTGGGCCTGCCCGGTCTTGTGCCCTGCACCCCGCTCGGTTCGCTGATGCTGCTCAAGGACCATATCGGCGATCTGTCGGGTAAGGACGCGATTGTGATTGGCCGTTCCATCCTCGTCGGCAAGCCGATGGCGCAATTGCTGCTCGCCGAAAACTGCACCGTCACTATCGCACACAGCCGCACCCGCGATCTGAAACAACGGGTTCAGCAGGCCGATATTGTCGTCGCTGCTGTCGGTCGCGCCGAAATGGTCAAGGGTGACTGGCTGAAGCCCGGCACCGTGGTGATCGACGTGGGTATCAACCGTCTTGAACCCACCGCTGGTGAAGCCAAAGGCCGCCTTGTCGGCGATGTCGATTATGAAAGCGCGTTCGAGCTGGCTTCAGCAATCACGCCGGTGCCGGGCGGCGTAGGCCCAATGACCATCGCTTGCCTGTTGCGCAACACTCTGGTCGCCGCGCACCGCCGGGCTGGCCTCGCCGACCCCGAAGGGCTATGATCCGGTGATGACCGGCAAACAACTGCTACCCTTTATCGTCGGCTCCAGCCTGATCGCCAGCGGGTGCGTAGCGCAACCAATGCCGCGCAGCGCCACTGCACCCAGTGCCAATCCCAGCGCGATCATCGCTGCCGAAATCGCCTTCAACCGGCTTGCGCAAGAAAAAGGGCAATGGACCGCCTTTCGCGAAACCGCGGCAAAAGATGCGGTCATGTTCGTACCCGAGCCAAATCTCGCACAGGAATGGCTGAGGGAAAAATCCAACCCGCCCAAGTCCGTGACATGGCAGCCGCACAAGGCCTTCATGTCCTGCGACGGCAAGACCGGAGTGACCACCGGCGCTTGGCAGCGCCCTGACGGATCGGTGGGCTATTTCACGACTGTCTGGCAATGGCATGAAAAGGGCAAACGCCCGAATAAGGCCCCGCCTTCCTATATTGGCGACGGCGAATGGAAATGGGTCGTCGATCATGGCGACGCATTGACCGCACCGCGCGCCGCGCCGGAAATGATCGAAACGCGCGTGGCCAGCTGCAAGGGTCAGCCGAGTGCTCCGCTATCGGCCCCGCCCGAGGGCGCGAAAATGAAAATGGGGTTGTCGCGCGACCAGAGCCTCAATTTTACCTGGGTCGTGATGCCCAATGGTGCCCGGTCGGTGGTGGTGCGGTTGTGGAATGGCGAGAGCTTTGACACTGTAATTGCCGACAATGTAGCGGCGCCCGCCTCGTGATCGACCTGTTCATCTCTGCCTTCATCACCTTTTTCGTGGTGATCGACCCGCCCGGCTGCGCCCCCATCTATGCCAGCCTGACCAAAGGCGCGTCGGCACAGCAGCGGCGCAGCATGGCGATCCGTGCCTCCATTATCGCAGCTGGCATATTGTTCGTTTTTGCGCTGTTCGGCGAAGACCTGCTCGGCGCGTTGCATATCGAACTCAACAGCTTTCGTATCGCTGGCGGGATCATGCTGTTCCTGATCGCGATCGACATGGTGTTCGAAAAGCGCACCGAAAGGCGTGAAGAGCGCGCGCAAAAAATCATCGAAACGCCCGAAATCGAAGATGTCTCGGTCTTTCCGATGGCAATGCCGATGATTGCAGGCCCAGGCTCCATTGCCTCGGTAATGTTGTTGATGAGCCAGAATCAGGGGCTCGACCGCTCTTTGGTGGTGCTTGGCGCACTGGGTGCCGTGTTGCTGCTGACACTGATCGCACTGGTTGCGGCAGGGCCGATCATGCGTGTGCTGGGATCAAAGGCCGAAGCCGTCATCACCCGCCTGCTCGGCGTGTTGCTCGGCGCACTGGCGGCGCAATTTGTGATCGATGGTTTGCGCGCCAGCTTCGGCGGGTAACGCTGTTCTCCCCTCCCGCTTGCGGGAGGAGGGCCTTACTGCAGCGTAACCCGGTCGTCCGATCCGTCGTGCCGCCCGAAAAACTGCATCAACTGGATGATCAGCTCGCTGCGCGTTGCCAGCCCCTTCGATTCGAGCAAAGCCTGTTTGGCAGCAACATCAAAAGGCGCAATCTGGGCGATGACGTTGACCAGCGAGAAATCGTCGAGCTGACCGACCGCGTTCCAGTCCACCGCATAGCCCTGTGCATCGGCAAAACGGCGCGATTCGATTTCCAATGCCGCACGTTCGCCAAGCGACAGCGTTTCACCGATTTCATCTTCTTCCCACAGTTCGCCTTCGATCTGGCGGAAAGGTGTCGTCACATCGAGTTCGCGCAACAGGGTGAAGCGCTGCAGCCCTTCCAGTACGATATTATAGCGTCCGTCCTCCAGCGCCTCGACATCCCCGATACGCCCAAGACAGCCAACGGAGAACAGGCTTGGGGTTTCGCCGCCGCCCTTGGGCTGGATCATCCCGATCATCCGGTCGCGCGCTAACGCATCGCTGACCAGCGCTCGATAGCGCGGTTCGAAAATATGCAGCGGCAATTGCATGTCTGGCAGCAATATTGCGCCGGACAGCGGGAAGATCGAGATCCGCTTGACTGTCATCAACTTGCCATCAGCCGAACAATATCGCCGACAGTTTGCGCCGCGTCGCCGACACCCAGGGGTCTTCAAGACCGATCATGCTGAAAATCTCCAGCAACCGGCTGCGTGCCACACCGTCATTCCATTCGCGGTCGGCAGCAATGACCGCGAGCAGCGCGTCTGCGGCGCCATCGCGGTCGCCCGCTGCCATCAGGGCGTTGGCCAGATCAAACCGCGCCTGATGGTTGTCGGGGTCGGCATCAACCGCCGCCTTCAGTGCAATAATTTCGTCCGGATCGCGCGCCTGTGCTGCAATGGCGAGCATCGTTCCGACGCGTTCCAGCGCTGGAGCGGCGCGCTGCTCTTCGGTCAGGCTGGCGTGAATCGCCTGCGCCTCTTCCTTTCTGTCGAGCGCAATCAATGCCTCCAGCATGCCAGCCAGCGCAGCCTTATGTTCGGGATCATGCCCGAGAATTTCGGTAAAAATGGCATAGGCCTCTTCATTCGCCCCTTCAGCCAGCGCCTCTGCGCCTGCTGCGGCCACTTCGTCGAGGCTCGGTCCGGCATCCGCCGCAGCGCCCGCCTGCACCGGCAGTTTGGCAAGCAACTGGTCGAGCATCGCGGACAGCTGCGGTTCGGTGCGCGCATTGGTCAGGTCTGCCACCGGCTGCCCCTGAAACATCGCATAAACGGTGGGGATCGAACGGATCTGGAATTGCGCGGCGATGAACTTGTTCTCGTCTACATTGACCTTGGCGAGCACCACGCCCTTTTCAGCATAGTCCGCCGCCACCTTTTCCAGCACCGGGGTAAGCTGCTTGCATGGCCCGCACCATTCGGCCCAGAAATCGAGGATGACGAGCTTGGTCATCGACGGCTCGACAATCTCGTCCCGAAATGCCTGCACCGCTTTTTGTTCTTCGGTGGTCAAACCCATGCTGGCCAAAATACTGCTCCCGTTATCCGAATCATCTATGCGCTTTATGTGGGGTGCGGCGCGGATATGCCAAGAGATTGGCTTGCAGAGCGGAAAAAAAGCAAAGCAAATTTCCTGTGATTAAAGGGGTTGCAGCCCCCGATGACGCCTGCTAATGGCGCGCCTCACCCGCTGGACATCACCTGATTCCAGCCGCCAGAGCGGGCGTAGCTCAGGGGTAGAGCACAACCTTGCCAAGGTTGGGGTCG
>NZ_DAOLHN010000024.1:0-50025 GCF_035329025.1 Sphingorhabdus sp. | reverse complement strand
TCCCACAATTCGTCCATCGTGCCGACGCCGCCGGGGATGGTGATGAAGCCATCGGACAGGTCGGTGAACATGCGCTTGCGTTCGTGCATGCCGGGCACGACATGCAGTTCGGTGCAACCACGATGCGCGACTTCGCTGCCGACCAAGGCTTCGGGGATGACGCCGATAACTTCGCCGCCTGCTTCAAGCGTTGCGTCAGCCACAGCGCCCATGAGGCCAAGCCGACCCCCGCCATAGACCAATCCGATTCCGCGCTGAGCCAGTTCGCGGCCAACCATCCGTGCGCATTCAATATAAACTGGGTCGGCCGGGGTGGCTGAACCGCAATAGACGGCAAGACGTTTCAACGTTTCAAGTCCTCGATCATCAATTCGGCGGTGGCCTTGGCGCTGCCCACTACACCCGGAATACCAGCCCCCGGATGCGTTCCTGCGCCGACAAAGTAAAGATTGGAAAGTACATCGTCGCGATTATGCACGCGGAACCATGCGCTTTGGGTCAGCACAGGTTCAAGGCTGAAGGCACTGCCCAGATGCGCGTTGAGATCGGTGCCGAAATCGGCGGGCGTATAATGGAATTTGGTGACGATACGCTCGTGGATGTCCGGAATCAGGCGGCGTCCGACCTCATCGAGGATGCGCTTTTCGAAGACCGGACCCATTTCCTCCCAGTCGATCGGCAGCTTGCCCTGATGCGCGACTGGAGCCAGTGCGTAGAAGGTCGAGCAGCCTTCGGGTGCCATAGAAGGATCGCTGACCGTCGGGTGGTGCAGATAGAGCGAGAAATCCTGCGGCAGAACGCCATGGGTGTAGATGTCGTCGAGCAACCCTTTATAGCGCGGCCCGAACAGGATCATATGGTGCGGGATGCCGGGCCAGGTGCCCTTGATGCCAAAATGAACGACGAACAGGCTGGGGGAGAATTTCTTGCGCGAAAGGCTTGCTGCGGCTTTCTCTCCACGCGGATGGTGACCAAGCAGATCACGGTAACTGTGCATGATGTCGCCATTGGTGGCGACCGCGTCGCAATCGATCCGGTGTCCTGATTGGGTTACCACTCCGGTGGTACGCTCGCCTTGCGTTTCTATCCGCTCGACAGGGTCTCCCAATATCAGAGTGCCGCCAATGCGTTCGAATTGCTTCACCATCGCTGCGATCAGCCGGTTGGTGCCGCCCTTGGCGAACCAGACGCCGCCGTCTTTCTCCAGCTTGTGTATCAGCGCATAGATGGCGCTGGTCTTCATCGGATTGCCGCCGACCAACAATGTGTGGAAGGACAGTGCCTCGCGCAGCTTCTCATTCTTCACAAAAGAAGAAACCATCGAATAGACACTGCGCCAAGCCTGATATTTGGCGAGTGCCGGAGCCGCTTTTATCATCGAGGCGAAGTCGAGAAATGCCTTTGTGCCGAGTTTGACATAGCCTTCGTCATGCACGCCCGCGCTATATTCAAGGAACTTCGCATAGCCTGCGACATCCTCGGGATTCAGCTTTTCGATTTCGGAGCGCAGTTTGGCGTCGTCGTTGGAATAATCGAAATTGGTGCCGTCAGCCCAGTTGAGCCGGTAAAAAGGCATGACCGGCATCAGTTCGACATCCTGCGCCATGTCATGCCCGGTCAGTGTCCAAAGCTGGGTCAGGCAGGGCGGATCGGTGATCACCGTCGGGCCGCCATCAAAGATGAAGCCGTCGCGCTCCCAATAGTAAGCGCGTCCACCGGGCTTGTCGCGGGCTTCGATGATGGTGGTCTGAATGCCTGCGGCCTGCAGGCGGATGGCAAGTGCCAGTCCGCCGAAGCCCGAGCCGATGACGACGGCTGATTTCATCTTTTTGTCTTCCGTGCCCGAATTGCTTGTAACGCCTTACCGATGGGGACCGGTGGTTTACCAGAGAGAATGCGCGCTTTGTCGCTGCCAGTACTCTGCCCGGCATAGAAGCGTTCGATCAATCCGGGCTTAAGCCTGTAGAAGCGCTCGAGTAGCTTGTACCGTTCGCCAGGTTCGGACGCGCGAAAGAGCATCCGGTTGAGAATGCGATAGAAACTGCCGCCCTTCCAATGCTCCTGCGCGCGCTGCCGCATCAGCATGTTCAATCGGTCGCCGTCGTAATCGGGCAGTTCGGAAATATAGATCGCGTTGCGCACGGCATCAGGCAACGAGTAGCTGGTGACCGGGTGGAGGAAAGCGCCGCGTGCACCGGCCTTGGCCGTCCGCCCGCTGCCGCTCGCCCAGTAGTTTTCGAGGTCGCCGCCCATGATGACGGGCAACACGCCTGTTTCCTCGCGCAGCACCCGTTCGACCTGCCAGCCCTTGCCATCGGCATAGGCCGCGATTCTCTGCGCCATCACCCGTCGGTCGAGGTCTGGCTTGTCGCTATAATAAGTGTCCTCGACGAACACCTTGTCCATGCCGAATGGCAGAACATAAACGAAGCGATAGCCGTCATGCTGTTCGACCGTTGCATCCATCACGATCGGCCGCGTCAAATCATGCGGTTCGGAAAGTTGCATCAACTGGCCGGTGAACTTCTGCCAGCCGCAATCGAGATGATGATAGTCCGCCACCCCGCGCGCATCGATCACCCCGCCCGCATTGATCCGCTGTGCTCCGTCGAGCACGACAAGACGCGGGCTGACGGCTTTGACCGTGCGCCCGGTCAGTAGTGACGATGCCGGCAGATTATGCCGCAACAGCCAATCGAGCCGCTCGGACTCGATGGTGTAGTAGATATTGTCGAGGCTGCGACTATGCGCCGGGAAATGCACGTCATAGCCCGACCAGCCATAGGTGACGAGTGGCGCGGTCAGCCAGCGGTGCTCGGGCGCGACGTCGCTCGCGAAAAAGCTCCAGATATGATTGCCGCCGAAATGCTGTTCCTGCTCGACCAGTACGATCTTGAGTTCAGGACGCTGCCGCGCAACGGCAAGCGCGATCAGCCCACCGGCAAGGCCGCCGCCGACAATGGCAAGGTCACATTTGATAGGGGTTGGAGCAGCCAACGGCATGTAGAAGGCCCTAGCGCAGGCGATTTGGCTTCAAAAGCCGCTATGTGCACAAAGGCGTGGATAATGCGGGGATATTCGCTGGGGCCAAACGATACAGGCCGAAGCTTTCGCTCCGGCCTGCCCGTCGGGATATTGCGAGACTGCGTGCACAATCCCGTCCGGTTCCCCTGTTAACTCAGAATTCGCCTGCCACGCCCACGCGGGCACCAATGCTATCGCCACCGGCATAAGAAATGCCACCGGTCACCGCGAACGGGTTTTCAGTGTTGGCGCGATAAGCAAAGGACAGACCGATCGCTTGTTCGCCACGATAGGTCGCCGCGTTCAACGCATAGCTGACCCCGCCGACATTGGATGGCATCGGTGCCGTCGTGAGAGCTAATGCCGTTGCCGAACCTCGGCGAGAATCCCGACGATCGCGATCGGTCAGCGCGAACAGTTCACTGATCTGGGCCGTGTGCGTTGCCGTCAGTGTCTGTAGCGCGGGAATCGCCCCGAGGCTAAGCGATTCCAAGGCAGTGAGGCGGGTGTTCTGTGTCGTATTCACCACCTGGATTGCGGCAATCTGCGTGTCCTGCACTGCATTTTGTGCAACGGCGCTATCTGCTGTAGTCTGCGCGGCATTGGCGGCTGTTTGTGCTGTCGCTGCATTGGCCACAGCGGTATTTGCGGTCGTCTGGGCGGTTGCTGCATTGGCTAGCGCTGTATTTGCGGTACCCTGCGCCGCCGCAGCACTCGCCGTTGCTCCGCCAACCGCAGTGTTCAATTGGGCCACGGTCGCAGCATCGCTTGCGGCAACGCCAGCTGCAATGTTCGTCAAACGACGCTCGGTACCAGCCGCACCGAACGATACCGTATTCGGATCATTGGCAATCGAGCCGTCACCCAGAGCAATTGCACCCGCCGCATTGGCCTGTGCGCCATTGCCAATGGCGACGGCACCATTGCCGTTTGCGACAGTCAGATTACCGATAGCTACAGCACCGTCGCCTGTTGCGGTGTTGTCCGCACCGATGGCTACTGCACCTGTCCCGACAGCGGTATTCGGATCGCCAATGGCCACAGCGCCATTACCCGTTGCCGTCTGGCCAAAGCCAATGGCAACGGCTGCTCCGCCGCTAGCAACAGCGTCGGTACCGATGGCGACTGCATTGACGTCCGAAGCTTCGGTTGTGCCGCTACCGATTGTGATTGCACCGTTGGCAGTTGCTTGTCGGCCCGCACCTATGGCGATGGCGCTTGTCGCAGTTACCTGCGTACTCACGCCAAGCGCGGTCCCTGAATCGCCCGATACCTCGCTGTTCGCGCCGATCGCCGTGCCGCCGACCGCGTTGACCTCTGCACGGCCACCAACGGCAGTTGCATTGGAGCCCGCAAACACTTCAGAGTTCGGCGTATTGAAGGTAAATCCGGTACCTGCACGAGCGGTCGAGCCGATCGCAACGGTATTGCTGCCGACTGCTACGGCATTGCTACCCAGCGTGCTCGCGGCGTTGATGCCGATATTTGCCGGCGTTACCGAGCCACTGAACCGCGCCGTCGCGTTTTGGCCAAGCGCGACGCCGTTGTCTTGCGCCAAGGCATTAAAGCCAATGGCGGTCGAGGCGAAAATTTGGTTGGTGGTGCTTGGCCCAATGGCTTGGGCACCTTGGCCGATGGCGATTCCGCCTGCTTGGCTGACCACGGTATTGGTGCCAAGCGCGGTGCCGTCTTCGGCAGTTATTTCCGAATTGGCACCAACTGCCGTCGCGTTGTTTTGGTTAGCCTCGGCGCGACCGCCTACAACGGTGATGTTGCTTCCGGCCTCTACCGGCGAGTTCGGTGTATTGAGGGTGAAGCCGGTGCCCGCCCGCGCTGTGGTGCCGATCGCAACCGTGTTCGACCCTACTGCGACGGCGTTGCCGCCAACCGCTATTGCCGAGTTAATGCCGATATTGGCGGGATTGACCGTGCCGCTAAAGCGCGCGGTGGCCGAATTACCGATGGCTACGGCATTGTCATGCGCCAACGCGTTATAGCCAACCGCGACCGATGCGAAAATAGGATTGGCATTGCTGGGGCCTGATGCGGTTGCGCCGTCACCAACAGCAGATGCCCAAAAAAAAATTGCACCAGACGCCGATATTGCAGACATGGTGCGACCCCGTGATCGAGAAGAACGGACCATCATAACCGACGGCCTATTCCTTTCGATAGTCATGTTATGCAGCAGTCCGACTTCAATGTATTGGACGAATACGACACCGCTTTTGGATCGGCCCTTCGCCGTGGACAGCCTGAATCAATCTGGTATGGCGACGCGATGAAGACATATTGGGCAGTGCTGGCATGCTATGCCTTGGCGGCTTCGATGGGGCCGTCACCCGTCGGGGCGTATCAGCCAGCCAATTCACAAACCGGCTATGCTGCCGAACAATGTATTGGCTACAACCGCCAGTCGACCGATAGTTTTAGCCTGATCAACAATTGCGACACTCCGGTGGATGTGATGGTTTGTGCCGAGGAAGCCGGGATATCGACTTGCGCTTCGCCCGATCGCTATTCCCGCCATTTGGTCGCGCCGCGCGCGACTCTCCCCGGACAGTATCGCCCGCTCCAATCGCTCAACATCTTTGCATGCCGCGCCCCTGCTGTGGTGACGATGCAGGCTGGGGGTCTCGCGAATTGTGACCCAAGTGGGACGGGCAACCTGCCTTTGTTGCTCGCTTCCTCGCTTAAGAATCCGGCGGCGATCATAACGGCTGCGGATTATCCGCGCGGTGTGACGGCTTCGGGGACCACAAGGTTCGAGATGGTCGTTACCGCCGATGGACGCCCGCAAAGCTGCACGGTGACCATATCTTCGGGTAAGGAAGCGCTCGACAAGGCGACGTGCAATGCCTTCATGAAACGCGCGCGCTTCACGCCTGCCAAGGGTGCAAATGGACTTGCATCCGCCGGGCGCTATCGCGGTAATGTGACCTGGAAGGAACAATGACGCCGACGATTGCGGCATTGGGATCGGCGCTGGCGATGACATTGATCGTCGGCGTTCGCTACCTCGCGACCAGCGGCTTTTTCGCATGGCTGACGGGAAAGGTTCGCCCCGGGCTTTATGCAAAACTCGACGCGCAGATGCGCCGCGAAATCTACTGGTCCTTGCTGTCAGCTGGAATTTACGGGGTGCCCGCGGGTGTTGTCGCTTGGGGCTGGCAGAACCGGGACTGGACGCAAATCTATACCGTTATTGGTGACTATCCGCTCTGGTATCTGCCGCTGTCGGTTTTCCTGTTCCTCGCGGCGCATGACACATGGTTCTATTGGACGCATCGCTGGATGCACTGGCCAAGGCTGTTTCGGGTCGCCCATGCCGTCCACCACGAAAGCCGCCCGCCGACCGCATGGGCAGCGATGAGCTTTCATCCTTGGGAGGCGGTGACGGGGGCCGTGGTCATCCCGGCGTTGGTCTTCCTGATCCCAATCCATGTTGGTGCTTTGGGCTTCGTGCTCTTCACCATGACGCTGATGGGCATCACCAACCATATGGGCTGGGAACTATTCCCGCGCAGTCTTGTTCATGGACCATTGGGTCGCTGGCTGATAACGGCGACGCACCATCAAAAGCATCACGATGCGTATAAGGGAAATTATGGGCTCTACTTCCGTTTCTGGGACCGTCTTTGCGGCACCGATCTTGGCCTTGGCGATTTTGGCAGGGCAGGGCGCGGCGCAGGCGGCGGATGATTCCACTCTGACCGTTTCGGTTACCGGATTGCGCAATCAAAAGGGCAATATTTTGGTCTGCCTGACGGCCAATGCCAAAGCCTTTCCCGATTGTTCGAAGGACCCCGCGGCGCACAAGCGTACGGTACGGGCATCGGCTGCGGGTTCGATCAGCTTCTCTGGGCTTGCCGATGGCACCTATGCGCTGTCGCTGGTCCATGATGAAAATGCTAATGACAAGCTCGACACGACGCTCGCGATTCCGAAAGAGGGTTTCGGATTTTCGCGCAATCCCAAGATCGCTTTCGGACCGCCCAAATTTGCTTCGGCGGCTTTTGCTTTAAAGGGTTCAGCGACACAGACCGTTAAAATGAAATATATGCTCTAACTTTCACTTTTTGATTTTGGTCAATTGCAACTTGCAACCGACCAGCAATTATCTCCCTCAAGCAGAGGAGATAGAAGATGCTGGATACACTGGAACGCAACGATTCGGCTGGGTCGAGCGGTGGAGTTGAACATTTTGACGTTCTGATTGCCGGTGCCGGGATTTCCGGGATAGGCTCGGCCTATCACCTGCAACAGCAATGTTCGGGCAAAAGCTATGTTGTCCTCGATATGAAGGACACATTTGGCGGGACTTGGGAAACGCACAAATATCCCGGCGTCCGTTCCGACTCCGACCTCTACACATTCGGCTATCGCTTCAAGCCATGGGTGGGCGCGCCGATCGCCAGTGCGGACGAAATCCTGAAATATATGGGTGAGGTGATCGAGGAAAATAACATTGGCCCCAACATCCGTTACGGCCACCGCATCACCGGATGTTCTTGGTCGAGCGCAGACAATCGCTGGACCATAGAGGCGGTAGACAAGTCGGGAGCGACCAAGCGCTTCACCTGCAACTTCCTCTGGATGTGCCAAGGCTATTACGACCATGAAAAGCCCTATATCCCTGATTGGGAAGGGCTGAGCGACTATAAGGGGCAATTCGTCCATGCCCAGCTGTGGGACCCGAAAACCCACTATGCCGGCAAGCGCATTTTGGTAATCGGATCGGGCGCGACTGCCGCTACTGTAGTCCCCGCCTTTGCTGAAAAGGCAGCGCATGTGACGATGCTGCAACGCTCGCCGACCTACTTCTTCTGCAGCGAAAACAAGAATGAACTGGCAGATCGTCTGCGCGAAATCGGCATCGATGAACCCACCATCCACCGCGTGGTGCGTGCACAGATCATGTATGATCAGGACATGATGACCAAGCGCTGCCAGACCGAACCCGAGGTGGTGTTCGAGGAACTGAAAGAGCTGGTCCGCGCCTTCACCGGCAAACCCGATTTCGAGTTTGAGCCGCACTTTACGCCGAAATATCGCGTGTGGCAGCAGCGGCTGGCCTTCTGCCCCAATGGTGACGTTTTCCGTGCTGCCGTGGAAGGAAAGGTCACGGTTGTCACTGACACGATCGACCGCTTCACGGAAAAAGGTGTGCGCACCAGTTCGGGCGAAGAAATCGAGGCAGACATCATCGTCGCCGCCACCGGTTTTCGCCTGTCGGTCATGGGCGACATTCCGTTCAGCGTTGATGGCAAGCCCGTCAACTGGAGCGACACCGTCACTTATCGCGGCATGATGTTCACCGGCGTTCCGAACATGGCGTGGGTGATGGGCTATTTCCGCGCCAGCTGGACATTGCGCGTCGATATGATGGGCGATTTTGTCTGCAATCTGCTCAACCATATGGACAAGGTCGGCGCCAAACGCGTCGATGTGCAGTTGCGTCCCGAAGATGCAGGGATGCCACTGGCGCCCTGGATCGAAGAGGACAATTTCAATCCGGGCTATCTGATGCGCGGGCTCGATAAAATGCCCAGGCGCGGGGACAAACCCGAATGGCGGCACAACCAGGATTATTGGGCGGAAAAAGACCAGATCCCGGCAACCGATCTGACCGGTACCGAATTCAAATATAGCTGACCGCAGACAGGACCAGAAACATGCAAATCCCAGCAAATCTCGCCCAGACCATCGTTGACTCGCGCGCTTATGCGGCGGGCGATCCGGTTGATGAAGCGTTCCGCACCATCCGCGCCGAAATGCCGCTGGCCGTGGCCGAACCCGAGGGGATGGAGCCCTTTTGGGTCGTCAGCCGCCATGCGGACATCATGACGGTCGAAAAGCAGCCGGACATTTTCCACAATGGCGATAAATCGACCTTTCTGACCCTCAAGGAAATGGAACCGATGGTGCGCTTCATCACCGGCGGTGAGCCCAATCTGGTGCGCAGCCTCGTCTCGCTCGACGGGCAGGAGCATAAGGATCTGCGTGCAGTCGTCTTTCCGTCGGTCACGCCCAAGGCGCTGCGCGGGCTGGAGGACGATATCCGCAAGATTGCAAAATCCTTCGTCGCCGAAATGCTCGAAAAAGCACCTGAATGCGATTTTGCGAGCGATGTGGCGTTCCTCTATCCATTGCGCGTCATCATGACCGTGCTGGGCGTTCCGCAAGAGGATGAGCCGTTCATGCTCAAGCTAACGCAGGAATTGTTCAGCAGTGCTGACCCGGAACTGAATCGCGACAAGAAGGAAGTGAATCCAGCCGAAGCGCTCGATGGGCTGCGCCGGACGATGGAAGATCTGGAAGCCTATTTCGGTGTGATGACCGAGAAGTTCCGGGCCAACCCGACCGACCAGGTCAACAGCCTGATCGCCAATGCCAAGGTCAATGGCGAATATCTGAATCGCCGCCAGTTGATGGGCTATTACATTATCGCCGCTACCGCCGGGCACGACACTACCTCAAACACCACGGCAGGCGCCATGTGGGCCTTGGCTGAGCGTCCGCATCTGTTCGAGCAGTTGAAAGCCGATCCGGGCAAGGTGAATGCCTTTGTCGAAGAATCGATCCGCTGGGTCGTTCCGGTGAAGCATTTCATGCGCAGCGCGACTCAGGATACCGAAGTGTCGGGGCAGAAGATCAAGGCTGGTGACTGGATGATGCTATCCTATCAATCTGCCAACCGCGACGAGGCGGTGTTCGACGATCCGTTCGACTATCGCATTGACCGCGAACCCAACCGGCAGATCGCTTTCGGCTATGGCGCGCATGTCTGCCTTGGCCAGCATCTCGCGCGCATGGAGATGCGGATTTTGTGGGAAGAATTGTTCCCGCATTTGAAATCCATCGAACTGGCCGGCACGCCGCAGCGGACGATTTCGAACTTCGTCTGCGGGCCAAAGCATGTACCTGTCCGCTTCACGCTGAACTGAGATGGCAGAGCAGTTCAAACGCTACCGCTGCACTTATTGCGGGCAGGAATATGACGAGGCCGAAGGCTGGCCTGATGACGGCATCGCGCCGGGAACCCGTTGGGAAGATGTGTCCGACGACTGGTATTGCCCGACATGCGGTGCGGAAAAAGCCGATTTCGAAATGGTCGAAATCGGCTGAAAGTCTTCAATTCAGGTCAAGGCCAAAGCCATTCTCCAACAGTGGCCGACCACGGGGTCGACCGCAGCTTTTTCCGCCCCCTCTAGCGCCGCATAGCGCGCACGCAGGTCTGCAAGGCATTTCACCTGATATTTGAACGTGCCCTGTTCATAGGGCAGGCCTATCGCGGTCATCGAGAATGTTTCCGCTCCGTTTTCAAATGCTGCTGCATTGGCGAGCAGGAAGGGCGCATAGACTTCGCCCGATATGCGAACCAGTTCCGCAACCACGGGTGCGATTTCATCCTCCCATTCGCCTTCGACGCCGGACATGTCATCGACATGCGCCAGCCAGCGATAGCTGTAAGGGAATTCCGCACGCATCATCGCTTGCGGGGTCGGGTCGGTGCCCAATTGCGATAGCTGCCCATAGATCGAAAATTCGGCGAGGCTGGGCCGGGTTCCAAACAGGCTGTGCCGGTTCACCACATGTGCCTCGAGTGCTGCGAGCACGGCCTTGGTGCTTGCCTCTATCAGCGGAAAGTTTTCACGGGTGCAGCCGACAATCGCCATGCGCCCCACCTGCCGCGAGCGAAACGCCTCAGCAAAGCCCTGACTGGTCTGGAGCCCGCCGCCTTTGAGATTATCGAACGCCAGCCAACGGCTCATCTGCACCTGGTCGACCTCTTCCAGCCAACGATAGCCGAACATGGCCTTGGTCAGCCATTCGTCAGCAAAATCCTCCAGCAGGTGCGCGAGAAAGGCGTGGGCGGGGGAAGGCGGAACCACCGAGCGATCTGCATGCCGCGCCTCAAGATCATAGACCAATGGTGTGGAATCATTGGCGAAATGTCCGTCGGGATATTGTAGCACCGGAATGACCGGCGCCTTCACCTGCTGCAACGCATCGCGCGCCGCCGTGCCATCCTTCCAGATGTGCGCAATCCGGCGATAGCGCAGCAAGGCGCGCATCTTCATCGAATAAGGGGATCCGAGCGCGCCGTAGAGTGTATACATCGGGCCTATCCTTGGCGGCGGGCGGTTGGGTCAGCCGGCCACCAAGGTGTTGCGGGCGTGTCGCTCGATACCTTGCTCGGAAAATTGGGTGCACGCTTTTCGAGGAAGGCGGAGACGCCTTCATGAACATCGGCACCCTTACCCAATGCAATGTTGAGCGGTGCATCGACCGAGAGCGCGCCCGATGGATCAGCATCGGTTGAAAAGCGCCACAAGAGTCGACGGGTGAGCGCGATGGCCACCGACGAGGTGTTGGTGGCGATTTCCATCGCCAATTCGCGTGCCCGATTGTCGAGCTGTTCGGCAGGGCAGGTTTCCGCCAGCAGACCTTTTTCCAGCGCTTCGCTGGCAGGAACGAGTGCACCGGTCAGGCACCATTTGAGTGCCTGGCTCAGCCCGACAATCTGCGGCAGGAACCATGCCGAACCCGCCTCTGGCACCAAACCACGGCGGGTGAAAACACAGCCGAATTTGGCATTGTCCGCAGCGATGCGTATGTCGCAGGGCAAAGTGAGCGTCAGCCCGACGCCAGCGGCCGAGCCGTTAAAAGCCACGATGGAGGGCTTGCGGCAGTTCATGATTGCAGCGATAAAATTGGCGTTGCGGCCTTCACTGCGCCCGCCGAAATTCTTCGCGCCTTCGCCACTCTCGGTATCGAATGAGCCTGCACCAGCCGAGACATCGGCTCCTGCACAAAACACACGGCCCAATGCGCTGAGGATGACAACCCGGATCGAATCCTCGCTATCGGCATGGTCAAAGGCCGCTGCCAGTTCCGCGCCCATTGTCGCGGTATAGGCATTCATGGCTTCGGGTCGGTTGATGCGGACCCATAGGATCGGTCCTTCTTGCTCAACCACCAGCGTGCTGTATTCGGTCATGGGTTCAAGCCTCCATGATTTTGACGGGCATGGCGGTGAAGCCGTGGAGGAACGGGCTGGCCAGCCGCGTCGGTTTGCCCTGCGGTACCACTGGTCCGGGCAGTTTCAGCATCTGATCTATGACAGCGTGCAGCTGCACTTCGGCCAGTCGCGCGCCCACGCAGCGGTGGATGCCATGGCCAAAGCCGACATGGCGGCGGGCATTGTCGCGCCCGACATCGAAGCGCTCCGCATCGGGAAACACCCGCTCGTCACGGTTGGCGGAGATATACCACATCACCACCTTTTCTCCTTTGCCAATGCGTTGGCCGGCCAGTTCGGTGTCCTTCAGTGCCGTGCGCCGCATATGCGTGACCGGGGATTGCCAGCGAATGATTTCCTGCGCCGCATTGGGGGTCAGTGAGGGGTCAGCACGCAGCCGTTCCATCTCGCCGGGATATTTGTCGAACGCCTCGACCAGCGCCGACATGGAGTTGCGCGTGGTATCGTTCCCGCCAACAATCAGCAGCGCGATATTGGCGATCCGCTCCATCGCGTCCATATTGCCCATCGCTTCCGAATGGACCATGCGGCTCAACAGATCATCGGTGGGCGGCTTGGTGCGGCGATCCTCCAGCTCACGGTCAAAGCGGGCCAGCATCTCGCCCATCTGGACCAGAAATTGGGCGCGATATTCCTCGTTCAGATTTTCCTCCGAAACGCCGCTGGCCCAATCCGACCAGCGCTTGATGTCACGCCACTCCTCGAACGGCATATCGAAAAGGATGCACAGCATTCCCAGAGTGAGCGGAAGCGAAACGCGCTCGACCCAGTCAAATTCCTCGCCGCGTGGCAGTTCGGAAAACAGCTTTTCGGTCCGTTCGCGCACCAGTTTTTCCAGCTTGAGTATCTGGCTCGGGCTGAATGCCGGGGCGATGACCTTGCGTTGCGCAGTGTGGATCGGCGGGTCCTGCGCGATAAAATTCGGAAAACCTTCCCCGTTCACCGCTTCGGCGATGGTGATGTTGCCCATGTCCCAGCGTGAGCTGAAGACATCGTGGCGCAGTTCGACTTCCTGCACCAGATCATGTGTCACCACCGACCAATAGGCGCCGAAGGGGCTTTCCGGGCGCCAACTGAGCGGCATTTCCGCGCGCAATTTGGCGAAGGGCTCCCGCCATTGGTCTTCGGTGTAGATCGCGTTTGCGCTCACTTCGAACGGATTGATCGGGCGCGTGTCTGCTATTGTTGCCATGGTTCAAGCCTCCTCCAACTGGCGCGCGGTGACCGGCAGAGCATTGCCCTTGGCTGCCGCACGTTTCGCACCCTTTTCCAGTTCCTTGTTCAATGCACGGACATAATGGTCGAAATCGAGCTGGATGGTATGCCGCCGCGCTGCGTAATATTGGCCGGTGTAATAATCTTCATCAGCCGTGATGATGCGCCGCATTTCATCTTCCGACGGCGGCGCATATTTGCCGGCGAGATAGGCCGCGACCAGTTTGGATTGCTGCTCGGCAAAGTTGACCAATGTCGGCAGCGGCTGTGCAAGGCCCATATAGAAAAGATCGGGAACCCCGGGCTTCATGATGCGTTTGAACAAGGGCGGCGGGCGGTTATCGCTGTCGGCAGTGAAGGCCGGATCGTCGAAGAAGGGGAAGCTGATGTCATAGCCTGTTGCCCAGACAATGATGTCGATCTTCTCGCGGCTGCCATCTGTGAAGACGACGCCATCGCCGTCCAGCCGTTCGACCGCGGGCTTCATGTTGATGTCGCCGGAGCCAGCGCGGACGAGGAATTCGCCCGATACCGTGCCATGGCTCTCGAACGGACCGATTTCGGGCTCTGGCAGGCCATAGTCGCTCATCTTGCCGACCAGCTTCCTTACCATCCGTCCGCCGAGCCATTGGCGCAGACCTTTGGGCATCCAGGCTGGAGCCGGGTTTTTGTCAAGCGGCTGGCCCTGATAATATTTGGGGAAAATCCAGACGCCGCGGCGGGTGGAAACAAACAGCTTGTCCGCCATCGGCCGCTGTGAAAGCTCGCTAGCAATGTCCATGGCGCTGTTGCCCATGCCGACGACGAGAACGCGTTTGCCGATGCAGTCTACCGGCTCGAAGGGCGTGCGATATTGGTGCGAGTGGATTTGCGCGCCATCGAAATGGCCTGGATATTCAGGGATGCGGGCCGCCCAATGGTGTCCGTTAGCGACCGCCAAAACATCGTAATGTTTTGTCTCTCCAGTCGAAAGCGTCACATCCCAGCCGCCACTGTCGCGCCGTTTTGCCTTTTCGACGCGGGTGTTGAAGTGGATATTCGGACGCAAGCCGAAATGGTCGACATAGTCGTGGAAATATTGGAGCAACTGCGAATGGTGCGGATAATCGGGCCAGTTTGCGGGAACCGGATAATCTTCAAAAGCCAGCCGCCATTTCGACGTATCGATATGCAGGCTCTGGTAACAGGCCGACATGCCGTTAGGGTTGTTGTAATACCAGGTGCCGCCAATATCGTCCGACGCTTCGAAAATGTCGAACGGGATGCCATAGTCTTTCAGTCGTTTTGCTGTCGTAAAGCCGGAACAACCGGCACCGATGATACACACCTTCGGCAGGTTCATGTCGATCTCTCCTCCCCGCCTGTGCGGGCTCCGGAAACGACTATGTTTAATCGTGCGATTAAAGTCTAGCCCCTAAGGCGATTTCCTGCCCTGTCGTGTTTCACCAACCTGCTGTAGAAGACGGTTTGGGGCGGTTGATACGGAGCAAGAAATGTCGAATGTAAAAGCCGCTTTAGCGATGGGTTATGTTATCGTCGCCTTGATATCGTTTAATCCAGCAAACGCTCAACCTCTGCTGGGTCCAACCAAGGAAGATCGCGACAGCCTGACCCTTGGGCTTGGTGGCGGGATCGCGCCCGAGTATGAAGGTGCCAGCGACTACGGTTTCCAGCCTGGTGGGGTTATTCAGGGGAAAGTAGACGGTTTCGAATTTCAGGTGCGCGGGCCTAACATCTATGTCGATCTTGTGCGCGATTCTGCCGATAGCCGGTGGAACGTAATCGCAGGACCAGTTGCGCAATTGCGCAGTGACCGCACAAGCCGCAGCGATCTAGACGACCCGCGCGTTGCATTGCTCGGCACACGCAAAACCGCCGTCGAATTGGGTGGCTATGTCGGGATCGGTAAAAAGGGCTTCCTGATTCCGCCCGCCTCACTGACTTTTGATCTGGCCTTTGTGCACGATGTTGCAGGCGCGCATGACAGTTACATCCTGACACCCGGTGTTTCGCTTTCCAGCCCGGTGTCGCAACGCGCCTTTGCCCGAATCGGAGTTTCCGCAGACTATGTTGGTGACGGATATGGCCGCACCTATTTCGATGTCCCTGCCTTGGCTCAGCCCGGAGCGCTTCCGGCCTATTCCACAGATGGCGGCGGTTTCAAAAATGTCGGTTCAACATTACTGCTGACCCATGATCTGGGCGGCGACAATCGCAAGGGGTGGGGCCTGTTCGCGCTTGGCGGTTACAAGCGCCTGCTCGGCCAATATGCGCGCAGCCCGATAGTGCGTGATGTCGGCGATGCCGACCAGTTTCTGGCGGTCGCCGGGATTGCTTACAGTTTTTAACCGGTCGAAGCCGGACCTTTAAAACCCGCCTGCACCCTGCGTTTTGTTCACTGTTACTTCCATGAACTGGGGCTTGGTCGTTGGCGGATTGAGCAGGACGACATTGCTGCTCTTCCCGTTTGGTCCGGTATCGATCTTCATCCCGGCCGCAGCAAGTGCATAAGGGGATGCGCGATGCCGTGTGCACAAGCCGCCGGCACCGTCGCTGACCAACGGCGTTTCAAATTCGACCGCGAAGGTGGCGTCATGCGAACGATTGACGGTGCAGACAACCAGCTGCCCACCGCCAAGGTCGAGCACCAAATCGGTGCCGACGGAAACGCCAACCAGCCCTTCGATCCGTGCGCCAGTCTTTGAGAGATCGCGCATCAAAGCGTCATAACGATGGTCATCATGGATCACGCCAATCCGGCGGAATACTGAACGCCGTTCGCCCCGATGACGATCCGGGCCGTCGGGCTCGATACGGAATTCGCCCGATTTCATGCGCTCTACAATCGTGTCCTGGGTCAGGGCCTTGGAATAGATCCAGCCCTGAATATAGCGGGCACCTTTGGATTTGACGACATCAAGCTGATCGAATGCTTCGACACCTTCGACAGTGACTTCCATACCCAACGCCTCGGACAGACCGATGATGGCGGCGATGATTTTATCGCTATTCTGGTCCTTCAAGGTGCAACTGTCGACGAAACTGCGGTCAACTTTCAGTTTGTCGAACGGTGCAGAACGCAAATAGCTGAGCGATGAATAGCCGGTTCCGAAATCGTCAAGTGCAAGGCGAACTCCCAGTTTTTTGAGCGTCCGGAAGGTTTCCTCGACAGTCTCGCTGTCGCCCATGAAAACGCTTTCAGTCAGCTCGAGTTCAAGGCGACCGGGTTCCAGTCCCGAGACCTGCAGCGCCTGCGTCACGGTGTCGGCAAATTCGCTATGGGTGAACTGGGCGGCGGACACATTCACGGCGACCCGGACGGACTCCGGCCACGCAAGCGCATCGACGCATGCCTTGTTTAGCGCCCATTCGCCAAGTTTCAGGATCAAGTCTGATTCTTCCGCGATGGGAATGAAGACATTCGGGCCGATATAGCCGCGCTCCGGATGGGTCCAGCGCATCAGCGCTTCAAATACCACAACCATATTGTCGTCGGTGCGAACGATCGGCTGATAATGCAGTTCCAGTTTCTCTTCCGCGAGTGCAACGCGCAAATCCTCCTCGATGATGCGCCGCTCTTCGGCTTCATCCTTCAGGTCTGCGGAATAGAAACGGAACTGGCCGCGCCCGCCATTTTTTGAGGCGTAGAGCGCCAGATCCGAATTGTGTATCAAATCATCCTTATGGACTCCGTCATAAGGGGAAATGGCGATCCCGACCGAGGTGCCGATCGTCGCGCGCTTATCTTCGATGATATAAGGCTGTGACACCACCTGAATGATCTTGCCCGCAAGTTCGCCTAGTTTGCCGCGATCATCAATGTCGGGCAGTATCACCTGGAATTCGTCACCGCCCAGACGCCCGACTTCCCCGCGATGGCCGACCACGCGTTGCAACCGTTTGGCAACCTGTTTCAGCAGATCATCGCCTACCGGATGGCCGAAAGTGTCGTTAACCTGTTTGAACCGATCCAGATCGAGCATCATCAGAGCACAGGAACGGTTCGTAGCCTTGTAGGAAGCCAATATGGATTCCAGCCGTTTGTTCATCCTGTGGCGGTTGGCGAGCCCGGTGAGGGAATCATATTCGGCCAACCGAGAGTCTTCCAACTGCCGTTCATATTCAGTGGTGATATCTTTCGCGCTACCACGATAGCCGTGAAATCCGCCGGATTTGTCGAATTTCGGATGCCCTGAAAGCGACCACCAGGTCTGGCGGCCTTCATGTTTGGAGCGGCCGACCGTTAGTCGGACGGTCTGGTCAACAAGCTTGTTGCGCGCCGTCAGCTGGAAATTGAGCGGCCTTGCGGTCGAGCCGCCGGGACTGTCTGGGTCGGTTTCGAAAATCTCGACAAGCGGCCGGCCCAGCATTTCTTCCAACGGTTTATCAAGGCTTTCGGCGGCATTTCCGGACAGGTAGACAAGCCTGCCATCGGCATCGGTTGCCCATAGCCAGCTGATGCCCGCCTGTTCGAAGTCGTCCAGCAGTTCGAGGCGCTTTGCAGCGTCGTTCGAGCGGATCACAGAAACCGAAGCGTTGCCGTCCGCATCCTGTGCGCCCATGCCGGTCCAGCTTCGTAGAATATTTTTCACGCTATCAATCCGATCAGCTCTAATTTCACAGGGCTCTTCGACGCTTCCTCCCTGCACAATTTCTCGCATCTTTTGGTTTATATATTGCTAACTTTTTTCAAAATCTGGCGCATTGGGCCGACAGGTTCGGGACAGCGAAAATCCTGTCTATGCGCCCTTGTGGTCTTGGATATTGGCTGGCATGGCAATGACAATGCAGCAGAGTTTCACGATATATCCGTTCAATCCTCCTGGTGACGTAGCCAAGCTGCGTGACGAGGTGCGTCGCTTTCTGGCGCAACATCAGGCCAAGCTGGGTGTCCCCAATTGCTGGGTGGTTGGCGATCCCGAATTTTCGCGTGCACTGGGTGCGGCTGGCTTTCTTGGCATGATCCTGCCCAAAGAAGTGGGCGGGCACGCCCGGCATCCGCTTGAGCGCTATATCGTCATCGAAGAGTTGCTGGCGGCAGGTGCGCCGGTTGGTGCACACTGGATTGCAGATCGGCAGACTGCCCCCCTCATCCTCCGTTATGGAAGCGACGAGGCGAAGGCCGCCTATTTGCCTGGTATCTGCAAGGGAGAGATCTACACTTGCATCGGCTTGTCAGAACCCGGCGCCGGCTCCGATCTGGCAGCTGTGCGGACATCAGCGCGCCACACTGCTGAAGGATGGCGCATTTCCGGCCAGAAAATCTGGACCTCGGGCGCGCATATGAGCCATGTGATGCTGGCACTGGTGCGCAGCGAAGAGGGCAGTGAGCGCAATGCAGGCCTCTCGCAGTTCCTGATTCCGATGGATGCTCCGGGGATTACCATCCGACCGATTATTGACATGGGCGGTGATCATCATTTCAACGAAGTGTTTTTCGATGATGTGCTCCTTCCCGAATGGGCGATGGTCGGGACGCGCGGGCAGGGATGGGCGCAGGCTACGGCCGAACTGGCACTCGAACGATCCGGCCCCGAACGCTATCTGTCCAGCCATGTATTGATGACCGCGCTGATCGATGCAGCAGGGCCCGATCCGGATTTGCAAATCAAGGGTTTGATAGGCGAGTTGACTGCAGAGCTGTGGACGCTGCGGCAAATGTCGCTTTCGACTGCCGCCAAGCTGGCAGCCGGTGAAGATCCGATGGTCGAGGCGTCGATGGTCAAGGATCTGGGCAACAGTTTTGAACAAAGCCTGCCGCAACGTGTGCAGTCGCTGGTCGACTGCCCGTCAACGCGTGACGATGATCTGGCGCAGTTGATGCGCGCGCTTCTCATTGCCGCACCGAGCTTCTCGCTGCGCGGCGGAACGCGGGAGATCATTCGGGGGATTATTGCGAGGGGATTAGGGCTGAGATGAGCGAACAACGCACCCTCTTATGCGACACTGCAGAGGCAGTCTTTGCCGAAGCTGTTACCGAGGGCATGGCACCGATCGAAGCCGCGGGCTTCGCCCAATTGCTCGTTTCCGAAGCCGATGGCGGCTTCGGCGGCGACTGGGGCGATGTCTTCGCCGTGTTGCGGCTGGCGGGTGCGAAGGTTCCGCAACTGCCGGTTGGCGAACTGATCGTCGACGGTGAAGTTTCACGGCCCATCGGTGCCTTCATCCGCGTGGCGCAGGCCGCAGGCGCGATGGATGCCGCGCTGGCGATGAGCATCGACTATGTGAACACGCGCCAGCAATTCGGCAAACCGCTCGGGAAATTTCAGGCGGTGCAGCAGGTATTGGCGGTTTTTGCAGTAGAGGCAGCAGCGGTGAATGTAGCCGGCGCTGCAGCGGCAACCGCACTTGACCGGGCTGCTGGCGA
Source organism: Sphingorhabdus sp. (assembly GCF_035329025.1). Lineage (GTDB taxonomy): Bacteria > Pseudomonadota > Alphaproteobacteria > Sphingomonadales > Sphingomonadaceae > Sphingorhabdus_B. The sequence continues at coordinate 30,373 of NZ_DAOLHN010000024.1, read as the reverse complement.
TGCAGATAACGCCCTATTCGAAATTGCCTGCGCCAAATTGCGGACCAACAAAGCCATTGGGCACGCAACTGCAATCGCCCATCAAGTGCACGGAGCCATCGGCTTCACGCAGGAATATGACCTGCACAAGCTGACGGGGCCGTTGCTCGACTGGCGATCTGACCATGGCAACGACGCCTATTGGGCGAATGTGCTTGGAATGAAAGTTGCGAAACTGGGCGGCCCGGGTTTGTGGGCTGAAATCACAGCGCGTTAGTTGCGATGGATGCCGTAAGCACCGCTATTGCATCCGGTGCGCAAAAAGTCCCGGCTGGCGCACGTCGAAAACTTTAGAAACTGTGCATGTCAGTTTGTCTTTCTTACACGACAAACTCATGACCTGTTCGGCACGTTTTTCGGTTTGCTCTGCTGTGTAGCTGTCGCCTTTCTCATTGCGATAGCTGTAAAGAAAACCATTGCCGGTTCCCATGCTCACCTCGCATTTGGCATCGGCACCATTGTGCTTTCGGCATGCGGCCATAGCTGCATCGACAGCTTCTGGATAGGTCGCGTGGCCCGTTGCAACGAAAGACGTGCCATCATAGCCCGGCCCGTTAAGCCAAGCGACGGCACCATATTTTTTACGCAACAATGTCGCATTTTTAGGTTTGCGAATGTTGACCCATTGTCCATCGCTTTCATAGGTATCAGTCGATTTGAAAATGCCGATGGGCAGGCAACCAAGAACATAGCCTTTGCATTGTTCATCCAGCATCTTCTTCACTTTGCCTTTGCTACCGTCGGCCGCCCAATGGATGTTGCCCGTGGCGCCAAGAGCGACGCCAATATATCCGTTCACTTGCCAAATGACCTGACATCCCGATCCCATCACTTCGGTACAATGTCGCAAAGCCATATTATCGGCAGTCGCACGATTTTGGTATCGCGCCGACGCCCAAATGTCGCTCGCATCCTCATGCCAGGCGACTGCGGAATAATCGGCGCTAGCAGCGACTGGCGCGGACCCCTGTTGCGAAGCCGAATTGGGGTCGTCTTCACACATCGGCACAGATGCGACGCCATTTCCACCGGGGCTGACCCCGACCATAATCCGGCCGGGTCCTGGCCCATTGCAGGGATAGGCAAAGGCGGCGGCTGGTTCTGACGAGAATAGTACGGACAGACAAAAAACGGCGAAAGTGCAAAGAGCGATGCTCAAACGGTTTAGCATGATCATCCAGAAAATAGCGAAGTCCAGCCTTCAACATAAAGCAAAATCGCAAATCGCGCCGTCACTTTTGCGCACTAGTTCATCTTTACAATGCACAATACAGGCCCTAGTCGCGCAGGCCTTAATTCAGACATTGGAGTTTCCCCATGCGCGCCGATGCGCAAGCCCTTGTCGACCGGATCGACGCTGCACTCAACCTCGTCAAAATGTCGCTCGATTGGGATCGCGCGCTGCGCCGTTTGGATGAACTTAACGCGCGCGTTGAAGATCCGAAGCTGTGGGATAATCCGAAGCAAGCAGAAGAAGTTATGCGTGAGCGCCGCCGCCTTGATGCGGCAATCGGCACGGTGAAGGAAATCGGCGCCGATAAGGAAGGCACGGTCGAGCTGATCGAACTGGCCGAAATGGAAGGCGATGAATCGCTGGCGGATGAGGGCGTAGCTTCACTGAAGGCATTGGCCGATCGTGCGGACAAGGATAAGGTTTCGGCGCTGCTTTCTGGCGACGCTGATCCGCTCGACAGCTTCATCGAAATTCACGCAGGCGCAGGCGGCACCGAAAGCCAGGATTGGGCCGAGATGCTGTTCCGCATGTACACCCGCTGGGCGGAAAAGCGGGGGTATAAGGTCGATACGATCGAATATCAGGCAGGTGACACCGCGGGGATCAAATCGGCGACGATTCAGGTCAAGGGCGAGAACGCCTATGGCTATGCCAAGACCGAAAGCGGCGTGCACCGACTGGTGCGCATTTCGCCTTATGACAGTTCGGCGCGCCGCCACACCAGCTTCAGCTCGGTCTGGGTCTATCCGGTGATCGACGACAGTTTCGAGATCGACATCAACCCTGCCGACCTGAAAATCGATACCTATCGCGCGTCGGGTGCGGGCGGGCAGCACGTCAACACGACCGACTCCGCCGTGCGCATCACCCACGTCCCGTCGGGTATTGTTGTCGCCAGCCAGGTTGACCGCAGCCAGCACAAGAACCGCGAAATTGCGATGGGCATGTTGAAGGCGCGGATGTACGAAGCCGAAATGCGCAAACGCGAGGAAGCGGCCAGTGCCGAACATGCGGCAAAGACCGATATCGGCTGGGGCCACCAGATCCGTTCCTATGTGCTGCAACCCTATCAGATGGTGAAAGACCTGCGCACGGGCGTGACCAGCCCGACCCCATCGGATGTACTTGATGGCGACCTGGACGATTTCATCGCTGCTGCTTTGGCGCAGCGCGTGACGGGTGAGGCGGTATCGGTTGAGGATGTCGACTAGGTTGTAAGTCGGGCTAGAGGTCGGGCAATGTACTGGTGCACTTTCTACAATTGCATTGGCTATACTGTATGAGCGACACGATACGGTGGATTCGCTCCGTAATTCCGGCTTAGGCTAAGGTTTTTGACATGCATTTTAGAGCCGTGATTCTTGCGCTCTCGATTTTTGCCACTGTGGGCGCCGCCCATGCCCAATCCGCACTGGATGCACAATTGGCCAAAGCGATGAAACCGCTTGAATCCAAGGGTCAACAGCATTTGGGCAAGCCGGGCACCAAACCCCCGGGCACCAAACCCAGTGCGGCAGCAAAGCCGAGCTGGAGCGTCGACAATGATGGCAGCAAGGCGGATCAGCCATGCGGCATGACCTTCGTGGCGCGGGATAAGGTGATGGGCTATATCGGGCCTTACAAGGATTGGAAGGACAGCTATTTCTTCGTCGGTGGGCCGGAAGTGCCAGCAACGGCGAAAGTCAAAAAGGTAAAGGTCACGCTCGCGACCGGCGGTGACAGCCCGCAGACGGTAAAGGCAATGCACTTTCCGGTGAAAGACGGGGCACCTGTCATATTGTTCCAATTGACCAATTTCGCGGCTGCGCTGGATGGCATGGACGATGTCGAGAGCGTCTCAGTCACGATGAACGGTGCATCGGTTTTTGATGGCAATTGGACTGGCGGCTTTGCGGCGCGCGAAAAGGTGCGAGCCTGCTTGTTGAAGGTCAAGTGAAACCGCAAAGGCTTGGTTCGGTTTTTGGGCGGTTTGCCCGCCGGTCTTGCAGCTTTCACAGCCGGTGCCGGTCTGTAATCGAATTGGCCGCAGATTGAATCCATTGAATGGTGGCGCAGTTTAGCCAGCATCGAAAAGTCAGGTATATGAAAATGCGTAAAGTTCTCGCTCTCACCCTTCCTCTCTTGGCGTTGGCTGCTCCTGTTGAGGCGGGCAAATTTGTCACCATTGCTTCGGAACCCGATGCTGCACCCGAGCGGAGCATCTATGTTGCTGATTTCGACTTTATCGCCCGAAGTCTCGACGGAGGTGGCGATGCCAACACTATGGCGAATGCAGCTATGCAGTCGGCAAACCCGCTCGATTTTATGGAAGCGAAGACAATCTATAAGATCAATGTCTATCAAGTGATGGAAAAGGGTGGTGCCATTACAAAGGGCGGGCCAACCAATTTCATCCATTATGTGCTGGCCTTCAAATGTCGTGATCGACTGGTGAATATCGAAGCAGCGACGGCTTATGACAGGGCAGGTCGCACCCAGACGAGCAGCATTGCTGAATGGATGCCGGTGCCAGACAATTGGGTGGCCCAGGCTTATAAAATAGCCTGCAAGGCGCCAGACTGGGAAAAGGCCATGGCTAGCGCCCGCAAGATGGCCACCGATTTCCAGCAAGGCAAGAAATCCAAGAAGCCTTTATCGGACCCATTCGCGCCGCTGCAGATGCAGATGGTTGGGGACTATGCAGCCATCACCGACATGATTGATCAGATCTGGGCCAGATACTGGCCTGATGCCAAACAACCCGAATATGAAAGCACCATGTCGCCAGAAGAATTCGCCAAGCATAAGGCGAAGAGCATCGCTGCACTGGAAGCGCAGGCCAAGGAGCTTGGTGCCATGGCAAAGGATGTGGAAAATGACCTGAAAATGCAGGACAGCATGTCACGTGCCACCAATGCTGCGGAACAACGCTTCGTGCAGGAGCTTCAGGGAATGGCGGGGCGCAGCGAGGAAGAAGTTGTCGCCACTTTCGGCATTCCCAACAACCTGAACGTCAACGGCAATGTCCGGCAGCTCGACTGGTATTGGAGCGAAACCAAGCAGGAGCAAGTCCCAGTGACTGCCGATGTCATGGGCTGCAACGCCCATTTCTGCGGCAAGCAGGGTGAAGCTGTCGAATATCAGTGGCAAACGGTCCAGGTGAACTGCCGTCGCACACTCTATTTCCGCGAAGGCGGCACCCAGCCAGGCTATCGCCTGTTCGATTTCCGGGCAGGGTGTGATTGAGGGGGCTGGTTCGTGCGATTTCGCTCAGAATTGAAAAGCGTCGCGGTTTTTCTCAAACGCAGCGAAAACTTCGAACACGGTTTCAATTTGCTAAAATGCAGGGTAGGCGCAAATTAATTTTACACAGCTTTGGAATAGTCCTTTGTTGACAGCGGTATAGCGCTGTCTAACCTTCATCTTGCTGGGTTCTCCAGTATGTAGATGGGGGAAATATGAAGAATGGAAATATGGCGCACATGCTGTGCGCGACAAGCCTTTTTGCGTGTGCTTCGATTGCATCCGCACAGGCCACAGAAACCGCGCAAGCGTCTGTTGCCGATGCCACACCGATCACCATCGTCGAAACGGCAGCTCCGGCAGAAACACCGTCGCCAGATTTGGTTTTGAACAAGGGCACGCCGATCACACTCGCGGTCGCCGAAGAGGTAAACACCAGCACACATAAGGAAGGTGATACCTTCAAATTGACCGTGTTGAACGACGTGTCTGTCGGCCAGACTGTTGTCATTCCACGAGGCACTCCGGCGAGTGCCGAAATTACATGGCGGACCGGTAAGGGCGCTTTCGGTAAGTCAGGTAAAATGGAATTCGGGGTGCGGAGTGTCAACCTCAACGGTCAGCTCATACCCGTGAATGGCGAATTCCGTCAGGAAGGTGAAGGTAACACTGTAGCGACTGGCGTTGGTGTGATCGCCATTGGCGTATTCGCCGGCTTTATCACTGGCAAAAGGGCCCGGTTGCCCGTTGGCCGCGAACTGATGTCGCAACTCGCACAAAATGTCACCTTCAGTCCTGATGGCAGCCTTTCGGGCACTTTTGATTCGAAAGCCGCTATGGCTGCTGCTGAAGCGGAAACGCCATTGGGTAAGTGCAAGGTTAATGCCAAAGCTCTGCCCAACGAAAAGAAGCAGGCAAAAGCACTTGAAGAGTGCTACGCTGAACGCATGGATTGATGCAGGCTCCCCCTCCCTTTTTACGGGGAGGGGGAACTGCTATTCTAATCGCCTGGCGACGCTGCACTCCCGGCCAACAGGCCACCATCTAGATGCAACTCGCTGCCGGTCATATAGGCGGCGTCGTCGCTGGCCAGCAACAGCGCGAGGGCCGCTACTTCCTCGACCGTGCCAAAGCGCTTCAGCGGTGTATCGGCTACCATCGACGCCATCCGCTCCTCGCGGTCCGGACCGTCGCCGATCAGCGCCTCCCACATAGGAGTCAAGATCGCAGCCGGGTGGATCGAGTTGCAGCGGATGTTGAGGCCCTGCTGCGCGCAATAGAGCGCAACTGACTTGCTGTGGTTGCGGATAGCCGCCTTGGATGAGGCGTAGGCCGCAGCCGCCGGTATTCCGACCAGGCCGGAGCGCGAGGAGATATTGATGATTGAACCCTCACCCTTTGCCCGCATTGCACCGATCGCATAGCGGCACCCGAGGAAGGTACCATCCAGATTGACCGCATGTACACGGTGCCAATCGGCAAGGCTGCCATGTTCAGGATCATGTGGTCCGGGAGAATCCTCAAACCCCGTGATGCCGGCATTGTTGACGACAATGTCGATCTGGGGATGGGCGGCCGCCAAGCGGTTCCATCCCTTCTCGTCGGCGACGTCGAGATGGAAAAAGCTACAGCCGATATCATCGGCAATGCGTCGGCCATTTTCGGCATCGATATCGGCAATGATGACATCTGCGCCTTCGCGGACGAAACAACGGGCAATCGCTTCGCCAATACCGCGGGCGCCCCCGGTTACGAGGGCGGATTTATTCTGTAATTTGGGCATGGATAGTCCTGATCTAACTCGCGTCAACCCGGCCTCCGCCGGGGTCGCGGTCGGTTTTGATTACGCTGAGGGATTAACCTGCAGCGCCCCCTGCCTTTGCAGGGGCGACGAATTCGTCTTTACCCTTGAATCACCGGACTTACTCCATCAATGCTGTTCCAAACATTAGGCCGATTGTCTGGAGAGAGCAAGTGAGCGAGCATCAGGACTGGTTTCCCGCACCCGAAAGCGCAACACAGGATACGCATTGCAGCGCCGCCGAGTACGACCGCCTATATGCAGCAAGCATATCCGACCCCGACAGTTTTTGGGCCGAACAGGCGAAGCGCATCGACTGGTTCACCGCACCTTCCAGGATTGGCAACTGGTCGTACGATCCGGTTTCGATCAAATGGTATGAAGATGGCGTCCTGAACCTCTGCCACAACGCCGTCGATCGCCATGTGGCAGCAGGCAAGGGCGATGCGATCGCTTTCATCTTCGAACCCGATGAGCCATCAAAGCCCGCGCGCAAGGTCAGCTATGCCGCGTTGCAGGCCGAGGTAATCCGCATGGCCAACACGCTCAAGAAGATGGGCGTGACCAAGGGTGACCGGGTTACCATCTATATGCCGATGGTGGTCGAGGGCGCGGTCGCGATGCTGGCCTGTGCGCGCATCGGGGCGGTTCATTCGGTGGTTTTTGGTGGCTTCTCACCCGAGGCTTTGGCTGGACGCATCGAGGATTGCGCCAGCCGTTTCGTCATCTGCGCCGACAGCGGCGTGCGTGGCGGCAAGCATGTGCCGCTGAAGTCCAATGTCGATGCCGCGCTGGAACGCGTGGCGGGTGTGGAGGGCGTGCTGGTGATCGAACATACCGGCGATCCCTGCAACATGACTCCGCATCGCGACCATTGGTACCATGAATATGGCGCAGATGTGCCCGCCGACTGCCCCTGCGAGCCGATGAATGCGGAAGACCCGCTGTTCATTCTCTACACCTCGGGCAGCACCGGAAAGCCGAAGGGGGTGCTGCACACCACGGGCGGCTATTCTGTCTGGACCGCAACCACCTTCCATTATGTGTTCGATTACAGACCCGGCGAAGTCTTCTTCTGCTCCGCCGATATCGGCTGGGTGACCGGGCACAGCTATGTCGTTTATGGCCCGCTGCAAAATGGCGCGACCAGCCTGATTTTCGAAGGCATCCCCAGCTATCCTGACAATGGCCGCTTCTGGGATATTGTTGACCGGCATCAGGTGAACATCTTCTACACCGCGCCGACAGCGCTGCGCGCGCTGATGCGCGATGGCGATGCGCCGGTGCAGGCGCGCAGCCGCAAATCGCTGCGCTTGCTTGGCACGGTGGGAGAGCCGATCAACCCTGAGGCCTGGCGCTGGTACCATGCGACAGTGGGTGAGGGGAAACTGCCCATCGTCGACACCTGGTGGCAGACCGAAACCGGTGGCACGATGATCACCACACTGCCCGGTGCCCACGGCATGAAACCGGGTAGCGCAGGACGCCCCTTCTTCAGCATCCGCCCGCAGCTCGTCGATGCCGAGGGGCAGGTGATTGCAGATGAAGGCGATACGCGCGGCGATGTGTCGGGCAATTTGTGCATCACGCACAGCTGGCCGGGGCAGGCGCGCACAGTTTATGGCGATCATGAGCGTTTCGAGCAGACCTATTTCTCGACCTATAAGGGCAAATATTTCACCGGTGATGGCTGCCGCCGCGATGGTGATGGCTATTGGTGGATCACCGGGCGCGTCGACGATGTCATCAACGTTTCCGGCCACCGTATGGGCACCGCCGAGGTCGAAAGCGCGCTGGTGTTGCACGACAAGGTGGCCGAGGCCGCCGTCGTCGGCTTCCCGCACGAGATCAAGGGGCAGGGCATATATTGCTATGTCACGCTGAATGCCGGCGAGGAGCCGAGTTCCGAGCTGGAGAGCGAATTGCGGATGCAGGTGCGTCAGGAAATCGGCCCGATCGCTTCGCCCGACCATATCCACTTCACCCCCGCTCTGCCGAAGACCCGCAGCGGCAAGATCATGCGCCGCATCCTGCGAAAAATTGCGGAAAATGAATTCGGGGCGTTGGGGGATACCTCGACTTTGGCTGATCCCAGTGTCGTCGACAGCCTGATTGAGGGACGTCGGAATCGCTAAGGAACTAGCTGCTTGTCGATAGCCTTAGGAGCGGTTATGGCCGTTTAATCGCACGATTAAACGGAGAGGAAGCATGAGCGCACGACAAGGGCCGCTGAACGGCATCAAGGTTATCGAACTGGCCGGGATCGGCCCTGGCCCCTATGCAGGGCAATTGCTGGCAGACATGGGCGCGGATGTAATCGTTGTTGATCGTCCCGGCCCCGCTTTGCCAAAGGCGGTGGATGGTCGTGGCAAGCGATCGATCATGCTCGATCTCAAAAAGCCCGAAGCGGTTGAAGCGCTTTTGAAGTTGGTTTCCGGTGCCGATGTGCTGATCGAAGGTCTGCGTCCCGGCGTTACCGAGCGGATGGGTGTAGGCCCCGAAGCCTGCCACGCCGTCAATCCGAAACTGATCTATGGCCGCATGACCGGCTGGGGTCAGACTGGTCCCTGGAGCCAGATGGCAGGCCATGACATCAACTATATCAGCATGACCGGCGTCTTGAACGCGATCGGCAAGGCAGGACAGCCGCCAGTGCCGCCACTCAACATGGTGGGCGATTTCGGTGGCGGGACAATGTTCCTCGTCACCGGCATCCTCGCAGCTCTTGTCGAGCGTATGACAACGGGCAAGGGCAATATCGTCGACGCCGCGATCATTGACGGCACGCACAGCTTGATGAGCTTTGTTCACGGCATGGCGGGGCTTGGCCAGTGGCGCACTGACCGTGAAGCCAATCTCCTTGACGGAGCAGCACCCTTCTACCGCTGTTATGGAACCAGTGACGGCAAGTTTATGGCGGTTGGCTGCATCGAACCGCAATTTTTTGCCGCGATGATGGAGCGCCTCCCCATCGACAAGGAAGCCTTTGGTGGCCAGCACGACCAGTCGAAATGGGCACAGCAGCACAAGATGCTGGAGGACGTATTTGCCTCAAAGTCTCGCGATGAGTGGGAGGCCACCTTCGCATTGACTGATGCCTGTGTCACGCCAGTGCTCGATTATGTCGAGGCGGCATCGCACCCCGCCAATGCCGAACGCAAGGCGGTGGTGAAGGACGGCAAATGGCTGCACCCGCAAATTGCCCCACGCCTGTCGAGCCAGACCCAGGCGGATAACTTTACGATTGCCTCGCGTGGCGGAGACTATGCGGCTGTGCTGGGTGAGGCGGGTCTTGCCGCTGGAGACATTGAAACGCTGGTTTCTGGTGGCGCTGTCGTCACCGGCTAAGATCACTGCCCGAGGCAAAGAAAAGGGCCGGCCTCCATATGGAGACCGGCCCTTTCTATTATGTGTTGTCTATCAGAACTTGGTGCGCACGGTCAGGCCGTACATGCGGGGTTCTTCGACGAAACCAATGCGCGAGCGGGTGCCTGCACCACCGCGGAGCGGAGTGTTGGCGGTGACGCCGCGGGTGATTTCGTTCGACAGGTTGGTGCCCCAGATTTCAAAGGTGAAACGCTCGCTGGGATCGGTAAAACCGATACGCGCATTCATCTTGAAATAGGCATTCTGGTAATCGAGCGGCACCGGCAGACCGTTGGTATCCAAAGGAATGGTGCCGGTGCGACGCTTGCTCGAATAGTTGATGTTGCCGTTGACCAGCAGGCCCCAACCCGAGCTATCAAGCGGACCGTCATAGGTCAGCCCCATAACACCCGAGAATTTGGGCGCGTTGGTCAGGCTGCCACCGCAGAGACGGGCAACCGCATCCGCTGCGGCCGGTGCAACGCCGACTCCGCAGTTGTTGGGATAACGCGAATCTGCATAGGTCGCTGCGAAGTTGCCGGTGATATAATCGCTGAGATTGCCGAATACTTCGAGTTCAACGCCCGTCGACTTCGCAGAGGCAACATTGAAGGTGAGGAACTGGATGCCGGTAAATTCCAGCACCTGGAAGTCGCTCATCTTCATGTCGAACACGGCAAGGTTTGCCTTGAAGCGACCGAGAGTCGCTTTCACACCGACTTCGATCTGATCAACCTTTTCCGATTCAAACGACGGATCGGCATATTGCGGAGCGACAATGACCGGAACCGGCTGGGCGAGACCAGCAAGGATCGCAGACGAGTTCAGCAGGTTCGCAGAGGTGGCATCAAGGTTGAAGCCGCCCGATTTGAAGCCGTGGCTGTAACCGCCGTAAAGCAGGATATCGTCGGTCGCCTTGAAACCAAGCTGCGCCGTGTAGGTGATTTCATCGTCCTTGAACGTCTGCGCCCATTCACGTGGCAATGGCAGCAAGCGGCTTGCAAGACCGCCGCCCAAGGCTGCCGGTGCGGTCAGGTTGACCGGAGCGACAAACGGGAAGCAGTTCAGGCCAACCAGACCCGGTGCCAATGCGCCAGGGACCAATCCATTCAGGACTCCCGTAACACTTGCCTGGCAAGCAGCATTGGATGCCGACAACTGGTCGAAGCTCGCTACCTTCTTCTCGTCGACATAGCGGGCACCGAAGGTCAAGCTCAACCGGTCGGTGAAGTTGATCACATTGTGTGTGAATACCGAAAATGTGGTGGCTTCCTGATCGAACAGGTTGACCGCATTTGCCCCATTGGCGTTGACTGGAATACCACCATTGCCGAGCGCTGTCAGCGCGAACAGCGGGTTCACACCAGCGAGATTGCCGAAGTTAAAGGCGCTGTTGGCACGCTGGAAGTCTGCACCGAGTGTCATGACACCCTGTGCCTGAATGTCTTCCTTGCCGTAGAAACCACCGATTAGCCAATCAAGCTTGTCGTTAAACGCGGTGCCCTGCAAGCGCAGTTCCTGCGTAAAGGCCTTGATATTGTCGCCATTAGGCGGCGTGCCCGGTGCAGCGGTGATACCCTTGGTGCCGACCGAGTAAATCTGCAGGCCGACAAAATCGTCCTGGCTCGATTGCGACTTGAAATCGCGATAGGCAGTGATCGAGGTCAGCTTTGCGCCGCCAAAATCCCATTTCAGTTCACCCGAAACGCCCCATTGCTTGGAACTGTTCAGGAACTGTTGCGCATTGGTCGACAGATTTTGCAAAGCAGTCGGTCCGAACTGGTCGACGCCATCGCTGGTTAGACCATGGAAAGCAAAGAATGGCTGCAGCTCCGTTTCACGCACGATAACGGCATCGCAGCATTTTTCGTCGACCTTCGAATAGTCGGCTAGGATGCGGATGCTGACATCTGAATTGGGTTCAACATAAAGCTGGCCACGTAGCATGTAGCGATCACGGTCGTTGCTGGTAGCGCCGGTTGCGCTTTTCAGGAAGCCATCGCGCTTGCGCCATGTGCCCGATACACGGACGGCGGCTACATCCTGTGCAATCGGAACGCTGACGCCCGCTTGCACATTCATGAAGTCGTAATTGCCGTAAGAGGCGTTGGCAAAGCCTTCGAACTCGCTCAGGCTCGGGCGACGCGTTGTAATGTTCAATGCACCTGCCGAGGTATTACGACCGAACAGCGTGCCCTGCGGGCCGCGCAGAATTTCGAGACGCTCAAGATCAACAAGATCGCCGAGGGCAACGCCCGGCCGCGACTGATAGACGCCGTCGATGAACACGCCGACCGAGCTTTCAAGACCGGTGTTGTTGCCGGTTGTGCCGACACCGCGGATCTTGATCGAGGTGCCCTGGGTTTCGGTCTGCGAGGATTGGATGTTGAAGCTCGGCGAAATCGAAGCCAGGTTCTTGATGTCGGCAACACCCTGACGCTCCAGCGTTTCGGGGGCGACAGCGGTCACTGCAAGAGGAATGTCCTGTACATCCATCGCGCGCAGCGTTGCGGTAACGATGATGGGTTCATTTTCATAGGTTTCTTCTTCAGCCTGCGCGTCCTGCGCATAAGCTGGCGCGAAACCGAATGTCGCGAGCATGGTTGAACTGAGTGCAATTGCACTGAGTCGATTCAATCGACGCATGTACCTCTCCTTAGTTTACGTAAACTGTGCCTGCCGTATGCCGGTCTGGGCGTTCGAATTTGCTTCCTTGGCGGATTCTCCCGGGGATAACTGGAAACAGTGTGCCTTCTAAGCTGCGGATTTCCCATGTCCACAGCTTTAATCGTCCGATTAAACTTTGTTTTTTGCTGTGGCATTTATGCAGCATCTGGCTAAACCCTCGACGCATGTTTGACCGACCGACGATTATCGATGAAGGCTTTGCCAAGCGCGTGCTCTCAGGCGACTTGCCCACATCGCGCAGCAACCAGAATTTCCACGTACCGCCCGCGCACCAACTGGTCGATCTGTTCGATAGCCAGATCATGTCGCGACATCTCGACCTTTGGGCAAGGCGTTCAAAAGGAAAGACATTCTATTCGATTGGCAGTTCGGGGCATGAAGGCACAGCTGCGATGGCGGCAACCACGCGCCAGACCGATATGGCTTTTCTGCACTATCGCGACGCGGCCTTCCTGATCCAGCGCAAGAAGCAGGCGGGTGGGCTGACCCCGCTTTACGACATGGCGCTCAGCTTTGCGGCTTCTGCCGAAGACCCTATTTCGGGCGGGCGACACAAGGTGCTCGGTTGTGCGCAGACCTTCGTTCCCCCGCAGACCAGCACCATTGCTTCGCATTTGCCAAAGGCCGTTGGCGCGGCACACAGCATCGGCATGGCGCAACGGTTGAAACTGGAAGATGCCGCGCTGCCCCACGACGCCGTTATCCTCTGCTCGTTCGGCGATGCTTCGGCGAACCATTCGACTTCACAGGGTGCGATCAACTCGGCTTGCTGGGCCGCCTATCAGCATCTGCCCATGCCGCTGATTTTCCTGTGCGAAGATAATGGCATCGGCATTTCCGTGCGCACCCCTGGTGGCTGGGTGGAGGCAAATTTCGCGCACCGCCCTGCCTTGCATTACATCCAGTGCGACGGGGTCGACATGCTCGATGCGCTGCGCGGTTGCGAAGAGGCCGTTACTTATGCGCGCAGCCGCCGCAAGCCGGTTTTCCTGCACATGCGCACCGTCCGCCTGATGGGGCATGCAGGGGCGGACGTGGAGGCGAGCTATTCGGCATTGGAGGCAATCGAGGCCAATGAGGCGCAGGATCCGCTGCTCCACAGCGCGCGTATATTGCTGCAGCATGGCGGGCTGAGCCGTGAGGAGATTGTCGGGCGCTATGAGGAGATGCGTCAGCGGGTTGAACGGGTCGCGGCCGAAGCGCTGACCAAACCGCGCCTGTCGACCAATGACGAGATCATGGCGCCGATTGCGCCCAAGGTGGGTAGCAAAGATTCGCCAGCACTGCCGGAAGTTGCGGCACGCGACGCCCTGTTCGCCAAGGATGCGCGAAATCTTGCCAAGCCGGTGACGCTGGCGAAATCGATCAACTTCGCGCTGGCGGATGTGATGCAACGCTATCCCAATGTCTCGCTTTTCGGTGAAGATGTTGCGCGAAAGGGTGGCGTCTATGGCGTGACCCAAGGGTTGCAGGATAAATTCGGCCCGGCGCGGGTGTTCGATACCCTGCTCGACGAACAGACGATCTTGGGCCTCGCAATCGGCATGGGACACAATGGTTTCGTGCCGATCCCCGAAATCCAGTTCCTCGCCTATCTGCACAATGCCGAAGACCAGATCCGGGGTGAAGCAGCCACGCTCAGCTTCTTTTCAAACCAGCAATATCGCAATCCGATGGTCGTGCGCATCGCCGGACTTCCCTATCAAAAAGGCTTTGGCGGCCATTTCCACAACGACAATAGTCTTGCGGTGCTGACCGATATACCGGGTATTATCCTGGCGGTGCCGAGTTGTGCCGCCGATGCGCCCGCTATGCTGCGCGAATGCGTACGGCTGGCGCATGAAGACGGCCGCGTTATTGTCTTTGTCGAACCGATTGCGCTCTATCACACCACCGATCTGGCCGGGGCGGGCGATGGCGGCTGGGCGGCGAACTACACAGCCCCGGCAGAGGCAAAACCGATCGCGCTGGGCGAACTGGGCGTGCATGGCGCAGGCAAAGATCTGGCCATCATCACTTATGGCAATGGCTATTACCTCTCGCGACAGGCAGAATCGGAACTGCGCGCCAAGGGCGTAGACCTGCGCATCATCGACTTGCGCTGGCTGCACCCGCTCAACGAAGCGGGGATTGTCGGGGCGGTGGCGTCGGCGAAGAAGATCCTCGTGGTCGATGAATGCCGCCGCGCGGGTAGCCCGTCGGAAAAGCTGATGACTATTCTCGCGGAAGCAGGCCGGGGCAATGACGCCAGCCGTTTGACTGCTGATGACTGTTTCATCGCATTGGGCCCGGCGGCGGAACTGACCTTGCCGAGCAAGGCGTCTATCATCGAAGCAGCGCTGAAAGCGGTGGGCAAATGAAGGAAAAACTGCTCGTCGTCTGCCCTGGACGCGGAACCTATAATGCAACCGAACTCGGCTATCTGAAACGTCATCATGATGCTGGGGGCGCGCAAGTTGCGCAGCTCGATGCGTATCGCGCAGCGCTCGGTCAGCCGACGATTTCGGCGCTCGATGGTGCTGAGAAGTATAGCTCGTCACTACATATGCCCGGCGATAATGCTTCGCTACTGATATACGCCTGTGCACTCGCCGACTTTGCCGCGATTGATCGGGACCGGTTTGAGGTCGTCGCCGTCACCGGTAATTCGATGGGCTGGTATCTCGCGCTCAGTTGCGCCGGCGTGGTCGATTTTGACGCTGGTGCGCGGCTGGTCAACACCATGGGCGGCCTGATGCATGAAAAGGGGCAGGGCGGTCAGGTCGTCTGGTCGCTGGCCGACGCTGACTGGCGTATCGACCCGGCCAAGGCTGCTGAGGCTGATGCGGTACTTGCCGAAGCCACACAAGATGGTCGCGCGGTGCATGTTTCGATCCGGCTTGGCGCTATGATTGTTTTTGCTGCCGACGAAGCGGGCATGAAATGGCTGATGGAGCGGTTGCCTAAGGATGACCGTTTTCCGATGAAGCTCAACTATCATGCGGCATTCCATTCGCCTTTGCTCGACCATATTGTCCCGCTCGCCCACTCGGCGAACCCGGTTGCGGATTTTGGTGAGGGCACCATTCCTGCCATCGATGGCACCGGCAAGATCTGGTCCCCAAAGGCGTTCGATACGGATGCAATCTATAATTACACGCTTGGTGCACAGATCAACCGCACCTATGATTTCACCCGCGCGGTTCAGGTTGCTGCGCGCGAATTCTGCCCTGATCGTATCGCGGTGCTAGGCCCCGGCACCACTTTGGGTGCCCCGGTTGCGCAGGCGCTGATCGCCTGCGGCTGGCGCGGACTGAAGGGCAAGGCTGATTTCCAGCAGCGACAGGCATCTGACCCAATCCTTGTTTCGATGGGGATGGCGGACCAGCGCGGCGTGGTGACTGCTTAAGGCATCGCGTTACATACGAATAAACCGCCTCTTCCCCTCCTAGCCATTTGACATCGCTGCTATATGGTTGTCGAAGGCGCGCGACCATGCGGCTGGGAGAAGGACATTTATGAGCCAGCATAGCGAAACCCTTTTGCTGTTCGGCGCGACTGGCGATCTGTCGCGGCGGATGCTGCTGCCTTCGCTATATGCACTGCATTCGGACGAATTAATTGCGCCGAATTTGCGAATCTTCGGTACTGCCCGCAGCGAGCATGATGACGAAAGTTTCCGCGCCTTCGCCAGAGAAGCTTTGTGCGAATTCTTGCCAGATGATCGCAAGGATGAGGGCAAGATCGACGCCTTCCTCACGCGGCTGCATTATCAGGCGCTCGACGCGTCCAAGCCTGAGGGCTTTGCTGCCCTCGCCGAAAAGATTGATGACATTTCGGGTGGACTTTCGATCTTCCTGTCTACTGCGCCCTTCTTGTTTGAACCCACCATCAAAGGGCTGCATGCGGCGGGACTGGCCGGGGACAATGTGCGTATCGGCCTTGAAAAACCGCTTGGAAACGATCTCGCCTCAAGTCGTTCGATCAACGATGCCGTCAACGCGGTATTCCCCGAAAGCCGCACCTTCCGCATCGACCATTATCTCGGCAAGGAAACCGTACAGAACCTGATGGCGCTGCGCTTTGGCAACATGCTGTTCGAGCCGTTGTGGAATGCCAATGCTATTGAGCATGTGCAGATCACCGTCAGTGAGACGGTAGGGCTTGAAGGGCGTGCTGGCTTTTACGACGATACCGGTGCGCTGCGCGACATGGTGCAAAACCATATGCTGCAACTGGTGGCGCTGACCGCGATGGAGCCACCTGCAAATCTCGACTCAACCGCAATTCGTGACGAAAAAGTCAAAGTGCTGCGCGCCTTGCGTGCGGTTCAGGAAGGCGATGTCGTCACAGGCCAATATGGTGACGGTGCCGTCAAGGGCGCGCCTGTGACCAGTTATGACAGCGACCTGGGCAAGCCTTCGGACACCGAAACCTTTGTCGCGATCAAGGCCTATGTTGACAATTGGCGCTGGCAGGGTGTGCCATTCTATCTGCGCACCGGCAAACGCCTCGCCGAACGGCGCAGCGAGATCGTGATCCAGTTCAAGCCGGTGCCGCATAATATCTTCAAGGATCGCGGTGGTCGGCTGGAGGCGAACGCGCTGATCATCCGCTTGCAGCCCGAAGAATATGTCCGCCTGCTGGTGATGGCGAAGGAGCCGGGGCTTGATCGTGGCGGAGTAACGCTGCGCGAAGTGCCGCTCGACCTGTCATTGACCACCGCCTTTGCCGGATCGCGCCGCCGCATTGCTTATGAACGGCTTCTGCTTGACCTGATCGAGGGCGACCAGACGCTCTTTGTGCGTCGCGACGAGGTGGAGGCGCAATGGACCTGGGTCGATGCTATTCGGAAGCTTTGGGCCGATACTGGCCTCAAGCCCAAAAATTACGGCGCAGGAGGATGGGGCCCTAATGCAGCAATTGCGCTAGTCGAGCGCGATGGAGTGAGCTGGCATGAATAAGCTCCATCCGGTCGTCGAAGCCGTTACCAACCGCATCATCGAAAGGTCGAAACCGGGGCGCACCGCTTATCTCGACCTCATCGCCCGTGCGCGCGACGCAGGCGTGAACCGGCCGACATTGTCGTGCGGGAATCTGGCGCATGGTTTCGCGGCTAGCGGTGATGACAAAGCCGCGATCCGTGGCGGCAAGACGATGAATATCGGCATCATCACCGCCTATAATGACATGTTGTCGGCGCATCAGCCCTATGGTCGCTACCCCGAACAGATCAAATTGTGGGCGCGCGAAAAGGGCGCGACTGCACAAGTCGCAGGCGGCGTTCCGGCGATGTGCGACGGGGTGACGCAGGGCCAACTGTCGATGGAATTGTCGCTGTTCAGCCGTGACAATATCGCCATGGGTGCAGCCATCGGTCTCAGCCACGGGATGTTCGAAGGCGCGCTGTTGCTGGGGCTGTGCGACAAGATTGTCCCCGGCCTGCTGATCGGTGCGCTACGTTTCGGCCATCTGCCGATGATCCTGATTCCAGCAGGACCGATGCCGTCTGGCCTTGCCAACAAGGAAAAACAGCGCGTTCGTCAGTTGTTTGCGGAAGGCAAGGTCGGGCGTGAAGAACTGCTCGAAGCCGAAGCCGCATCCTATCATGGCGCGGGCACCTGCACCTTTTATGGCACCGCCAATTCGAACCAGATGATGATGGAGATGATGGGGCTCCACATGCCCGGCTCCAGCTTCTGCAATCCCGGCACCAAGCTGCGGCAGGAACTGACCCGTGCGGCCACACACCGAATTACCGAGATTGGGTGGGAAGGCGATGACTATCGTCCATTCGGTCAATGCGTCGACGAGAAAGCGATCGTCAACGCCATCGTTGGACTGCTGGCAACCGGCGGATCGACCAACCATGTGCTGCATCTCCCCGCGATAGCGCGGGCGGCTGGCATAATTGTCGACTGGCAGGATATGGACGAGCTGTCGTCGGTCGTACCTTTGATTGCGCGCGTTTATCCCAATGGCGCGGGCGATGTGAACTATTTCGCGGCCGCTGGCGGCATGCCCTTTGTGATCCGCGAACTGGTCGAGGCCGGTCTTGCGCATGATGACATCATGACCGTCTATGGTGACGGGTTGTCGGCAGGTGCGCAGGAACCGCGCATGGATGGAGAAACGCTGGTCTGGGATGCGGCACCCGCGCAGTCCGGTGACGACAGCATCTTGCGCGGTGTGTCCGATCCATTCCGGGCCGATGGCGGCATGCGTCTTGTGAAAGGCAATCTCGGGCGCGGCACTTTCAAGACCAGCGCGGTCGATGAAGCGCGCTGGACGATTGAGGCACCGGCGCGGGTATTCAGTGACCAGAATGAAGTCCTTACCGCATTCAAGGCTGGCGAGCTCGATCGCGATGTCGTCGTTGTCGTTCGCTTCCAGGGGCCGGCGGCCAATGGCATGCCCGAGCTGCACAAGCTGACACCCGCACTCGGCGTGCTGCAAGACAAGGGTTTCAAGGTCGCGCTTGTTACCGATGGTCGCATGTCGGGCGCATCGGGCAAGGTGCCTGCCGCGATCCATATCAGCCCCGAGGCATCGAAGGGCGGTCCGCTGGCAAAACTGCGCGATGGCGATGTCGTCCGCCTTTGTGCCAATCGGGGCAGCCTTGAGGCGTTGGTCGACAAAGACGAATGGGAGGCCCGCGAACCCGCCAAGCAGCCACCTGCCGAACCGGGCGTGGGCCGCGAACTTTTTGCCATTATGCGCCATTTTGCCGATGAGGCCGAAAAGGGCGGATCGGCGATGCTGGCGGAGGCGGGACTATGACCCGGTTGGTCACCGTCGACATTGGCGGCACGCATGCCCGCTTCGCGCTCGCCGAGGTAGCAGAGGGCAGGGTGGTCTCGCTCGGTGAGCCCGTCACCATGAAAACCGCCGAACATGCGTCGTTCCAGACGGCGTGGGAAGCGTTTGACGAGATGATCGACGAACCGATCCCGCAGGCTGTTGCCATCGCAATCGCTGGCCCGATCAACGCCGAGGTGATCAAATTCACCAACAATCCGTGGATCATCCGCCCCGCGCTGATCAAGGAAAAGCTTAAGGTTGACGCCTATACACTGGTCAATGATTTCGAGGCGGTCGGCCACGCCGTGGCACAGGCCGATGCCGGTCACTTCGTGCATCTTTGCGGCCCCGACCAGCCTTTGGGCGCTACTGGGACTTTGTCGATCATCGGCCCCGGAACCGGACTCGGCGTCGCGCATGTATTGCGTACAGGCATTGCCTATCATGTGCAGGCGACCGAAGGCGGGCATATCGATTTCGCTCCGCTCGACAGCATCGAAGATGCCATCCTCGCAAAGCTCCGCAAACGCTACCGCCGCGTTTCGGTTGAGCGGGTGGTGTCGGGCCCCGGCCTTGTCGAAATCTATGAGACGCTGGCGAGTATCGAAGGCAGGGCGATCCAGCAACTCGACGACAAGGAATTGTGGACGCTCGGCACGTCGGGCGAAGACAGCCTTGCGGCGGCCGCCGTCGATCGCTTCTGCCTCTCGCTGGGCAGCGTTGCTGGTGATATAGCGTTGGCGCAGGGCGGCTTTGCTGGGGTTGTGATTGCAGGTGGGCTTGGCCTGCGTATCAAGGACACATTGCTGCGTTCGGGCTTTGCAGAGCGTTTTCGCGCAAAGGGACGCTTCGAAGGATTGATGGCAGGCCTGCCGGTCAAATTGATCACCCATCCCCAGCCCGGCCTGTTCGGGGCAGCGGCGGCCTTTGCCCGCCAGCATGGATAAGGACACCCAATGAAACCTATCGAAGCCATCATGCGCACCGCGCCGGTGATCCCTGTATTGGTGATCGAGGATGTGGCCCATGCCAAGCCGATTGCCGAGGCGTTGGTGGCGGGTGGCCTGCGCGTCCTTGAAGTGACGCTACGAACCGAAGCGGGTCTTGACGCTATCCGTGAGATGAAGAAAGTTCCCGGTGCTATTGTCGGCGCCGGTACTGTTGTTGACGTCGCAGGGCTCGAAAGCGCCATTGCAGCGGGAAGCGAATTCATCGTTTCCCCAGGCCTTACAGAAAAGCTGGGTGCTGCCGCCGTCGCGAAGGGCATTCCATTCCTTCCCGGCGTCGCCAATGCAGGCGATATTATGCGCGGCTTCGACCTTGGCCTGACGCATTTCAAATTCTTCCCTGCCGAAGCGAATGGCGGCCTGCCTGCGCTCAAATCGCTGATCGGGCCGTTCGGGCAGTGCAAATTCTGCCCCACAGGCGGCATCCGGCAAGACACTGCGGCCGACTGGCTCGCGGTTCCAGAGATTTTATGTGTTGGCGGCAGCTGGCTTGTTGCTAAAGGAGCCCCCGATGTCGCAGCGATAGAGGCTGCGGCGCGCGCAGCCGCTGCGCTGGCGCGCTAAGCCAAAGGAAAAGGTACATGGCCGAAGAAATCGAGTGGTGGGAATTTGATTCGGCAGAAGAATTCATCGACGGTGTCGTTGGCGACGTAACCTTCATCATCGAAAGCGCACTTGATGCGCGCGGGCAGGCGCTGGTTGCCTTTCCCGGCGGCAATACGCCCAAGCCCATTCTCGAAAAGCTTGCCGAAGCGCCGCTGCGCTGGAAGGGTGTAACGATCATCCCGACCGACGAACGACTGGTGCCGGTCAGCGATCCACTTTCGAATGTCGCGATGCTGGCAAAGATTTTCTTGCCCAAGGGCGCGCGTGTATTGCCGCTGAACAGCGAAGCCGCCGACTACAAACTTGCCGGCGGTGCTGCCAATGCGCGCCTGTCTGACCTGCATTGGCCGCCAGATCTGGTCTGGCTCGGCATGGGCGGAGACGGGCATACCGCATCAATTTTCCCGGGCCCCGATTTTGAAGAGGCGATGAACCCGGCCAAGGGCGTTCGTGCTATAGGCGTGCGTCCCGATCCGTTACCTCCCGAGGCACCTGTTGATCGCGTCACGCTGACGGTTCCAGCGATTGTTGAGGCGCGCACAACGATGTTGGTCATCAATGGTGCTGAAAAGCAGCAGGTGCTGGAGCAGGCGATAGAAGATGGCAAGAAATCAGCTTATCCGGTCGGGCGTTTAATCGACGCACTGACTGTGCCAGTCGATATATATTGCCTAAACGGTTGAGGCGTCAAATTCTGCGCAGAGGGGCCTTGGGCGCGAGCGCCTGATTGTTCAACTTTCGCAGATAATGCGGGATGTTGTCGTCGTTGCTGTTGCCGCCGATTTGCTGCCGCGCCGCTTTCGGGTCGATCGGATAATCGAAAGCTATGCCGCAGCGTGATTCGGCGACCCACGCGACTTTCCCGGTCACCCAACCCAAATTCTTCAGATTAACTTCTACGGCCTCGCCGCGAATCGCCTGCACCGGCGCCTCTGCCATCAAGCCACCCGAAGACACATTCCTCACGCGCACCTCGCCCTGTGTTCCGCTCGACGGGAAACGCAAAACTGCCTTCATAAACAAGCTATTACGGTCTTGTGTCCGCGACTTGTCAGTGGCGTTTTCAGTTTCCATGGGATCAACCGGTTTGTTCATGGCGCCTTTTCGGGTGCTATATTTGGTGACAGTAAAACTCTCGCTATCAACAATTGGTCGCCAATTGGTTAATGCATCGTTCGGAAATTGAACGAAAAAGGGCGGAAACCAAATGGTTCCCGCCCCGTTTTCTTCAGACGTCTGATCCGGTCGGATCAGGCGAACCTGACGGATTAGCCGTCGAGTTCGTTGTTCACGTCGTTGAAGGTGTTCGACAGGTTGTCGCCGAGGCTCGACATCGCAGCAATTGCAGCGACAGCGATCAGAGCGGCAATCAGGCCGTATTCGATGGCGGTTGCGCCTTCTTCATTCTTGAAAAGTTTTTTGATCATTTTCATCTCAGGTCTCCTGTTCAACTATTCACCCTGGCAGCCAGATAAAATTCCAACTGTCACTGAACTGATAAAACAGACTCTCCTACCAAATCGTTAACCTGGCGATTAATCGCTGGCGTCGGTAATGTCGTTCGAAACGCCATTCCACATATTGGTAGTGGAGTCTGCGACATTGCTGAGCGAAGCCATGATGGCTATCACCAGCAATGACAGTATCAGTCCATATTCCACTGCCGTCGCGCCCATTTGGCAACTTGCGATGCCTCGAAATAGCTTCAACATGATTTGGTCCTGTCATGTCATGGTTACGACGCTCGCGTTTTTCCACAGAGGCGTTAACAAAAACTTTCCAACGGAAGAGAAGTTGAAAAAAAATCCGACAATGTTGATTGTGGTTGCTGTCGCTTTGCTCCGTCCTGATGGGCGAATTCTGCTGCAAAAACGGCCGGAAGGCCGCGATATGGCTGGTCTTTGGGAATTTCCGGGCGGCAAGCTGGAAGAGGGCGAGCAGGCGGAGGCGGCGCTGGCCAGAGAGCTGGCGGAGGAGCTCGACATTCATGTTGAACCGCAAAATTTGCTGCCTGCCTGCTTTGCGAGTGCCGCGATCGGAAGCAAGGATCTGCTGCTATTGCTCTACACTTGCCGCATTTGGGAAAAACTTCCCCGATCTGTTGAAGGGCAGGAATTGGGCTGGTTCACTCTATCCCAGATGGAGGATTTGGAAATGCCGCCGGCGGATATACCCTTGCTCGGGCTGTTACAGCGGATTTTAAGGCCGTAAATTCTTATCCGATTTGTCAAAGATTGCTGCGAGCGAGACCTGGCCACTGCCGCGGGCTGCAGGCTTGGGTTGATCCGGCGAGGGAGCCCAGCCGCTGAGGTGCAGAAACTCGAAACGTTCTGGAACCTTTCCGTCAGCATTCTGCAACGAAGACCACGCCGCATCCAGTCGCTCTGCATAAGCCCGCCCCAGAAAAGGTCTCGGACCTGCAAGGCTGTTACCGATCCCGGCGTCGCGAAGGTCGGCAATCAAAGTTCGCCAATCACGATAAAACACTTCGGTTTCAAGCTTATCCGCAACCTGCATGGTAAAGCCGGCGCGCGCGAGCAGGTCGGCCGCAGTGCGCAGCTCGATCTGCGGGTGAACATGGGCAGTGGCCCGGTTGCCGTCGGCCAGCATCATCGCTCTTTTCAGACTTGCGAGTGTACCTGCCCCGAACAGCACGCCGAGAAACAAACCGTCCGGTCGTAATGCCCTGCGTATTTGGACCATTGCGCCGGGCAGGTCGTTGATGCTGTCGAGCGTGCCTGCCGATATTATGAGGTCGAAACTGCCTGGATCAACCCCGAGCCGATCTTCCTCGGTAAAAGGCAGCGAGACCGATTCGACGGCCTTTCCGCTCAAAATGGACCCAGATTGCTCGGCAAGTGGACCCAATATCAGCGCCCTTTCGAACTGACGCGTGGTGCAGTTGAGCCGATCGTTCAAGTCATCGGCCAGAACCTCCCAAAGAAAATGTCCGGCTCCCTTTCGATGTGCGCCACGTTGACGCATGGCGAGGCGGCGGCGGCGGTCAAAAATTTCCGGAGGTGTGGCAGGGCTCATCTCACGCCTTGTGCCCTGCGCAATTATAGCCGACAAGTGGGATATGCAGGCTTTGACGCTTCCTCTGAAGACGATTGTCGATTTCGCTCTGCCGCCGCGTTGCCCAGCATGCGGCATCTTAACGACCGATGCGCACCAATTTTGCCTGCAATGCTGGCAACAGCTCAACTTCCTATCCCAACCCGCCTGCGCAACATGTGATTTGCCCCTGCCATTTGCCGGAGAAGAAGCGGTGCAATGCGCCGCGTGTATGGCGCAAATGCCGCGTCATTCGGGCATCAAGGCGGCTGTGGCCTATGGCGATATTTCGCGCGAGATCGCGCTGAAGCTGAAACATGGCGGTAAGATAGGTCTTGCGCGGCTGATTGCGGGCCAGTTGCGCCGCTATACCGCAGATCTGCCCGATGACGCGATATTGGTGCCAGTGCCCTTGCATTGGACACGCCTCTGGCGACGACGCTATAACCAGTCCGCGCTGATTGCCCAGGAATTGTCGCGCTTATCCAGCCTCGAACACTGCCCCGATGCGTTACGGCGAACGCGGCGTACGCAGGCGCTTGGCGGATTGTCCGCACGTGAACGAGCGGCGATGGTCAAAGGTGCCTTTGCCATGCACGAGCGGCAAAAAGCGAAGATTGCCGGAAAGCCGGTGATACTGGTCGACGATGTCTATACGAGCGGTGCCACCACGGACGCTTGTGTCGCTACGCTGCTGAAGTCCGGCGCCGCAAGCGTTACGATTTTCTGCTGGGCCAGGGTGCTGCCCGAGGCGTTGGAAACCGGTGGTTCGGCCTAAACGCCTACTTGACTAGCAGCCCGGGCCCACCCACATAAAATTCATGAGCGCTCATGTTGAAATCTTCACGAAATTTGCCTGCCCGTTTTGTTATCGGGCGAAGGCGCTGCTTGATGCCAAAGGGGTCGCTTATATTGAACGCGATGCCAGTGGCGGTCCGGCGCGCGAAGATATGCTTGCCCGTTCGAACGGACGGACAACGGTTCCGCAAATCTTCATCGACGGCCATCATGTCGGAGGCTGTGATGATCTGATGGCGCTCGACGCATCCGGCAAACTTGACCCTATGCTGGCGGGGCATTGACGGCATGATTGCCTATGATCTCGTTTGCAAGGCAGGCGAACATCGTTTTGAAGGCTGGTTCGGTTCTTCGTCCGACTTTGACGACCAAAAGTCGAAAGGGCTTTTGGCATGCCCCGTGTGCGGCGATGCGGAAGTAGGCAAGGCGGTTATGGCGCCCAATGTTGGCCGCAAGGGTAATCAACAGCCTAGCGTCCGGAAAAGCGACGACGGGGCTGAGGCTGTTGCGCTTGCCAATATGCCCGAAATGCCTCCAGAAATGGTCGAAATGATCGGTAAAGTCGCCGAAATGCAGGCCAGAATGCTGGAAAAATCGGATTGGGTCGGGGATCGTTTTGCCGATGAGGCACGGGCAATCCATTATGGCGACGCACCAGATCGCATCATACATGGAAACGCGACTATTGATGACGCCCGCGAGCTGCATGACGAGGGTATATCGGTCGCCCCCTTACCGTTGCCCTTCGTCCCGCCCGAAGCCAAAAATTGACGCTTCAAACGGGCGCGGCTAAGGCGAAGGCGGCGCACCCGTAGCTCAGCAGGATAGAGCATCAGATTCCTAATCTGGGGGCCACAGGTTCGAATCCTGTCGGGTGCACCAGCCTGCAGACGCCATTTTGGCGTCGGAAGGTTGGTATACTCGACCTTGGAGCCGGAGCTATCGGAGTCGGAGCCGCACAAGCGGCGGAGACGTCCGGAGCGCGAGCGCAGGACAATCCTGTCGGGTGCACCAGCCTGCAGACGCTGCATAAAAAGAAAGCCCGCCACGGCGGTGCCGGGCGGGCTCTCTGGGAAATTTTGAAAGCTTACTTCGTAGCTTCCTTGGCGGCATCGCCGGCAGCCTTGGCAGCATCGCCTGCCTTTTCGGCGGCATTACCGGCTGCTGCAGCGGCGTCCCCGGCAGCATCCTTCATTTCTTCGCCTGCCTTGGCAGCAGCGTCACCAGCGGCATCGGCTGCGCCTTCGGCGGCATCAACTGCTTCTTCAGCAGCCGCATCAACAGCTTCACCGGTTGCTTCTACAGCTTCGCCGGTTTCTTCCGCAGCCTGTTCAGCTTCCTGGGTGCCGCAGGCAGCGAGCGGGGCAAGCAAAATCGCAGCGACCGCTACTTTGGTGAATTTTTTCATGCAACTTTCCTCCCCGGATGAATTCCGGAAGGGACAAGCTAATGCAGCATGCTTTGGCGATGCAAGCAGAATTCGCGCGGCATCGCCAATTTGCTTTATGTTACAGGCAGGCTTCCAGATAGGGTTGGTCGAACCCGAACTGACGGGCCTTTTCCAGCGTATAAGGCCGGACACTGCCCGAAACGAATTCACCGATGATTTTTCCATCGGCGTCCTCATCGCGATACTCGAATTTGAACAGATCCTGCGTCACGATGACATCGCCTTCCATCCCGATAACTTCGGTGATCTGGGTCGTGCGACGTGAACCATCGCGTAGGCGCTTCACCTGCACAATCAGGTCGACCGAGTCGGCGATCTGCTTCGAGATTGCTTCCTTCGGGATTTTGATGTCACCCATCAAAATCATATTTTCCATACGACCAAGGCATTCGCGCGGACTGTTCGAGTGGAGCGTACACATTGAGCCATCGTGACCCGTGTTCATCGCGGCGAGAAGATCGAAACATTCCGCCCCACGAATTTCGCCGAGGATGATGCGGTCAGGGCGCATACGCAGGGCGTTCTTCACAAGATCACCAATGGTGATCGCACCATCGCCCTCAAGGTTTGGCGGGCGAGTTTCAAGCGGCAGCCAGTGAGGCTGCTGCAAGCGAAGTTCGGCCGCGTCTTCGATCGTCAACACGCGCTCGCCTGGATCGATCATTTTCGACAGGGCATTGAGCATGGTCGTTTTTCCCGAACCCGTACCGCCGGAGATGACGATGTTCATGCGGCAGGCACCAGCAATTTTCAGAACCGTTGCCATATGCTCGCTCATCGAGCCGAAGCCTTTGAGCATGTCGATGGTGATCGGCTTTTCCGAGAATTTACGAATCGAGATCGCGGTACCACGCAGCGACAATGGCGGTACGATGACGTTAACACGGCTGCCGTCCTTCAAACGGGCGTCTGCAAGCGGCGTGGTCTGGTCAACGCGGCGGCCAACCTGGTTCACGATTCGCTGGGCAATCTGGAACAGATGTTCTTCATCGCGGAACTGGATACCGGCAAGTTGCAGCTTACCCTTTTTTTCCACATAGGTCTGGAACGGGCCGTTGACCATGATGTCCGAAATGTCGGGATCGTTCAGCAATTCTTCGAGCGGACCGAAGCCGAGCAGTTCGTCGACCAGAACCTTTTCGAGGGCAAATTGCTCGCGACGGTTCAGCGTCAGTTTGAGTTCGGCGAGAACCTCCAGAATGATTGGCCGAAATTCCTCGGTCAATTCCTCCTTGTTCAGCGTCGCCGCCGCTTCGGGATCAACGCGTTCGAGCAAGCGCGGAAGCACCTGCTCCTTGATCTTGTGCACCGATGCCTCAAAACCTTCGCCGCCGGCGGCAGGTTCGTTCGTGCCCGCCGCACGTTCGGCCAAGCGCGACATTGCGTCGCTCATCGGCGTCGACGCGACATTCATGTCGAGCGCGTCGATAGGTGGGAATTGCTCGCCGCCCGCAGACGGTACCTGCGGCGCGCCCTGGTCCGGACGATAGGCTGCAGGCGCAGCGGGAGGGTTGTTCGATGCAGCGCCTGAACCGCCGGACATGGGGCGGGCGACGCCGAACGCAGGTCGACTGTTGTTCAATCCCGGTCGTTTGCCAAATGCGCTCACTGGAACCCCATATGCTGTTGCAAGTCTGTGTTGACCGCGTTGCTATCGTGAAATGGTGAATAAATGGGTAATGACAGCCAACTGGCCATGCGAAGACGACTGAACTTGCTGCTTGAAGGAAAGCTACCGACCGCTAAGGCCTAGCCAATTGCGGCATTTAATTTTGCCGTTTCAAGCAGCGGTTTCAGGGTATCAGATGCGTCATTCTTCCGGATTCACACTCGCACTTGCGGGCTTTGCCCTGCTGACTTGTGGCGACGCCATCATCAAGTCGATGGCTGGATTATGGCCAGCCACTGCGATAGCAGCCCTGCGCTTTTCCATCGCCGTTCCGCTGCTGGCCAGCTTTGTTGTGGCTTCGCAGGGCAGGGCGGCTCTCCGGGTAGGTAAGCCCCTGATCCAGCTGGGTCGGGGCATCTCGATTGCGGCATCATCATGCTTGTTCTTCTTCAGCCTTTTTCTGCTGCCACTGGCCGAGGCGACGGCGATCGTGTTCGCCAGCCCTATCATTACTGCGCTGCTATCCGCCCTTTTTCTCCGCGAACATATGCGCCCGATTGCATGGGCGGCGACATTCCTCGCATTGACCGGTGTTGCGATGGTCCTGCGGCCCAACCTGGCTGAATTGGGCATAGTGGCGTTCTTGCCATTGGTTGCGGCATTTTTCTTCGCGACAATGATGATCCTGAACCGGTTGGCGGCGGGGTCGGGATCTCCCATGGCGCTTCAATGGGCGCTCGCAACCGTTGCCGCGCCGATATTGCTGATAGTTGCCTTTGCGGGGAATATATCGGGCGTGGAGCAATTGAGCGTCGGTTGGCCGCATTGGTCGGTCGTCATGCGTTGCGCCATTGTTGCTATCACTGCCAGCACTGCGCATTGGTTGATCTATCTAGGAACAACTCGGGGAACCGCTGCAGACGCAGCGCAGGCGGTTTACATCCAGTTGCCGGTCGCCCTTTTGATCGATGCCTTGCTGTTCAGACATTTCCCGGATGCGCTTGCGCTGGGTGGCTCATTGCTGATCATTTGCGCGGGCTTGATTATGTGGCAAAATCAACGGCGGATGTCAGGAGCTGCGACAAAATGAAGATCATGCTGGGCATTGTTTTGGCCTTATCGCCCGTGGCAGTTTTCGCCGAACCGTCGGTTCAGGACATGCCTGGCTGGATGACCGGAGCCTGGGAAAAAATCGACGGCGCAAAATGGGCCGACGAATTCTGGACCCCGCCCCGCGGAGGCATCATGATTGGGTCCAGTCGTTCGGGTAATGGTAATCAGCTCGGTTTTTGGGAGCATATGCGCATCATGCGCGAATCCGAT
This sequence comes from Sphingorhabdus sp., assembly GCF_035329025.1. Classification (GTDB taxonomy): domain Bacteria; phylum Pseudomonadota; class Alphaproteobacteria; order Sphingomonadales; family Sphingomonadaceae; genus Sphingorhabdus_B. Next base: position 1,396 of record NZ_DAOLHN010000024.1, on the reverse strand, counting down.
GGGCAATTGGCTTTCTGGGCCATTGCGGCCGATCAGAAACCAGTGCGGTTCGCTGCGGTGAAGTCTGCAGCGAGCGAAATTGTCTTTGAAAATGCGCAGCACGACTATCCACAACGCATCCGCTATTGGCGCAACGCGAAAGCATTGATGGCAGAAATTTCGCTGCTAGATGGCAGCAGGGTTGTGAAGTTTAGCTTTGACCCAATGGGCGGCAGCTAAAAGGCTTCCTGAAAAATTGGCTTAACCCAGCTTTTCAGCCAAAATCGTCAGGCCGTTTTCGTTGACCTCTGCCACGCCACCATCAAGTGCGATGGTTTCGGGCGCGGAACCCTGGCTCTTGTAGATCGCTACCTCGCCTGCGCGCAGCGTCGAGACCATTGGGCTATGCCCTTCAAGCACGCCGAAATCGCCCTCTGTACCGGGGACGGTGACCATATAGACCTCTTCCGAGCGGACGAGGCGTTCCGGGGTGACGAGTTCGAAGTGGAGTGGCATCATTCAATCCTTGGTGAAACCGACCGTAGCAATGACTATTGGCATACCTTTTTCACCTGGAGGCGATGCTGCGATCGAAACGCGAAAATTTGCGCTGTCTATGGTCTTTGACTTGAAAACTTCCACGATAATCGGGCCTTGGGGACCACTGCTCAATGGATCGAACTCAAACTCAAAGTTAGAACTGCTAATTTCATTTTTTGCTGCTTTCACGAGACTTGCCAAGTGAGGGCCAAAGGAAGTCACAATACATTGATTGCTCTTAGGATACTGCATCGCAGTGAATTTTTGGTCTCCGTCAGCAGCCATAAAGACAACTGGTTTTCCTTTGACGGGGTGTTGCAAGCGCAGCTCCTGATCAGGCGTAGCTCGTCTGAAACCGGATGCATGAAGACCGACATTTCCCTCTAACTGGGAAACACCGAGCGCCACTGCAGAGCACTCCTTAAATACGGTATCTACAAACAGTGCAGATGCCGATTGTGCATCAGCGAAGACTGGTGTCGAGAATACCAACACTGAAATCAGACATAGCAGCTTGACCAAGGTTTTAGGCGGTCGCAACATCTATAGTTACTCAAGCCGCTTCAGCAGCCAGTTTCTTGCCCTTTTCGACGGCTTCGTCGATGCCGCCAACCATGTAGAAGGCTGCTTCGGGCAGGTGGTCATATTCGCCGTCGACAACAGCCTTGAACGACTTCACCGTGTCTTCGATCTGCACGAACTTGCCGGCGATGCCGGTGAAGACTTCGGCAACGTGGAACGGTTGCGACAGGAAGCGCTGGATCTTGCGCGCGCGGCTGACGACCAGCTTGTCGTCTTCTGACAGCTCGTCCATGCCGAGGATCGCGATGATGTCCTGCAGCGACTTGTACTTCTGCAGCGTTTCCTGAACGCGGCG
>NZ_DAOLHN010000023.1:0-50305 GCF_035329025.1 Sphingorhabdus sp. | reverse complement strand
GAATATGTGATCGACTATCTGGTACAGAGCTTTCCCGTCCGGTTGATGCAGGTCTTTGTCGATGAAAATGGCGAAGCCCGTTCCGAGCCAATGAGCGATGCCGACGGCAATCCGGTCCGCTGCCGTGCCGCCGTCGCAGCCCGTGACGCGATGATCGAGCGGCTGTGTGCGCTTCCGCCTGTAGCAACCGCGATTGATGCCATCATCGAACGCTTCGGTGTCGATGCAGTGGCCGAGGTCACGGGACGTTCGCGGCGGTTGGTGGTCGGAACCGACGGTAGTCAAAAGCTGCAGTCGCGTTCGTCCCGCTCCAATGTCCTCGAAACCCAGGCCTTCATGGATGGCGACAAGCGTATCCTCGTCTTCTCCGATGCGGGGGGCACGGGACGCAGCTATCATGCCGATCTGCATGCGAAGAACCAGGAGCGCCGGATCCATTTCCTGCTCGAGCCGGGCTGGCGCGCCGATGCAGCCATTCAGGGACTTGGCCGCACCAACCGGACCAATCAAGCGTCAGCGCCTCTATTCCGGCCCGTCACGACCGATGTTCGGGGCGAAAGGCGCTTCATTTCGACGATAGCGCGCCGTCTCGACAGCCTTGGCGCGCTCACTCGCGGTCAGCGCCAAACGGGCGGGCAGAACCTGTTCAATCCGGCCGACAATCTCGAGAGCATTTACGCGAAAGACGCACTCACTCGCTGGTTCCACTTGCTCTACCAAGGCAAGCTCGACGCCGTCAGCCTGGACCGATTCCAAAAGCTGTCGGGTCTCAGAATCGAGGCCGAAGGTGGCGGATTGCTAGACGAGCTGCCGACCATTCAGCGCTGGCTCAATCGCATCCTCGCCTTTCCGATCCAGTTGCAGAACGGCATTTTCGATGAATATCTGGGCCTAGTTGAAGCGCGTGTCGATGCGGCGCGTGTCGCAGGGACGCTTGATCTTGGCGTCGAAACAATCCCTGTCGAGGATTATCAAATACTCACAGATCAAGTCCTGCGCATCGACGCTGCATCGGGTGCCACGACGCATTTGCTCGAGATCGAGATTGCCCGCCGCCAGCGACCGCTCGGCCTTGAAGACCTTACCAAAATCCACGATCTAGGCCATGCTCATACCCGTCCGATGCAAAACCAGCGTTCGGGGCGCGTCGCGCTGGCCGTGCGCGCACGCGGGCTTCTCACCGATGACGGCGAGCGTATCGAACGATTTGAACTCGTCCGGCCCTTGCGCGCCGAATATCTGACATCCGGACAGCTTGCCGAGAGCAATTGGCAACCGGTCGGGCGCGAGCAGTTTGAGAATGATTGGCGGGCCGAAACCGCCGAAGCGCTGGCGTCGCCAAAACGCGAGCGGCTGCATCTTGCGACCGGCCTATTGCTGCCGATCTGGGACAAGCTTCCGGGCGACTATGTCAGAGTGAGCCGGATCGCGGCGAAGGATGGCCGTTCACTGCTGGGGCGCGAGATCGGCATGGGCGACATTCCAGAGTTGGCGGCGGCCTTGGGCACAGACCTGCCTCAAGCAATCGCGCCAGCCGAGCTTGCTTCGCTAGTCATGCGGACTGGAAAGCCTTTGCTGCTCCTGGGTGTCGAGCCGCTGACCGTCAAGCGCTCGCTCGTCAATGGAAGTCAGCGTCTGGAACTGTCAGGCTGGTCGGCGGAGAGGCTGGATTGGTACAAAGCGAAAGGCTGCTTCACCGAGATCATTCGTTATCAGACGCGGCTCTTTCTGCCATGCGCAGATGCGGCGTCGATCTTGACTGCTATTTCAAAGCCCCATGTTTGAAGATTGAGCGGATGATATCAGGGGCAGCCAAGTTGGACAGTGGCGACAGTCCGATATGGAGCCTAGATTTCGCTAAGCTGCTCTTTGTTCATTTTACCTGCGCATGGCGGCTTCGTTGGACGATCACCGAACCGACAGAGGCTCGTTCTGCAAAGGACTGGTTCGCAGAACGTCAAAGTAAATACGCCCACCCACATTATCGAATAACTGTGCTTTAACATGGAACAATTGCGATTTATGATTGCAACCGTGCCGTTCACGCAATCGGCAAATCCTAAACCAAAGTGTCGACGCTCTAAGCATACACCATCTTCTTGAACTTTGTTTGAATTGAGCTATCTCGGGTTCTGCATGGCGGGGTTGCCTCCCTGGCTCGCAGGGGACGATCATACATGCTCATACTTCACATTTCGGACATCCACTTCAAAGCGCCAGATTGCCTCGATCCATGGATGGATCCAGACTCCCCAATCCGAACCAGGATGATGCGCGATCTGACGAAGCAGGTCGAGCAAATAGGAGAAGTAGGTGCAATACTTGTGGGCGGTGACATTGCCTACAAGGCCGCGCCAGATGAGTACAAAGCAGCGCGCGACTGGATTCAGCAACTGTCCTCAATCTCCGGCTGTCCTAAGGAGCGCATTTTCGTCGTTCCGGGCAACCACGACGTTGATCGAGCCATGATCAAAGATGGTGTGTCGATCCAGAACGTCCAGCACGCTATCGGCTCGACTGCGCTCGCAAAACGCGAAGCCAAGCTTCGGCAGCAACTCAAAGACGAAGCGGCAGGCCAACAGCTTCTCCAGCCTCATTCAGCATATAATGACTTCGCCGCTCCGTTTGGTTGCCAAATCTGGCCCGCCAAGCCGTTCTGGCATCAGGACATACCTCTGGACGGCGGCGTGAACCTTCGCCTTTACGGGCTCTCCTCCACGTTGCTTTCAGGCCGGGAAGGGCAAGACGACAAGCCCGGCCATCTCTATCTCAGCCCGCTTCAAACCGTGCTCGACCCAGCGCCGAACACCATCAATCTCGCGCTTGTACATCACCCAATTGAATGGCTCGAGGATGGTGAAGACGTAGATGAAGCACTCACCACACGCGCGATGTTCCATCTTTTCGGCCACAAGCATAAGCAACGGGCGGTCATGGAAGCAAATTATGTTCGGCTTGGTGCTGGAGCCGTTAATCCCTCGCGATCTGAAAAGCCCTATGATCCGGGATATAATCTAATCCATCTTGAAATCGAAGGCGCAGGTAAAACCCGTTGTGTTAGAGTTCGACTGCACCAACGTCGTATGCAAGACAATCCGGAACGGTTTGTGGCAATTCAGACCAGTCAAGGCGCAGATGTTTTCGAATCTACCATCTTGATCCCAGAAGAGCCGGAAATTCCGGCGGTCAATGTCCGATCAACGGATTCGACTGTGACGTTAGTGCCGGTGCTCGAAGCCAGCGGCGAGGCCATCGCCGCCCAGGATGCGGAGGCTGCCATGGGCGAGGAGGATACGCGAGACCTATTGTATCGGTTCTGGAACCTCTCCAGCAGCCAGCGGCGCGATATTGCCCAGAGCCTGGAGCTGCTCGAAGAAGGCGAGATGAAGCTACCCGAACCTGAGCGATATGGACGGGCCTTAATCCGCGCTGCCCAACGAAACTTGATAGAAAAGGTGGCGGCCGAAGTCGCCAAACTGGAGGTTTGAGGATGGTAAAGGTTCCGGAAATGAACTCCGATTTCGCCCGCTGGTATGCCGAGTTGTTTATGGATGAGGGCGCAACGCGCGCTGCTCGGTGGAAGGGCGTTGTCGAAACTGCCGCGATTGCAGATCATCGGACTGTCGAGGTTTTGATCCGTCTGGCCTTTGCCAGTATCGCTCCTCCCAGCGGCACAAAAACCGAGGCGCTGGAGGATAAATATAAAGCCGTTCTTGCTGCGATGTCAGGAGGCTCGACTTCCATGGATCCCTCATCGGCGAAACGCGAGCTCCAGTTCCTTTCAGCAGCGGCGTTGGTTCATTTGTTCTCGAGCCTGCCCGATGCCGCAATCGCAGTCATCACCTCCTCATTTGCCGGGCTGCGGTCGCCCGAGCTCCCGATGGACCTTGCCGCAATGGCAAGCACAGCCCTTACGGCCCTGCGGAAGAAAGCCCATACACGCCCGGACGCCAAAGATCTGGAGATTGCGGTACCCAAGTTGAATTTCGAAGTTTCGGAGGAAACAGAAGAGCCGGCGGACGAGGACCAATGGAAACAGGAAATCGAAAGGCTGAGCGATTCGGTCGGCGCAGCACTGGAGCGAATCGTCGAGGCCCAGAACAAGGTTGCAAAACGGCTTTCGCGCCAATTGACCTTTGGCGATGAAGAGCTCCAAATGCTGTGGTGGCTGATGGGCGAGTACAGTAGCGTTGCTGGTAAGCCGTTTTCAAAGGTTGACCCTATGTTCAGGCCACTCGCTTTTGGAAAAGAGCTGGGGGAGCTTGCAGAAATTTCGCCTGGCCCTGCATCTGTTGCTGCGATGCTCGCACGCGCCGGTGTGGGCGACAAGCCGACCACGATCCAAGACGCGATAAACGCGCCCGATATCGGTTGGGCACAGGCCGTCTCTAGCGCGAAAGCAGTTTCTCCGGTCACCACACCGCTCCATTTTGCATTGGAGAAAAGAGCGGAGGTCAACTCAGCAGATGCGTGGCAAGTGAGCTGGGCCGCAATGACAGGGCTGCCTGCCGACACTAAACTTCCAGCGGTGCGCTTGGCCGAACTATTCTATCTTGAACATCTCTTCCTTTATGTCGGCGACTGACCCGATGCTCTCTCAGCAACAGACTTGCAGCAATGCCGCGTGCAGCTTTGGATCGGACAGTAAGTGCGTCGAAGGCTACGCGCTCGACGAGTGCCCACACTTGAGCGCGCCGTCCGTGAAGGACATAGCCGTTGTCGAGGAGCACAAAGTCGAACCCGAGCCCGCCAGAAAAGTGATGTCTCTCGCTGCAGGGCTGGCGCTGCAACGCGCTGACGCATCCGAAATGCAACGCCGACATGTGTCGCGCGTAATTGGGCTGGTTGGTCCAAACGAGTCTGGAAAGACCAGTCTTATTGCCGGCCTCTATGACTTGTTTCAGGCAGGCCCCGTAGCGGGCGTCGGTTTCGCCGGATCAACGACTCTCGTTGGGTTGGAAAAGACATGCCATGATGCTCGCGCAGCTTCACGCCGAACGGCGCCTCACACCGAGCGGACCAGCAGCGGCGCAGATGCCACCTTCTTTCATCTCGACCTCGCCCAAACTTCCGGTAATGTGAGATCTCTGTTTATCGGCAACCGATCGGGGGAAGACTATCTGGCGGCAACTGACCAGCTCGTGCATGCAAACGAATTTTTTGAGCTTCGAAGGGCAGATTGCATCACACTGCTGGTAAATGGCGAGCAACTGGCGGATGGCACACAGCGCCATGAGGTCAAAGCGGCAACACCGCAGATCATCGATGCGCTGATCGAATCCAAAGCTATACGAAAGGGCTGCCGTCTGGCCATCGTCCTCACCAAGAAGGATGCTGTGCTCAAATCGCCGCACGCTGAGCGCGCGCAACGCGAATTCGAAGGCTTGGTGCACGCGATATCGACCGCGCATTCAGCCCATCTCGGCGAAATTCAGCACTTCGTGGTTGCAGCATCCCCAAAAGACAGTGAGCTGGTGCCGAGGGGGGACGGCGTTGGCGATCTTCTTCTCTACTGGCTCGAAGCGCCGACACCCTCGACGGTTCCTGGTCCCGAGCCTCACGCAGGATTTGATCGCATGTTTGATCGTTTTGCCGTCAACCAGGACGGCATCCGATGACTGACCAAACGGCCCATGTTTCAATCATCGGCTTGCCGGCGTCGGGAAAAACAACTTTCCTTGCGGCTCTTTGGCACATGGTTCGGGAGCCTGGCGCATCGACCACGCTTGGCTTCGAGAATCTCAGCCAAGGGAACTATGAGCATTTGAACGCGCTGGCCAAGCGCTGGCGATCGGGCAAGATCCAACAGCGAACTCAACACAGTGGTGCCAAAACTGTCTCGATGAGGCTGAAGGATGAAGGAAATCGACTGGTCGAAGTTTCTTTTCCAGACATGCCAGGTGAGGATTTTGGCAGGATGTGGGAACTTCGAGAGGCGGATCACGGCATGCTGGAAACACTGTCGACCCCAGCAATTGTTTTGCTCGTGAACGGAGACACGATCAAGCATCCTTTGTGGATCGTCGAACAATCGAAGTTAGCAAGTGCAATGGCAAAAGCAGCAGGCAATGGCTTGCCGACTACGCCTGATCCAGAGCCGATTGATTGGAGTCCGGATTTCGCGCCCACGCAGGTGAGGATCGTCGACCTCTTGCAGATGTTGATGTCTGGCGAGTTGAATGTTGGGACACGACGCCTAGCGGTTCTCATATCGGCTTGGGACAAGGTGGCGGCCGAAGAACTTTCGCCTGAGGAACTGCTGGAGGCCAAGCTGCCACTACTCGCCCAATATCTGCGCAACGGTCGCGACCCGTGGACATGGCGCGTTTGGGGGGTAAGTGCGCAAGGGGGCGTGTATGAGGATCCCGACAAGGCTGAGAGCCTTCCCGAGACTGACGCTTTGCGCGAACTGGAGCGCCCTTCGGATCGAATTCAAATAGTAGATGGAGATCAGCTGAGCACCGACATTACCTTGCCGCTCCAATGGTTGATCTGCTGATGGAACCAATTGTCGTCCATCAGGCGTTGCACGGCTATAGCGATGGACACCGGCTCATCTCGAGTTCGCTACCGCTCGATAGCCGTGAATCTCGTATCATGCTCGTGATGAGCGATTTGTCTGGGCCTGGTGTCAAGCCCGAGCGGACTGGCTATCTGACCGGCTACGCGCTGGAAAAGGTCGGCAAATATGTACTCGCGCGAACCTGGGCAGCTCCGGAAATGCCGCGTCCTGGCTGCGTATGGACTCACTCTTTGATTATCGACAATGCTGACCTCGCGACAATGGCATCGGCCCAACCCCTGTTTGATGGGTTCAAACGACCAAGCAATCAGGATGCAGCTTCAGCCTATCGAGTTCCAATAACGGTCCTTCCATCGGCTGTTCCGCAACGGCTGGACGGCTATTTGCGAGCCGGGCAAATCGTCAATGCGCTCTATTCCTTCCCAGAAAAAGCGATCGTCGCCGCATGCGAGGAGCCATTCGAGGACGAGCGACTTGTGACCACAATATGGATGCAGCAATGGCCAAGGCTACGGCGAGCATTCGGCTTCTGCACACTTTCAGGGATGGATCGCGCCGGCAAGGGTGTAGCGCTCGATCTCCAACTTGCGCCGCTAAGCGATCGTCAACTCGCCTCAAAATTCCCAAATGCGATAGCGGCACACGACGTGCGCCCAAACCCTGCTCTTAACCCTCTGCTGATCGATTTAGTGACACCAGCAGGGGGAAGTCTTCGCGATTTCCTCCGGCGTGCGGGCGGCGACGTCGATGGCGGCAGACGCGCAATGGTCCCGCTGTGTCACCTCTACTCGAGCCTCTTCGTCAATGACACGCCCGACCTGGTTGGCGCTGTAGGGGCGCTTGCCAGCTTGGATCAAAATGGGCGTCGACAAGCACGCTCGGTTCGCTCACTCCTTTTCCGAAAGGCGCTGGGAAGCTTCGATGGTCTTGACGATACCGTTTTTGAATTTTTGCTCGACACGCTCAAATCGCCCTCGGCTTTCGGCGAGAAGATTGAGGTAGCCGATAAATTCGGAATTGCGCTCTGGAAGCGGTCGCCCGATCGCTTCCATCAAGCTTTGGTTGAAGACGGACCCCTGGGAGAGCTAGCTGCCCACGCGCTGAAGGAAATGCCAGGTCAGGAAATCATCGCTGGGCTCCGAACGCACGCGTCGCTCATTCCACCGATCGTAGAACAACGACCGGACATTTTGCTTGAGGCCGAATTCTGGCGAATGCCGGACGTCGATGACGAACTCGCATCCAACATACTGATCAAAGACGCTGGCCAAGCAGCCTTGGCCCTTCTTGCCGCTGGCAGAACAGGCCCGGCGAGTATGATCGTACATCATAGCGAACCAGACGCGCTTGTTCGCGCGCTGGAATCAGCAGAAGCCGATCACCAAGCCGTTCAGCTTTGGTTGCGGGCCCTCGCCAACAATCCGGACAAGCTAGGGGCGGTGCTGGCATCCGGCAAAGTCGGGAGGCTTTCCTCCATTGCCGACTTGGCACGCTATTCTAACCCGGACAGTGTCTCCAGCGATCTTGCCGACGATCCATGGCTAACCGCGTTGAAGCATGCAAAAGGGCAATTGAGTCAGTCAGACGAAGAGTTTCTTGCCGCTTTTTTTTGCGCAAGGGCTTTGGGATCCCGCTCGCAATCACCGGCCGAGCTGCTTCGATTTTCCTATGCTCGGGTCTACCGGGCATTGCGAGCGGATCGCTACCGCTATGAAGTGGAAATCATGGTGACCCGGCGCCTTGAAGGAGGCAGTTGGCTTGTTTGGGACAACAGCTCTCGTTTGCGGGAAACCGTGACGCGTAAATTTGTCGACAATCGCCTCGATCCAGACATTTTCGGAAGATTGGCCGATGATGGGAACATGGCGCTCGCGCTGATTGATGAAGCGGCTCAAACTAGCCGCGGCCGCCGATACTTAGGAGACGTTTACAAAAGGCTTAAAAACTCAAACGAGAAGGGGATGAAGGCAAGAGCGGACTACATCGCTAAAAAGATCAAATGACGTTCGATCGGTTGGCCTCCAGAAGGCTCCGAGGCCACGTTTGGTGGTTCCACCCAATCGGTCTCGCGCCGCCAACCAAGGAGGATGACTCAGCACAATGGAAGCTGACGGACCGTCTCCGACAACAAAGCAGCCGCACAGACATACGGTCTGCGGCCGCAAAGGCGGTCATTCATGGGCTCTGCAAATCTGCTGAACGAACGACCGGTTCTGACGATCAAATTCAGAGCGACGAACGGCGGAAATGTTAGCGGAAGCGGTCAATGGTGCAAGATACCCCTATGTCTGAAACTTTATAGCGTCCCACGGCACCAAATTGCCTACGGGCTGGCTTACTTCGTTAGTGACTGCAAAAATCACCGATCTAATTTGCTCTTTTGAATCGGCTTTTCAATCGCCGCAATTGCAAGTTTATCGAGCTTTGCCGTGAAGAACCGCTCGCTCCACAGGTCAATTGAGCGAAGCTCTGCTGGGCGGAGGAACCGGGCAACATCCTCACCCGCCTCCTTCCAGTCGATCTTGGCGATCGTGCTGGAAAGTGCTGCTTTCAGCCATGCGATATCGACGGAAATGGTTTCATCGCCTTTCCAAGGACCTGCCTGAATGAGAGCATTGCGCAAGAGAGCGAGATTGGGCGAGATATCGCGCGAAACATACCAGGAAAAATCGAACCAGTCGCGACCCTTCAAAAAGCCGCGACATAAAAGCGCATGAATCTTGAGCGCAAAATTGGACGGTAGGTCCTGATGGCGCACTTCATAATCCAGGGGGAAATCGAGAAAGCTCGTGGCCTCCCCCGATCCCAAGGGCGGATTGACGTCGATTTCGAGCTTGATCCGGATTGTTTTTCGCCGGTCTTGGCCGACAAAAGACAAGTCCAGCTGATTGGCAATGGAATCATTCTTGATGAGCGCTGCATGGATGGCCTTATCCATCCGGGCAGGCGGCTGCGCCTCCAGCTTGACGCCGAACTCCGCAGCCACTTGCGTGAGCGTGGCCAGATAGGGCGACCAGTCAAAATCAGGGTTTGGTGTACGCAGTAGGAAATCCAGATCTTCGGAAAACCGCGGCAGGCCGTGCAGGATGCGCAAACTGGTGCCTCCCTGGAACAGGGCGACATCGAAAAAATCACTGCGCCAAAGCGCGTAGAGCGCGATTTCCTGGAGGATTTCCTTGACCGCATTTTCTTCTTCGAGCGGATTTGCAGCAGCATAGCGGCGCAGCCGTTCCTTGATCAGATCAATCATTTCGCGAACTCCGTCGGCCAGTTGCCTTCCCGCTCAACAGCGCGTCTTCGAGTTGGTTGAGAAACGCATTCACCGCCTTATGCTTGTAGACGGGCTTCAATGCGGCAAAATCTGTGCGCTTAAGCGCAAACAGCTGCGCTTCGTCGATCCGCATGCCGCTCGTCAGCCAATCGAGGCCCTGCCAAGGCTGCTTGCGCAACGCCATAAGGTCGAGAAGGGCCCGCAAGGGCTGGGCAACAAGAGCAGTCTGTTTGCCGAGGACCACGCGATCGACGCTGGTCAGCAGGCGATATTGATGGATAGCGAGCGGGTGAAAGACAAAGCTGCCGAAGGCTTCGGTTGTATATTCGAGCGTCTTACGGCCCGGCGATACACTGGCAGTCGTAAACACGCTCTCCGGGATCCAGCCATGATAGGAAAGTGCTGTTTCGAATGAGATGTAACTGCCGGGAAGCAGGCTCTGCGCGACAGCAAAGGGATGGACCGGCTCGGCCCGATAGTGAGCTGCGAGCACATAGGTCCCGCGCTTGATGCGGAGCAGCGCTCTATCCTTGATCGCACGGTTGACCAGCCCGTAACGGCGCGCAGCACTCCCGCCAACAAGCTCTGCGAGCTGTCGTTCTGCAAGGATGCGGCCTGCCAATCCCGCCTTTGAAATTTCTTTGACCAAAGCTGTCATAAAATTCTCAATACTTCCACAATATGAAAGGTTCAAGAATTTTATGCTCGTGGCCGATTGTGCTGGGCAAAGTAGGGCCATGGTAGTTCGCCAACTGGAGCAAAGAGGGGAGGGGGCCCTCGAGCAGCTGAGCTCTGGCGTCCGATTGGCGGTGCGTCGGCTCGCACTTCAGGAGAAATCCCATGATCAAGTCAATTCCGTTGAACAAGCTTGTTGCATCCCCTCGGAACGTCCGCAAGCGCTCCGATCCGGTCGCCGATGCCGAACTCAAGGCAAGTGTGGCAGCGCACGGCCTTTTGCAGAACCTCGTGGTTCGCGAAGGCAAGAAGGGCCAATATGAGGTGGAAGCAGGCGAACGCCGCCGCAGGGCTTTGCTCGCGCTTGCGGCAGACAAGCATCTGTCGCGCACACTCCCCATCATGTGTCTGGTTCTCGACGGTGATGAAACGCAGGTTCGCGAAGCAAGCCTTGCCGAGAATTTTCACACGCTCAAGATGAACCCGGCCGATGAAGCACAAGCTTTTGCGAGCATCATCGAAACCGGTGCAACGCCCGAAGATGTCGCACGACGCTTTGGCTTGACCGTCCGCTTCGTCGAAGGCCGCCTGCGTCTGGCATCGCTTGCCCCTGTGGTCTTCGAAGCGCTGGCTGCAGGCGAGATCACGCTCGATATGGCGAAAGCTTACGGGGCAACCTCGGATCAGGCCATCCAGGCGCGTGTCTATGATGAAGTCGTCCAATCCTGCTACCGCGCTTCGCCTGACAGCATTCGCCGCATGGTATTGAACAGTACGGTGCGCGGCAGCGATCCGCGTGCGAAACTGGTCGGGAAGGACGCCTATCTTGCAGCCGGCGGGCGCGTCGACCGCGAGCTGTTCGACGATGAAGAGAATGAAAGCTGGCTCGACGTTGCACTTCTGGAAAATCTCGCAAATGCCAGGATGGAAGAGGCGGCAGCCAGCGTTGCGGCAGAGCAGGGCCTTGCCTGGGTTAAGCCGACACTCGACGTCTATGTGAGCCATGACCTTGTCGAAGGCTTGCACCGCGTTCCCGTACCCCAGCGCGTCTACACCGAAGACGAATTGGCCCGCATCGAAGAGCTCGATGCCGCCTATGACGCGCAAGCGGTCATCCTCGAGGATGAAGATGCAAGCGAGGACGATACAAGTGCAGCGTCCGAAGAAATCGAGCGCATCGATGCCGAAATTGCCGCGATCCGTGACCGTCCGGTCGAGATCGACGCCGACATCAAGCGCGAAAGCGGGATGATCCTGACGCTTGGCCGCGACGGTGTGCCCACGCTCCAGCCGCAATATTTCACTAATGTGCTTGTCGTGAACTCAAGCGAGGAAGGCGCGGTCGAGGTCGTCAGCAGTGGATCGGGTGACAAGCCCGCTCGCGCGGCCATGTCGCAGCGGCTCGTCGACGAACTCGCGATGCAACGCCGCGACGTGCTGGCGCTCCATGTTGCAAGCGATCCCGCGCTCGCCCTCGACCTGTTCGTGTTCATTCTGGCCGACGCGGACACCTACCGCTGGTCTACATCACCGGGCCTTACCATCCGGGGATCGGCTTCATCGGGTCCGGCGCACGGATTTGAAGCGAAGGATGCGGCAGCCACTGCTGCGATCGCCGAACTTCGCGGCGGTCTCGATGAAAGCTGGCGCGCGGGCGACAGCATTGCCGAGCGTTTCGACCTCTTCCGCCGCCTCGACGATGAAGCCCGTTCGGCATGGCTTGGCTGGGTGGTCGGTCGCACGCTCGAGGCGAGCCTCAATGTGAGCGGCAATCGCGGCAATGTCTTCCACGACCATCTGGGGCAATTGACCGGGATCGACATGGCAGCCTGGTGGCGTCCGACTGCGGCCAATTATTTCGACAGGGTCTCGAAAGCCGTGATCCTCGAAGCATTGACCGATGTGGGTGGGCCTACGCTTGCTTCGCGCTTCTCAGCATCGAAGAAAGGTGAACTTGCTGCAAGCGCTGAACGCATCTTCGCCGGCAATTTCATCACCGAAGTTGAGGTTAAGGAACGAGCACTTGCCTGGCTGCCCCCCGCAATGCGCTTTGCCGATACATCTGGCGACAGATCTGCGAACGAAACCGATGCGGAGATCGCAGCAGATGCAGCAGACGGTGCTGAACCGGATGCCGATGGGTCGACCGCCCTAGATCCCGCCATCAATCGGGAAACAACCAACAATGCGGGCGTCGAACTCGCCGCCTGACCTCCTCCTGACAGGACGGGTTTGAGCCTGCGTTGGAAGCGGCTCCCTTGGCAAACATGGGGGCCGCTTCTTCTCATCGCCAAATGGAAAGAGAGGAGAGGGGAGCCTGTGGTCCATGTCGATTGCCGGACTGGTCCGGCCGACATTCAGGAGTTTCCCACATGGCTTATCATTCGAAACGCGCTGGCGTGTCGCCTGCGACCCACATCACCAACCAGATCATCGAGAGGCTCGAGGCTGGCACCAAACCCTGGGTCAAACCCTGGCGTGGTCTCCCTGTGTCGCGCCCTCTGCGCAGTTGCGGCACGCCCTATCGGGGTATGAATGTCTTCTGGCTCTGGATGGTTGCTGATATGTGCGGCTATGCCTCGCCCTATTGGATGACCTATGCGCAGGCGAACAAATTGAACGCGCAGGTGCGCAAGGGCGAGAAGTCGACCATCGCGATTTTCTACAAATGCTATTCCAAGGAGGTCGAGGCGCCCGAAAGCGGAGAAACACAGGTAGAAAGCCGCCGTGTGCTTCGTGCCTATGCCGTGTTCAATGCCGATCAGATCGACGGATTGCCCGAACGCTATCATCCCTTGCACGATCTTACGCTGGTCGAACCGGAGGGGCGCAAAGCTGACCTTGACTTATTCTTCAGCCAGATACCGGCATCACTTCGCCATATGGGCTCCGAAGCCTATTATGAACCGGCCGCCGACCGGATCACCATGCCCTCACCCGAGCTCTTTTCAGGCTTTGACCATTATTATGCGACGCTTGGTCACGAATTGTCGCACTGGACCGGGCATGGATCACGGCTCGACCGTAATCTCAAAAACCGCTTCGGCAGTGCGGCCTATGCCGCCGAAGAACTGATTGCCGAATTGTCGAGCGCGATATTGGGCGCTGAACTCGGACTTCCGGTCACCCATCTCGACAATCATGCAAGCTATGTCGACCATTGGCTCAAGTTGTTGCGCGACGATGACCGCGCAATCCTCACCGCCGCTGCCCGCGCCGAAGAAGCAAGTGCGCTGCTGTTGAAACTCGGTGGCCGCGAATGTGGCCTCGGCGAGGCAGAGTCCGTGGCAGAAGCGGCCTGAATGCGGAGCGTTCATCGACACGAAGATTTTACTATTCATTTGAATGAATATATGTCATTATATTCAAATGAAAGGATGAACCATGGCTACGCGCTTCAAGGTTGATGCACAGGAGGATGCCCGCGTTCTCACCTCTGCTATTGCAAAAATAGCAGATTATTGGGGTCTGAGCACCGCCAAATTGGGGACCATTCTCGGTCTCTCGCAGGCGACCGCCTCGCGGTTGACCACCGGGCGCACTATGCTCGATCCGGCGTCCAAGTCCTTTGAGGCCGGACAATTTCTGCTGCGCTTGTTCAGAAGCCTGGATTCGCTTCTGGGAAGCGACGACGCGGCGGCGCGCCGCTGGCTCCAGACGCATAATCTTGACCTTGATGCCCGGCCGCTCGATCTCATCGACAGCTTCAAGGGCCTATTGACCGTTTGCGACTATGTGGACGCCCACCGCGCTCGCGTCTGAGGTTCGCGCCTACAACGGTCATGTCTGGCGGGTGGTCGAGGCACAGCACCGCATCTCGACCAACCGCTTGGCCGCTTCGCTTGCCGATCAGGCACGGCTTGAGGCGCTTGCGGAAGCCGCCAAACCGGATTTGCCCAAGGCTGCACAAGGTCTCCATTATCTGCTGGCTTCGCCCTTCCGCTATGGCCATCGCACTCCTAGCCGATTTCGTCGTGCCGATGAACGCCCCGGGATTTTCTATGCAAGCGAAGCCGAGGCAACCGCCATTGCCGAGACGGCATATTGGCGCTTGCGCTTTTTCTTGCGTTCACCGGGGTTCGAGCCTTCCTCAGCCACCAGCGAGCATTCAAGCTTCACGGTAGCCGTTCGCTCTGAGCAGGCGATCGATCTGACCTGTCCCCCCTTCGATGCTGAGCAAGCGCGCTGGATCGACCGCAACGACTATGGTGCCTGCCAGGACCTTGCCGCTGCCGCTCGTGAGGCATCGCTCGCTTTGATCCGCACGATATCGGCGCGCGATCCCGAGGCGCGCTGCAACATCGTCATCCTGGAGCCAAGCGTCTTTGGCGGGCGCGATCCCGTGACGCAGCGAACCTGGCATTTGCGCTACGAAGAAGATCGTTTGACAGCATTCGCCGCCTTTCCGGCCGAGGATCAGCTGGTGTTCACAGCCGCCGGGTTCGGATTGGTTGGTCCCGGCTGAAGGGCGCAGACGCGCTTACATGAATTCCTGACGCCTGAGGCGTGCGGCCATCGCCATAGCGAGAGAGGCCCTGGGCCAGCCGCCAGCCCTGCGCAACCCGCCCGGGCAGGCCCGTGTTGCGCTTGTTGCACAAGCGCTGCCCGCGCCAGCCTGCCCTTGGCCGGTTCCCCTTCCGCTGGCGCGTCGGTGCGCTTGCCTGCCTGAAGCTGGCCCTGACGGGCTCTCGCTGGCGGAGAGGCCGCTAGCAGCCAATAGTCAGGAGAACCACAATGCAAACAACTTTTGCCGAGCAACTTGCCGGGCTCGATCTTTCCGGTTTCACCATAAGCCCGCCTCCCGTAACTCAGACCGACTTTCCCTGTGCCGAGGCTGTTGCCCAAACGCTCGAAGGCGTCTGGTCGGATCTTTTTGCACTGTTCAGCGATACAGCGCTTGAAGCCGATGCCGAGGATCTGGGCTGGGGCCTCGTTAATCTCTTTCACCGTGCGGCGGAACGCAAATCAACGAGTGTCGACCGTGCGACCGACGAGGTGCGCGCACTCATTGCTTCGAACGATGGCTCGGAGATACTGACGCATGAACTCGAGACCCAGATCGAACGCGCGCAATGTGCCGAAGCAAGCATGTTGGCACTGGAAGAGATGCGCGAATTTGCAGCAGCCCTCTACATGAACGAGTTCGGATCGTCCTGGAAACCCGTCTCCAGTTCGCGCTTCAACCATGGCGCCATGCTTACCTCGGCCGTGGTGCAGGGTCGCGACTTTTTGCGCGCAAGAAGTGCAGCGAAGAAGCGCGCAGCAATGCCCGAAGGCACCCCCGTCATCTTCGCCGGCGGACGCTGTCGCTTTCCAACCGAGCATGAAGCCAAAAGCTTCGCAACCAATGTCTGGGCCACACTCGACAAAGTGCATGGCACGGTTCCCGACATGGTGCTGGTGCATGGCGGCGACACCAAGGGTGTTGACCGGTTGGCGGCGTCCTGGGCCGAGCGTCGCGGGATTGCCCAACTGACCTTTGCGCTCGACCGGCGACTGGGGGCACGCGCCGGGTTCAAGCGCAACGAGCAGATGCTCTCGCTCGATCCGCGCTATGTCGTCGCCTTTCCTGGAAACGGCGTCCTCGAACGTTTGGTGATCGATGCCAAAGCCGCCCGCGTGACGGTCGTTGACCGCCGCGGTCCGCTTGGCACCTCACCGAAGGCAAGAACCCCCAGATCGGGGTAATGAGCCACCCTCCATTCGCGCCAGCGCCTTTGGGCGCTGGCGTTTTTCTACCAAGAGGGGAGGCATCCTAGGAGCTGTTGAGCCGCTGTGGATGGTCCGTAAATGGGGATGAGTGCCGGACGATTATCTGGCACTTTACCAATGGTTCGACCAGTCGAAAGCGATCTTCGCCGACCCGCGCCACCGGACCTTGCGGTACCATGCCGAGGGCATCTTAATGCTCGAGACGCTCTTTGGGAGCATAATCGTCAATGCCGATGGAAAGCATGTCCCTGTCCGCCTGATTGGCGAGCAGCATGTGATCGAGGATCTGGGTTTCATTCCCAGTTTTGCCGATTGGGGACGCCTCATCGCACCCCAGGCCTGAATGCTCAAAGGGCGTCGTTTGGACCAGCGATCAGATGACACACCGCCGGTGGAGGTTCCTTCAACGCCGTTTCCGATTGCGGCTTGAGGCTTCCCGTCTGCGAACCTGACAGTGTTGACATGAGGAAGCGATGTAAGCCTTATCTGAGGGTGGACCGGGATGGGCGAAAACTGCAAAACGAGGAATGAGACAGCGACAGCTCTTTCCTGAAATCTGTCTGCACCCAGGATCATACCGGCTTTTTGCGAACCGAGGTGAACCAGCCAGCGGTCGGTTGCAACCCGAACTCTGCCGGCCGTGTTGCGGCTAAAGCCGCTGCCCGCACCACCCGACGCTTATCGGGTTCCCCGCGTGAACGCGGTGCAACCGCCCGCTCGCCGTTTCTCCTTTTCTGTTCGCAGCCGGGGATGGTCCCGGATGCAGCATTCAGGAGAAGTAACATGACCAATCTCGTTATCCTCGTCGGCCGCATTTCACGCGACCCCGAAAGCCGCTCAACCCAGGGTGGCAGCTCGATCACCACGATCAATGTTGTCACCGACCGGCCCGCCCGCAACAAGGAGGGCAAGACGTTCAAGGACGAAAACGGCTATACCGTGAAGGATGCCGAATTCCACCGCGTGACCTGCTTCAACGGCCTTGGCCAGAACGTCGCCAAATATTGCAAGAAGGGCCAGCTGGTGAGCGTTGAGGGACGGCTCCATTATTCATCCTGGGAAGACCAGGACGGCGTCAAGCGCTACGGCTGCGAAATCTATGCGGACAAGGTCGACTTTCACACCAAGCCGCGTTCGAACGACAACGAAGACGCGCCGCCGATCGACGAAGACTGATCGGCAAAAACACGTAAAGGCCCCGCTGGCACAAGCTGGCGGGGTCTTTTCTTATGTGCTGGAATTGAGGGCGGCAGCAGGGGCATCGAGCCCCATGCCACCGCCATTCATGGATTAGGCTTTGCCGAGTTTTGTAAGCACCGTATCAATGCCCATCGCGCTGGTGTGCTTTATCAGTTGTCGCAATTTTGCAGCATCGATCGTCTCGGCGCCGCATTCGAGCAGCATTCTTCCCAGTTCGTTTGCTGCATCGGTGCGCAGCTTGGTTTCGCGTGCATCGAGCTCGCTTCGTTGGGCTTGCAGGCGTTTAAGCGCATCGACTGCGCTGGTTTTGGACCGGGCCATAAGATGTCCTTTCGCTGGCCGTTGGTCCCCTCCAATTCAGGACGCTATCCGGACAGGGCGCCTGTAGGAAAATGAAATCTTCAGTGTGGCCTCCACACCGGTTTAATGGAGAGTGGGGGAGGGGCTCTCTCACAATATTCCAAGTCTAATGGGTAGGTCTCGGGACGCGTCAAGGACGACGGGGCCCCACCATTTTTCCGGATGCGGCTCGGCTCTGCCATAGCGCACCCAGAAAAATCGTTGCCCCCATCGCCGCTCGCGCGGCCGCATGTTTCATGCGGTCCCTGACCCGTCCTTCCTGCCCATTGTCCGCATCCTGATGCGAAGCATCACTTTATCATCAGGAGGTTATCATGAACGGTTCACAAGCACTCGAATATACGCAACGCCAAGCCGATGAGCAGGCACTGAAGGCTGCGATGCATTGCGCTTACGCACGCTCCTTTCACAGCTACTTCAACCAATATATTCTGACCGATTTCGAGCGGGGTTATATCGTCGTCGACGAAGGCGATTATGGAGCATTACCCCAGCACCTGGTCGACCGGATTGTCGACTCGGTTCCAAGCCAAATGCTCGACGAGTTTTGAAGAAAATACGCTCAAGGGGAAGTCCATCACGGGCTTCCTCTTTTTTCTTGCTCGCGTGCCAAAGTGATCTTGGCGCTAGCCATTTTGCGAACGCGTTTTACGCGAAGGCAAGGTCCGTTTTGAGAAGAACGCAAAAGGCACCATCGCGTAAAGCATTGGACACTGGATCGAACCCTCGCAGCTGGGAAAATCTAAGCACACCGTACGCCGACCTCGGCAAGTTTAGAGAGTTATATTGTTGAAAATCAACGAGTTTGTGTCGTGGGCGACACGCTCGTTCCGGGGGGTGGAAATGGCTATCCGCTTACCCCGAAAACGGGTCTTGAAGGGGAAACGAATCAGCAATCCCAAACGGATCGCCGACGACAAAATCCACCTGTCCGGCTGACCGATCATACCGCGCGCAGAAGTTGCAGCAAGCATAGCGAAACGATCTGGGATAGCGAGCTTCCCGGTTTCGGTCTTCGTTTCCGTCCGCCCAATGGCAAAAACTGGGTCGTCTTTTATCGCGAACGCGGAGTACAACGCACGATCAGTCTGGGACCTGTCAACAAGGTCAGCGCTGAGGAGGCAAGGCGGAAGGCGCGCGAACGGTTGGCTGCAAACCAGCTTGATGGCCTACCGACAAGAGCCAAAGAGCGCTTACCAAAGTCTGTCATATTTGCCGATTATGTCGATGAATTTTTGAGTGATTATGAGCGGCATTGGAAACCGCAGACCGTCTATCGCAATCGCCAGGCAGTTTATTCGGAATTGATACCGGTCTTTGGCGATATGCCATTGGCCTCGATTGCGCGGTGCGAAGTCATGCGCTGGCGCGATGCGATGGCCTCGCGCTCGGGTGTGTTCAATCGCACATTGCCGGTATTGGCAGTGATGCTCAATTATGCCGAGCAATTGGGGTATAGGCGGCGAGGTTCGAACCCGTGCAGAGGAACTCCGCGTTTCAAGCGGAAGCTACCCGAACGCTATTTGAGCCCGGCTGAATATCGCCGCCTCTTTGCCGTCCTGCGCGAGGCGGAAAGCGAGTTCCCGAAGGCGGTCGCTATCATCAGGCTTCTGATTTTCACTGGCGCACGCCGCAGTGAGATCGTTGCATTGCGCTGGGAGTATATCAAGCCGCCACGCCTGTTCCTTCCCGACAGTAAGACAGGTCCCAAGGTCATCTATCTCAACCGGCAGGCACAGGCGGTTATCGATGCGTTACCCAATCGTTCGCAATCGGGCTTGCTCTTTGGCTGTGTCCGCAAAACCCATGTCCCCTTCAACGTTGATCCCATTTGGCGGATATTGCGCAAACGCGCGGCACTCGCCGATGTCAGGATGCACGACCTGCGGCACAGTTTTGCCTCGGTTGCGATCCGCGACGACATCTCGCTCAGCGTGATCGGGAAGCTCCTAGGCCATAGTTTGCCGGAAACGACCGCGCGTTATGCGCACTTGGCCGACGACGCTGTGATGGATGCCGCATCGCGCATCTGTTCCTCGATAGCTTCAGCAATGGGAGTAAAAGCATGACCGCCCATAGCCTTGCCCGCATTGTTGCAGAAGAACTTGCAATCGTTGGCATCACTCCCTTCAGCGGGATACGCCGCTGGGGCCGTCCAAGACAGACCATCTGGTCATTGACCTTGGCTGGCTTCGGCGTGCGCCATTATGCGTCGGGTCGCAAAGTCTACATTTTGCAGACCATGATGGCAGGCCGCGTGCGCACCGTTACGATTGGAAATGCCGCTCTGCTCACCAATGCACAGGCGACTGATGTCGCAAAGCGCATACTGCTACGCGCACAAACCGGCGACAATCCAGCTGACACCGCACAGCGTATTCGCTCTTCGCCCCGTTTTGACGTCTTTTTGGAGGAGTTTTGGCAGAAGGTTGCCATCCAATGGAAACCATCGACAATTGCCAGCCATGATATTTCGCGCCGCAAATATCTGGATAACGCCTTTCCCGGTCGTTTCGTTGACGAGATCACGCAAGCCGAAGTGCTCAAATGGTTCAAGCGTGTTACCGACAGGGGAGGGCCCGGTGCCGGAAACCGCTGCTTCGAACTGGTCCGCGCCATGTTCAACAGGGCGGAAAGCTGGGGCTACCGCGAGGAATGTTCAAATCCCTGTCGCGGTATCCGGCCCAACCGCAAACGCAAATTTCAGTGCTTTCTGTCCGTGGAAGAATTGGCGCGATTTGGCGCCGTGCTCGAAGAGCTGAAACAGGATTTTCCGATGCAGGCAACGGCGCTTCTTGTGATTACGCTCACCGGATGCCGAAAAAGCGAAATCTTGGGACTGACATGGGGTGAGGTCAAAGGGCGGCGCTTGTTATTGCACGACAGCAAGACCGGGCCGCGCACCGTTTGGGTCGGGGAAGAAGTCAGGGCGTTGCTCGACGCCTTGCCGCGACATAAAGCGCACGACCAGATATTTTGGCATGATAAGACAACGCAGTTCAGATCATCGGTGGAGCACCATTTTTACCACGCAAGGAAGGCAGCTGGCCTGCCCCATGTCCGGCTGCATGATCTTCGGCACAGTTTTGCAAGTCATGCTGCGGCGATGTCCGAGACGCTACCCATGATCGGGAAGCTGCTTGGCCATGCGCGAATTGGATCGACTGCGCGTTATGCGCATCTGGATGACGGGCAGGTTGTCGCTGCGGCGGAGAAGGTAGGGGAGTTGTTGGATGGTTGGAGCGGATGATCTGTGCATCAGCAAACTCGGGTTCCTATTTCACCAACATAGCAGCCGTTCACGATGCCAAAACCGCGCCGTCGAAAGCCGTCATAGATTCAGCAGGTGGAAGTCGACTCCGAACGACTGGAATCGGCGGCTGTGATCGGCCCAGGTTGGGCGACAACGTTGGAGATTACGGACTGGCCAGTTCTACGGCCAATGATGGGAAAGCAGTCATCGTTGGGATGCAACAAAAGGGGAATAGGGTTGCGCGAATAAATGATCGATGGCTCGAGCGGGCCACGGTCTATAATGCAGGGGGTAGGCCAAAAAACTCAGAGGAAGCCATGGGACAAGCAAAGCAGCGTGCTAGAGCGCAAGTCAACGCACATCAGAGCATAGAGGAAGAGCTGCGTGGCTTTGGCATCAATACGGCAGAGTTTGGTTTCTACGATCAGCAGGCTTTCCTTGAGCGGGAGCAAATGGACGGGCAATTTCTGGAGAAATACGCGCAGTGGGTAGATACGCGTCCGCGCTCTGCTGAATATGACGCAAGAGCGCGCATTATCGTACCAAAATTGGCAAGCTTCATGGCAGACCTGTTTGAGAAGGAAGGTATGCAGCGAAGCTGCGTGCATGTTTCCTCCATGTTGCCTCGCATCCTCGATCGTATGGGCATTTGGAGCTTCGGACTCATGGGCTCTTTCGTTGCCGAAGTCACTGAGGCTGACCTTTGGCGCGGTCAGGCTTCCTGCGACGTTATAGACTTCCCTGGGGCTCAGCGTGGTCACGCTTGGGTAGTTGCACCACCTTTCGTCATTGTCGATGCCACGATCCGGCTTCAAAATCCGCAAGGTGATCCAATGAATGACTACCTACCCGAAATTGTCGCCGCCGAAGATGCAGCGCTCACAAAGGCTACGGTTGACGATGTGGTTAGCGCGGAGCTTCGCCGTGCTTATGCAGAGCATGAAGGGCGCTCTGATAGCCAGCTTCACCACCGGTTGGTCCCACAGTTGCGCAAATTCTCGCAGAGCTTTCCGAGCCGTGAGATCACTATTGGGCAAGCCGTGCTGCGCTATGTCCCAACCGGCGTGCGCGTGAGTGATTTGCCGCTGGAAGAAATAAACAGCGCTGGCGAAAAACTGATAGGCGCAGAGGTTTGGGACGAACACATCGTACCAAACTTTGCCGAGTATATTTTGCCTAAAAGCTGATTGCGAGGTGGCTTAGAACCTTATTCCAACAGCACGGTGCGCTTGGATTTCTGCCAATCGATCTTGCCGTTCGTGCTTATAGTCAAATTGCTGGTCTAGATCGGCAATGAATTTTGACTGCACAAAGTGCCAATCAATCGTGCTGCCGTTTCGGTCTACTAACCAGTCTCCCGCCACCCAACTAGGGACGCTATGAAAAAGTAAGACTAACGATGCTGCTAGAACGCGTTCGGCCAATAAATTCAGCTTTTCAACTTCGGATGGCCCTTCCATGCCGGACGTTATGCCGGCCTGAGCCAAAGCGATTGATTCGACAATCTGGTCGGGTGACAGATGAACGTACTTCGAGGTTGCTCCATATAAGCGGCCGACTTCTTCGTAGAACTCTTCTCGAATACCTTCCGACAAAAGCGGTAGGTCGAGATTGTTTTTGATTGAAATGCGTTGCGACTGAAAAACCTTATCATAGAGCTGCAACTTCTCCTCGATAGTCGATGAGTAACTGCGCTGCTGAACATAGCAAATCTTGATTGACGCCTCGATTAAAAATCGAAGCTCTCGACGGACCACATTTAGCACCCCTTCAGTAGTGAGAGTCATCACTGCCATCGCTGACTGAAGGATATCCTGCGAAAGGTAAGAAAGAAGATGATTTGAGGTGAAGGCGGGGTCACGTGCCGTGTCCTTGGCAATGAAAGCCAATCCCGCGAGGTAGGAATGCACAAGGTGCTGAGCCCTTCTCACGACTTCGATCATCTCGGGACGAAGTTCTGAGATTTCTGTGTTTCTCAGCATGGCTAACCCCAAATGCTCGGACAATGTGATGCAGGCTTAATGTTCAGTGAGAATAGGTGGAGGTTAAGGCCCAAGCAAGTTTCCGTGACGTTCAAGAACTCGTTTTAGAATCGCATTGGCCTGCCGAAAGTTCTCTAATTGATCGACAAAATGGTACTGCCACTTTATCCCGTGAAAGAGGTTGTTTCGATATCGGAAGAGTATCGTCAGAATCGCGATCACACGGTTTTGATCCCCATTGTCGCTTCCATCAATCACGCCTCTTACGAGCGCGGGGTTGTCGTTCTGCCTCAGATGCAGCCCATCAAAATGATGGGTGAATTCTCCGTTTTCAAAATAGCGGCTGCGGAAATAGGCAAGTTCGCCATCGAAGGAATTGACGGCAAGCTGGCCAGCCTGGTACCATGCCGTCACCGCGCTTGTGATTGCCTGCGCGCTTCCGCGTGTTGCGAGAATCCTTGCCTCAAAAAGCGTCCACAAAAATGTGAAATCGGCAATTGCTCGGCGCTCGGCCAGCGATAAGTTTGCAAACCCTGGCAAGTTTGCTTTCAACCAAGCTGTGCTCATAACCATTCCTTTTCGATTATCTGTACTATGATACTGAAATTAAATGGTTTCACTTGCAGCAGTTTTGCCCATTCTGTTGCAGCGGCTGCTCTTAGCCGGTTTTGCAACAACGGTGAACTCCGCAATTTCATCGGAAGCTGTCGCAGCTCAGCAGGCGCTTTTTACCTCTACTCGCGCTAACAGTTCTGCCGTTCGACGCTGCGATTTAAATCCTTGGGCGCGGCCATACGTTCTCATAGTCTCATCTGCGCTGCTAAGATTTCGTTGAAACCGACCATCGTTTTCCGCGAAGCGCGCTTATGGAGCAGTGAGGTTCCCACGAACTCACGTTCGTTCGATCAACTCCAATATCAATTGCTGGAACGCCTACGTAACGTCAAGGTATGCCGTTCCTCTGGCATGGTTTGAGGCGTGACCTGCACCTGCGGGCGCCGATACTCTACCTTGACAGGCGCGATCTTCCTGCGGACGTCTGCGTCGTTGAAGAAGGGCCTTATGGCCTCGATTTCCTTTTCAGGAACGCTTGGTTTGAAGCTAGCAAGGGCGCGATAGATGGATTGTACCTGCACCGTAACCACTTCTTGCACCGGCATCGCCCCATCATTGTCGAAGCCATAGGGCATCGCCCCCATTGTATCGTTATGCAGGCTAATGAGGTCCACAGAGAGGAGAAGCGTTTCATCCTCATGCCGGTCCACTTTCCAGCAGCGCAGGAGCGCCCAGAACGTAAAGTCGTCTGCTTGGCGGATAATCTGTCTTTCCGATTTCTTCACTCGCGCCTCGGTCGTCGCTTCGGAAAGCTGCTTCACAGGGATCATCGCTGCTAGCGCGACAGCGAACGACTGATCCGTCACTTTGTGAAATAATACTCTACATAGCAGATAAAGCGCGGCCGCTTGGCATTCCAGTGATGCGCCCCTCGTTCCGGAGATCAGATCAGCGAGAACGGGAAAGGTGTTGGAACCACGTGCACCAAAGTCACGCGCGCCGGTTCTAAGAAAGAACGCCAGCCAAATCAGCCATGGAGAGTCATTTGGCTCCTCAATCACAAGATTTAGCGATTTACCGAGTTGCGTGAAGAGATCAAAACCTGGCAGCGCAATGCGCTCACCTTTGGCGTCAGCGAGGTTGCCAAGCCACGAGAGCGCTCGGTCCCGTCGTTCCTTTGATACAATAGTACCGGCGACCACAAACTCGATAACTTCTGGAGTCACAGAACTAGTGACCTCGTGTAACCAGCTCGGCGATCCAGTGCGTTGAAGGAGGTCAGTTTCAATAAGGTGCTCCGCTGCAAGAAACTCTTGCAGCGAGCGGTGGAAGTAAATCGTATTCACCCCCTTCTCGACAAGGCATCCTTGGATGAGTTCCCGGCGCATCTCCTCACGATCGAGAGAGTGATGGAGGTCCCGTGTCGCGGCGTCGCAAATGTGCTGTGGAATATCCGCTAACGTCGTGGTGGATGCACCTCCCATTTCCCAAAGCCACCAAGCTAGGTGGGCGTTAAACCGTCGACGCGAGTCCAGCGGGAACGATCGGTCCCGACCGCGCTTTTCGAGTTCGCGGTGAATCAAAAGGTGCACAAAGCTATCGAAGAGTTCATATACTGACATGTCCGCACGGAGCTGGTCGGGTTGCACCGCGATTTCGCAGAGCATTTGCGCGTGTACAGGACGCTCGAGCAGCCGGTCGAAGCGACCGCTGCTAAGTTCGACGACGCGCTGCGCAATCCAAGCCTGGTCCGTCGCTGGCCCTTCGCGTTCGCTTTCGGCGCGTATCGGAAGATAGTTGGAAACGAACGTTCGAGCCTCGTCCGCAGTGAAGCCGCGGATCTCGACATGGCTGTAGCTGCGTCGTCCAGGCGTGGTGATTTCACGACCGGCGCTTGTTCGCTGAATGCCGTCGATCACGGCTCGGAACTCTACCTCGTCGTGGAAGGCCGTGTCTCTACCAAGTACAAGTATGCGGGCATCTCCCTCATCCAAGCGCATAAGTTCAGCCAACACTTGCTGGAATTTTGCTGGCGTCAGCCCATGCTTCATCTCATCGAAGCCATCGTATATGATCAGAAACCGGCCGTTGCGATTTAGGGCTCGCAGCGTGTCAAAATGGTAATTGGTCACGCGATGTTGGCTGGCAAGGACTTTGCCAAGCAGGCCTTCAATTGACTGCTCGTCGGCAATTTCTCCCAGCCGGACCAATATGGGAACACGCGCACTAGGGTCGACCAGCGCTAAGCGCGCCATAGTAGCAGCCAAATGGGTTGCAAAGGTAGATTTGCCTTTGCCATAGGCACCCAGAACGAAGAGCGGTGGCGCGTCGTCTTTTTCTATCCAACCTTTGATGTGATTTTCGAGGTCCGCTCCACTAGCCGTTTCAGGCCGCACGTAAAAGCTTTCCAACTGGGATTGCTCGTAAGTCTCAATGAGGTCTTTCAGATATGAGTCGATCAGAAGCAACCGCCGCTGGAGTTCGATAAACGTAATGATCTGCAAGCCACGGTGCCGCTCCGCAGCAGCGCGCCCACCTGGCGCAATTGGGCCTTTCGATATGAGCCAAGCACGGTCAATCGCACCTTCGAGAAGGAGCGGAAGATTATCAGAGACGAATTCGCTACACTCCTTTGCCGGTAACGTCCCTTTGTAATCTTTAGCCTCAAAGACGTACCGCTGTTCGCCAGCCACATCGTCTTTTGTCCACACTGCAGCAACGTCTACGTTCTTCTGACCCACCTTCGTTTCCGTGGACGTATTGAAGCCAGCAGCGCTCAGCACCTTTTCCAGTGTATCGCGAAACGCATTTCCTTTGGCCGTCGTACTCATTCCTGACATCGCTTTCTTTTAACAGCGGATTTCGCTTCGCGCTATGCGCCGTATCACGCCAGCGTAGGGTACCTGGTAAGAACTTGAATCTGTAGGCAGCAAACCCCACTTGCTTTGTTGGGCACTTGATAATTCTATTTCTTTTTTGGGGGGCATTTGAAGTTAATTTCGCAGTTCAGGTCCTTCTTGAACGATACCGTAAATCTTAATCGAACAAGGCTTAATGCGCTTGAAACAAACGTCAGTGCGCTGACCAATTTCGTGCGTCAATGTGACTGGGCGCCTGAAATCATCCGCTTTTATCCGCAAGGGTCATGGGCGCATGATACGATTATCAAACCACTGCATGGAGCCGAATTCGATGCCGACCTATTGGTCCTTGTCGAGCCAGTCGATAATTGGACAGCAGCTGATTATGTGAAATCATTAGGGCAAGCATTCTCGGATAGTGCGACTTACGGCGATAAGGCTAAGACGTGGGACTATTGTGTCACGATCACTTATGTCGGCGACCGGCAGGTCGATATTGCGCCATGCGTGGTGGGGCGGCTGATTCCGGATCGTTACGAAGTCTGCAACAGAGGAGCCGATTTATTTGAACGATCGGAGCCCATGTTGTTTACTGAATGGTTGAAAGAACAGAATGGCTACTCAGGCAGCAACTCATTTCGTAAAGTGACTCGCTTGCTCAAGTATCTTAGAGATATCAAGACGACCTTCACTTGTCCGTCCGTCTTGCTCACGACGCTATTGGCAAACCAAATTTACTGGACGGACAAGGAATCGGACGCGTTTGCTGACGTGCCAACCACACTAAAGACCGTAATGGGCCGACTGGATGATTGGCTCCAGGCTCGACCCCACAAGCCTGTGGTGAGCAACCCACATTTGGCATCCGAGGACCTTGCCGCGAGCTGGACCGAGGCACAATACTCAAATTTCCGAAATTTCATCAACAAATACCGAAATTGGATTGATGAGGCTTATGATGAGGAAGATCGCGCAAGGAGCATAGCAGCTTGGAGGCGCATATTCGGCGATGAATTCGCAAAGGGAGAATCCGTTCTGACGAAAGCAAGCGCTGATGAAAGCAAATCGCTTGTTTCAAATCTATTGGCGTCTACCGCCGCTCATCTGGACGGACTTGTGGATGCAGTTGCGAGTTTTGGGGTTGCTATTCTGCCTCGTACCTTCTTCTCGCCTCCTCACATGCAGGCACCGCCTTGGCCCAAGGCAGACTCATTCAGCCAAAACGTCCAAGTCGTTGCTATTTGGCAAAGTTCGAAGGATGCAATGTCAGGCAGGCGTCTGCAACAAGAAGAAAGCCTATCCAGATCGGGTGGAATTTGGTTCGATGTCACGGTTAATAACGGGCAATCGTTGCCAGAAGGCTATCGAGTACAATGGAGAATTACGAATACCGGTGCAATGGCAATGGCGTTGGGGCAAGGGCGCGGGGGATTCAATCCTGCCATGACTGGGAATCGGAGATGGGAATCGCTACGCTATCGCGGGGTGCATATCGCCGAAGCGTTCATAATCAGGCGTTCAGATGATCGTCTTGTCGGTCAGAGTGCGCCTTTCTTGGTGATAATTGAGTGACGAATAAGGGTCTGCAATTGAGCGATCCTGTATCTTGCGAAAATGGCGAAGTCGCTGACAAATTTACGTGCTAGGTTGCAAACGCACAGCAAGGCCATTCGCCATTTTGTCAAAAAATTGTTGCTGTTAAACAGTGACTGCCGTTAGTTCTGTCGAATGAGTGAATCGACATCTCAGGAGGTTTGGATACTCCCTTACGATCCCGCTTGGCCTCAGCTTCAAGTCGCAGAAATGAAAAGAATAAAACAGGCCCTCGGTCCTTGCGATATTGAGCCTATAGGTAGTGCAGCGATAGCGGGAATCTCGGGTAAGCCGATCATTGATCTACTAATCGGGACCTTTTCACCTTCAAAGGAAGCATTTTTCGAAGATCTAAAAAAGCTTGGCTATAAGCAGGGGCAGGCTCAATCAAAGGAATACGGTGTTTCATTCTTGGAACTTGTCCGCGAAGAAGATAAACCGGCGGTACACTTGCACGTTGCGCCAATAAATGGGCCGTACTGGCAAGCTATGATTACATTTCGCGATGCTTTGCGATCCGACAGTAGCCTAGCTAGGCGTTATGAAATTCTGAAGAGGAACCTTGCGGACCTGCATCCTACCGATCTAGACGCGTATGCAGCTGGAAAAAGCGAGTTTGTACGCAGCGTTTTGGGTGGGGCAAATGTCCGATAGCTTCAATCCAGCCCAGTTTGTGGGATATCAACGAGCCTCGTTCGATGAAGCTCAGCGACTACGGGTGTGGGTGATTACATCCCAGTTCCTAATCGCAGCGATCGCGGCAGTCTCCGTATTTTCTAATGATAGCGCTCTTCAACTTTATCTTGCAGCCGCAGGTGCCGTGTTACTTGTCATTTGGCTAACTGCAACGCACAATTATCGTCGTTATAAAACAGATGGCGATCAAGCGAGGCGGGCTTGTCTTGTATTGGAAGGCTTCACGGACGCTCCTTCCCCAGAACAACTTTTCCAGATTTATCAGTCCTTCAACGTGGATGACAGCCGTGCGACCCAGCTCGCCGATCCACACTATTTTGCGACTACGGCTCCAAAAGGGCCGTCGCGACTTGCTGAGATGCTAGAAGAATCTGCGTTTTGGACAGAAAAGCTGCAAGAGGAAAGCGGGCGATGGATGGCACTCTTCTTGGTTATGATCGCTCTAGTCGCAGTGATTGGCGGGCTGATTCTGATGCCCTCAGACAATGCCGAGCTACGCGTTTCGATTGCGCGGGTTTTTTTAGCGCTATTACCATTTTTCCTGTCATCCGAAGTGTTTGGTGCTCTCCAGGGGCACTGGGCCGCTGCCCGCTCAATCTGCCAACTTCGGTTGCGACTAAATGCAGCCCAAGCTAGGGGTGCCCAGATGGGCGATGTTATGTTGCTCCTGCTTGATTATAATGCTGCCGTTGAAGCAGCGCCGATGAATCTCCCCTATCTTTACAAACTTCGAAAAAACAGTCTCTGCAAAAGCTGGAACGCGTATCGTGATCACAAGGCTAACACCAAGAAATGTTAAGTAGGCCCAGCGCCGTTGCCATCAACGATCTCAACATTCAGTTATCCAACATAAACGCAATAGAGCTATCGTTTCAGATCGTGCTACACGACAGACCATCGACTAGTTCCATGCAAAGCAACTTTGGACATTCTCGTTAGTTTTTCCGCCAATGATCTGCGCGATAAGGTATGATGGTAGATAGTTTAGCTAGCCGATATTTTCTCGACGATCTCCCGGGAGCAGCACAACAAGGCGCTCGGCTCAATGGTATTTTGAAGAAGATCGACGACGGTATTCCGCTTAGTGGATTGTCGCTAGGATTTTTGGTGACAAACAAACTCGACGCCCTTTGCCTTTTCGTTGCTGGCGAGATGGGTTGGGAGGCCTTTCAGCAGAAGGCTGAACAAGAGCGCTCGGATCGTATTGCACTTGCCGAAAAACGTGCCGCCGAAGCCGCGGAAGCGCTTGCCGCACAAGCAATGCAGCGGGCTGCTGAACTGAAGGAGTTTTTCGCCGCACAGGCACGCGATCCCAAACTCAAAAGACAGCGTGAAGCTAAAGAGCTGAAACAACGTTTCGGGATCGGTTTCGTAGAATCAGAGCATTATCCACGCGTCATGTCGCTGCTTCGCTGCGTTTCCAGCGGTGATCGGCTGAATGCCGACGATGTTGCTTGGCTTCAAACAGAAGCTGAGGATTGCTGGACCGAAGAACTTCAAAGAGCATGGCATTTAATTGAGGCAGAAGCGCTTACGCACGAATGGGAAAGATCACGCGACCCGTGGAAAGCCATTAACGCTAGCAGTCATTGGCGAAAGGCAGCGAAGCCGAACTCGGCGTTGGGATTGACGGACGAGGCACTTGCAAAAGCGGGAACTGACGCTAAGGCGCGGTCAGCGCTTCTAACCACTCGCGGAGGAGCGTTACGCGATCTGCATAACCTTGATGAAGCGAAGGCGCAGGGACTAGCAGCGCATGAATTGACGCCGAAGGACTTCCGTCCCTGCACGTTACTCGGCGCTGTACATATCGAACTCGGTGAGTTGATCGCGGGGCGTGATTGGTATGTGAAAGCCGAGAAACTTGGCGCTGACAGACACGCTATCGATAAAGACTTGCGCGCATTGCTGTCCCGAACGTCAAGATCGCAGAGGCAGCGGATAACTGAGTTTTTGATTGCACAAGACCCTGAACGCTTTGGCTGGTTGCTCAGAAAATGACGGCCGAGACGAACGGTCTGCTATGATCATAGTCCCTGATGATCCCGGCCCAGCCTCACCAGTTGAGGTCTTGAAGGCCAACGTCGTTAAGGTGTTTGATGGTGACGGTTTTTTGGCGAATGTCTGGCATCCTTGGCGTGAAGCCTGGGTTCCACGCATTCCCTTTCGCTTCGCATTCATTGATGCACCTGAGATTGAACAGCCTTTCGGCCCTGAATCGCAAGCATTTCTTCAAAGTTTGATCGCCGGGAAAACCCTGCGTCTTGATCCGATAGGTAAGGAATCAACCGGCGGCGTTCCAATTGATCCATACAAACGGATGTTGTGCATGGGATACCTGACCGAGCAATTGGAGGTCGGCAGGATCAACTATTATCTAAATGGTCTATGCAGCACAGGCACCGTTAAGAACGCTCGCCCAGCTACCCGAAACATTGAGCTTGAGATGATCGTAAATGGCTGGGCTTGGGTGGTCGAGCGATGGACATTCGAGCGGGAAGACGAATATTTCAGTGCGCAGGAGGACGCGCAGCGAAATCGGCGTGGACTATGGGCGATGGATAACCCTGAACCGCCATGGGATTTCAAGCGGCGTCAGCGGCGCAAGAAACCTGAAGAAAGTGGGCAGGGCACATTGCTTTAAGTAATAAGTGAAGGCTTCAGTATTTCGGCTTCTGGTTATGCAGCGTACCGACCATCCTTTAATCGTCTTGCTTGGCCAATTGCCGCGAGCGCATCCAGCACAGGCTTAACCGACACGGCGCGTTTGCCCTTAAAGTTGCGGGCGATGTCTTGCGCGGCAAGCGGCGTTGGCGCGGCTGCGAGGACGGCGGCGATTGCGCTGACTTGGTCTGGCAGCTTTTCGGGCCAGGGGATGACATTATCCGGTGCGGGGGCGGTGGACTCGCCCAGATCGAGCGTCGCGTTGATGGGGGCGGTATAGTCTGGCGCTTGGTATTCGGGGCGGAGCCAGCGGATTACGCCCTTGGCCTCTTCGGCAGCGCGCGCCTTGTTGAGCGCGACAAGGCGGGTCAATATCTCTTCGTCCGCCAAGTCCCCCTCCCACCCATAAGCCTGCGCGACCAGAGCATCGAGCGCATCATGGTGCTGGCGGATCAGCGTCACAAGACCCTTGTCATGAATGTCCCGCTCCCCGTCGGTCAGCGCGCGGTCTTCTTTTAGCGCCTCCAGCACATTGTAGAGCTTGGTGAGGGTCAGATCCACGTGCTCGGCCAGAACGCGCTTGCGCAACGCGTCGAGCGCCTCGGCCTCGGCACGGATCTTGTCCTTCAGCTGTTCGGGGACATCGGCGGGGAAGGGGAATTTGGCGAAGCAAATGGAATTACTATATCGCAAGTCATCTCCAACGCCGAGTCTTGCTCCGGTCGCGGCAGACCAAACAACATGAACATAACTGGAAACAATTCCTAATATATATCTGTCTTCGGTGGCGATGCTAACCACCATGCTATCAGGATAGATGGTTGTCGGCATAAACTGAAAAACTCGGTGCTTTGCCGTATGGACTGTCGCGATATATTCAGAAAGACCACGCAAAGCCTTGCGCATCTCGGAGCGAACCTCTCCGAAAAGCCACCAATTTTCCCGATAACTGGCGCGATTGTTTAGTTCGCGGTGTGGTTTTACGTTAGTAAGGATATGCTGGTAAACCGCTGGATACCCCTCCCGCACTTGCTCCTCAGTAAGTCCGTAAAGGTCAATCAGTTTCACTCCGCGCGGACGGGATGCGAGATCGCGGCCATTACGATAGTCAAAGATGACCTCGAGCTCGTCGCCGTCTCCTGTTCGAATTTTACTCGGGAAGTTACTAGCGCCAAGTTGCTCTGCCTGCTCAGGTGTAACTACGAAGCCATCGCCATGAAGTTTAACTCCCATGGACGATAGGCCTTCATTCGCCTTTAGCTGCACCGTCGCCGTCACATCGGCCCCGGTGCGCAGATCGCTGCTGATCGCGCCGATGCTTTCCGAAAACTCCACGCGCTCCGGTGCAGCGCTTTCATCGGTGACCGATAGCAACCGCCCTTCGGTCTTGCCCTTGGCCGCAACCGTCATCGCAATACGCACGGCGGCCCCGTCCTTTTCATCCACCCAAGGATGGTTGGGAATGGCAAATAGCAGGCTCACGCGGTCTTTCGCTTCCAGATGCTTGGCTATCACCCGCCTGCTGAACACCTGTGTGATGCTGTTGGTGGTAACGAACCCAAATCGCCGCGTGGCAGATTTGCGCGCCGCCAACCCCGCCTTGTCCCACCAGTGCATCACAAAATCCGCGCTTTCGGGCACATCGGTGGTTTTAAACAACGCCTCAAAATAGCCATCGCCCAATCGTTCGCGAACATCCTTGCCGCCAATGAACGGCGGGTTGCCAACGATGAAATCCGCCTTGGGCCATTTGGTCGCGCGAGGTTTGATATAGCGATAGACTTCCACCTGTGCCGCTTCATCGGGCACTTTTTTGCCCGTCACCGGATGATCCTTCATCGTCTCGCCATCCCAGCGCGTCATCGGCTTGCCTGCATCATCGCGGACGAGTTCGCGCTTGTCCCAATCGATCAGGGCATCACGATTTTCGATGGTGCGCACATCGCGCAGGATGGGCTCAGGCGGGGCTTTGTCTGCACCGTTGACGCGGAAATGCCATTGCAGATAGCCGATCCAAAGCACCAGTTGCGCAATCGCCGCCGCGCGCGGGTTGATCTCTATGCCAAGGAAGTTTTCCGGCGTGATAGTGTGGCCACTAATCTCTGCAACATATTGGTCATCGCCCAGCTCGACCAGCAGATCAAGCACTTCGCCTTCCAGCTCTTTCATCCTCGCCATTGCGACATAGAGGAAATTGCCGGTGCCGCACGCCGGATCAAGTACCTTGGTTTGCGCCAGCTTGGCGTGAAACGCTTCGACATGCGCCTTGGCCTCAATCGCCTTGTTTTCGCCAATCAGCTCAGACGCGGCGACGCGCACGCCGTTCCAATCCGCTCGCAGCGGTTCCATAATCGTCGGGCTGATCAGGCGTTCCACATAGGCGCGCGGGGTATAATGCGCGCCAAGCTTTGCCCGCTCTTTGGGGTTGAGCGCGCGTTCCAGCAGTGTGCCGAAAATCGCAGGCTCCACCTCTGTCCACACATGCTCGCCCGCCTGGATCAGCACCTCGAGTTCTTCGGCATCAAGCGGAATAGCGGTGCGTTCCTTGAACAGATAGCCGTTGAACTTTTTGAGCGGCACGCCCAGCGCAGGCGAGAATTGCCCCTCATCCATTGCCGCCCATAATGCGGCCAATTGATGTTCCAGATGTTCAGGGTGCGCGCGCTGGTTTTTAAGCAGGTTGGTGAAGCTCTTGTGCGGGATAAGACCACTGTCTTCGGCGAACATCGTGAACAGCACCCGCATTAAAAAGCCGCTCGTCGTTTCGGCATTATAGCCGCGCTTTTCAAGCCTGCGGGCTACTGTCGCGAGCAAATTGGCAATATCACGTGTGACGGCGGCGGCGCGCGCGGCGGGGTCGATGCTTTTGGGGTTGGTCCAGATCGCGCGCAGCCGATCGCGCACCGCCTCATCGCGCAGATCCTCCAGCATGATGCGGTAACGTGCCCGATCCGGGAATTGCGCATATGCTTTCCCCGTTCCGGTGAAATCGGCATAGACTTCGATGCAATAGCCAATATCCGCCACAAGCAATATGGGCGGCCAGCCATGGTCTATGGGCAGTGCTTTGGCATAGCGTTCGGCCTGCCCTTTGGCCTGCACCATCGCCTTGGCCCAGCCAGGCGTGCCGCGCCTCGCAGTGCCGCGCTTGACGCGGGCACTGGCGGTCTGGCCGAAAATGTCGAGATCGTCTTCGTTACGTTCTGCCGCCGCCCGATCTGCCTCGCTGCCTTGCTTTGCTTCCAGAATGAACGCGCCCCGCTTGTAGCAATCGATGCGGCCAAAGCTCTGCGTTCCATCGCCATTGTCCTGAAACACGCGGCGCTCGAACACGTAATCATTATGCGTATCGTCGGCCCGGCTACCCGCAGGCGCATCGATCTCGAGAATCTGGCACAGTCCGTTTATGAAGCTCTGCGTATTGGCGAGCTCCGATCCTCCCGTATCGCGCCATGCGGCAATAAATGTATCGATGTCGGAAGACCCCTGCATGGTTCTGGTGTTAAGCACAGCACGGGTTCCCAAGCAATGACAATGGCGGGCAGAGCCTTCTTCATGGGCGTTCCAAATCAAAGCCGTAGCCGCCCAAATGAACATCCCCTTTCATGACTAATCCACGCCCCTGACCGGACCCGGGCAGGTCTGCAACCCGCGCTCATGCGGACCGTGTTGCTGCGCTTCGCGCCGCTGCCCGCACCACTCCTGTGAGCGGGGTTTCCCTCGCTGCGCTCGGTGCAGTCCTGACCGTGCCCGGTCTTAACGGGGCTCAGTCAAAGGGATGGTCCCTTGGACGGTTAGAAACAGCTTCGAAAGGTCAATGCCATGAAAAACACAGTCACTCTCGTCGGCTTCGTTGGCAACACTCCGGAGGTCCGTAACACCCAGTCAGGGGCATCGATCACCACCGTATCACTTGCCACCACCCGCAGCTTTAAAGACGGCGAAGGCAACCGCCAATCCGAAACCGAATGGCACCGGATCACCTGCTTCAACGGCGTCGGCAAATGCGTTGCAGAGCATGTCACCAAGGGCGCGATGATCATGGTCACCGGGCGTATCCACTACACCAAATGGACTGATCAGAATGGCACCGACCGTTACGGCTGCGAGATCGTCGCCGAGCAGGTCGACTTCCTCGTCAAGGCGAAGGAGGCCTCCAATGATGAACCCAAGAAGCGGCGCTCGAAGTAGCGCCGCAGCATTCCTGATCGTCAAACCAAAAAGGTTCCGCAGCATCAGTTGCGGGGCCTTTTTTAGTGCCAATACTGCAACCCATGATTTGGCAAAAATGACCCGGCATTTGCAGGGTAGGGGATAGGCGGAGAGGCGCGGAACGCCTCACGTTTTAACCGTCAAATATGGCTATTTGCTGACCCTTTAACGGAAAACTGCCAAAAATGAAGCGGCGATGTCCGCTCGTTTTCGATTCCATTCAGGCGCCAATCGGGCTATGAAATCCATCGAAACCCGCAGTTTCATAGGCTTTTTTCCAAGTCAGAAATCATCATCGAATCCACCTTCGGAGCACTGAAAATGCAAGCACACCGTACGCGACATGTCGCTGGCGAAAAATGGCAGAAATCGGGGAGAAATAGGCAAATATCAGGAATGGCAACTTTCCAATCATTTTCAAATCACGAGTCCCAATGACTTGGATCCAAATCATCCCCGAACAGCAATGGCGGTTTTCCGCGAGCTTCAATGTTCTTGACATGTTCTAATAGATGACTTAAATCCAAATCGCCTTCCGCAAGTGTGAACGGGCTCCTTTTCAAGGAAGGAGTTCGCAATGGCACGTCCATTGTCACTGCAAATCTATGTATCGAATGACCTCGCACACCGTGTCCGCATGGCGGCCAAGGCCAAGGGTATGAGCGTCAGCGAATGGGTGCGTTTGCTACTCATGGCGGCCTGTGACGGCGAGGATCCGGCATCAGGGCAGGCATCGTCAATCGAGCGTATTCACCGCCAATCGGTGTTCGCGATGGTTGGTATCGATGCGCTCCTTGCAGGCCATGCCGATCCACAATTGAGGGACCGTGCGCATGCCGCCTATGCGCGGCGCTGCAAGCAATTGGGGATTGCGACCGCTACCGTCGAAGGGGCTTCGAAATGAAGCGCAACCTTTTGAACTTCACCCGCGGCAGCCAGCTTCTGGGGCATTTCGGTTTCATGTTTGCAGCCGGGCTCAAAGGCCCGCTCATTGTCGCTGCTATCGTGATCGGCGGCATGTGCTGGTGGACGCTGTCGGGCGGGCTTTCTACCCACGAAACCTATCTCGTCTGGATGCGGATTTATGCCGCGATTTACGGTTTCATGGAGTTCGATCCGGCCAAACTCATTGCCATTGAAACCGGGCTCGGTGGCACGGTCGAGCTACCATTGGGTACTGCCCAACATTATCCGCCGATCATGCTTGCCTGGGAGCATATGCTTGCATTGCTCAAGCAGGCACTGACGCGTGCGGCGCTGCTCCTTATACCTGCGATGGTCGCCTTCTACTGGTTTGCATCGCACTTTGGCAGCCGGTCGAAAGAGCGCAAGCATGAGCGCGGCGCGATGCTTGCGACCCTTCCCGAATTGGTCGCTGAAATCGGCGAGCATAATGCCCGCGAACGCAAGCGCGAGCTGAGCGAAGCGCTGGGGGTCCAGTGGCGATTTGCACTTCCGAGCGAGTTGCACCGTCTCTTTCCTTATGCACCCTCGCATCTGGCGCAGGTCAGCTATCCATGGCGGCTCGAACAAAGCCATGCGATGCTTATTGGTACCACGGGGATGGGCAAGACAGTCGCGCTTTCCGACATGATCGAGGAGGCAAGGGCGAGCGGCCAGCGTGCCGTTATCTTCGATCTGACCGGTACCTTTATCGAGCATTTTTACGAGAGCGATCGGGACATCATCTTGAACCCGCTCGATGCCCGTTGCCCGCAATGGAGCGTGTTTGACGAATGCCGCGATGAAGCCGAATTTTCAGCGGCCGCCGAAGCGCTTGTTCCGCATGACGGCGGTGGTTCGGAGCAGTTCTGGGTGCTGGCCGCCAGGCTCTTGTTTGTCGAAATGTGCCTGAAACTCAGAGCCAAGGGCAGCGCAACCAACGAGGCCTTGGCGCGCGAATTGATGACCGCTGACCTGACGCAGGTGCACAAATTGATGCGCGGTACGATTGCCGATCCGCTGACCGCGCCTGAGGCTGCACGCATGGCGGAATCGATCCGGGCGGTGTTCAACGCCAACGCCAAGGCGCTGAAACTTCTGCCGCGAGCAGGTCCGCAATTCTCGGTACGGGACTGGGTTGAAAGCGACAAGCGCGACGGCTCGATGTTGTACATCTCCGCGCGCTATATAGACATGAGCGTCTGTTCACAGCTGCTGACTGTCTGGCTCGATACCGCCATGAACACGTTGATGGCGATGGAGCGTACGCGCAACTTGCGGCTCTGGTTTTTCATCGACGAAATGGGCGCGCTTCACCGGCTGCCCGCATTGGAAAAAGGGCTCCAGACCGCGCGCAATTTTGGTGGAGCAATTGTCACAGGCATCCATGCCTATGCCAAACTCAAGGAAGTATATGGGGACAATATGGCGATGACCTTGTCCTCGCTTGCCCGGACCAAATTGATCCTCGGAACCGCCGACCGCGAGACTGCGACATGGTGTTCGGACTTTATCGGCCATACCCAGGTGCGCGACATGGAGGAGGGCTATACATACGGTTATAACAATGCCCGCGATGCCGTCAGCCTGACCCCGCGCAAGAACATCGAGCCGCTCTTGTTACCCGACCAGCTGATGAACCTGCCAAGGCTTTCGGGCTATTTGAAATTTCCCGACGGATTTCCGGCAGCACCGGTCAAGCTTGTCCCTGTATCGCGCAAGAAAAGGGCCGAACCCTTCATCCGGCGTGCGGGCGATGACGGTCCGCTGAACAGATCACACCCAGATCAAATGCCGCATTCCGAAGGCCAGACAGGAGCTGATGAACATCCGTCTTCAAACGATGATGGTGCGGGCAAACGCGTTGTTCCGAAGCAAGGAGAATTGGCGCTGACCGAGGCGAAACCGGTGGCTGAAAATGAGCGCACAGAGCCTGATTTGCAGTCTCGTCCTTCAGAGGCGGAAGCCACGGCTAAACCCCTAGCCAAGCTTGAGCCGTTGCAGCCAGACAAGCACGCGGCGCAGCCGCAAATAGCCAAGCCCGGTACCGTCCAGCCTGCAATACCAATGGACAAGGTTTTGCGGGTCGATACCCCCTCATCGGAGGGGCAAGACCAATTGTCGTCGCCGGGCGTCATGCCGCCATCCCAGCCTGCAATTCAGCCGCAACGTCAAGCCCCGGAACAGGGTGCTGGCAAAGCCGATGCAGCAAGACGGCTGATGCTTGAAGACGGGATGCGCGAGAGCGACGAAGCGAAGGATGCGGTCGATCTGGGTGACCTCGATATGGATCTGTGAGACCGCTCATGCCGCATGTTGCCGGAAGGCGTGATCGATGCTCTCGGTAGCCAATGTCCGCACAGCAGGGGGTGCCGCCAATTATTTTGCCGCCGACAATTATTATACCCGCGCGGACGCTGACCGGTCGGGCGAATGGGTCGGACAGGGTGCGAAAGCGCTCGGACTGGATGGCCGTGTCGAGGCAAAACAGTTTGAGGCGATACTCAAAGGCCATCTTCCGGACGGCACGCGTTTGGGGAGCGATTTGAGGCCGCACCGGGCTGGCACCGATCTCACTTTCTCAATGCCCAAAAGCTGGTCGCTGATCGCACTGGTCGGCGGCGATACCCGCATCCTCGATGCTTATGCGGCAGCGGTCAAGGAAACGCTTGGCTGGGCTGAAACCCACCTTGCCGAAACCCGGATGGAGGTAAAAGGCCGGGAGAAGATTGTACCAACCCGAAACCTGTTGGTGGCGATGTTTGGGCACGACACCAACCGTAACCAGGAGCCCAATGCGCATTTTCATGCCGTCGTTGCCAATGCAACCAAAGGACCAGATGGCAAATGGCGTGCACTCAGAAATGACAAGCTTTGGGATCATAATACCCTGTTGAACGCCATGACGATGGCCCGCTTCCGGCTGTCGGTTGAAAAGCTTGGCTATGAGATTGGCGAACAGGGAAAGCATGGCAATTTTGAAGCCAAAGGCGTGCCAAAGGACATTCGCGACGCGTTCAGTTCGCGGCGCGCGGAAATCATCAATGCGCTATCCAACATGGATAGCAAAGGCCTCTCTGCGCGCAATGCTGCCAATCTGATAACTCGCTCTGCCAAGCCCAAGATCGAGGACCGTGCGGCACTTGCACAAAGCTGGGCGGCGAAGGCTGACGAGCTCGGCTTTGACCCGGCTGCAATCATCGAACGGGCCAATGCACGTGCGGCTTCGGACATCGGCCATGTCCCGACTTTCACTCAAAGGGTGGCAGAGAGCGTCGGCAATATGCGCTTATGGGCCAGCGGCCTTGCCGAAAGACTGGGGCTTTCGCCTGTCGATCCCTTGATACCCAAAGCGCTGGGAAAGCGGAGCCCCGAACAGATTGCAGCCGTGCATGCCGTTGCCTCGGCTGTGCGCCATCTGGGTGAGCGCGAAGCTGCCTTTGCAAAGACCGCAATCTATAAGGCAGCGCTCGATTTTGGCTTGCCAACCGCCTTGCCGCAGATCGAGGAGCGCGTCGCGCAATTGCTGCGCCAGGGCCATCTGGTTGCAGGTAAAGGCGTCGATCGCGGCATCGTCACCAGCGCCGATGCGCTTGCGCTCGAACAGCGCATCCTGGGTGCGGTCGACAAAGGGCGGAATCGCATCGCGCCCATCGTGGAATCCGACGTTGCGGGTGAACGGCTGCAGGCGCTTTCCCAACTCAAATATGGCATGACCCTCAACCACGGCCAGGAAGGGGCAGGGCGCCTGATCCTGAGTTCGCACAACCGTATCGTCGCGATCCAGGGGATAGCAGGGGCAGGTAAAAGCACCGTCCTGAAGCCTGTTGCCGACATATTGCGCGAAGAACGACGCGATGTGCTGGGGCTGGCCGTTCAGAATACACTGGTCCAGATGCTCGAGCGCGATACCGGGATAGCATCGATGACTGTGGCGCGTTTCCTGCGGCGTCATGCAAGCCTCCTCTCCTCACCCGATCCGCTCAAACTCG
This sequence comes from Sphingorhabdus sp., assembly GCF_035329025.1. Classification (GTDB taxonomy): domain Bacteria; phylum Pseudomonadota; class Alphaproteobacteria; order Sphingomonadales; family Sphingomonadaceae; genus Sphingorhabdus_B. The sequence continues at coordinate 9,814 of NZ_DAOLHN010000023.1, read as the reverse complement.
CCGAAGCAAGGGCGCAATATAGGGGAAGTGTTCTCCTGCTCGACGAAGCCTCGATGGTCGGAAATAGCGACAAGGAAAAGCTCGTGCGGCTCGCCAATTTGCTTGAAGTCGACCGCTTTGCGAGCATCGGTGATCGCAAGCAGCTGGGTGCGGTCGATGCGGGCAAGCCCTTTGATGTCATGCAAAAGGCAGGCGTTGAAACCGCGATCATGAACCTCAATATCCGCGCGCGTGACAAGACGCTGCGCGCGGCGCAACAGGCAGCCCAGGGCGGCAATATCGCTGAAGCACTTAATCGTCTCAAACCGCATATTGTTGAGGTGAAAGAGGATGCGGCACTTGCAGCCGCCAGCGCCTGGCTGTCGCTGTCGCCCGCCGAGCGCGAGCGCACGTCGATCTATGCCTCGGGCCGAAATTTGCGAAGTGCGGTCAATGAAGCCGTGCAGACCGGGCTCAGGGCCAATGGCGAGCTTGGGAAAGGGGCGCTCAGCGTCCAAACGCTCGCGCGCGTCAATTTGACCCGCGAGGAGCTGCGTTATGCGAAAAGCTACGCGCCCGGCATGCTGGTCGAGGTCGCCAGGCGGCAGCGCAGCCAAGGTCTTCACGAAGGCCGCTACACGGTCGCAAGCGTCGATGCAGCCCAGGGGAGCGTCACGCTTGAAAACCGGCGCGGGAGGCAATTTGTGTTCAGGCCAGGCCAGCTGCGACCGCAAGGCAATCAGGATCCGTTGCGCTTGTTCGAGCCAAAGCCCCTCGATCTGCATCAGGGCGACCGTATCCGCTGGACCGACACTGACCATAAGCGGGGGCTGCTCAACGCCGATCAGGCGCAGATATTGGCGGTTGATCCCAAGGGACTGACGGTCCGCACCTCATCGGGGATCGAGCAACAGCTGGGGAAGGACGATCCGATGCTCAAGCGGCTCGACCTCGCTTATGCGCTCAACGCCCATATGGCGCAGGGCCTGACCTCTGATCGCGGCATTGCAGTCATGGACAGCCGCGAGAAAAATCTTTCGAACCAGCAGACCTTCCTGGTCACCATCACCCGGCTGCGTGATGGGCTCACATTGTTCCTCGACAACAGGGACCGGTTGCAGGCGGCAGTGGAGCGGAATTCCGGCATGAAGACATCGGCGCTTGAAGCAACGGGCATGTTGAAGAAAGCTGCCGCTGCAGGTCTTGCCAAAGGACAGGAGGTCCAGACGAGCCAGGGACGCGAGCCGCCCGAGCGCGACCGGTCGATCATCAAACCGTTCGAGATTGGAATCTAGCTTGGCAGCAGCGATCCCTTTTTGGCTGCCCATGAAAAAGAAGACCCGCCTTGCCGGCGGGTCTTTCAAAGGAAAGGATGTTTGAACCGATTGCCCAAACCCCTTGGGTCGCAGCTTCTTGCTACGCCCAAATTGCTAAAAATTCTTGGATAGAAACGTCAAGGGCCGCCAAAGTCGCTTGACAATTTCGGCCAAATTGGCCGCGGCGACGGCTCAGAAATAGCCGACAACCGCCAATATCAGGCTCGATGCAACAAACGTGGACACAGTCCATTTCTCGACCAGCCCGATCTCGAAACGCGGACGTTCGGTACCTTCCTTCCAGATGCGCTGGCAGGCAATGTCGTTGAACCCCGATCTTGTGCCTTCGAGCGTGACGCGCTCGCCGATCAACCGGTTGACGGCACGCGAGGGCTCGATCTGCCAATTGCCGCCACCTGGCAGCTTCAGCTGAGGCCCCTGCGCGCTATCGACGAGCAGGCCGGTCTCGCGGACAGGTTGGCTCATGGGCATATATGGTTCCGCCAATAACGGTCCCAACGCAACACGGTGCCGCTCTCGACCATCGCGCAGGACAGATCCTCGCCCGAGGGCAGGGTACAGAAGGCTGCTGTACGCGTGCCGCCCGCCGAACCGTCGGAGCGGCAGCTAAGCCTGGGCCCGCGCACGGCGATATGACCGGTCTCGTTTGACCCTCGCGCGCCACCCAGAAAGGCAACCAGCTGGTCGCGCGCTTCGAGTGCTGAGGCTTCAGGGCAGGGCTGGTTGGTCCGGCAGCTTTCGTCCATCTCGCGCGCCGCAATTCCGGACAAACGGACATGCGGGCCTTCAGCGCACCAGATCGGACCATCGCCGTCCCAGACATGCGTCGGTGTGCAGGCGAAATTCTTGCCGGAAGCGACTACGGTGGCAGCAAAAAGCAGGAACATGGGAAAAGCTTTACTGCAATTTGCGTCCAAACCAAAGCACCCTGCCAACGATATTGACCGAGCGCCGGTCAAGCCCATGCCAGGTTGGATAGGCCGGATTGTCGCTAATCACCGAAATCAGCCGTCCCTTGGGCTCAAGTGCAATGCGTTTGACGCTGAGCGTATCATCCATGCGCAGCACATAGATCCCGTCACGCAGCCGGGCTTGGCCGTCGCCCAGATCGACCATGACATCGTCTTTGTCGGCGAGCGTTGGTTCCATGGAATCGCCCAGTACATGGATGATCGAGAGGCTAGGACCACGGCTCGTTGTCAGCTTGCGCAGCCATTGCTCGTCAAACCCGAACTGCGTGCTTTTCTGCTCCATCTCGGCAAGCGCGCCGTGCCCTGCAGAGGCGGATACATCGAGAACCGGCACCTGCACCAGTTCGGTGACGGGGCCGCCACGCCGCGTCGGTCCACCAAGCAGGCTTTCCTCGACCCCGAAATAGCGGGCAAGGATGCTCCGGTCGCCTTCGGACAGCATGCGCGGCGATCCGCGTTTGATGAACTGCTGTATATAGGCGGCGTTACGCCCAAGGAGGCGCGATATCGCCGAATAGTCATCACCATTTTTCCGGATCAGCTCGTCCAGTACTGCACGGGGATCGCTCATCGCATTTGGTCCTTTGTCTCGCTGCTAGGAATTTATCCTAGACTCTAGGAAGTCTTCCTAATAGGAACATAACAAGAACACAAGCAAGAAAGTGTGAGTCTATGAGGCATCCTCTCCTCGGCGAAATCGAGCAATATATCGAGCGGCATGGCCTATCGCCCACACGGTTCGGGCGGCTTGCGGTCAAGGATCCGCGATTTGTCGAGGATTTGCGTTCGGGACGTTCCCCGAGGCGCCGCACGCTCGAACGGGTAAGTGCCTATATGCGGGAGCATTGATCAGCTGTCGGCCAAGCCACCGCTCAGTAGCGCGATACCGTAGGTTTCTTGCAGAGTGTGTCAGGACGAGGCGTTGGGCCGTCGACACCAAGATAGCCTTGTTGCAATTGCAACGACGGACTCAAGGTCGGCATTTGCTGACTAAGTTGCCGTCCGGGATACGTTGCTTGTCCGATCAAACCGGCCACACATTTCTGCTGTGTATTGTGGCCACACTTGGCCGTAAGGCGACCATACTAAATAGGATGCGGCAGACTGTAATGCAGTCGATCCGCGCCCGACCGAAAGGTAGACTTGCAAGCAATAGGCATAGGCCATAAGGCCTGATAGTCATCGCGGGTTTGTGACCGAAACTCTCATAATTCAGGACTTGTCGGGGTCATGCTTGATGGTCTCGACGCGCACGCGCTGTCGGATAGGGTCACAAATTTCCCTGACTTGTATCTTCGCAGGCAGTATCGCGTTTTTTACCGCTGCGATGCTGCGCGCGGCGCGTATCTGCTCGCCGATTGCAACAACATGATCCCAGCTTGTTTCCAGATCAACTTCAGGTCCATTAGCCATGGGTTCCCAGTCATCGCCATCGACATAATAGGTTTCATCTGCGGTCTTGAGCGCTTGGGCGAGCAAATCCTGCTTCAGGGTAAGGATGCGAAGCGAAGTTTCGCATTGCAGTTTAAGCTCGGCGAGGGTTTGGCTATGGATCAGCGATAGTTCAAGCGCCGCTTCGCTGAAGGCAGTCAGGCAGGCCTCGATCGAATCGCGTACGCTGTTCCATTGATCGAGCGCAAAATTGTCCTTGCGTATGCTGGCGGCTAGTTCGTTGCTATGTCTGCGATTGAGGAAATTCCAACCCATCGTGATGACCCAGCCAATGGCTGTAACCAACCACCCGTAAAATACGGCGTCAGTAACGCCTTGCGAGCCCCCGGACATGGATTGAGCGATTGGATTACAGACTGCGATTGGTCAATATGGCATCCATGCCGCGGTTGATCTGGCGCATGGCAAGATCGCTTGCATGGAAATTATAGTGCGCAAAGAACCGCTCGCGGCTGTTGCCGAAAAAGCGGACGCTCGCGGTGAACAACCCTTGCACGAAAGAAGGGCTCAAGCTGAACAGATGGTCGGGTACGACCACATCCACGATCGCATTTTCCCTGTCCAGCTCGTCGAGGTCAAATTTCTTGCGCGCGGCAAGCCCTTTGGAATGCCCACTCAGTGTATGCACTTTACCATTGCCGGTAAGGTCGTCGATATCGATCTTGCTCATAATCATCATCAGACTCACTCCGAGCTATCTACATAATTATTATCGAGCGTGAATGCTACCGTCACCAAAGTACCAGCAAATCTTCGCTTCAGATCCGACACCATTGCAGGATCTGGGGCCTGCTCGCGCTTATTCTCAACATTGCACCAGTGCAACCGCTTTTCGCCCAGCGCCTCGCGTTTTCCGGCGAGATGCGGCGTACTGAGCTGGATACAGCTGTTTCCTGACAAAATCGTTACCTTGGCTTCCTTTCCGGTTTTGTCATTTTCAGCGAGGTCGTTGATGAAGGCAAGGACATCCTGAAGCCCAAAGCCGCCGCGCGTGTCCTCATAAGCTTCAGCATTTCCAGTTACCGCATCCTGTAAGGCAACGATTGTCTCAAGTGTGTCCTGCCGTAGTCCGCAGCGCCTGTGCATCGATGTATAGCTGTCGACAAATTTGCGCACTTCGGGCGATGCCTCCTGCAACGAGTCCGCCATTGACTGGCCAACACTCAAAAACGCCATATGGCACAAAAGTTCCCACTCGCCGTCGTCACGCTGCCGCCGGACCATGAATGCCGTCGTTGACCAGTCGCCGTCGTCGCTCCCTGGCTGGCTGTGGCGCTCGGCATTGCACAGAACCTCGCCAATCAGCAGAGCCAAATGGCTCTTGGCATCGATTGTCAGTTCGTAACCGGCATCTTCGCATTCGGGATCGTTGGGAACGCATAGCCAGCCATCGACTAGGCTGCAAAACCGCGTTGCCAGCTTGTCGCGGTCGGTGGGCGACAATTCTGCGTCGGGATCTTTGGTCGTACCCTTGGGCCGGCGCCGTTCTGCAGGAAACGCCCAGACGTCATCATGGTTGGAAACGGCGGGCAGCTGGACGCCAAGTTCACGATCAAGCCCGATCGCGCTCACGACCTTCTGTATCGAGGCCTCCATTCGACCATGGCTGAAGGAGGCAGTGATCGCTGGCCAGATTTCAGCGAGTACGAGAAACGCACCGGCGTCATTCACGTGCTTGTCGAGAAAATCGAGCCTTGCCACCAGCTCCTGGCCTTCGACTTTTGAAATCTCGGCAAGCGTGTCGAGCGTTTCGTGCGGGAATCTGATCAGGTCGAAATTTTTGAGCTCGACAGAAGGAAGCGGAGCATTTTCATCCCTTATCGGCCGTTTAACCACATTAATCCATCGACTCTGTCGACCCGGATCAAGCGCGTCGAGCAGTTCCGAGGACCGGAAACGGCGCATCAAGGTTGCTTTGCTCAAAAGTCCGAATTGACGCTTTGTAAATCCCAACTGCTTCTCGACCTGCTTTTTGACCTTGCGGCTCTGCGCGCGTGCAAAACGGTCGGCAGCACGACCAGGGCCTCTTTTGCCTGACCGGCTGCCATGTGTCCGCCTAATCTCGCTACGAACCAGCGCCATGAGTTCACGAAGTAGGAAATGGCGGATACGCGGGTTTGAGATCTTGCTCCCATAACCGTTGACCAGCGCCAAAGTGGTCGCGCGCTTTCTAGCCGATATCAGCCCTGCCATATAAAAAACCGAAGGATCATGTGAGCATCCATGGCAGACTGCATGATCGAAGCAGGAATAGGGTTCAATCGAACAACGAAATTAGTTGTGGACAATTAGGTTGAATCGAACCCTGGTTTCAAAGAGCTAAGCACTACGGCGATACTCTAATTGCATATAGTCTTTGTTGGGGCTTGATTACATCAGCGCTGACATCTGACGCTGTTTCGGTTCAGTTTTCGACTGCGATCCGCGGACAGCGGCGTACATTCGAAATACTGCCGCATAGTCACTAGCGTTCTGTGGCGAGTGTTTCGATATCCAATGGTGTGGATGCCGATATTCGAACGCGTCCAGGAAAGGTTTAGAGCCGCTAACATTGCTGCCGATCAAGGGCGTCAGCGAGATCGTTAATAGCTGCCGGTGGTTCATCGGCGCTACCGGCTCCCCAGGTGGCCCCAGCAAGCCGGCGTTGGCTCAGTTTTCCGTTCGCTCGGACAAGTTAAGCCCGTTGTCGATCTCAACACCGAGATACGCTCTTCGTAGAACTGGGAATCTAGGCACCTTGACGGAATGATCGCGGAGGAACCTGGCTGGCGTGCTGCCACCCAGCACCTGCAAACAGACTTCCTCATTAAAGAATCGAACATATCGATCGAGCTTCTGCGCAAAATCGGCCGAATCCCCAGTTGAGCTCGAAAGCACGGCACCGAGCGCTTTTGCGATACCGAGTTCCGACCAGTTGGCCCGGCTATGGGCGGGAGCCGTCCGAACGCCATAACGCTTCATGAGATACTCCTCGGGATTTGGCCCTTCCGCGAAGCCAGTGGGTCGATACAAGCGCATGCGGCTGCCGGTATCAGCAAAGAGCCAATGCACGCGATGACCGAAGCTGGCGAAGCAACGCTCGAATCCCTCAATAATGTTGTCGGCGTCGAGACGTCGCAGGACATGCGTAAATGTCCAACGGCTTACGATATCGGTCAGAACAAGCACAGCCTTCTGTCGTCCATCCACCTCGATGTCGATGATATTTCCCAGCAGACTTCCGATGCTTTTCACCGCTTTGCGACGATAGATTGAATCGCTCGAACTCAAGAGGTTGAGCTTGCCATCGACGCGATGCCTCTTGAATGACCGATAGAGCGAGGATCGGGTCAGTCTTGGGTTCTCACGATGCAACAGAGCAAGGCAATCGTCTAGCGGAAGTTGCAGCATAGTGCGTGCAGCTATCCCCAGCATTTCCACCTCAGATGGCATCGACCTGCCACTTTTTGGGCCAGGGCGTTGTTCCTCATAATCCGGGCGCGAGCGCCATTTCGCGACGGTCTTCGGATCGAGTTCGAACCGCCGGGCCAATGCGGCATTACTGTCGGCGCTGTGACGCAACGCCCAACGAATGCTCGGTGCGACGCGATTCGCCACAAAGTCAGCCCCTGAACCAATGGGCTATGAATGCGCAAAAAAACACACCATGTAATTCCGAAACTCGTAGCACTCTGATGCTCCAAATAATCGTGTAAACATCGTATCTTAAGACCGTTAACAACTAGTTAACGGTATCTTAAGGCCCCATGCATATAATCGGGGTAGCCGAACGCGATCCTCTTGCGGCGGCGTGGAGGCTCGGATGGACCCCAACTATCTCACTGCGGCCGCGGCTGTGATTGCGGCACTGGTACCGCTGCTCGCCGAACTTAGGCGTTGGCGGAACGGGCGCAGCAAGGACGATCAAGACCGTGACGCATAATGTTTATTCTAGTCTACAAGAGCGGCTATGCTGCCTGGCCTTGGCCTGAGCCGGTGCATGAACGGACCGAAACGCGTAAAGGCGCTGGTCCCGTTCTTCGCGCCAATGTCGGCTTTGAACATCAGGAGACGTATGCGATGAATTGAGCGAGCGGCTGACGTTTGGTCAACGGCAATCGCTCGAACGACTGGCCTGTGTTTCGGTCAGGGTCCGCTAACATAGCGGACGTTCACCGCCCAAAATCGGTCCGTCGATAGCCGATCTTCACTCATCTCAGCACTTTCAGAGCTGGAATTACTGTGCTTGGGATCTAGCCGTCACTTCTTGCGGGATCGCTGAATATCGGCTTACGCCAGTTGCGGACATTTGCGCGGGTGCTCGGGTGACGTCGTCGAACGGTTAGGACCGGGCCGTGTCCGGACCGGCGGCTTTTGGCAATTCCAATCTCAGCAAGCTGCCGTTAGAATGACTTCGCAGCTTTCCTGAGGTTCTCGGTCGATCGGCTTCCTGCCGAGGCAGGAAGGGCAATGCATGAGGGCCTTGGACTATGCTGAAACCTTCGGAACGGGCGCGCTTGGCACCTCTTCAACTGTCCTCCCATCACGAATATTATAAAGCCGCTTGAAGGTCGGAATGATCTTTTCGTCATGAGTAACAATGATGATTGCCGTATCAAACTGCCGCGCCATGTCATTGAGCAGACCAACCACGGCTAGCGCGCGTTGGCCATCCAGCGGCGCGGTGGGTTCATCGGCGAGGATCACTGGCGGACGATTGATCAACGCGCGGGCTATGGCCACGCGCTGCTGTTCCCCTCCGGAAAGTTGTGAGGGCATGGCAGCCGCGCGGTGGCCGACATCCAGCGCATCGAGAAGATCGTACGCCATCTTTCGCGCCACTGCATTCGGCTTTCCGGCCAGCATGGGCAGCAACGCGACATTGTCTGTCACATCAAGGAATGGGATCAGGTAGGGGGCCTGAAAAATGAAGCCGATCATGTCGCGCCGCAGCGCGCGCAGATCTCGGACTTTCCAGCCATTGTCATAAATACACTGGTCGCCAATCGTCATTTTGCCCGATGTCGGCTCGATCACCGCGCCAAGACATTTGAGCAGAGTACTCTTGCCCGAACCCGATGGCCCGATCAGCCCCACGACCTCGCCCTTGGCCACCGCCATGTCTACGCCGCGCAGGGCATAAACTGCCGTGTCGCCGCTGCCGTAGGTCTTGACGACATTCTCAAGGATGATGCCCTCAGCCACCGATCGCCTCCGCCGGATCGACCTTGATCGCGGCCTGAATGGCCAGAAGGCTCGCAAGTGTGCAGATCAGCATCACCGCCACGAAACCCAAGATCGAATCCGATGGCAGGAGCAAAACATATTTAGGGAAGAAGGGTGCCCACAGGCTGGCTGCGATCTTGCCAACAATGAAGCCGATCAGGCCTAGCCCCAGCGCCTGTTGCAGAATCATCCACGAGATCGTGCGATTGCGGGTGCCGATCAGTTTCAGCACGGCAATTTCACGGATCTTGCCGACGGTCATGGTGTAGATGATGAACGCAACGATAGCAGCACTGACAATCGAAAGGATGACCAGAAACATTGCGATCTGCCGGGCCGAGTTGGCGATTAGCTTCTGAACCAGGATTTCTTCCATCTCAGCCCGGGTATAAACCGTCAGCCGTTGCCAGCGGCGGATCGCGGCGGCGACGTCATCGGGATTGGCATCTGGCGTGATGGTGACCAGAATGGCATTGACGTTGATATTGCCCGTTTGAACGGCGTCTACGGCTTGCGCCACCGCCGGATTACCCGGCGGGTTCAGTTGCGGATTGGCAGCCGTTCGCGCGCGCTGACGAACGATGGCGTCGCTATCCCTTTCGAACTGGGCGGCCTGCGCATCTTTTAGCGACAGGAATAACATCGGGTCACCACCCGACGACACCATCCGGCTGGTCAACCCGATGACGGTGTAAGAATTGCGGCGCACCCTGACACGATCACCAATTGCGAAGCCAGTCTTCACATCGGCCACAGCTTCATAATGGCCGCGCACGATCTGCCGTCCGGAGATGAGATGGGTCGGCTGTCCGGGTAATCCCGGTTCGCCCATTTCCGCTCCGACGACCATCACCCGCACATCCTTGTCAC
>NZ_DAOLHN010000022.1:0-50406 GCF_035329025.1 Sphingorhabdus sp. | reverse complement strand
TTCGAGTCTTCTTGACCGCACCAGACAGACGGAACTTCACGTCCGGCCCTGAACTCTCGGTCATCCCTTGGGTTCCTGTCGAGTCTGATTTGTAATAGCCTCATATTGTAAGACCGAAGACTGCGATCTGCCACGCTCGCTATGACAATAAGCAGAGGATTAGCAGTTTAGACCTGCTCGTTCTACCAGATCGCGCCGCTTTCAAGAACGGCCCTCCCTGAGGGAGGGTATACCGGTACATCGAAACTCTGTTTTTTCGCACCGAAACGGCTCATTTGTAGTTATCTGCAACAACCAAGCTGAATTGCAATATGCATAACTCGTTGCGTAAAATGCGAGGCGCCTTCGCGGTTGTTACTGCACTTTTGTTTCTGAATGTCAGCGCTGGGCAAGCAGAAAATGGGTGTCCGGCGGGGTATGAGCCTTGGAAGATTCCTGTCGAGACTATAAACGACTGTATGGCGATCCCCGACTATGGGCAGGATGCTGAAGGGGCTGAAGTCCCCGTTCCTCAAGACGAAAGTATCTGGCAGAGCAGATGGGGAGCCATTGTAACAGGAAAGTCTAAAGTCGGAACGGTCGTCGGTATCAGTGAAGCTGCAATAAGTAAGCACGAAGCTGAAGTGGATGCACTCCGTCAATGCCAATCCCAGGGCGGTTTTGATTGCGACGTGGAAATCGTGTTCTACAATCAATGCGGGACTATCGTTTGGGGTGATGGGTATAGTTACGCTGCGCGCGCAGCGACGGTGAGCAGGGCTGAAGAAATTGCATTGGCCGGATGCGCGGAGCTGACTTCCAACTGTAAGGTATACTACACCAGCTGCAGCTATCCCGTCCGGGTCAGGTAGTGCCGCCGCAACCTGCAAGTGCTGTAACTAACTCGATCATTGAAGGCCGTAAAACAGGATAGAGACGAGAGCTATCGGAGCAAAAACTAAACCACGGATCAGAAATCCGTTCCGCAACGAATAGCCTTCAAAATAGGGACGAAGATCCGGGGGAATTGGCATTGGCAAAGTTGGCGATACATCGGCCCCTCCAGTATTGCCGACAGGCAGCCAACCAACAAGGTGGAATGGACCTGCGCCAATAAGCCGGATGATCTGCCCTCGCGCTTCTCGCCAATCCGATTCTATCATTGCAACACGCAGCATATGATAATGACTTATCACATGGGCAGCATACCAGCGCTGACCCAAAATGTGGGCGCGCTCCAGGTGAAACTTCGCATCGGCCAGTGCTCCGTTGCGTATCGCCGATTTAGCCAGCCCCATTTCCTTGCGAAATGCCGCTTTTACTTCGGTTGCCATTGCAAACCCCCGGATTTGGATTGTCGATTGAGGCTTACTACGCCCGGCAATGATGGGCATTTGCCGAATTGACCCAGTGCACCGGTACAAATCACAGACTATACTCCAGCCACGGTTCATGGCGACAAAGCCGTGTTTTGAAGGTTCCGGTCTTTTGTGGAAATTAACCGGCAAACGGATCGGTAGGAAGTTGATATGAATCCGGCAGCGCTCTGCTTTTCGAAGAAGGGCAGCTTCACTAGAGTAACTCTGATGGCGACAGTGTGCGCGGTCGTCATATGGCTGCTGGCGGGCCATGACGTTTTTGCTCCGCCCCCGCCTCCACTGCCTCCACCTCCGTCGCCGACCGATAGCATGACATTTGAAGATCATCTTGCCTATTTGGAAGCTGTGCGGGCGTCACAACCACCCGAGCGTCACGGCTTGGACCAGCTGACCGGTGGCTGGTTCAGCATAATATTGCTGATTGCGTGCCTTGCCCTGGCATTTTGGGAAGGTGGGATGGACTTGTGGCGCCTGTTAACGCCTTCCCCGGCTCTGCAGGTGCAAAACCGGGAGCTGAGGATTCACAGCAGTTTTCTCTCGGCTCCGCAGACAATAGCGGTCAGCAGCATTCATTTGGTCACGCTCGACCGTGGCGATCGGATCCGCCCGGGATTCTGGGACGATCTACAGGCCGGAATTTCCTGGTCAAACAGGCTGGGGTTTAAAGTCGGTGCCCGTATGCGGCATGTCCTGCTTATTGATTATATCACTACGTCCGGTGCCTTGGATAGCCTGCGCATCAGCGATGCGCATGTTGATGGCGGTGTGGAGCAGCTTTCCCGCTTCGCCGCCTATCTCCGCGCAATGCTTGACGCAGAATCGCGGCACACATAGCCGACAATGATCATATCTTGTTACGACCGGCGGCGCGAAATGTCGAAAGTATCGATCGCAACATTGCCGGTTGCACAGGCTTGGCAAGTATCTGGATCCCTTCATCGAAATTTTGCTGATTGGCGATGGCCTCAGCGTGTCCCGTCAACAGGATTGCCGGCACAGTCGACCCAAGGCCCTCGCGGATAACGCGAATTGCTTCTGTTCCCAATCGCCTGTTGCCCAAATCAAAGTCGGCAATAATGACGTCGGCTGCCTGAAAACTGACTGGTGGTTCAGCATAGGCCTGAACGTCGCATCCCCAATGCCTCAGCATAGCTGCTGTTGCGTCCAAAACATCAAGATCGTCTTCTACCAGAATAACGCGGAAATTGCTCTGCAGACGCAAAGGCTCATTGCTGACCAAAGGTGTGCGAACAACTTTCTCAAAACTCATCTGGATATCGGAAATGCGTGCGACAGTTCCCCGGCCTCTTTCTGATTTCACCGTAAGATTGAAACCACAGAGGTCTGCCAATCTATTGACTATTGCCAGTCCAAGGCCAACACCTTCGGCATCGCGATCACCAGCTTCATGTGCCCGGTAAAATTCGTCAAATATGAAAGGGAGATGCTCGACCTTGATGCCGATGCCCTGATCGTACACTTCGACTGCGACCCGCTTTCCCTGCCTGCGCGCTCCTATCAATACTCTCGCGCCAGGTGCGTATTTGATCGCGTTTGACAACAGATTTTGTATCATCATCGCCAGCAATGTCGGATCGGCACGTACTTTCAGACTCGTCGGCATGCAGCGAAGATCGACGTTATTCCCTATAGCAAGCTGTTCATTTTGTTGCACGATATCTGCCAGCAGCGATTGTAACTCGATGGTTTCGATGCGGACTTCGATTGCTCTGCTGTCGATCCGGGAGATGTCCAGCAACGACTTGAACAGTCTTGAAACAGAACCAAGCGCTTTTTCGATACGATCAAGCAATTGATTCCGATCGGCGCTCTCTTTTGTTGCCCGCAAAATGTCGAGATAATAGCCGATCGAATGGATGGGTTGGCGCAAATCATGGCTCGCTTGGGCTAGAAACCGGCTCTTTGATTGCATCGCCTCCAATGCGGTCTCACGTGCTTGCGATATCTGCCGCAACACCACTATCGAATAGGCGGACAATATCAGAAAACAAATGGCGAAGGTGAGAAGCACATCGAAACGGCTTTGCCAGAACGGGCTCATCGCAAACAAACTGAACAATGATAACAGTGCCAATATTGGTGCAAATATCAGATTCCAGCGGCCAAACCGCATACCGTTCCCGACCGCGACCCACAGGATCATTGCGAGGAATATCATCATTGGGCCTTCGCCGACCAACAGTAGATAGGTTAAGGCTCCGAAATCGCAGATCAGGGTGAAGAGTCGGCGCAAGGTGAAGCTGCCGGGAAATTTCTGAATGATGGCGAGCAACGCGATGCCTAATGCTGCATAACCAAGACATAGCAGGAGCAGATGTTTTGCCGCGCCTTCAGGTAGCGGTAAAATCAAGATATAACTGTCTGCGGGACCAGGAATTGTTGATCCACCAGCGATCCAGCGAAGGATAATATAAAGGGCGGACGCCGCTATCATCCATAAGCGAATTCGCGCCTGATCATATTCTGCCCAATGCTCGTCGAAAACACCGGGAAGCTCAATAATTCTTTTATGCTGGGGAGCCATATTACTTCATCATTCCTGGACATATGTTGCCAATAAGCATGGATGCGTTCCACGAGACAAGGCGGCCATCTTCAGGCGTCCAGTTAATAAACCTGGTGTGATGGAGAGGGCGATAGCTGCCCCGGCATTGCTGACCTTCGGCCTGTGCACGATGCAATACCAAGACCTGTTTTGCCACGACTTACAGGGACCGGTTGTGACTGGCTGCGCGAAATGTCGATAGTATCGATCGCAACATCGCCGGCTGTACAGGCTTGGCAAGTATCTGGATCCCTTCATCGAAATTTTGCTGATTGGCTATGGCCTCAGCGTGGCCCGTCATCAGGATTGCAGGCAAGATCGACCCCAGTTTCTCCCGGATCACAAGTATGGCGGATGTTCCCAAGGTCCGATCTCCCAAATCATAATCAGCAATGATCAGGTCTGCTGGCTCGAAATGAGCCGGGATGGTAGGGTGAGGCTGGACAGCGCACCCCCATTGCTCAAGCAGCGCGCAAGTAGCGTCAAGAACATCCGGATTGTCCTCAATCAGGATAACGCGATACCCCGCCAATGGCTTTGCCGCATCGTGCATTGCAGCCTGTTTGGGTGTCCGCTTCTCGTAATTGACAGGAATGTCGTAAATGCCTGCTGTGGTGCCTATGCCGCGTCGTGACCGTATCGATAATGTGAATCCTGATAATTGAGCCAACCTGTTGACGATGGCGAGGCCTAAACCGACCCCCTCGGAATCGCGGTCTCCTTCGACATGGGCACGGTAAAATTCGTCGAAGATATGGGGTATATGGGCCGCATCGATGCCGATGCCTGCGTCATGCACCTCTATCGCCACCACTCCACCCTTGCGGCGTACGCCGAGTACAACGCCGCTCCCCCGCGCATATTTGATCGCGTTCGACAGCAAATTCTGGACCATGGTGGACAGAAGTGCGGGATCGGCTGAAACGGAAATAGTTGTGCGAACATATCTTACATTGACGTCATGCCATTGTGCACTTTGCTCATTTTGTTGGACCAGATCGGACAGCAATGGATGCAGCGCAACGACTTCACTGTTAACCTCGATGGTTCCGCTGTCGAGCCGTGCAATATCAAGCAGCGATTTGAACAGCCGTGACACCGATCCCAGTGCCCGCTCGATCCGTTCGATCAGTTTTTCGCGATCTGCAGCGCTGCGGGCGGTTCGTAGCAGGCTGAGATAATAGCCGATCGAATGAATAGGCTGGCGCAAATCGTGGCTGGCATGGGCCAGAAAACGGCTTTTGGCTTGCATGGCGACAAGTGCCTCGTCGCGTGCCTGCGCGGTCTGACCCAGAAGCACGTAGGCATAAGCAGGCAAAACCAGCGCCACCATCGAAAAAGTGCCCAGCAGATAAGGCTGTTGCCGCCAATAGTCGCTGAGCAGGAAGAGCGTGATCAACGACAGCTGTGCCATAACCGATGCAATTACAAGATAGCGCTGACCAAAGCGCATACCGTTACCCAATGTGACCCAGACGATGAAAACATATAGAGGCAGGCCCAGTGTTTTGCCCACCAGCATGACGAAGGTGAGCGAACAAAAATCTCCGAGCATGGCGATCAATCGTCGTGCGGGTATAACCCCCGGTCGCAGGCGAGTATGTATGAATATAAGGACTACAAAGGCTGAAAAGCAGGCAACATATATTAGCAGCGCTTCGGAGATATCATCCGAAATTCCGGTGAGTATCCCACTCAAGTAGAGATACAGAGCGCCGATCGAAACATTCCAAAGCCTTGATCGGGCCTGCCGATACTCGGCGGTAATTTCCAAACTCTCCGCAGACAATTGCCCGATTGTTTCAGTACCGGATGCCGCCATTTTGCCAACATGCCCGGCCAATGACGTTTTGGGTAAAAGTGGTGCCATAAGATTTTATACTACAAGAAGAATCAAGGTCAGCGCTTTGATGCGGAAACCGGTCTTCCCCAAAGCCGCTGTTCAGCCCATGGGTATATACAGTTGGCTGAACCCGCAACGTATCCCCAGCTGAAAAGAAGCACTAGTACAGCGATCCACATATACTTGCATCAACTCGACGGACTATCATTGCTGCAAAAGGACTTATTTGTGGTCAAATCGACCGAAGCCGCGACCGAGTTTGATTGAGTAACGAACGCACATGAACATGGCATTTGTAAAGCACCGGACCAGAATGGTCAGCATCGCTTTTGGATTGATATCTCTTGGGCTGTATCCAGTTGCTGCCCAATCGCCACTGCAGCGCCAACTGGCGGGTGCCATGGAGAGCAAGGAGGATGGGGTAACCAAATCAGGTAGGCCCAAGCCGCCACAATGGTATGCGAAAAAGAATGGAAAGCTATCGGGCAAGGGCTGTACCATCACATTTGCTGACGGCGATTCCGCGATGGGGTATTTGGGGCCTTCGGATGACTGGAAAGAGTCGTTTTTCCTGGTCAGTGGACCGGATGTGCCCGTTCCAGCAAAAGCCAAAAGCGTGAAGGTGACACTTTCTACAGACGGCGAGCCGGACCGCACAGTGACCGCGACGCAAATTGGCATAGATGGCGAACAGAATGGCCTCGTCATTTTCCTGCTACCTTCAATCGATGCGGCGCTGGATGTGATGCAAAACGAAGAGGGCGTCCGCGTCAGCATGGCCGGAAGTCAGATATTCGCATCGGCTTGGACGAAAGGGCATGAAGCGCGGGACAAGATGCGCGCCTGCCTTGCGGGTTAATAACGAGCCGAAACACGAGATGAGGAAACCAGCGTTGAGCATCTTGGAAATATCAAATCCATTCGTTGCCGCAGCCGTCACTTGTGGAATTTTGGGAAGTGCCGTTTCCGCCGACGCAGCCCATTGGGTGATGATTGCGCGAGAAGGCGAAAAGCCGCAACGCAGCGTGCACTATCTGGCGCTAGACGAAGTCAAATCGACACTGGATCTTGAGATTTTTGACCAGTCCAAAGCGCTGGCTATGAAGGCGCCGGACATGGCGAAGTATATGGAGGATAGCCAGGTCCATACGGCTTTTGTCGTGCAGGTCATGGAGGGCATGTCGGACCCGGATACCATCCAGTACACCGTGGACATCCGGTGCAATCCGAAACAATTCCGTATCACCAGTGCATACGCCCTGTACCGAAACAATGAATCGGAAAAAATGAACTCGCCCGAATGGGCTCCGATACCTGACAACTGGGTCAACCGCGCCTATCTGGTGGCCTGCAAGATGCAGGATAAAGTCGCGCCTGCGATTCAGAAATTCTACGATGCGTCTAAGAAAATCCAGAAAAACCCCAACGCCACGATGGAAGACAAAGCGGCCGCCATGCAACCGCTGGCTGACCTGGGAATGATCTACGCGACCGAGATTCCCCTGATCAGCTACATCCGTCTATCCGACTACTCATGGTCGCATCTGTGGCCTGAGGGAAAGCGGCCACCTTACACAACAACAAAAAGTCGCGAAGAAATCGAGAAGGACCGCGCCGAACTTGAAGCGCGTATGGCTGCATTGTCGAGCAAGGCCGGTCAGGTCGAGCAGCAGATTGCGGGCATGGAGGCCGAACGGCTGTTTATGGAAAAGACCGCAGCCAATTTTCGCAAGAAGAATGATGCGCAACGGGAAAGATTCTACAGCATGCAGGGCTGGACCGAGAAGGAAATCGTGGATTTCTGGGGTGCTCCCAATGGCATCAGTGAACTGGCCGGCACCAAATCGTTGCGGTATATTTCTCGCGTCGATACGCGACAGGTCGTGGTCGACAATATCCCGGTCTACGACGGCAGGGGCGGTGTGGTCGGCATGAACCAGGCCGAAAGGGTTGAGGGCGAACTCAGCGAGTGCGACCTGACCTTATTTCTTGAGCAAGGCGGATCGAAGCCCGGCCATCGATTGGTCGATTACAAATTGAATGGGACCAACTGCCGTGTGGACACCTTAGGTCGGCTGGTTCGCTGACCAGTGTGGCACACTTCTTTCAAATGGGTACTCCATACAGCGATTGCCTTCTGGGTTTTCGCTTGGGCCGGAGAGGCCCAAGCCGCATTTCCATGCACTTGGGCTCCAGGTGAAGTGCAGGTCGGTGATGACAGGGGCACGCCACTTTGTGAGCAGAGGGGAGATCCAAATGCGCCTCCACCGCCCCAAATGGCTTGGGTCGATAATCATTTTGCAATTGCGGCGCATCCGGATGCAGCCGATATGTGGGTTGCAATTGGCTATCCCAATGGAGCTTCAGCACAGCAAGCAGCTGTTGCAGCATGCAACCAAGATATGGGCACCGGATGCCAGTTCATGATCACATCCTATAACAGCTCTTATTCGATTGGTATTGGCGCAACGGGTCGCGTTTACACCAATTGGGATTCCACAGCCGCCAAGGCGAAAAAACGCATGCTGGCAGAATGCCGAAAAATTGGAGATATGTGTGTAGAAACGAGCCATGGCACAGCCAGTCCCGGGCGTAAGATCGCTGGCTCGGCATCTAACCACAACCGGGAAATCTGGCGCCCCACAGGCAATTTTCGCCACCAATTTGCTTCAGCGGCATGGGTTGAACCCAATGATCAAGGTGGCTCAAACGACGTCTGGATCGCCACCGGCTATCGCAGTGCGCAGGAGGCGGAGAACGCCGCCCTCCAAAGCTGCATGCATGATAGCGGTCATTCATGCGTCGCAGCACGCACCGTCGCCAGTGTATTTCTATATATTGCACAAACCAAAGATGGCGAAATCCGCTTGGGTTCCAGCCCGACCGAAAAGATGGCGCAGAGCATAATGCGGGCGAATTGCGGCAAGTCCGCCCAGTGCAAACTTGTTGCGCTATACAACCCTTGGAAGAGTGGCTTAATCCGCTTTCGGCCGACACCGAATGTCCGCAATTAAGCTGTCGGCAAATATTTACTTGGACGGCTAAAAATACTCGCCGCGCCCATCAAAAATCGCGACTACTTTACAACGCGATCCGTCCTCGACGCACTTTTCAATCAGGCCATTTTCCGCATCTTCTTTGGCCGGACTGCTTCGCACCCTAAGCTTGCCATTTTGGTCACGACCCACCGCGATCACCCCATTCGTGGTTGAAACCGCAATCTCGCAGTTACGCCAAGATGTTTTGGCACGGCATTTCTCCATGGCTTGCTCAATCGCCATTTGTTCATCGAAATATTTGCCTACCCCATCAAACTGGTCACCTTCGTCGCTGTCTGCCCAAACAACCGCTGCGGCGAAATCCTGCCATTGCGGCGGCGTTGGCGGTACACTCGACTGCGGCGGAGGCGATAGTTCATCACAATAGGGTATGCCGTCACCATGGTCAGGCCCTGAACCTATGCGGCATTGCGCATGGGCACCGGCAGCTGCCAAGAATGTCGACAAAAAGAGAAGGATTATACGCATTGTCGCGTAGTTTCTAAAACCTACGCCGCCCAGAACAATTGTCAAAAATGTACCGGTGTACGGAGAATGTCGTCATCTGATGCGTAGTGATATTACTATTAACTGATGAGGCCAAATATCCATCTGCTGTCCCTTTTGCTCGCCACTGTTGCGCTTGCTGCACCACATAGCGCCGCAAGCGGCTGCGTTTACACGCGTCCCTTGCCGGAAGAGGTGCACATCATCATTCGCAAGCAGGGCGCGAGTTCCCTGAAACGATGGCTGGCCTCGGAATATGAGATGCTCGACGCGATTGATCCCGAAAGCGGTCGCACCCCGTTGATGACGGCTCTGATTGCAGAAAGACCAAAGCATTTTCGGGTTTTGTTGGCAGCAGGAGCGAAACTTGATCTGACCGATGCTGTCGGCAACAGCGCGCTGCATGTCGCTGCCCAGATCAATGAGCCTTGGCATGTGCTTGCCCTTCTGAAGGCCGGAGCCGATCCATCGTTGCGCAATGCACAAGGCCAGACATTCCAGCGCTATCTGTACATGACTCCGGAAAAGCTGCTGAACGCGAAAACCCGGAAAGGTATCGAGGAAGTCAAGAAATGGCTGACATTGAACAGCCTAGAGGTTGAAACATCTCCGGCGCGATAGTGCAAAATATATCAACTAGCGCGAAGGAGGTGCTGCCGGAGCGGGCGCCGCAAGATTGATAGCCTGCCAGACGGGTTCGCTGGCACTGAACGTACCAAAAGTGATGCAGTTGGCCGCCATCAATTTACATCTTGCTTCCACCGCCGCTTCAAGGCGCGCATCGTCAATATCTGATTCTATCATGGGCGTGCCAGGCTCGTTGAGAGCGGTGTAGACTGCGATGCGCACATTGCGGACACCTGCCTTTGCGGTGCATTCCCGCTTTTCTTCGCGGGTACATAATAAGAGTGCTTTCCTGATGGCCTCTTCCTGGCTTGGCTGTTGCGCGACAGGCCAAACACGTCTCACATCGCCAGGATAAGCATTGCTTCGATAGGCAAATGTGGCCCATTGGTCGGGTAAGCGTGCTGAAATCTGCATATCCTTGACCTGCGGTGATCCCTGCATCAGATCCAGATACTGAATGGTGCATCGAGCTCCTGAGCCTTCCGAGCGGCAGCGATTGATAGCAATGTCAGCAGCCTCTACCCTGGTGCGTCCCGACTGGACAATCCTGCCGCCATCGTCGGCAATGCCAACAACAATAAAGCCGTTCCTTGAATGTGCTGCGATAGTGCAATCCTTGCCGATCCGCTCGTTGCAGAATTTCAGGGCAGCTGATTCTGCTGTTTCCTTTGATGGATAGCCTGAACTCCATATCAGGTTGCGATATCCCTCGGCCCAGGCAACGGCTGCGAACGAATCCTGCCCTGTACTTTGACGCGTAGCGGCTTCTGCACCAATTGGTGCAACCGAAATCAACAGGACGCCAATCTTTAACGCGTGTGAAAACGGGCTGGATCGTGACACAAATAAAACAACCTATCCATATGATGACCATCGAGTGCGTAGGCGGAACCAACTCGACGATCTACAATTTCGGGATACCGGTGCAGCGCCGCTAATTGCGCCAGCAAACAGACCCGGCCTGCTTTTAGCCAATGCCGAAAATGTACCAGTGCGAATTTGCTTTTCTCAACGGCAAGCCAGACAGGCATAACAGACTGCAGTGGCCACAATCCTCTCCCTCGCCCTCCTTTCGGTCATGGCAGCGCCCCAGTTTGATGATCCGGCGCTGCGGGGGGCGCCCTTCGAGACGGAACATAGCTATATTCCGGAAGTGTATCTTGGCGAATGGGCCGAAAAGCTATCGGCCTGTGGAAAGCCGGTGCCTCCAGGCCACTCCGTCGTAATCGAAACCATGCGTTTCAATGGCGCACCGATCCGTTCGGTTTGGGCTTATAGCGATTATCCCGCCATCATTCTCGCGACGCCGAAAGGCGCAGAAGGCGGTCGGAGCGATCGTCTGCACCTCGATATTTCCCACGACGAGCTTTGGTTGAGGCTGCGCCGGGATGGCGGTGGCAAGACCAGTTTATTGAGACGTTGCCCCACATCTGCCGTCGTAAAGCGAGCGGGAACGGTGGAGCGCAAGCGTCTGAATGATTTTTGCGCGATACGCGACAGGGACGGTTTTATCGAAGCCTTCTTCTCGTCACCGGCCACGCGCTATTTTGCGCTTTCGAAGCAAATTTCCATCATTCGCGGAGACGCGCTGCCCAAGCGATGGCCGCGCCGCTATTACCGGTTGCCGCCGATAAAATTCGCACCGCATGCCGTCTATTATGAATATGGTACGGAGCGGAGTGTGCCGATAATTTTTGAGCCTGTTTCCGATGCTGACCGCGGCTTTCACATCGAATGGAAAGAAGATCCGAACGTCGTGGAGAATCGGATCAATAATGATGGATCTGATTACCGCTATACCGCCGGCATTCGCGGGCGCCTTTCGTTCGCTTGGTCAAATGGCTGCTGGAAACTGGTGTCTGACGAAATCCGCTGGAGCGAGTGGCCGTGACGATGGATCGACAAGATTGGAGTTCGATATGAAGCCATTGCACAATCCGAAGGCTGGAAAAACAAGGGACAGGAAACTGGGGGTTGTGGTTGTACTGATTATTGCAGCGGGTAGTGCCCTTGGCGCCCTTGCAATCAGTCAGGATGATGCGAGCAATAGCGTATCCGGGCATAAAATGCAGACCGCATCGCGGACGGATTCAAGGTCCGAAACGCCGCCGCTGGTGCGCCCGTTGTCCGAACTCGACCCGAGCGAGCAACTGACCCGCGCCTATGTCGCCCTGTTCGACACAAGCCGGACCGAAGATGTCAAAAGCGGCGACTACAGCTATTCGGGCGGAAAGTTGCTGCAGATGGGTGGGGGACGGTGGATCCTGCTCGCGCCGGCCAATCATCTGGAGGCCTATCCGGTCAATCTGGGGGCGCTCGGTATATTTTATCTTGCCGAGAGCGAGGGCAAATTTGCGGTTAAGGGGCGGTGGCCCGATTTTGTCAGCGGTTCGATCATGGGAAATCCCCCCGAATGGGAAGTGCGGAACGATGTGTCCGATCATCCGGTTGTCGTTTCGA
The DNA here is from genome assembly GCF_035329025.1 of Sphingorhabdus sp. GTDB lineage: Bacteria > Pseudomonadota > Alphaproteobacteria > Sphingomonadales > Sphingomonadaceae > Sphingorhabdus_B. The sequence continues at coordinate 38,007 of NZ_DAOLHN010000022.1, read as the reverse complement.
CGGCCGGGGGAGTCTGGCAAGGCTATTCCTGCGCAAATATGGCGCTGATCGAACTCGGTTCCGAAGGCCCACGCCAAATTGCTGAATTCCCGTCGCAATATAATGACAGCGGCGCAAAAGGCGGTAACCAGCCAGTAACCGGAATTGAAGGCAGGCTGCAAAATCCTGTCAAAAATGTGCGTTTCGAGGTCGGTTATGAGGGCACGCGCTCTTTCACGCATCGCTATGTCCGAAGGCCCGATGGCAAATATGCGTTGGAAGAAAATGACGATTCGGTGCCGACATGCTGACCATCGGCGCGTTGCAACTCTGTGCTTTTGACAATCGTGGAAAGGCCGTAATATGATGATCTCCACAAAGGCCGTCAGTCTTGCGCTGCTGGCCAGCATTCCAATAGCCGCCAACGCCCAGTCGAAACCTGATTTTGGTTCACTTGCGATTTGCGCCAGTCTCGGCAAAATGCCGACGCGATATAAGGCAATAGAGTGCAACCAACGCAATCCATTGCGTCAGTGCAGTTTCACATTGTCGGCAGACAAGTTGCCGATCAAATATCTCGTCGATGATGGAATAGTGGTCAGTAAATGGATTGAATTCGGAAATCATGCCGCATTCGTTGGTCCATTCGGGCTGAAGCGGGGTGATAGCGACAATATCGCGATGGCAAAGGTTCGAAGAGCAACTGGACTAGCTTTCGAAAGATGGGCGGATGATCAGGATGCAGAAGGTACCTATTATCAGTCGACTGACATCAACTGCCGTAAAAATATCTACAATCTCCGTATATTTTTTCATAAAGGCAAACTGGAAACCCTCAGCGTTTCTTCGCTTCCCATGGTTTAAAATATTATTCCGGTGTATTCATGATCATTGTTCGCCCGGCTTCTGTAGATAGTAGGCATGAATGATATGGAATTTGGGCGCTCGACTTTTTTGTCGACAACCTCAAAAGCATCTCGACGAAGAACTGGCTGAAGCAGGACAAACCAAGGTTCGGCTTGCGGCTCTGTCGATCATCGCTGTCTATACCGCAATATTGGGCGTATTGCTGGCCGAGGACGAATTCATCGCGCCATGGGCGATAACAATCCTTGTTTATCATATTCTATATGCTCCAGCGGCGTTCGCCATTTTCCTGTGGGCGCGCCATATGCCGGGGCATTATCCGGTCCGGCGATTGCTCTCGATGGTTCTCGACTATGTTTCGCTGGGCTGCAGCATTGTTGTCGAACCTATGGTGATGATGCCTTTACATACCATAATCTTGTGGGTCACGCTGGGGAATGGCCTGCGTTTCGGGAAAACCTATTTGCGGATCGCAACTGGTTTTGCTGTCTGTACCGTTTTGATAGTGGGCTTCAGCATTCCGCAGGGTCAGAATGCGCCATATATGATGGTGATGCTGCTGCTCTCCGCGGTCGTGATTCCACATTATGCGTCTGCGCTGCTGGGACGCATAGAGCAAGCGCGGCGTGAGGCGGACGAAGCCAATCTCGCAAAATCGCGCTTTCTCGCACAGGCGAGCCATGACCTGAGGCAGCCGCTGCATGCGATCAACTTGTTCACAAACAGCCTGCAGAATACCGGCTTGAACAACCGGCAACGCCAAATCGTCGAACGGATAGACCGCGCGCTGCAATCGCTGGCCCGCCTGTTTCGGTCGCTGCTCGATCTTTCCACTCTCGACAGCGGAACAGTGGCACCAAAGCTCGAACCGGTATCGCTCGGTGAGTTGTTCCAGGAAATCGTGCTGCAAAATGTGCAGCTCGCCGAATGGGATAACAGCGAATTGCGCATGGTCGATACCCGCTATGTCGTGCTGACCGACCGCGTTCTGCTGTTGACGATGATCCAGAATCTGGTTTCCAACGCGCTGAAATTTTCTACGGGTCGCGGCGTGATCCTCGGCTGTCGGCGCCGGGGTTCATCAATCGCTGTAGAGGTCTGGGATCAGGGAAACGGCATAGAGGAAGAGTATTTCTCCCTGATTTTTGACGAGTTTTTCCAGATCAGGCAGCGTGGCGACCGAGACCGGCAGGGTGTAGGCTTGGGACTTTCAATTGTGGCCAGAATGGCTGCAATTCTGGGCTTGAAGGTAGATGTGGCCTCCCGAATTGGCAGGGGCTCCCGCTTTACTGTATCGGGCTTGCCGATTGTCCAGGATGCAAAAGTGACGGTCACCCTGGCGCCATCCGGAAATGACCGATCACCGCTGCGAGATTGGTCCGTCCTTCTGGTTGAAGATGACACCGATATACTTGAAGCGACCGCCGGGCTGCTGTCGTCATGGGGATGTCATGTGGTTGCCACCACCTCCATTCCCGCAACTATTGAAGGCTGCGACATGATTGTCACCGACTTTGATCTTGGTGGCGGCCAAACAGGGGAAGATTGCATAAAATCCGTCCGCAAGTTGCTGGGTGTCGATGTGCCGGCCATCATTATCACCGCGCATGATGACAACCGAATTACCGCAGAAATCGGTGATCCGAACGTTCTCGTTCTTAAAAAGCCTTTACGCCCCGCTGAACTGCGGTCGACGATCAGTTCCGTGCGTGCGAGACTCCATTCAGGCTGATCGCCCCTGCACTTTGTTGCAGGCAACCCAGGCTTTCGGCCTTTAACGCCAGTTCGGAACGGGAATGAACGTGAAGCGTTCGCAAAAGCAGCGAGATGTGATTGCGCACCGTAAATGGAGAAAGGCCCAGTTTACGGGCAATCTGCTTGTTCGATTCGCCGACGCTGATCAGCCTCAATATCTCCAGTTGGCGCTGCGTCAGGCACATTACATTTGCTGACGTCGGGACGGCATCGGTCAGAGAAACAATGCTGGGCTTTGCGACTACATATTGCCCGGCCCGCACCGCCATTACGGCGTCGACCATTTCACCTGCCGGGATCGATTTGACGATAAATGCGTCCGCACCTTCATCCATAATCCGGTTAATTGTACGGTCGTCGTCGAGCATCGATACAATAGCGATCGATGATTTTGGAAAACGCTGCCGAAGCCGGGGAAGCGTTTCTCGTGGTTCCATACCTGGAAACAAAAGGTCGAGCAAAAACAGATCCGGTTCGTCTCCCGACTCGGCGAGAGCCATCACTTCGTCCATAGTCCCCGCTTCGAGCAATCGCGCATCGGGTAGAGCCGCAGAAATCAATCGGCACATCCCGTCGCGGAATACCGGATGATCGTCGGCTATAATGATGAGTTCAGACATTTCAATTCACATAAGAGCATGAAAAATACCAATAATGCAAGCAACCGATGCAGGGCGCGGTTCAGGAACCAACCGATGCACCAGTATTAAAAACATATTTCGTTAGTTACAGTTCACCCTCTAACCTGAACGGAAGACAAACAGATACCAAATAATTGCGAGGAGTTTTCCATTGGCGCGGAGGTTGCATGCGAAATCGGCCTGGAACAAGCTGGCACCGCTTGGGGCACTTTCGCTCTTGGCCTTGGGGTGCAGTGGTGAAGCAGCAAGTGACAATGGCGTAATAGATGATTTGCGGGATAAGCCCGCTGCAAGTGCAGCAATTGTACCGAGGGTGCACGCGCAAGAAAACGCTGATACCGCGATAACCGAATCTGATCGACTTTCGCTGCAAACGGCCGATGCAGCGTGCAAAAGGGGCGACCCGAACGCCTTTTTCGACGCCTTTATCCAATCCAAGGCTGTGCAGAAGAAATATACTGCTCCTGCAATTGAATATGTTCTTCTGCGTCCGGATTTCACGGTCAATCGCTGGGAAGAGATCAAGGCAGCGGATTATGCAGATTTCCCGATGATGATGGTCGACTACTATCGAAAATCCACCCGACCGGTTCGCGCGGGAGATGACGAGCATGTGGTGATCGAGCTGAACCAAGGCCAGAATGAAGCCTTTGTCGTTGAATGGACACGCGTCATCTATGACGGGAAATCCGACGGGGGTGACGACCTTGGCACGGCCTTCACGCTAGACGGACAACCATATAGGAAAGGGGAGTCCGGCACAGACGGCAGTCTGTTTTTTGAGACTGCAAATGGATGCTGGCAACTTTCGACCGACACCCGCCATCATCGAAGTTACGCGGCAAAATGAACTTTACGGGCAGGTTGAAAGGGACAGTTTTACGCTACAATGGCCAGTCCCGCCGTTGATGGATAAGGCGAGTATGCCGCATCTTTTGAACAGCTTTGCTGCAACCAGGTTCGGATCGGTTTTGTGAAGTTCAAGGTGATTTCTGGCATCGAGGATCATCGTCTTTTACAAACTGCAGTCGCTCGAGGAATCGAAAACCGGCGGCTGTGTGTTGCGAGGCAGGGAATCTGAACGTCACGCCATAATGATGGCTTTCGATAAGTTTCACTTCCCAGCTGCCTGCTTCCCGTTCGCCAGGTTCGGCATATGGCGGGCCAATGCCCCGGCTGGGATAGTAGATGACCTCGGTCTTCCGCAGCAGGCTCATTGGATGTTCGTCGAAATTTGAAGGGTCGCCAGGGCGAAGCATCTCGTTCTGATAAAAACGACGTTCGATTGTTATGCGCGAACCTCCAGTGCCGATATGGAAATCGCCCGCGTCCCCCAAAGGCCGCCAGGGTCTAAGCAGCGTTTCCCCAGCCTCCAGGGCAAATCCTATCCCGGAGACGCAATGAAACAAAGGCCCCGTTTCTGGGCTGGACGGATAAATATCAGCCAGAAAATTGGACAGATCATAGGCCCGTTTCGCATCCTTATCGTCGAGGTCGCGATTGAAGAGCGCGGAAAGCGGCAGGCATTCGGGGCTTTTTGCCGATGCAGGCTTGATGCGCGAAAGGAGACGGCGGTCGTTGGCGGATCCATCGAAACTGGCTGCGCCTATGATCAAGGCGTCTTCTGACTGTTCGTCCGGTGCCAAAATGTATCGCACATCCTCGTCGCGCAAACCTTGTGGTGCGTATCGGACCGTTTGTCCGGCGTCGGGTGTTTTTCCCTTAAACCGCTTTGGCGACAATTTTGCCGGACCTGCATTGCGCCACTCCGGCGCTGGTCGGTTGAAAACCGTGTCCAGTAGGCTGGCGGGCAGATAGTCGGGCGAGTTACCGGACTTGATGGCAATCAATTCGCGGTCGTTAATGATGCGAGTGATATCGCCGACGATATGCAGTGCCTCATCCTTGCCCACATCGATCACGAAGCGATCGGTGCACAGCTGGAACGGTCCATAGGCCGAATAACTTGGCGGTTCAGCGCGCGGCAGGGTGGCTGATGCAGGTTGCGGCAAAAGCATCGTGCTTATCGCGCCGGCGGCCAACAGTTGCTTTGCCTTGTCTGTGCCTTGCATCCTGCCCCGCCCCACACGTCATGATATGGTCAATGCTACTTCATAGCATCGCCTGGCGACAATGGCTGTCGCCGCGGCGCACCGGTGCACTGCGGCTTACAGCGCTAAACCGCTTCCCATCAGGCCGGGTACCCTGACCATACTCAAATTCAAGATTGGCTCCCAGCTGCTACTGCGCGACTGACCGCGAAGCTGGGCTGACCAGGCCCTGACCGGCGACAAAGCGCAGGTCGCACCGGTCTGTCACGCCCGGCAACACTCTCTCGATGACATCGAAATCGGAATTGTCGCCAACGATGGCAGGATTATCGAGCGGTTGGAGCATGGCATCGACCCCCATTACTCCGGTCTTCACCATCTTGCCGTCGGCAAGGTCAGGCTGCGATGGGTGAATGGCGTAGATGCGGGGTTCATGACTGCGCCGATATACCGTCTTGTCCGGTCTGGTCAGGACAAGCATTCCAGCACTGTCGGCGTCGGCGGGCTCGGACATCGAATCGAAGAATATCCAGTTGCCGCGTGGTCCGCGGATGAGGAGGAACAGACTGTACTGGCCTGCGCCATTTACCTCGGCCGCCTCACCTTCGGATAACAGGACGGTGGAATATTTGCCGCATACGCGCGTCGGCGATGCAGCCAGAACACTCGTTTCGAGCAGACCGATCAAGATCATTACTATCGATGCAAATCGCATGCGCGCGGCCTCCTTATTTGCTTTTGGACGAAGAATCTCTGTCAGCCGCGGCGACAACAAGAAGCAGGACGATCAGGGCAACGCTATACTCGCTGCCTCCGGTTCCATGCTCGCCGACGAACCATCCAATATGTGCATGGATCAACACAATCCCGCCAAAAGCAATCGACAACAGTGGGATAACAGCGATGCGGACGAAACGACCGAAAATTAGCAAAAGACCGCACAGGATTTCGCTGACCGTGATAACCCAAACAATGGCCACACCGTCAGGAAACCCGACCGCTTCCATGAATTTTCCAAATTGGGGGATCGTGCCAAGCACAATGCGCGCAACGGCATGCGCCATGAAGAACAGTGCAGACGCAACCCGCGCCAGAATAATCGTCTGGCGCAGGCTTAAAAACGGAAATCGTTCGAGGAGCGATCTTGCAGCCATCTTCTTCCCTTACTTGTTTGCGACAGCCAATGTGGCGTTTGGTCGCGCAACCGAGAGCGCGAGTGCTGCGACCGCCAGCGCCCCCCAGCCCAGTGTCATGCCCTTCAGCACCCAGTCATGATGAATAAACACGCCCGCTGCCGACCATAAGCCGCCACCGATAGCCACCGCGCCGGCCAGTTTCCGCCATCCCGGTATTTTCAAATGCAGCCACCCTGCCAGCACCGTGACAAGTCCCAACAATGCAAATTTGATCCTCGGTGCAAAATAGAGCAAATCGATATCCGTCTGGCGGCCAGGCAGGCTATCGAGAATGCGCAAAAGCATGAAATTTTCAAACTGGTCTGCGAGCGCAGCAGCAACGGCCAAAGCCATGGCAATATGTACAATAGCCCTGCTACTCGGGCCGATATCTTGTTTCAGGGCGAGCAGACCGACAATCAGGAATGCGGAGTAGATCCACACGAACAGCGCAATGTCTAGCCACAGCCCTTTGTGCTGGGCAACGCTATGCGCTGCACGACAATGTTCCTGGAACAACGCCTCTACATCCGCTGGTGAGCGAACCATCTCGAACACGAAAATGGGATCGCCACCACCGCACGCCTTCATTCCGTCGATAAATCCGAATCCAAGCATGATTGCGATGACGGCGCCCGCCAATAATGCTGTCCAACGCCAATAGGTCATTTTCCCTCCCCCAAGACAAAACGGTTGGGAAATCAGGCTATCTGGCTGAGCCCAAACGTTCCAGCTCTGCCATGTACCGGTGCAAACCGGGATCAACGCCCGAGTGGCTCTCTGTTCAGCTCCAATCGGTTTGCGTTTTGCAAAGAATATGGGTGGTCAAGGTTTTGGCTCCGGGATCTCGCAAGATTCCGCATCATGAACCAACATCATATGGCGGATTTTCCAATCCACCCCAATCTTTACCAGCATCAGATGTTCGATCAGGCAGTCATTGACAGGTGCGCCGCCGACTGTCTCCGTCCACAGCGGTTGGCGGACAAACGCGGATGACCCATCGATGATCACTGTCGGGTTTCCTTGAACCAACCTTTCCTGCTGCTCGGTCGATGGCTCGGAATCGGGCCGCGTAAACAGGAAAAGCTGTTCAGGCCAGGGGCCGCTTCGGACCCATTTTCCTGGTTCACCGTCGTCTCCTGTTCGCTCTTCGATTTCGGCAACTGCTCCGCCCTCGTCCACAAAAAGTTCGGCAGTGGTTCCGTCCTTGCAGATTATGGCAGCGTTGAAGCGCCGGACGACGTCTCTTACCTTGGATACAGTGTCGGAACCACTTGCTGCCTCATATTGGCAATTACCATGCAGCTTGATGACACTCTCGTCCGTGACGGGTGACAATGGCGCAGCTGGCATTGCATGCTGGGCTAAGGCAATTGCCAAAAGCATCTGGACCGCGAGAATCATATATAGACAAATCCTTAAGGTAGCGACTTACGGACTATGAACAAACTTGCCGATCCTGCCCTGACCGCCAAGCCTGGCAGGGAACCGGTACATCGGGCCAATTACACTAACGATTGTCCGATACGACCGTCATCGCCCGCCAAACCGCAAGTTGACTGAAAATTTCGAGATCGCAGCTCGCCGTTCTCCGCTCTTCCACTATGCGAAATCGTTCACCATCCCAGCCATATTCGGTGCCGCTGCCGCAACCGGCTCTCCAAAAGCCAAAGCTCACCAGCCTGCGCCGCTCTGCATCCCAATAGCCGCCGACCAAATTTTCGCCCAAATTCCCGGCATCGGAATTGTCGCCCTCAATCGGGGCTATGCGATGCTTACCTTTCTCGTCGATCAGTAAAACACGCACGAAACTGTTGTAATTGCTGAGCGAGCATAGGGGTATCACCTGCGCGAGAGTGGTATTCTCGTCCAACCGATAATAGTCCACGCCGTCCGTCGTTTTGGCAAAAGGGGTGTGCTCGCCACAGCCGAAGGTTGCGCGCTCTTTTATGATTTGCGCCTTGCGCAACATGCGGGGTGGCTTTGCCGATGCATTTGCCAGCTTTATAACGGGAAGTTCGGGTGGCGGCGGAGTGGTAGTGGCAGGGGACGGGCCCTTTGCGTACGCTGCGCTTTCATTGCCGATCCGCTGCTGAACCGTATCGAAATAGACGAGGACGCCCATTAGCCCACGTGTCGATAGTGTCACCGATGGACCATTTTTCTTAATCAGCCTGACAGTATCGCCCTGCGCCATGTTCCTAAGCAGGGACATCGCGGCTTCGCCTTCAAAATCCAACTGGTCTCCATTGAAACCGGCCGGATCGGGCAGGCTATTCAGATAATCGAAACCGCCCCCGCCAATTTCCACCATGTCAGGCTGAAAGCTTTTTCCATCAGGTTCCGCCGCTCCAGAGAAAAAAGAAAGCTGCAACAGGCCGTCTGGACCAGCCAGGCGCACAATCCGCATGGGTTCAGAGGGATTTTGATGGGCCAGTGGATTGACCAAAAGCGCCTCGCAGCGCCAGCCATTGTCGCAAGCCGCTGCCCAGTCTCCGAAAGTCAGCGCATGGCCTGTCTGCCCTGATGAAGCAGTGGCCGGCAAAGCCAGACACAGCGTCGCAAACGCAATACTGGACGCGACCAATCGCAGCAAGGGTCTGAGCGGGCCGTTCCATATATGTGCGGGGCAGGCTTCCATCCGGAACGGTATAGCCAGTTGGACCGGCTAAAGGGTTCGCGCAAATATGTACCGGTGCATTTCGGCCCAATGCCACCCGCGCAGTTGCTGCTAACCGCGTTACAGAATGTGACAATTGTGTCTGGCCGACAACAGGGCAGGCAAAAACGGGGGCAGTTATGGGTAAGGCTTTGGTGCGGTCATGGACGAAGCTGTTTGCGACAGTGTTCGTGCTGATGCTGGCGCAGATTGCCCTGCTGCCTGAGGCGCAGGCCGCCCATACGTCGACTACCTGCACAGCCAAGTCTGCCACGGTTGCAACTGGTGGGCTGGTGACCATAAATGTCGATGATTGTGACCCGTTCAGTTTTGGGGGGATTGGCACGGTTGATGGCCCGCTTTTCCCGACACATGGGACAGCGATACTCCGGTATCAAGGTGATCAATGGGTTGTCGACTATACACACAATGGCAATAGTGCGACCAGTGATGCTTTCGAATTCACCGACGCGTCGGGTAACGATACTGCTATAAGTATTGTACGGGTTACGATTACAATCACACCCCCGACTTCCCCGATTACAGTCTCACCGGCTACATTACCGACTTTGGTGGCTGGCACGTCGTTTTCGCAAACTCTGACATCAACCGGTGGTAATGCGCCTTACACCTATACATTGCAAAGTGGTGCGCTTCCGGTGGGCACCACTCTATCCAGCGGCGGGGTACTCAGTGGAGCGCCGACCCAGCGGGGTGGCTATAGCTTCAGCGTGCGCTCGACAGACAATATCGGACAGTTCACTGACAAGGCCTATGCGGGCACTGTCCAGCAGCCGACACTCACTTTGTCTCCATCGACATATAATGTGGTGCAAGGTGTGCCGACATCCTTTTCGCTTTCCACGACCGGTGGTGTTTCGCCATATAGTTACCAGACCGAGCCTTTTGTAGGTAATCCGCCAGCCCCGGGGCTCACTATGAGTGCTGCCGGTGTAATAAGCGGAACCCCAACAACGGCCGGGTCAACAACGCAGACAATCCGTGTAACAGATGCGAGTACCGGCCCGGGGCAACATTTCGAAGTCGAAACGCTGACCGTCAACGTTGTCGCAGCACCCACCGTTTCCATCGCCGTGTCGCCTGCTTCGGTCAGTGAGGACGGCGCTACCAATCTGACCTACACTGTCACGCGGAGCACTGCGCTTGCCACGCCGACGACGGTCAACATAACAACCGCAGGAACGGCGACGTCCGGTTCGGATTACACTGGTGGCGTTGCTACAGTCATCATTCCCGCCAATGCGACGACCGCCACCATCACAATCAACCCATCGGTTGATGGCGCTGTCGAGCCTGATGAAACCGTCACCCTGACCGTTGCTGCGGGAACCGGATATACCGTTGGTGCTCCTTCCAGTGCGACCGGGACAATCCTTAATGACGATGTGCCCGCGGCAACCATTGCCGTTTCGCCGACCTCTGTGGCCGAAGACGGTGCGCCGAACCTTATCTACACGGTCACGTTGAATCAGGCCAATCCGTCGAGTGCGACGTCGATCAACTACACGATCGGCGGTACTGCGACCAACGGCACCGACTATGCGACGATTGCCTCGCCGCTTGTCATTCCAGCGGGTAGTACGACCGGGACCATCACGGTCAACCCGACCGCAGATGCGACCATTGAGACGAACGAGACCGTGACCCTCACCCTCAATGCAGGCGCGGGATATACCGTTGGCGTTCCCAACTCGGCGACTGGCACGATCCTCAATGATGATCTGCCAAACCTTGCAATCAATGATGTCACGGCCAATGAAGGCAATGCTGGTACGACCAACTACACCTTCACCGCCAGCCTGTCGGCTCCCGCAGGCCCGGGTGGGGTGACCTTCGACATTGCGACTGCCAATGGCACCTCAACCGGCGGTGTCGATTATGTTACCAATGCGCTGACCGGACAGACCATCCCCACCGGCAGCAGCACCTATACCTTCACCGTCCAAGTAAATGGCGATGTTCTGAATGAACCAAGCGAGACATTCTTCGTCAACATCACCAATGTGGTCAATGCGGTGGTCGTCGACGGCCAGGGTGTCGGAACGATCGTCAACGATGATCCGCTACCTTCACTATCGATAAACGATGTGACCGTGACCGAAGGCAATGCCGGCACCATCAATGCAGTTTTCACAGTCAACCTGTCGGCTGCAAGTGGCCAGACGGTCTCGGTCAATTATGCAACAGCCAATGGAACGGCGACGCAGCCGGCGGACTATACCACTACAAGCGGAACGCTGACCTTCACTCCTGGCCAGACCAGTCGCACGATCACCGTACCCGTAATCGGCGAAGCCGTGCCGGAAGCGAACGAGACATTCTTCGTCAATCTCAGCGGCGCCACGAACGCTACGCTCTCCGACAATCAGGGACTGGGTACGATCAACAATGATGATGTGCCCGTAACGGTTTCGCCGGCGTCGCTGCCCAATGGAACGGCGGGGACAACTTACAGCCAGACGCTCACCGCATCAGCTGGGGTAGCGCCCTATAGCTTTGCCGTAACCGCAGGGGCTCTACCAACCGGACTGACCCTGACCGGCGGCGGCACGCTTTCGGGTACGCCGACAGCATCGGGCGTGTTCAACTTCACTGTAACGGCGACCGATTCCAGCCCCTTCCCCGGGCCATTCAGCGGTAACCAGGCTTATGCGTTGACCATCGCATCGCCCCCGATTCTAGCAAATGATGATACGGGCGCGGCAGCGGTCAACGGCTTTACAGGGGGCACGGCCTATGCCGATGTCCTCGCCAATAACGGCAATGGGACCGACACGCTTGGCGGCGTTCCCGCTACGCTCGCCACTGTAACGCTTAGCCAATTGGCGACGACTAACCCGAACGTTACACTCAATCCGGCGACCGGCGCGGTCCTTGTTGCACCGGCCACTCCGGCGGGCACCTATACGGTAGTGTACGAAATCTGTCAGACGCTTGATCCGGCCAATTGCGCTGCTGCCTCTGCCGAGGCTATTGTATCGGCAGCCGCCATTGCTGCGCTCGACGACGTCAATGCGCCCGACATCAGCACGGTGACGGGCGGCACAGCCTATGCCAATATTCTTGCCAATAATGGCAATGGCCCAGATACGCTGAACGGTGTTGCGGCGACCTTTGCCAATGTCGTTGTGACTTCGTCGACTTCATCCAATGCTGGCGTGACGCTTAACCCCGCAACCGGTCAGATCTCCGTTGCCGCTGGCACAGCGGTCGGCTCGCAGTCCGTCAATTATACGATTTGTGATCAGCTCAACCCGACCAATTGCGCATCGGCGGTGGCAACCCTGACGGTGATCGACATCCCGCCGGTAGCTGGTCCGGTGACTCTAACCGTGCCTTATGACGCTGCCGCTACCAATGTGACGCTCGCGATAACCGGCGGCGCACCGACCACCGTGAACGAAGTCACCCCTTCACTGCACGGCACTGTGATCGCCAGCGGCACAACCATCACCTATCAGCCCAATCCGGGCTATGCCGGACCCGACAGCTTTACCTACAGCGCAACCAATAGCGGTGGTACTTCCTCGGCTGCATTGGTGACGATTACGGTGCAGGATCCAGTGGTTACAATCACGGCCGCAGGCAGTCTGAACACCAGTGTTGCGACCCCGTATAGCCAGACCTTCACTTTCAATGGCGGTGCACAGCCCTGGTCGGGGTATCAGGTCACCAACCTGCCAGCCGGACTTTCCATTTCGGGCACCACCGCGAACAGCGTGACGGTTTCGGGCACACCGACAGCGGCTGGTGCGTTCAATCTCAATGTCTCTGCGACCGACAGCAGCAGCGGCAATGGCCCCTTCACCGTCGGTCAGGCGTTCACCCTTAACGTTGCTGGGCCCGGTCTGGCGCTGGTTCCCGGATCGGGTACGCTGAACGCGCCCTATGCAGCTGCCTTCAGCCAGGATTTCACCGCATCCGGAGGGACCGGGCCCTATAGCTATGCCCTGACGGGCTCGTTGCCCGCAGGCCTGAGCTTCAGCGGTTCGACGCTGTCTGGTACACCAACCGCACCCGGTAGCTACCCTGTCACCGTGACCGCCACCGATACCGGGTCGACTGGTGCGGGAGCGCCCTTCACCGTCGCGCAAAATTACACCATCAATGTACCTGCCCCGACGATTGTTTTGGCACCACTGTCGCTTGCCAACGGCACCGCGGCGATCCCCTATACACAGACAATAACGGCAACAGGTGCGGTGGCACCATTCACCTTTGCGGTGAGTAGTGGTTCGCTTCCTGCAGGACTTGCCCTGTCGAATACGGGTACCCTATCGGGTACGCCAACCGAGGTGGGCAGCTTCAACTTCACCATTGCGGCTGCTGACGCCAATGGGCAGTCGGGAAGCCGCGGTTACACCCTGAATATTGCGGCACCGGCGCTCGCATTGACCCCGGCTTCGGGTACATTCAATGTCGCCTATGATGGTAGCGCTTCGCAGGCTGTAACCGCGAGCGGGGGCAATGGCCCTTATAGCTATGCTGTGAGCGGTAGCCTTCCGAGCGGTATTACTCTCGATACAACGACAGGTGTGCTTTCGGGACGCACAATCGCTGTGGGCAACTATAATTTCACGGTCACCGCCACCGATACTGGCACAAGCGGTGTTGGCGCACCCTTTACAGTGGCGGGTAATTACACCTTCAGCGTAGCGCCCCCTGTCATTGCCCTCACCCCGGCAAGCCTGCCAGGGGCAATGGTCGCCAGCAGCTATACCGCATCGCTTTCCGCTTCTGGAGGCGCCGCACCCTATAGCTTTGCCGTGACAAGCGGCGCATTGCCTGCAGGTCTGACTCTGTCGTCAGCCGGCACCATTTCGGGAACACCAACTGCGGGTGGCAACTTCACCTTCACTGTTACAGCAAGTGATAACAGCCCCGCGCCCGGTCCGTTCAACGCTTCGCAAAGCTATAATCTGGCTGTGGCCGTTCCTGTCATAACTCTGCCGCCAACTGCGCTTTCGGGCGGCCAACGAGACATTCCTTATACGGCAAGCCTGAATCCGGCCAGCGGCGGTACGGCACCGTTCAGCTATACCGTTTCTGCAGGAGCCCTCCCCGCTGGCATCACGCTTTCAAATAGTGGCACAGTTTCCGGCACACCGACCGAATTTGGCAGCTTCGCATTCACTGTCACGGCAACCGACAGCAGCACAGGTAGCGGACCTTATAGTGCAAACCAGAACTATATCTTGTCGATTGTCGACCAGCCTCCTGTAGCTGGAGGCGTGTCCGTCAGCCTCGCTTATGGCGCGCCAGCATCACCTGTTGCACTCAACCTTTCAGGCGGTAATGCGCTCTCTGTCGCAATTGTCTCGGCGCCCGCAAACGGCACTGCAACGGTCAGCGGCACCAGCATAAGCTATCAGCCCAATGCAAGCTTCTCGGGCGCGGACAGCTTCACCTACACGGCAACCAATGGTGGCGGAACATCTGCCCCGGCAACGGTATCCATAACAGTCGGTGCTCCGGTTCTTACAGTAACGGCATCGGGGCCGCTCAGCGCGCAAGTTGGCGTGCCCTACAGCCAGACCTTCACATTTGCAGGCGGAACGGGGCCTTTCGGGTCGCACCAGGTCACTGGCCTGCCTGCCGGTCTGGCGCTCACAGCTACAACATCGAACAGTGTCACAATCTCGGGCACACCACGAGCGCAGGGCACGTTTACGCTTTCAGTGAGCGCCAGTGACAACAGCACAGGGAATGGACCGTTTACGGCCAGCCAGAATTTTGTGCTGGCGGTGGACGCGCCGATGCTTGTTCTGACACCTGCTACGGGCAACTTCACTGCAAGTTATGCTACGCCGTTCAGCCAGGCCTTCAATGCCAATGGCGGTATCGGTGGTTACACTTACACCCTTGGTGGCACCCTACCTGCGGGGCTTTCGCTCAACGCAGCAACCGGGATTGTGTCGGGTACACCGACGGTTGCAGGTTACTTTGCCTTCACAGTGACAGCCACCGATACCGGATCGACCGGTGCGGGCGCACCGTTCACGGTGCAGGGCAGCTACACGCTGGCGATTGCAGCGCCGACCATAGTGGTAACGCCGGCAAGCCTTCCCAATGCGACCGCAGGCACTGCCTATTCGGCAACGCTTGCCGGTGCGGGAGCGGTTGCGCCTTATGGCTTCACTCTGACAAGTGGAACGCTTCCCGCAGGAGTGACACTTTCGGGCACCGGACAGTTGTCAGGCACTCCGACTGCATCGGGCAGCTTCCCCTTCACGGTGGCGGTGCGCGATGCGAACGGCCAGACGGGTGCTGCCAGCCTCACGCTTGTCGTCAATATACCCAGCCTGACGATCACCCCGGCAACGCTGCCGGCTGCGACACAGGGTGTGGCCTATAACCAGACGGTATCGGTCAGCGGTGGTATTGCGCCCTACAGCTTTACCGTCAGCTCGGGCACCCTACCCGCAGGCCTTGCGCTCAATGCGACAAGCGGAGCGATCACTGGCACACCGACAGGCTCGGGGGTCGCCAATTTTGCGATTACCGTCACCGACAGCACGGCGGGTACGCAGGCCACGGCAACCATCACTTATGCCCTCGACATTGTCGCGCGTCCTGATCCGGCGACCGACCGCGAAGTGCGCGGGCTGGTGCAGGCGCAGGTGCAGGCGAGCCGTCGTTTTGCCGACGCGCAAGTCAACAACTTCATGCGCCGACTGGAGAGCCTGCATGGGCAATCAGGCAGCGGTGGCTTCCAAAATGGCCTGCGCATTTCTTCACGCGGCTATTGCGAGGATTCGCTGACCGCATGGACCAATGGTCTGTGCGCCAAGGGCGAGAGCAAGCTGGCCCCGGTCGCGGCGGCTGGCGGCGATGATGCCGGCGATGGCAGCGGCACAGGCGGCGGCAGCGCGCGCGGCGAGCTGCCCTGGACGATCTGGGCAGGCGGTACCATCCGCTTCGGCGATCGCGATCCGGCCACGGGCAGGCTCAGCCAAGAGTTTGAGAGCGAAGGCATCAGCTTTGGTGCCGACCGCCGGTTCAGCCCGTCATTCGCCGCAGGTATCGGCGTCGGCCTCGGCCGCGATACCGTGGACATTGGCGACAATGGCTCACGCAGCCGGGGTGAGGCCAAGACCATCGCCATTTACGGCAGCCACCAGTTGGGCAGCGGTATCTATGTCGACTGGCTTGGTGGCTATCAATGGCTTAATTTCGATCTGCGGCGCTATGTCACGACGACCGGTGCGCTGATCAACTCGAACCGCAGCGGACGCCAATGGTTTGTAACCGGTTCAGCCGGTGCCGACATTGAAACCGGAAACTGGATGATCACGCCCTATGTCCGGATCGACCTCACCCGCGGTCGCTTGAATGGCTATACCGAAAATAGCGGTACCTTGTTCGACTTGCGTTTCCTCGATCAGGATGTTGATTTCACATCGCTCGGCCTTGGTACAAAGCTGAACTACGAGCATCGCTTTAGCGGTGGTGCGCTGCTCCCTCGCCTGCGGCTCGAATATCTTTACGATGCCGAACGCAGCGGAAATGCGCTTGTGGCCTATCGCGATCTCGTATCGGGTCCATTCTCGAGCATCCCGCTCGCTGGCCTTGCTCGCGAACAGCTGATGTTGGGGTTGGGAACCGAACTCCAGTTGGGCGACGCTTTCTCGTTCGAAGTTGAATATCTCAACCGTGTCGCCTCAGGCTCGGGTTCCGACCAAGCCGTGCAAATGGGCGTCAGCGTCAAGTTCTGATGCGTTTTCGACAAGCAGGGTACCACCTGAGGAAGAGAGTTTTGTGACCGAAACGAATGAGTTCGAAAGCCATCAGCCGATGCTTGACGGCGCACAGAATGAGGCAGCGGGGAATGGAAAGTCCAAACTCCGCTGGGTGGCGCTCGCCGCCGCCATAGCATTTACTGTGTTCCAGATCGCTGAAACCGAAATGCGGGTGGCCGAACTTAAGGCCGATGGCTTTGGTGAAGTTGCAATCGACAGTGTACGCAATCACGCCTATTTTCCGATGATAGGGGCAATTGCCGGGGCATTGATTTTTATTGGTATCGGAAAACTGTTGAAACGGCTGCTGGCACCCTAAGGCTAATGGCAGTCGATCAACTTCGATCGTCTGCACCAACAACGCAATCTCTTGGTCACTAGATTTGGCGGGTATCGCATGCATAACTAGCCGAAGCGTGCGCTCCGATTTCAGCTTGGCCCTATCGCGGGAAGGCTAGGCTTCTGGCGCAATGCCGAGGCGCTGCAGAAGGTCATCAATGTCGGCAACCTTCAGGGCATGGCTTTCGATCAGTTCGCCTATGTCATTCAGGCGTGCCATTTCGCCGTCGTCGCGCATGATCGAACAGATCACTGCTGCGTCACCGCATCCCGCAAGGCGGCACAGATCGATCGAGGCTTCGGCGGCTGCCGGTCGCTCGGCTGTGCCACCTTCGGATGCGATCAGCGGGAAGACATGCCCGGGGGAGACGAGATCGTCGCTATTGGCCCCTTCAGCCACAGCCACTTCGACTGTCTTCGCCCGGTCCGCAGCAGAAATGCCGGTCGTTACATCGGCGCGCGCCTCAATCGATCGACCGAAAGGGCGACCTGACTGACGCTCGCTGCCGGGATTGATTAGGCTGATGCCCAATTTTACTGCCCTTGCTGGCGTCAGCGACAGGCAGATAAGGCCACGGCCATGGCGCGCCATGAAGTTGATCGCATCGGCTGTGATATGCTTGGCCGCAATTGCGAAATCGATGTCGCCGCGCCGGAACCGGTCGCCGGTGATGACGATGATTTCACCTTTGCCCAGCGCCTCGATCGCTGCGTTCAGATCGTTCATGCGTGCCCCCCCGAGGTTGCGGCAAAGCTGCGTGCGCCCTGCACAACCTGTTTTCCTACAATATCGAGCTGCATCGAAACCCGGTCGTCAAGGCACTCCCCATCAGGTGAGAACAGGTCGGGATAGGTGCGGACGGTCGCTCCCATCGGCGTCGGCCAGCCGCGCAGGGCGTGGACGATACTGCGTAAAGTCTGCATCGTGCTCATGCTGGCCTGATCGCCAAAAGCGGTTGCAATCAGGCCGACGGCGCGACCATCGAGATAGGGCCGGTCGTCTTTTGACAGGTCTTCTAGATAGTCGAGCGCGTTTTTCACCAGCCCTGAAATTGTGCCATGATAACCGGGGGCTGCAATGATGATGCCGTCGGCAGCGCGAACCGCCTCGACCATTTCGGCCCCGTCTGCTGCGCTGTGTGCCTTGCTGCGATAATGGGGGAGGGCCGCAAGATACTCGCCGCCGAATAATTTGACTTCGGCACCCTGTGCTTCGGCCACAGCCAACGCGGTGCGCAACGCCATTTCCGTCGAACTGCCGGGGTTAATCGTTCCGCCGATGGCGACAATTTTGGGGCTCATGTGGCCACCGCCTTTCTGAGATAATTTTCTAGCTGTAGCTGCTCTTGCTGATTCATCCGCAGGCCCAGTTTTGTGCGCCGCCACAATATGTCGTCGGACGTGCGAGCCCATTCTTTGCCGGTCAAATGTTCGATTTCACGTTCGGTAAGGCCATGGCCGAAATGCTGGCCGCAATCGGATAGGGTTTTTGCGTCGCCGAGGATGGCATAGCTGTCCAGACCATAGCTTTTGAACAGACGGTCCGTCCAATCGGGTTCGAGGAAGGGGTAGCGTTGTTCGAGCTTCTGCCGCTCTTCTGCCGTCGCGTCGACATCAAAACCACCCCCCGGCAACGCCTCGGTTCCGGTCCAATGCCTGTTCTGCGGCAGCGGTAATCGTGTGGCAAGCAGATCGACCGCTTCCTCAGCAAGGTGGCGGTAGGTTGTGATCTTGCCTCCGAAAATGTTGAGAATGGGTGCGCCGTCTTCGGCATCACTCAAATCCAGCCGATAGCCACGCGTTGCCGCCTCAGGTTTTCCCGAACCATCGTCAACCAATGGCCGCACCCCCGAATAGGACCAGACAACATCTTCGGGCCGAACCGGCGCGCGGAAGAAGTGGCTGGCACCTTCGCACAGATAGGCAATCTCGTCTTTGCTGGCCTCGATATGGTCGAGGCCGCTTTTGTGATCGGCATCTGTGGTGCCGATCAGGGTGAAATCATGCTCATAGGGTATGGCAAAGAAAATCCGGCCATCGGGAAGCTGGAAGAAATAGGGATAGGGATGGTCAAACAATTTGGGCACGACAATATGCGACCCGCGCACCAGCCGCATCGCATAATCGGCCTTGTCAGGGCTGTGGTTCAGCACGTGCAGCACCGAGGGACCCGCAGCGTTGACGATGGAACGCGCCTGAAACGCCCGCCCGCCTGCGTCGATATGCCAGATGCCATCCTTGCGCTCGAGCCGGGTGACGGGGCAGTGTGTTACGACATCCGCGCCATGATTGGCGGCGTCGCGGGCGTTGAGCACAACCAGCCGGGCATCGTCCACCCAGCAATCGGAATAGATGAAGCCGTTGGTGAATTCGGGCTTGAGCGGGGCACCCGCCGGATGCTGTGACAGCCGGATGCTTTCGGTCGCAGGCAGCCGTTTGCGCGCGCTCAGATGGTCGTAGAGATACAGACCTAACCGCAGCAGCCAGCGGGGGCGCAGGCCTTTCACATGCGGCAGTACGAAACGCATCGGCCAAATGATGTGCGGCGCAATGGCCCACAATGCCTCGCGTTCGGTCAGCGATTCGCGCACCAGAGCGAATTCATAATGCTCGAGATAGCGCAGGCCACCGTGGATCAGCTTGCTCGAAGCCGAGGAGGTTCCGCTTGCCAGATCCTTTGCCTCGAGCAGCAAAACGCGGACGCCGCGCCCTGCAGCATCGCGCGCGATGCCGCATCCATTGACCCCACCGCCAATGACCGCGACATCATAAATCTCCATCACTGCTCCCTGTATCGGCGGTGTTATAGCGCCAGCGGCCCATGCTGGATATGCGGCAAGACGTAACGCGCGAACATGTCCGCTTCCTGCATATGCGGATAACCGGAGAGAATGAAGGCCTCAATGCCTTCCGCTTGATAGGCACGCAATTTAGCGAGCACCTGATCGGGTGTGCCGACGATCGCCGCACCGCAGCCCGAACGGGCCCGACCGATGCCGGTCCACAGATTGTCCTCGACAAAGCCGTCACCGCCCGCTGCTCCGCGCAATTCCTGCTGGCGCTGCACGCCGTAATTTTTGGCATCGAGTGACTTTTCGCGGATCGCCTTGCCTGCTTCCTCGTCCAGCTTGGACAGCAGTCTGTCAGCATAGGCGCGGGCTTCCTCCTCGGTCTCGCGCACCACGACATGGACGCGATAGCCGAACTTAAGGCTACGTCCTTTGGCGGCGGCGCGCTGCTTCATGTCGGTGATCGTTTCGCGCACCTTGTCCATTGTGTCGGGCCACATCAGATAGACGTCGCAGCCCTCTGCGGCGCATTCGCGCGCCTCGTGGCTGAGGCCGCCAAAATAGAACGCCGGGCATTTGCCCGACAGGGTTGTGATGCGCGCCGGATCAAGCTGGAGGTTGTAGAACTCGCCTTGGAAATCGAGCGACTCGCCGTTGAGCAATGTCCGAACAATCTTCATGATCTCGGTGGCACGGCGATAGCGCGGGCCGCTTTCGATCTTTTCGCCTGGCATGTCTGACGAGATGATGTTGACGTTCAGCCGCCCGCCGGTTCCGGCAGCATTGGGCCCAAGAATGCGGTCGAGCGTGGCGATACGGCGCGCGAGTTGCGGCGGCCAGTCCTCGCCCATGCGCGTCGCCCAAAGCAGCTTCGTCCGCTTGACCTGCGTTGCGACGGCGGCGGCGAAGGCTGTGGTATCAAGGCCGAGCTGGTAACCCGAGGGGAGGAGAATATTGTCGAATCCGCCCTCTTCGGCACGGAGCACGATGTTGCGGCAATGCTCCCAGCTCGATTGCAGATAGGGATCGGGAACCCCCAGAAACTCATAATCATCGTCGCATAGCGCCGAAAACCAGGCGATCTCGCATTGTTGGCCGCTCATACTCACTCTCCTTTGCCGACCGGTGCTAACGGCAAACCGGTTCGACGTGCAGTTTCAACGGTGATCCGGTCCGAACTGGCCGGTTCGCTTCATATGGCAGCTCAGGGCAGCCTTTCTCCTCGTGCCGCGACAAGCACGGCATACCAGTCCTGCCTTGACCAGCGGACCTTGTAGGCTTCGGCAGCCTCGGCGATACGACCCCGCTGCTGCGAACCGACAATCGGAATGATGCCCGCCGGATGCGCCATCAGCCAGCTATAGGCGGCGACGGTCCTCGATACGCCCTGTTCGTCAGCAACGCGATCCAGTTCCGCCGCCACGGCTGTGTCGCGCTCGCTTTCTGGATTGGCGAGGCGGCCACCACCGAGCGGCGACCACGCCAGCGGAGTCAGGCCCATCATCATCGCCTGATCAAGCTCGCCATTTTCAAAGCAGGTGATGCGCAGCGGGCTGATTTCCGGCTGCGTCGCCACCAGCTTGTTTCCGAGGAACTGGTTGAGCGCCGCTGTCTGGTGGATCGTAAAGTTTGAAACGCCAATAGTCCGGATCTTGCCCGCTTTGACCGCGTCATCGAGAGTCTTGGCGACTTCCTGCGGGTGCGCAAGTATATCGGGGCGGTGGATCTGGTAGAGATCGATTGTCTCGGTTCGGAGCCGCTTGAGCGAGGCGTCGAGCGCCGACGAAAGATAGGCGGTGCTCTGGTCGTAAGGCAAAGGCGGCATGATTCCGCCCTTGCTGGCGAGCACCATCCGTGCGCGCAGACCCGGCTCGGCAGCCAATACTTCCCCGAGCAGGGCTTCGGCGTCGCCAAAGCCATCGCTTCCGTCAAATCCGTAAATATCTGCCGTATCAAGGAAATTCATGCCTGCATCAAGCACGGTATGAACCAGTTTCGCTGCGTCCGCCGCGGTGCGGCCATTCTCCGCAAGCCGCCACATGCCCCAGGCGATGGTGCTGACTTCAATCTCGCTGTTCCCCAAGCGCCGCATCTTTGCGGGCGCTGGCAATGTCTGGTTCGCGCTCATGGACGCTCCGTCTCCCCGATATGACAACGGTGTCTTATTGAACCTTCAAACGACCGATCGTCAAGCCGGTAAAATCAGGGTTTGCGCAAAGGCGCGGTCGACCCTCTAACCATCACTTCGTGTTGCAGCCGCTGGTGCACGATAGCCGGATCGGGACAAAACAACTGATTGGTGGCAGCATAGGCCAGCTCCCGCACAGGTTGCCGGATCGTGGTCAAAGGCGGCCAGACCAATTGCGCGAGCGGGGTATCGTCAAAGCCTGCGACTGATAGATCCTGCGGTACATCAAGGCCGACACGGTGCGCGTAAGAGAGAACCCCCGCCGCCATGTCGTCGTTGCTTGCAAAAATGGCGGTCGGCTTGTTGGTTAGTTTCAGAAGGGCTTCCGCCGCGGCCATGCCGCTTTCAAAATCGAAGGTTCCGGGACGCACCAGTTCCGGCTCATAAGCAATTCCCGCCCGGTCGAGCGCGCGGCGATAGCCGAAATGGCGCTGGTCGCTCGCCATATGATTGGGGTGACCGATGACAAAGCCGATACGGCGGTGCCCCTGGTTGATCAGGTGCGTCGTCATGTCGTCCGCGGCCTGCGCATCATCCATGAAAACCGAGCTTGTCAGCGCATGATTGGTACCGGGCGAAAT
Source organism: Sphingorhabdus sp. (assembly GCF_035329025.1). Taxonomy (GTDB): domain Bacteria; phylum Pseudomonadota; class Alphaproteobacteria; order Sphingomonadales; family Sphingomonadaceae; genus Sphingorhabdus_B. The sequence goes on along the minus strand of NZ_DAOLHN010000022.1, from coordinate 15,220 downwards.
GCGGACGAAGCGGATCCGGCGCCGCTCCAGTTCGGCAAGCGCGGCCGGGGCATCGGTTACAGGCGAAGACAAAATCACCCCGTCGACGTGGGTTTCATCGATCAACCCGCCAATTTCCTGTGCCAACGTCGGCGAGTCGATGTCGACCGGTTGCGCAAGCATCCGGACGCCTTCTTCACGGCACCGGTTCCACACGCCTTCCTGCACGGCATGGATATAATAGGGGCTGTGATTATCGTAGATCAGCGCAATTTGAAACGAACGCGAACCAGCCAAAGTCCGCGCCGCAAGGCTCGGGCTGAAGTTCAGCGCGGCGACTGCTTCCTCAACCTTGCGACGGGTTTCGTCGCTGACATATTTTTCCTTGTTCAGGACGCGCGAAACCGTTTTGATCGAAACACCCGCAATGCGGGAGACATCTTTTATCGTGACGCGCATGGCATTTCGGTAACAGTCAGGCCAAAATCTGCAAGCGTGGAATCTGCCCTCTTGCCAAGCTGCCGATATTTTGTGACAAGGCTGTCATAGACACCGTTGTCAGACGGGAGAGGACATTTGACGAATACGGTTCGCTACGGCCTTGTCGGCTCGGGCATGATGGGTGTGGAGCATATCCAAAACCTGGCGATCACCCCCGGTGCTGTTGTCACGGCATTGGCCGATCCCACCGAAAGTTCACTCGGCTGGGCGAAGAATGCGCTCGGCGAAGCGACGGATGGCGTCCAGACCTTTTCCAGCTCGGCTGAACTTGCCGCTTCCGACCTGTGCGATGCGGTTATTGTCGCCAGCCCCAACTACACACACCGCGACGTACTCGTTCCGCTTTTCGACGCGGGTCTTCACATCCTGTGCGAGAAACCGCTCGCCACCAAAATCGAAGATGCGCGCTGGATTGTCGAGCGTGCGGCACAATCGCCAGGCATATTCTGGACGGCGATGGAATATCGCTACATGCCGCCGGCAGCCGAATTCATCCGTCAGGTGCATGACGGCCGCACCGGCAAATTGCAGATGCTTTCAATCCGCGAGCACCGCTTCCCCTTCCTGCCCAAGGTCGCCGACTGGAACCGCTTCTCCGAAAATACTGGCGGTACGATGGTCGAGAAATGCTGCCATTTCTTCGATCTGATGCGGCTGATCACCCAGTCAGAAGCGGTGCGGGTATATTGTTCGGGCGCGATGGACGTGAACCATCTCGACGAAAGCTATGATGGCCGTCGTCCTGACATTATCGACAACAGCTACACCACGGTCGATTTCGCCAATGGTGTGCGTGCGATGCTCGACCTTTCAATGTTTGCCGACGGCGCCGAAAATCAGGAAGAGATCACTGCGGTTGGTGACAAGGCCCGGCTCGATTGCCTTATTCCCGAAGGCAGCCTGGTCTATTCACCACGCGTCGGTTTCCGCCAGCCAAAGGCTGTCGAGCGCACTGTCATCGAAGTCGACGAAGCCGCGCTGAAGGCCGGCAGCCATCACGGCTCAACTTATTATGAACATCAGAAATTCAACGCTGCCGTGCGCGGCGAAGGCCCAGTGGAGGTGACGGCAGAAGACGGCATGCGCGCCGTCGCCATCGGCATGGCCGCAGAGATCAGCGCGCGCGAGAAGCGTGTCGTCGAGATGAGCGAATTGGGTTTTTGAACGCCCGGCAACAGGGCGAATTAGGAGGACGAGGACATGAAGACATTATTATTGGCCGGCAGCGCACTCGCGCTGATCGCAACATCCGCCCCCGCTTTTGCACAAGAGGCTGAAGATGAAGGCGGCAAAGGTGCTGAAATCATCGTCACCGCGCAAAAGCGTGAGGAAAATCTGCAAGAAGTTCCGCTCGCAATTTCCGTGATCGGTGGCGACGCGATTGCCAATTCGGGTGCGGTAACGCTGGAAAATGCGCAATATCTGGTTCCCAGCCTGAACTTCCGCAAATCAGGGACCACGCTTAATCAGGCGCTATTCTTGCGCGGTGTCGGTACGATCAACTTCTCGATCGCAGCCGAGCCTTCGGTCGCCGCCGTTCTTGACGGCGTGGTGCTGAGCCGCGCTGGTGAGGGATTTACCGATCTCGCTGATGTCGAGCGTATCGAAGTGCTGCGCGGTCCACAGGGCACATTGTTCGGGAAAAATGCCTCTGCCGGTGTCGTCTCGATTGTAACCAAACGACCTTCAAACGACTTTGAAGGCACCGTCGAAGCTTCGTACTTCACCAAGGAAGAATATCGCGGTCGCGCCACACTTAACCTGCCATTGGGCGAAAATATCCGCTCGCGCTTCACCGGCTATTACAGCGAATATGATGGCAATATCCAGAACATCACGCTGAATCGCAAGGTCAATGGCTATAAGCATTATGGCTTCCGCGGTGCCATCGAAGCCGATTTGGGCGACACCGTAACGCTGCTGCTGCGCGGTGACTGGCGCAAGGCAAAGGACGATTGTTGCGCCGAAATCATCGGCACGACACCGACAAACGCTGCCGCCACCGCGCTGGCCGCTACGGGCATAGCGGGCGACCGCACCCACCGCGTCGCGCAAAACCTGATGACCGCTACAAATGAAGAAAGCTGGGGCGTTTCGCTGCAGGCCGATATCGAACTGGGCGAGCATGTGCTGACCTCAATCACCAGCTATCGCGGCTGGGACAATCAGGAAATCCGTGACGGCGACTGGCTGGACCAACCCTATGTCGGTTTGAACCAATTGCATGACGATGGCCCGCAGACCTCGAACACCTTGTCGCAGGAACTGCGGATTGCATCGCCGACCGGCAACTTCCTCGAATATGTGCTTGGTGCCTATTACTCCAAGGCTGACTCGGATCGCACCTTTGCGCGTTCGGTCATCACCTGTTCGGCCTCGACGCTTCCGGCAGTAGCGCCGGGCCTGACCCCTTGTTCGACTGCCCCCGGCGTTTCGACCATTACAACGCCTTACGGCATCGCTGACTTCGGATCGGTGTTCAAGAATTTCGCCGTTTTCGGGCAAGCGACATTGAATCTGTCCGACGATATCCGCTTCATCGGTGGGCTTCGCTGGACGCAGGACAAGCTCAACATCTACCACATTCGCCGCACCACACTTGCTGGCCCCGGCGTCGGCGGCAGCTTTGACTCAGGCGTCTACAACAATGGCGCCCTTGTTCCGCCTCCGGGTACTGGCTTCCTGGCTGGCGCACCGAACGGGATTCCATTCACAGCCAATACCAAGAACGACAATGTGTCGGGCAAGGCTGCAGTGCAGGTTGACCTATCAGACGACAATATGGCCTATTTAAGCTACACGCGTGGCTATAAGGGCCCAGCGTACAACGTGTTCTACAACATGGCGACGGTGCACACCAACGTCATCGAACCTGAAACCGTCAATGCATTCGAAGCGGGCCTCAAGAACACCTTCCTCGACGGCGCCCTGATCGTCAATCTGGCCGGCTACTACGCCAAGTATAAGAACTATCAGGCAAACAGCCCGGACTTCGTCAACGGCGTTCGCACGACCCGATTGATCAATGCCGGTACCGTATCGACGCAGGGTTTTGAGCTCGAACTGGTTGCCAATCCGGCGAGCAATTTTTCAGTCAACGCCGGTCTTGCTTATAACAAGGCGAAGGTCGAACAGTTCCGTTTGCCCCCAGGCGCAAATGCAGCTGATCTGATTCCGTCGGGTACGCCTTTGGCTAATGCGCCGGAGTGGAAATTCGCCACAGGCTTTGACTGGACCATCGAAACAGGCGGTTTTGCAAATGTTGAACTGAACGGTCAGTTGACGATGCAATCCGATCAGATCTACGAGCTGTCAGCCAGCGCTGCTGTACGTCGCGGTTCGACCGTGGATGGTTATGCGATCGTTGATCTGTCCGCTGCTCTGGTCGACCAGAATGACGGCTGGCGCGTTGCGCTGCAGGTGAAGAACCTGTTCGACAAGAGCTTCGCATCGTCGATCGTCTCCGGTGGGCCGGGTGGCGCATTCCGATACATCATTCCGCGTGAAGCCGACCGCTATTTCGGCATCACCGCCCGTATCAATTTCGGCGCAAACTGAGCCCGACCGGGTCGCAACGAATGAAAGGGCCGGGCAGCAATTCCCGGCCCTTATTGCTTTCACAGCCTATAAACTGCTGTACATGATTATACCGGACAAGGGGGAGACACGCGCATGAAAGTCATCACGCCGCAATTGCGCTGGACCCTGTTCGGGCTGCTCTGTGTCGCGGGCATCTTCAACGCGATGGACCGACCGATCATCGCAATCTTGAAGCCCGATATGTCGGCCGATTTTGGCTGGACCGACGAGGATTTCGGCAATCTCGCTTTCGTCACCCAGATGGCCGCAGCATTTTCCTTCCTTTTTACTGGCTGGCTGGTTGATAAACTTGGCGTGCGGCGCTCGATGATTGCGGGTGTCACGACTTGGAGTTTCGCCGCGATGGCGCACGGCTGGGCGATTACCGCCTGGCAGGTCGTTGGCGCGCGTATCGGGCTGGGGGCAACCGAAGCGGTGCAGACGCCGCTGACGATCAAGACGGTCGCCACGCTATTCCCGCCCGACAAACGCAGCTTCGCCTTTGGCGTCGGCACCGCAATTGCGGGCCTAGGTACCATCGGCATGCCCTTTTTCATCCCGATCCTTGCTGCCGAAATGGGTTGGCGCGGGGCACTGGTTTTCGGCGGCGTGGCGGGTTTTGTAACGCTGGCGCTGTGGCTGTGGTTCGCACGCGGCATCCGTTTTGATGACGGCGCAGAAGATGGACAGCGCGACTTTTCCGACGACGGCGCTCCCTACGGACCAATCCTCATGGAACGCCGCACCTGGGCGATTGTAGTTGCCAAGGCGATTTCCGATTCAACCTGGTGGCTTATGGGTTTCTGGCTTGCCGATTTCTATCGCAAGACCTTCAACCTCACCACTGAAGAACTCGCAGTGCCATTGGCGATCGCTTTTCTCGGGTCAGGCGCGGGCGCGTTGTTCGCAGGCTGGATTTCAACCCGGCTGCTCGAAAGCGGGTGGAGCGTCAATCGCGTGCGCAAGACGGTGATGCTGGTCTCCGCGCTGATCGTCACGCCTTTGCCCTTCGTGCTGCAACTCAACAGCTTCTGGCCGGTTGCCATCATGATGGGTGTGGTAATGGCGGGGCATCAAGGTTTTTCACTGTCGATCTTTTCCACCATCACCGACGTGGTCCCGCGTACAAAGGTGGGTCGGGTAACTGCCTTTGGAGCTTTCATGGGTAATATCGGCGGCGCCTTGATCCAACCGGTCACCGGTGCGGTGTTGACAGCGGGGCTAGGATTCATGCCGCTATTCATTTTCGCCGCATCGTCCTACCTGCTGGCACTCGCATGGCTGCATATGCTTTTGCCCAATATTCAGAGAAGCTAAACCGCACAGCAATGAGCGATCCCTCCTTCATCAACCCCGACCAAGCACCCAAGCAACGCCCCGCATGGGATGCGCTCCCCTATGGCGGTGATTTGTTTGGCGAGATCCATCTGGCGGAAACCAACAAGTATGAAGCTGAACAAGCGGCCAAGGACAGCCTGTTCCCTGGCCTTGCAATCTGCGGTGTGGCATCCGCTGCTGCGGCCTGGCTTTCTGAGCATTACCACTTCCCGATCATCTTGCTTGGCCTTCTGGTTGGCCTGTCGTTGAGCTTCATCGCCCGCGACGCACGCACGCATAAGGGGCTGGATTTCGCCTCTCGTACCTGCCTGCGCTGGGGTATTGTGATCCTCGGCTTGCAAGTCACCTTCATGCAGATCGGTGCGCTGGGAATCATTCCGTTCCTCGCACTCGTTGTGGTTATGGGCCTGACCTTGTTCACTGGCATCGCGAGTGCCCGCCTGTTCGGTCAGTCGAGCTACGCGGGCCTGCTTGCAGGTGGTGCGACGGCGATTTGCGGGGCGAGTGCGGCGTTGGCCCTTTATGGCGTAATCGGCAAGGACCGGCTGTCGCAGGCGCAATTTGCGCTCACACTTGTCGGCATAGCGCTAGCCAGCGCGCTGGCCATGTCGGTCTATCCGATACTTGCGTCCTATTTTGCCCTCAGCGACAGGCAGGCAGGCTTCCTGATCGGCGCCTCGATCCACGACGTCGCGCAGGCGATTGGCGGCGGCTATGCCTTTTCCGATCCCGCAGGCAGCCATGCAACGATCGTCAAACTGGCACGTGTTGCTTTGCTCGCCCCGATTGTGGCGCTGGTTACTTTGGCGATTGGCGCGTCGGGCGCACCGACAGGACAGGCACAGTGGCGTCGCCTTGCCTTGCCCTGGTTTATCACCGCCTTTCTGGCGGCAGTAGCATTCAACTCATTGGTCCAGGTTCCATCCCAATTCGCCGAAACAGCCCTTTCGGCTTCGAAGGGGCTGCTGCTGCTCGCGGTCACCGCTACCGCAATGCGGAGCCGGATGGACCTCTTGCTCGATATGGGTTGGCGCGCAACGATACCGGTGCTCAGCGCCACCGTGGTCAGCTTCCTGTCAGCCCTGCTCTTTGTGCTGCTCTTCATGTGAGCATTGCCGTGCGATTGACTTGCGGCGTGGGGCACTGCAACCCTGTGGTCGCATAATCGGTATATCAAGGCATGCAAGGAACCCAAGGCAATGTCAGAAATCATTCTCCACCAATATGATTCCTCCCCCTTTTCTGAAAAAGTGCGCGTCTGTCTTGGGATAAAGGGCCTGTCCTGGCAGGCGGTCGACCAGCCGGTGATCATGCCAAAGCCTGACCTGGTTCCTCTAACCGGGGGCTATCGGCGCATCCCCGTGCTTCAAATTGGTGCTGACATTTATTGCGACAGCGCGCTTATAGTACGTGAAATCGACCGCCGCTTTGAGCAGCCTTCTTTATACCCGACGGGCATTCGGGGTGTGGCCAATGCTTTTGAAATCTGGGGTGACAAGGTGCTGTTCCAGTCAGCCGTCATGGCTATTTTCGGCACCCTGGGTGATGGCGTTGATCCGGCCTTCATCAAGGATCGTGAGGCTCTAAGCGGCCAGCCGTTCAATGTCGCCGCGATGAAGGCTCTGGCACCATTTGCGCTCACCCAGATCAAGGCGCAGGCTACGCTTCTTGCGGAGCAGCTTGCAGATGGCCGGGCCTTTCTGGAAGGCGAAAATCCGGGGCTGGCAGACGCCGCAGCCTATTATAATTTCTGGTTCATCCGCACATTTTGCGCAGGTCTGATCGACCGGCTGCCAGACGTTGCAGGGCTTGACGGCTGGTATGATCGCGTTGCAGCGATCGGCCATGGCGTGCGATCCAACCTTCAGCCGGCTGATGCGTTGACAATTGCGAAGGCTGCGATGCCCGATACGGTCGACTGTTTGCCCGGCGACGCACAAATGCTGGGCAAGAATGTGATGCTGGCAGCGGCGGACTATGGCCGCGATCCAATTATCGGCATATTTGCGGGCTCTACCCCTTACAGCCTTTCGGTGCTGCGCGATGATCCGGAACTGGGCAAAATCGGTGTCCATGTGCCGCGGCTCGGCTATTCTATAACCGCGGTTTAGCCGCCTCACCGCATCGGGTATCAGAATTTGTACGCGGCACCGAACTGGAACTGTCGCGGGGGTCCGGCATTGCGCTGCACAAATGGCGCACTACCGCCGAACTGGATCTGGTTGGAGGTTGTAGCAGCGTTAGCGAAGCCGGATTCATTATTTGAATTGAACAGGTTGAATATGTCGGCACTCAATTCAAATCTACCGCCAAATCCGGGAATCGCATAGCGCGCGCCCAGATCGACAGTCGCCGACCAAGGCAGTCTGGCCGAGTTGCGTGCAGCGCCAGGGTAGCGATCCGAATTGCCAACAAAATTTTCGCCGAAGGAGGCGCCATCGCCATTCAGGTCCTGCGTGCCGAAAATCCGCGCGTCGGGTACAAGATTGACTGGCTGACCCGACTGGAAAAGCCCGGCAATGCTCAGGCTGGCCCCGTCAAACGGATAGAGATAGCCAATTGCCGAAATTACATGGCGCCGATCATTGGCCGAAGGCCCCCATTCAGTACTAAAATCATTGCTATTGGCAGCACGAAAATTGATATCGTCGGTGTCGTTGGTCAGCTTGGAGAAGGTGTAGGAAAGGCGGAATGCGTAACCATCATTTCCGCGCATCTTTTGCGCTTGCAGGATGACGGCCTTATACTCTGACTCGCCCTCGGTTTCCGAAACCGTAATTTGTCGCGCCCCGCCGGGCACCAGTGCTACCGGACGTGTCGCGTCCGCTGCTGCTTGCGTTCTTACCAGTCCCAGCGATTGGGCCAATGCCAGCCGTGCCGCATTGTCGGGCAGGCTGCGCAGTATCGCGATATTTGAATCGGTGAGGTTGGCGCGATTGGGGGTGAATGGCGCAGGTGCATTCAGGTCAAGCAAACGCACCAAATTGTGCGAACGGCTGTAGATCAAATCCGCGCTCAGGCTGACCAAATCAGTCACCTGAAACTGATACCCACCGCTCAACTGCAAGCTCCATGGGCTTTGGTAGCCATCGGGATTCAGAATCCGGGCTTCATTGACCGTCGCAGTATCGCGCAAGCCTTGCGCCTGCGAAGGCGCAGGGCAGCTCGTGACGGCGGTGCAAAGCGGCGAGACGGTAAGGTTTCCTTCGAATGTGATTTTAGACAAGTCGGTTCCCGAAGGAATCAGGCCGAGCGATTGCAACTGTCCCAATTGGGCAAGAAATCCGGGCGCTCTGCTGTTGCGTTGAAGCGCGTCGGAGATCACCGCATAGGATAGCTTGCCGTAGAACAGACCTGCCCCAAAGCGCAGCGTCGAGCGTGCGTCCGGTCGGTAGTTAAGCGAGAAACGCGGGGCAAAATTATCATAGTCTCCGCCCTGTCCGCCCTTGGCGGTAAGACTGTCAGAGTCCCAACGCACGCCCAGCGTTGCGGTCAATTTCGGGCTCAATTGCCATTCATCTTCGACGTAGAGGGTGGCCTGGGTTTGTTCGGTGCCGAATGCCTGGGGACGCAGTTCGACCGAGTAGTTGGCAACGCTTGGGTTAAGGCCGAGAATGTCTTGTGCACCAAGGCTGAGGCCAATGCCGCTCGCTGCCAGAGACGCGATCTGCGCCGAAGTCAGGTCGACGGTAAAATTGCCATCCGGATTTCCGCCCCCTAACAAGGCAAAATCCGACCTGATAATATCGGCTCCGAAGCTGAGTTTGTGGTTACCCAGTTTGCGCTGCAACCTGTGGCTGGTCTGCCAGCTTTTCTCAAGGTCATTGAATATGAAGCCGGGGTGGCCGACAATCGCTGCCGTCAGTCCGCTGGGGTCGCGTATGACGACCTGTGGGCCTGCGGGACCCTTTGGCTGGCCATAATTCCAGCGAAACCGGCTGAACTGGAGTGCGCCATCGTAGCTCCACTCGTCGCCAGAATAACTGGCGGTTGCCGCGACCAGTGTCGAAAAGCGGTCCTGATCCGATCCCGCTGACGGAAAGGTAACATTGCCGCCGCCAAGGCCGCCACCGGGCCGATCAATCGTGACACGTCCAAAATTACCGCGCAGCCCAAGTGTCCAGTCGTCGGTCAATCGGTGATCGAGTCGGACAGATCCCAGATAAAATTCGCTACGACCGGTAACGGTATCAACCACGCCCAATGCCGGCGCATCGACAATCTTGATATTGCGGTCGCGCGTATATTCCAAATTGGCGTAGAAAAAGGTTGTGTCGCGGGTAATCGGTCCGCCAAGGCTCGCGCCTGCCTGATATCGCTCGAAACTTTCGCCGACGGCATTTCCCGACAGGTCACGGCGAGGGAAGGGCGACTTTGAATCGAGCGGACGCCCCGGGCGCATCAGCGCGTAAACTTCGCCATGATAGTCATTGCTGCCCGAAGGAGAGGTGTAATTGACGATGCCATTGGCCGTGCGACCATAGGCCGCTGAATAAGAGTTGGCGAGAACGGTCACTTCACGGGTGAATCCGAGCGGAACGGGAAATTTGATGCCACCCAGAAAATTCTCGTTATTGTCGAGGCCGTCGATAAGGTAATTTGTATCAAGGCCGTTTGAACCATTGATCGATATCGATGGCGATTCCGGAAAGAAGCCGGTTGACGGAACCACATTGGGCAGGCGGATCAAGGCGCCCAGGACATCACGTCCCTCGATTGGAAGACCTGCCAACTCTTGCGCACCAAGCGAGCTCGATACTTCTGCATTGACCGGATTCAACGCGGTGATGCCGCGGCTTCCTGTCACTATGATGCCATCGGCACCAACAGGATTGAGCCTTAAGGTAATGCTGCTGGTGAAATATGATCGCAGAGTGACAATTGCCTGCGATTCGTCCGCAGAGGAGCCTGAGCCACGAGCCGAAACCCTATACCGCCCTGCGGTTGTCAGGCCCTCGACCCTGACGAAGCCATTTGAATCGGAGCGAACTGTCCGCGAATAGCCGATGTCGCTATTTTCGACGAGGACTTCGCTGTCGACTATCGGTTCGCCGGTCGTGGCGTCTAGCAATGCGATCTGCAACCCGGCCTGTTGCGCCCCGGCCGGCGTTGAAACAGCACATAATGCCGCGGCCAATCCAATACATATTGATTGAGAGGAGGGGGGGCGCACTTTTGTCTCCGGATAAGTGTCGGGCCTGTTGTTACTGGGTTCGCGGCGCTAATCTGCTTGCTCCAGATCGTGCCTGTTAGCCAGATCGTGGAAGTTCGCTTGCGCAGCCAATCGTCGGCCACCGCTACGCGCAAACAGTCTTTCAATAAACCGTTTTTCAGAGCTTTTTAGAGCAGCACTTGGTGCGCAGCATGTCGCTCAAAGGTCCGCCTGCCAAGTACGACCACGGCGAGCTGCAACGCTTGCGCTTCAATAGCGCTATCAGTGGGACTTGCCCAAAAATCGCGGCTGTTCAAAAGGCCTGAAATGTAAAATACTATTTTCGGCGCTTTCAAAGCTTAAAAACACAATCCAAAGGCACTGCCCTTTAAAAGGCCATTCCGCCGTATGTTTCGGATTTCCCTACTGAAAGGACTGGTGCCGCTTACGTGCACCGCATATTTGATATAATGCATTATTATATCAGTATTTTATTAAGCTGACTCCTAATAATACCCCCAAAAATACCCCCAGACCAGCTAGCTACCCCCTAAATTTTCCTATGGCGGTGCTATCGAAACAGGCCGACTAGCGCCATCATTTGGATGGCACATTCGTCATTCAACCTATGGTATCGATCCTCCAGCCGTTGATAGGTTCGGTGCCACATGCCCTTGGGGCGGCGTATGGGCATTTCCCATCCCTCTTCGCACCCAAGACGCTTTTGGATTTTGAACAGCGCCTCAAAGGGCTTGTCGCGGTCTGCTACGCGCTGGCTTTTGTAATGGACGCGCCATGCCTTGCGAGAAGCGAAGCGGTCTCCATTTCCCGGCTTATACAAGATCGAAACACGGTGACCGCGAAAGGGGCAGATCATCCACCATCGCCGCCCGCCATAATGAGGCTTGGTATAGGTGAGGCGAATTTCCTGACGAACCTTTTCAGCGTCCGCCCCCGTGCCAAGTGTGTATGTCAGAATCAGCCAAGAATTGTCCGGGTCAGCCATATTCGCCTGATAGCTGATCCAGCCGGAAGGCTGCCCACCACTACTCCAGCTAAGTGTTCCAACCCTATTGGCGAAAGGGACAGCTAATTGGCGGCGCAACATCCATGGCAGATCGACGCGAAGGCATTCCTCTGCGACCGGCCCGCCATATTGCCGTCCTGATCCCCAGCCGCCCATTAGACATTGGCCTCCAGCAAGGCGATTTCATCGGCGGTCAGATCGAACAGCGCATAGACCTTGGCATTGATCTCGGCTTCCAGCCGAGCGATTTCGGCTGTCAGGGCGTGGATTTCGGCGCGGCTGGCGGCAATCCAGTTCTCCCAATCGTTGCGTTCCTGAAGCGGAATTTTGGCTTTCAGCGCCTTTTCCACTTCCTTCTGGAAAGCGGCAAAGTCGGGCAGGTTCCACCATTCCTTAAGCCGGGTGGTGAGCTTGGCGCTGGCCGGATTGGTGGCAAGGTCTGGAATGCGTCGGATGATCGCCTGTTGCACGCCATGGCGCTTTTGCGCTGTCAACTGCGCCGCCCGCGCGAGGCTGCTAACTTCATCCTTCTGTGCAGGGTTAGCGGACGGTATCGGGAAAGCACCAAGCCCCTCAGGCTGAATTTCGAAGAACCCCCCTGCTTTGACAGCAAATATGCTCTTAAACAAAAAACTTGCCAGATTCGAATTGAGCAAAGCACTGACGAAGTAATTGTCGGAACCCGCATCAATCATGTAGGCTGTATTGCTCAGTATGGAGCCAGACTGGTCAACGGAGAAAGTTGGGCGGGATGATATTTTAGTGGAGACAACCTTTTCGTTTGAAAAATTGTTCCAGTATGCGGTTTTGTCCTGAATTTCTGACCAACGGTAAGTTCCGGGCTTTCGACCCGGCCATTTTTCATCGGGGCGTGATGGCCTCCAGCCGTCTGGCCTAGGTTCTAACTTTTCTCGATACGCTGACAGGTATTCGACTATCGCCGGATAATCCGACAAATCCAGACCTTGGCGCGCAAAGATTATCCATTGGTTTGGCCAAACCTGATGCCATCGCTCAAGGTCTTTGCCCTCAAGCCATGGCTTTAACAGGTTATCAGACGCACCGTCCTGCGCGACCAGTCGGTCGCGGGTAGCCTGATCGATGACAAAGGCATCATTCCTACCAGTCGTTACCCCTCTAAAGGCCTTCCCATACACGGTGCGCAATTGAATCTTTTTCTCTGCGATTTTGGCCCTTAGAGCGCGCAAACTTTCGCCCTCCAACTCCCATAACCCGGACCCAAGCGCTTCTTGCGGGAACGGTTTGGCGAGGTCGCCAAAGGCATCTGAAAAACTGCCGCTTGGCATTTCGCCAATCTTCCAGATTTGCAGGTCATGGCCCGGAGGCGGACTTCCTGCCTGCATTGTTAGAATTGCGGGATAGGTGGTAACGCCCTCAAAAATCTGGTTGTCGCCGAAATCTACAATCGTTTCAAAAGTGGCGTTCGCGCGCAGGAAATCCCGTAACGGCGCACCCGATGCAATCTTAAAGAAAGTGCAGTTGCTGATATAGCCCAGCCGTCCACCGGGTTTCAAAATGCGCAATCCACGCTCGAAGAAGTAGGCATAAAGGTCAGCTACCCCATGGTAGACTGCAAAGCGCTTCTCTAGATACGGCTTCAAGTCTTTTAACAATTCCTGCCGCACATAGGGCGGATTGCCCAGCACCACGTCGAAGCCGCCCGCCGCAAAAATATCCGGGAAGGCAGTTTTCCATTCGAAGCCGTGGCTGCGATAGGCAAAGCTGGAATCTTCGATCAGGCTGTCACCAACGCGCAAATTGGCGTCCAGACTGTCCAGCACCTTGCCGCGCCGCGCGGTCTTGATCCACAGGCTCAGCTTGGCGATTTCCACGCTTTCGCTGTTAACGTCCACGCCGAACAGGTTGTGTGTCAGGATTTCGCTATCAGGGTCCAGCAGATCGCCCGCCATGCCGGTGCCGGACAGTTCGGCCAGCTTGGTGTTCACCTGCCCAAGTTCAGCCTTCAGGTAGTCGAAAGCCATGATCAGGAACACGCCCGATCCGCAGGCCGGATCGACAATGCGCAGCGCGGTTAACCGGTCGCGGTATTCAGCCCAAGCCTGCCGTTCGGCCTTGGCCGATTTCCACGCAATCGCCTCGTCATCGGCCTTCGCTCCCTTGGCGGCATATCGGCCTAGGATTTCGGCAAATATCTCCCTGCAGTGCGTGCCCAGCGTCTGATCGACAATGAAGCGCGCCACATAGTCCGGAGTGTAGACCACGCCATCACGCTTGCGCCGTCCGCTGGTGCCGCTGACTTTCTTTTCCACCGGCGCTTCGCCCAGCGCTTCGGCCTGAAGCTGTTCCACGTCGGCAATCGACTGCTCAAATATGTGGCCCAGCACGGTGACGGAAATTTCGCTAGCAAAGTCATATTCCGCCAGCCGCTTGAAGCCCTCGCAGATATGGTCCGGCACGGCCAGCGCATCAATGGTGGCGTTCGGCTGGAACAGGCCGCCATTGTAGCGCGGAATTTGGAGCTGGTCGTTGCCCCGATCAATCGCGTTGAACAGGCCCAGGAACGTCTGCCAGACGGGCTTGGGATTGTAGGGGTCGTGGTGCTGGAAGGCGTTCAACAGGCTGTCATCGGGCAACAGGCCATTGTCTTCGGCAAAGGCGATGAACAGCACCCGGTCCAGAATGGTCTGGCCCAGTCGGATAGCCTCCAGCGGGTCGCCTTCAGGCAGGGCAGTGCGCACCGCCCCAATCAGATCGCTGCGCAGGGTGCGATAGTCGGCATATAGCCGCGCGGTAATGTCGCGGTCTTCCTTCCGGCTTTCCTCCAGAATCGCCAAGGTCTGGCCGGACAGCAGGTTGTCTGCTGACAAAAGCAGCATGAACCGCTGATATTCGGCTGGATCATGGAGCTTCGCCAGATCGAAGCTGTCATGAAATTGTCGCCCGTCCGCATAGCTGTAGAGGCGGATTTCCAGATAGTTGGATACCAATACCCATTTGGTGCCCACGTTGTCGCTGGCGTATTCCCATGCCTGTTGGACCGGGGTCTTGGCGCGGCCCGGCATGATTGCATCAAGGTTCTTTGTCTTCGCGCCCTTCAACTCGAAAGGGGCGATAATTCGGCGATTGTCCGGCTTGAAGTAACCAAGCGCAAGGTCCACTGCCCCCGCCCCGATGCTTGCTTTAGAGGCAACGGTCCATTCGCCCCCGCCGTTGAAAGGCGTAAAGCCTAGAACATCACACACAATCCGCTGTTTGAACTGGTCTTCAATTTCAGTTTCCGACTGGGTTTCAATTGAGCGGTCGCGAATAGTATCGCCCCACCGGCGCAAGATTTCCAACTTTGCGGGATCGGGTGCAGCAGCACGGTCGATATGACGCTTAACCGTCTTGGAATTGAACAGTTGCAATTGGATACTCCAATACTTCCCTATTTACGCTTTAGGTTTCGATTCGAGCCGCGCCAAATATTTTCCTAAATCATCAGGCAATTTGGCTGTTTGGGACATCAGGGAACAATCGGCTTTCTATTTGCGCCTATTTTAGTAATCGCCATCCCTGCCACAGTGCCAGCCGCTTTCCGAATGTCTCACAACTTTGCCCCACGGCTTGGGTCCACATCCTGCCATCCCCAGCTCTTGTTCCCATGCAATTCGCGAACATTT
>NZ_DAOLHN010000021.1:0-51250 GCF_035329025.1 Sphingorhabdus sp. | reverse complement strand
CGAGGAAGTTGGCGGGGAATTCGCCGTTCAGCTTGATGATGTCCATCGTCGCCATCGCAAGGCCTGCACCATTGACCATGCAGCCGATATTGCCGTCGAGTTTGATGTAAGCGAGGTCATATTCGCTCGCCTCAACCTCTGCCGGGTCTTCCTCGGTCAGGTCGCGCAGTTCGGCGAGATCCTTGTGGCGGAACATCGCGTTCGAATCGAAGCCGACCTTGGCGTCGAGAACATAGAGCTTGTCGCCTTCCGGGGTCGGGCAGATGGCGAGCGGGTTGATTTCGATCTGGCTGGCATCGGTACCGAGGAATGCGTCGTACAGACCGCCGAGAATCTTGGTGCACTGCTTGGCGAGATCGCCTGTCAAGCCCAATGCCTTGGCGACGCTGCGGCCATGGTGCGGCATCAGGCCGGTTGCCGGATCGATAGTGATGGTGTGGATCTTTTCAGGGGTGTCGTGCGCCACGGTTTCGATGTCCATGCCGCCCTCGGTCGAGGCGACAACTGCGATGCGGCTGGTTGCCCGGTCGACGAGGAGCGCGAGGTAGAATTCCTTGCCGATGTCGACACCGTCGGTGATGTAGAGACGGTTGACCTGCTTGCCATCGGCACCGGTCTGGATGGTCACCAGCGTGTTGCCGAGCATGTCCTTGGCGTGCGCCTCGACTTCCTCAAGGCTCTTGGCCAGGCGAACGCCGCCCTTCGCATCGGGACCGAGTTCCTTGAACTTGCCCTTGCCGCGACCACCAGCATGGATCTGCGCTTTCACCACATAGAGCGGCCCGGGGAGCTGTTTTGCAGCTGCCACGGCTTCTTCGACGGACATGGCTGGAATGCCCTTGGGCACGGCCACACCGAATTTCGCGAGCAGTTCCTTGGCCTGATACTCATGGATGTTCATGGAAAAAGCGTCCTTTCGATGGCGGAGTCGAAAGGGCCTTAAGCACAGCTTGCGCGCTAAGGGAAGTGGGCCAAACCCGCTTTTTTGCTAGAGCAGTCCCAGCGCCTCCAGCTCGGTGCGCAGCGTGGGCGCATCGCGGAAATGATGCGCATGGAAACCATTGGCCTGTGCGGCATCGACATTGGGCAGGCTGTCGTCAATAAAGATCGCTTCACCTTCTGCCAAACCAAAGCGACGCAGCGCCAGTTGGTAGATCGCCGCATCAGGCTTCACCAGCCTCTCTTCGCCCGAGACGACTATATCGCGAAAGTGATCGAAGATCGGCTGCGTTGGGCGGAACATAGCCCAGAATTCCGCGCCAAAATTGGTGATTGCAAACAACGGCACATCGCGGCGCGCCAAGTCTTCTACGATCTCGTACGAACCTGGCACCGGCCCGGGGATGGTTTCATTGAAGCGCGTGGCATAGGCATCAATATGCGCGGCATGGTCCGGAAACTGCGCCTGAAGTTCGGGCACCATCTCTGCGAGCGGACGGCCAGCATCGTGCTGGAAATGCCATTCCGGCGTCACAACATTGTGCAGGAACCAATCAAGTTCGCTTTCATCGTCGATCAGTTTTTCGAAAAGCGCGCGCAATTCCCACTGCACCAGCACCCTGCCGACATCAAACACAACCGCGCGAATCATCAAATCCTCCAAAGCTCAAACGCAAAAAACCGCCCGCGGATTTTCCGGGGCGGTTGCTGCTGGCATGCCGGGCATGCCTGCCAATCCGGCGAATCAGCCCTGACGGGCTTTGAAACGGCGGTTGGTCTTGTTGATCACATAAGTGCGGCCACGACGGCGAATCACGCGGTTGTCGCGGTGACGGCCCTTGAGGGACTTGAGAGAATTGACGATCTTCATCGAACTGTTCCGTAAATCTTGGGGCCAGTGGCCGGAATTGAAGGCGCGCCTCTATGGGGGAGTCGGCCCAAAGTCAAGCACCATTGCGGCTTTCGGGCGAAGGCGATAGGGTTGGGCCATGAACCCGCTCCGCAAAGCTCCGCTGCTGCTCCTGCCGCTCTTACTTTCAGCCTGCATGATACCCACCGGCCCGGTAGAAGTCACCCGCTTCAATCGGGTTGCCGAAGGCATCGTTTATGGCAGCGGCAGTTTCGATGTGGCGCCCGTGGATGGCGACAGCCTCGCTTTGTCTCCCTATATGGCTGCGGTGCAGCAGGAGATGGAGCGTGCAGGCTATACGAAAGCGCTGGATGGCAGCGATGTAGTAGCCGAAGTATCGGTGCAGCGCGTCCAGTTCATCGGGAACGAGCGCAATCCGGTTTCGGTCGGAATGGGCGGATCGACGGGAAGCTATGGCTCGGGTGTCGGCGTGGGTGTCGGCGTCAACCTCAATGCTCTGGGCGATCAGCGCGGCATGGAAACGACTTTAAGTGTCCGCATCATCCGTACCAGCGACCGACTGGTAATCTGGGAAGGCCGCGCAACACAACGCGGAGCGCTCAATTCGCCCGCAGCCCAACCGGGCATCGCCGCCGCCAAACTGGCGGAGGCACTGTTCAAGAATTTTCCGGGAACCAATGGCGAAACGGTTACCATTCCGTAGATTTAATTGATTGACGACAAAGTTTAACCGCAGCCCTGAGCCTGTCGAAGGGCGCGTATCAGCCGCAGCGCAAACCTTGAGGCGTGCTTCGACAGGCTCAGCACTACGGTTCTGGTTTAGCCGGACAAACATCGCTCGAACGGTTTATTTCCCCGAAAACATCGTTAGAAGCACGCCCCATGACAATTCACAGCATCAACGCCGCCTTTGATAGCGGCAATATCGTCGTCGGCTCAATCGAAGGCGCGACCGCCAATCTCACCATCCGCAAGGACAAGGATTCGGACTTCTTCCAATGGTTCCATTTCCGCGTCGTTGCCGAAGCGGGTGAGGAATTTGTCCTGCGGATCACCGGCCTTGAAAAAAGCGCCTATCCCGGCGGCTGGCCGGATTACCGCGCCTGCGTTTCCGAAGATCGCGATTATTGGGGCCGCACCGAAACCAACTACGACAAAGCCGAAGATGGTGGCACGCTGACCATCCGCTACACCAGCGTGTCAGGCCTCGCTTGGTTCGCCTATTTCGCGCCCTATTCGATGGAACGGCATCACGATCTGGTTTCCGAAACCGCTGGTATCGAAGGCGTTGACTATCGCTGCCTCGGCACCAGCCTCGAAGGCCAGCCGATCGACTGCCTCGAAATGGGCAGTGGCGAAACGCAAGTCTGGCTCTATGCCCGCCAGCATCCGGGTGAGAGCATGGCCGAATGGTGGATGGAAGGCGCATTGGACATGCTGACCGACCCCAGCGATCCGCACACGCGCAAATTGCTCGAAAAATGCCGCATCCATGTCGTGCCCAATTGCAACCCGGACGGCAGCTGCCGCGGCCATCTGCGCACCAACTATGTCGGGGTGAACCTCAACCGCGAATGGGCCGAACCCAGCGCCGAGCGCAGCCCCGAAGTGTTGGCGATCCGGAATGCGATGGATGCAACCGGCGTGCACTGGGCGATGGATGTGCATGGCGACGAAGCCATCCCCGCTGCCTTCATGGCAGGCTTTGAAGGCATCCCCAGCTGGACCGACGCGCAGGGAGAGCGTTACACGCACTTCATCAACCGCCTCGCCGAACGCACCCCCGATTTCCAGACCAAGCTGGGTTATGGCATTTCGGGGCCGGGCAAAGCGAACCTGACCATGTCGACCAACCAGCTAGCCGAGCGCTTTGGCCCGTCGCATGGCTGCGTGAGCATGACGCTGGAAATGCCGTTCAAGGACACCATCGACGCGAATGATCCGGAGCAAGGCTGGTCGCCCGAACGGTGCAAACTGCTGGCGCGGGAGTGTTTGGCGACGCTGGCAGAGATGGTTTGACGCTCTCATGCGCATCATCGAGGACGACCTCACTGGCCCCGAAATCCGCGCACTGCTCGAAGTGCATTTCGCCGGAATGCTCGCCAATTCGCCTAAGGACAGTTGCCATTTCCTCGATTTTGAAGGGCTGAAGGGGCCAGGGGTCACCTTCTGGTCGGTGTGGGATGAGGATGCGCTCATGGGATGTGGCGCGTTGAAGGAAATCGACGCCTGCCACGGTGAAGTCAAATCGATGCGGACCCACGCGGATCAACTCCGCAAGGGCGCAGCGGCTGCGATGCTCGAACATATCATCGCGACAGCAAGGCAGCGGGGCTACATTCGGTTGAGCCTTGAGACCGGTTCGGGCCCAGCCTTCGATGCCGCGCATGGCCTCTATTTGCGCTATGGCTTTGAATATTGCGGGCCCTTTGCGGACTATAAGGAAGACCCGTTCAGCCGCTTCATGACGCTGGCGCTTTAACCTTCTTCTCCGGCAGCACGGTCACATTGGCTTCATACCAGCGGAGCATGTCGAGCATGTGCTGCGCGTCGCCTCCTCCGGTAACGTCAGACAGGATATCGCTCAGCCGGATCTCTCGCAGCAGGTCACGATAGGCATTTTCGGCGCGACCAAAGGCAGCGGCGATGGCGCAAGGGGTGCGGCATTCGGCACGCGGGATGGCGCATGGCCCCTTTTGCCGGATTTCGGTGCAGCGAAAGGCGGGTGCGCTGCCATCGACCGCCTGCTTGATATCCCAAAGGCTGATTTCCTGCGGCGGTCTGGCGAGAGCGTAGCCGCCGGTATGGCCACGGCTGGTGCGCACGATCCCGGCCTTGCTGAGCAGCTGCATCTGCTTTGCCATATAGGGTAAGGGCACGCCATGATAGTCGGCGAGTGCGGCGAGGCTGAGGCCCCTTCCCGCCCCCAAAGGCGCGAGCAAGGCGCAGGCGTGGACCGCCCATTCGACACCCTTGTTCATCTTCATCCGGAACCACCTGACCTATGTTTGCCGCCTCTGCTTGCGGCAGTGATTTAATTCAGATATTTAATATCCGTATTGATTCGTTTTTTCAAGGAAAAAGCCCTATGACCCGCAAGCTGCACCGCATCATCGGGGGCGCAATTGCGCTCTTCCTGTTCAGCCATCTCGCGGTGCACCTGTTCGCTCTCGCCGGGCCCGATGCGCATAATGCGGCGCTGAAATCGGTGCAGTGGATCTATAGAAATCCGGTGATCGAACCGCTGCTGATTGCGGCCCTGCTGTTTCAAATAGGCCTCGGTATCCGCCTCGCGCTGCGCCGCTGGCGTGAGCCAGGCAAGAGCGGCTGGGCCAAGCTGCAACTGGCGAGCGGTTTTTACCTCGCTTACTTCATTGCCGCACATAGCGGCGCAGCGCTTTACACCCGCTATGGCGCAGGGCTGGATACCAACTTCCTTTGGGTATCCGGACCGTTGCTGCACGCCAAAATGCAGGGTTACTTTTATCCTTACTACGCCCTGGCCGTGCTGTCAGTCGGCGCACATCTGGGCGCGATCCTGCATTTCAACGGTAAAGAAAAAGCCGCCCGGATCGCGGCCTGGGGCGCCGTCCCGGTGGTGCTGGCCTATTGGGCGAGCTTTGGCGGCTGGCTGTATCCGGTAGAAATCCACCCCGATTACCGCGCTTATTATGATGGGTTGCTGGCGATGATCGGGCTGGCCTGAGGCTTGCGTCCGAAGGCCGACCGCCCTAAGCGCGCGCTGAACAGTCTATCCGTCAACAGGACACTCCCATGCCCAAGCTCATCCTCATCCGCCACGGCCAGTCACAATGGAATCTGGAAAACCGTTTCACCGGTTGGTGGGACGTTGATGTCACCGAAAAGGGCGCGGCCGAAGCCTGGGCCGCAGGGGAGCTGATGAAGGCAAAGGGCATCGCGCCCGATACCTGCTTTACCAGCGTACAGACCCGCGCGATCAAGACGCTCAATCTCGCGCTGGAGGCGATGGGCCGCCTGTGGCTGCCGGTGACCAAGGACTGGCACCTCAACGAACGCCATTATGGCGGCCTCACCGGCCTCGACAAGGCCGAGACTGCGGCGAAGCATGGCGACGAGCAAGTGCATATTTGGCGCCGCAGCTTTGACATCCCGCCTCCGCCGCTCGACGCCGATTCACCCTATGACCTGTCAAAAGACCCGCGCTATGCAGGCATCGCTATCCCCAATACCGAAAGCCTGAAAGATACCATCGCCCGCGTTCTGCCTTATTGGGAAGGCGTGATTGCCCCGGAGTTGAAAGCCGGCAAGACCGTGCTGATCTCCGCCCATGGCAACAGCCTGCGCGCGCTCGTCAAACATCTGTCGGGCATATCGGATGCGGATATCACCGGGCTGGAAATCCCGACCGGACAGCCGATTGTCTATGAACTGGATGATGCGCTGAACGCGACCGACCGCTATTATCTGTCGGAGCGTTAATAGCTAACGCGCGTCTTCGCCATATTTGGAGCGTTTGTCGGTGTACATGGCCCGATCGGCTTCAATCAGCACTTCGCTGGCGCGTGAGCCGGATTCGATCAAACAATGACCGACCGACACATCGACTTTCAAGGTCGGCCCGGCTGTCTTGACTGGCAGCGCTGTCAGTAGTTCGCGGACTGACTCCGCCTTCTCTGCCAGCTTTTCTGCCGAAATCGAATCGAGCAAAACGGCAAACTCGTCACCACCCATGCGCGCTACGACATCCGATTTGCGCGTCGCCGAAGACAGCGCCTCCGCAATCGCACAGAGCACATTATCACCTGCGACATGGCCATGCGTGTCGTTGACCTGTTTCAGCCGGTCGACATCAAGGTAGAGAAGGCCAAAAGTCCCGCCATAACGGTGTGCGCGCCAGCACCAGCGATCGAGTTCCTGCATTAAATAGCGACGGTTGAACAAGGGCGTCAGCGTATCGATTGTCGCCAGCCGTTCCAACTCGGCCACACGCGCTTTCAAATGTAGATTTTCGCGGACAAGCGCATCGCTGCGATCGTTCGCATTGGCAGGAGAAATTTGGTCGTTGCGTTTCAGCATCTTGGCCCCGGTTATGTTTTGCGACCCGGATAGCCGTTGTTTTTGCGCATACAGTGTATTTCTGAATAAATTGCAACTATTTACGTCTCTGACGCATTCTGCCTTCGGCAATTGCGCTTGCGGAAAGGCGTCGCTACAGAGCGAGTCCTCGGAGCAGAAGGGCAAATCAGGGACATCAGGTGGACAGCACAGCACCATTGGTCGGCATCATCATGGGCAGCCGCTCGGATTGGGAAACCATGCGCGAGGCATCGTCTGTGCTCGCAGCCTTAGGCGTCGCGCATGAATGCAAGGTGGTGTCGGCGCACCGCACACCCGACCGGCTTGTAAGCTACGCCAAAAGCGCTGTTGAGCGCGGGCTGAAATGCATCATTGCAGGCGCTGGCGGGGCAGCCCATCTGCCCGGTATGGTTGCGTCGATGACCCGCCTGCCGGTGCTGGGCGTACCCGTTCAGTCGCGCGCACTTGACGGTATGGATAGCCTCTTATCCATAGTTCAAATGCCCGGCGGAATTCCCGTTGGAACGCTGGCCATAGGCAAAGCGGGGGCAACCAATGCCGGCTTGCTCGCCGCAGCGATGCTAGCCACCAGCGACCCGGAATTGGCTGAGCGCCTGGACGCCTGGCGCGCGGCGCAAACCGAATCAGTCAGCGAGACCCCCGAATGACGACGCTGCCGCCGGGTTCCACCATCGGCATATTGGGCGGCGGGCAATTGGGAAAAATGCTTGCCATTGCTGCTGCGCAGATGGGCTATCGCTGCCATATCTATGCGCCCGAGGAAAATTCGATCGCAGCCGAAGTGGCCGCCGAATTCACATGTGCGCCCTATGACGATGTCGCTGCCCTGTCGGCCTTTGCGGACAGCTGCGATGTTATCACCTATGAGTTTGAAAATGTGCCCGTAGCGCCGTTGCGCGTCATCGAAGCGGGCACACCAATCCGGCCCAATATCAGGGCGCTGGAAATCGCGCAGGATCGGGTTGAGGAAAAACTTTTCGCCAGTCGTCTGGGCGGCAAGACCGCACCCTTCGAAATTGTCGGCGAACGGCAGGATGCCAGTGCCGCATTTGAAAGAGTGGGCTTTCCCGCGATATTGAAGACCATCCGCATGGGTTATGACGGCAAGGGTCAGGGACGCGTCGGCGAACCGCGTGACATATCAGAGGCATGGGCGCAGGTCGGTCGCCAGCCTTCGATCGCAGAGGCCATGATCCATTTCGACGCCGAATTTTCGGTGATTCTGACGCGGGGCACCAATGGCGAAATCCGTTTCTGGGATAGCCCGCGCAACCGGCACGAAGGCGGAATATTGGCGCATTCGACGCTGCCCGCCGGGCCGCTGATCGAAGACCAGCAGGCGGAAGCGCGCAAACTGGCGGCGGCGGCGGCCGAAGAATTGGAATATGTCGGCGTGATGACGATGGAGTTTTTCGCTACCGCAAACGGCCCGCTGTTCAACGAAATGGCGCCCCGCGTCCACAATAGCGGCCACTGGACGATCGAAGGCTCCGCCACCAGCCAGTTCGAAAACCACATCCGCGCGGTGTGCGACCTGCCTTTGGGTGCGACAGACCTGACGGCCGATCGGGTGGAGATGGAGAATCTGATCGGCGATGATGCCAATGATTGGGAGCGCCTGTTCGCGGACGACGACGCCAACGTCCATCTTTACGGCAAGGGCGCACCCAGCCCCGGTCGCAAAATGGGCCATGTAACGCGGCTATATCGATAGGCCTTGTCAGGCTGGAGCCGACTGGGCAAAGCAATGGCATGAATCATCCCGAAATAATCCTGGTGGTGGCACGTGCCGATAATGGCGTGATTGGCGCCGATGGCGACCTGCCCTGGCGTATCCCGGCGGACCTCAGGCATTTCAAGCAGGTGACCAAGAACCTGCCAATGATCATGGGACGCAAGACCTTTGACAGCCTGCCGGGGCTGCTCGAAGGGCGCCGCCATATCGTGCTCACCCGCGATCCGGAATGGTCAGAAGAAGGCGCGGAAGTCGCCCATTCGGTCGAGGACGCGTTGAAGCTCGCCAATGGCCCGCATGTCTGCATCATCGGCGGGGCCGAAATCTATCGCCTGTTCCTTCCAAGAGCAGACCGGGTCGAGCTCACCGAAGTCAAAGCTAAGCCCGAAGGTGATACAGTTCTGGAGGCGTTCGATCGCAAGAACTGGCAGGAGACTTCGCGGGTATCGCACCCCGCAGAGGGGAGTACGCCCGCGTTTGATTTTGTGACTTTGGTACGCAAGGAGGGGTAGCGTATGCGTAAGTTTTTCTGGGGGATTGTCGCCCTTATCTTGATAGGCGCTGCCGGCCTTTTCGGCATAGCGCCCGGCTATGTCGAAGCGTCGATGAACAAGGTTGACGGCAAGCCGCTGCCCAAGGTGAGCGCCGAGGCGATTGCGCTGCACAAGACGCTGACCATTGTCGACCTGCATTCGGACACGCTGATGTGGAAACGCGATGTTCTCGAACGCGCCGAGCGCGGGCATATGGATTTGCCGCGCCTCGTCGAAGGCAATGTTGCACTGCAGGTTTTTTCGAGCGTTTCGAAAACGCCCAAGGGGCAGAATTACGACGCCAATGGAGCGGATAGCGATAACATCACGCTGCTGGCGGTGGCGCAGATGCAGCCGGTGCGGACATGGAACTCACTGCTCGAACGATCGCTGTGGCATTCAAAGAAGTTGCATTTGGCCGAGGCAGCCAGCGACAGCGATGGCGGATTGCGACTGGTCGATACCAGTAGCAAGATCGACAGCCTGCTTGCCACACGCAAGGGCGTTCGTTCTGTCCCGGTAGGCGGTCTGCTCTCGATCGAAGGTCTGCAAAACCTTGAAGGCAAAGCCGCCAATCTCGATAAGCTCTACAATGCCGGTTTCCGCATGGCGGGGATCACCCACTTCTTCGACAATGAACTCGCCGGATCGATGCACGGCATCACAAAAGGCGGGCTGACGCCGCTGGGCCGCGAGGTCATCCAGCGGATGGAAGACAAGGGCATGATAGTCGACATCGCGCATTGCAGCCGCCGGTGCGTCACCGAGATATTGGCGATGGCGCGCCGCCCGGTAGTCTCCAGCCATGGCGGGGTGCAGGCGACCTGCAAGGTCAACCGCAACCTGTCTGACGAGCATATCAAAGGCGTCGCCAAGACGGGCGGGATCATCGGCATCGGTTACTGGGATGGCGCAATTTGCGATACCAGCCCCAAATCGGTAGCGAAGGCGATGAAGCATGTGCACGACCTGGTCGGCGTACAGCATGTCGCGCTGGGTAGCGATTATGACGGCGCGACCACAGTGCGTTTCGATACCTCGAAACTGGTGCAGGTCACGCAGGCCCTGCTCGACGAAGGCTTCACCGCCGATGAAATCCGCGCTGTGATGGGCGGCAATGCGATCCGCATTTTGCGCGAAGGGCTGAAGCCGATGGCAAAGGCACCGCCTGCGGCATGAGCATCCCCCGCCTATCCTCCCGCGATCCCATGCCCGAGGCACTGCGCGGCGCGGTCGTCGCGCTGGGCAATTTCGATGGCTTCCACCTTGGCCATCAGGCCGTGGCGGGCGAAGCCATCCGGCAAGCCAAGGCTGCGGGCAAGCCTGCGATCATCGCCACCTTCGATCCGCACCCGGTGCGCTTTTTCGCGCCACATGTCCCCTGGTTCCGGTTGACCACGCTTGAGCAGCGGCAGCGGCTGTTTGCCTGGGCGGGTGCCGATGCGATGCTGGTGTTCGATTTCGATGCAGAGCTCGCCGCGACCACGGCGGAGGATTTCGTGATCAAATTGCTGGCCGAACGGCTGGGTGTTTCGGGTGTGGTCACTGGCGAGGATTTCACCTTTGGCAAGGCGCGCGGCGGCAATACCGATGTGCTGCGCGATCTGGGCGCTGCGCATGGCATCACCGCAACGACAGTTGGTCCAGTCACCGATGCGGGCGGCGTGATCTCTTCCAGCCGCATCCGCGATGCCCTGAAGGCGGGCGAGTGCGACGTGGCGACGCGCCTCCTCACCCGGCCCTTTGCGATCGAAGCGATCGTCCAGCATGGCGACAAAAATGGCCGCGACCTTGGCTTTCCGACCGCCAATATGGACATGGGCCACTATCTCCGCCCGCGCTATGGTGTCTATGCGGTGCGCGGGAAATTGCCTGACGGACGGGTGCTTGATGGCGCCGCCAATGTCGGTATCCGTCCGCAGTTCGAGCCGCCCAAGGAATTGCTCGAACCGCATTTCTTCGATTTTGCCGAGATGATCTACGACCAGATGATCGAGGTTGAATTCCACGCCTTTCTACGTCCTGAGGGCAAATATGACAGCCTCGACGCGTTAATCGCCCAGGTCGCGAAGGATTGCGAGGATGCGAAGGCGGCTTTGAAGGCATGAGGGTTTCGAAGCGCACCACCATCATCGTCCTCGTCCTCACTGCACTCTTCTTCGCCTTCACCCTGCTCCATGCAAGCTGGCTGGCCGACGCACCCGAGGGCGGGCCAAAGCTGGTCGCGGACAAAGGCGTCGCGCCCGTGCTGGGGAGCGACGGCTGCGTATCGGCGGCCAATGCTGGTTATGGCGCAATCGCAGTCGGGCCTGACCTCGCGGCGCTGCAACTGGCGGCGGGCGCAGAGGCCGATGCCGTGCACATTCCGGTCGAGATGGCCGACGGGTCGTTGGTGCCGGTACGCCAGTTCGAAAACCGCTGCGCCGACGATCTGGCGCAACCGCGCCCCGATGTCGCGGCCACCGCTTACAGCCTCTCACGCCCCGAACTGTTCTGGCAGGTCAAGGGCGCTGAGTCGGCAAAGGCCTTGCTCGCCAAACTGCCCGTCGGGGATCGCCGCCACATCCTGATCGGCGACGATGCCGCCGTTGCCGCTGCCAAGACCGAACGCCCCGCGATGCGCGCCTTCACCGTCGCCAAGGCACGGAAATGCGCGGCGGACTATCGCGGTTCGCTGTTCGGCTCGGTCCCCAAAAGCTGCGCCAATGGCGTGATGTTGCTGACGCTCGATGAGCTCGGCTTCACTCTCTGGGGCTGGCCGAACCGCTTCCTTCAGCGGATGGCGAAAGCAAAAGCCACTGTCATCATCGCACAGGATGTGGCCGATGAGAAAATCAAGGGCCTCACCGACGTCCGCCAATATGGCGAAATTGCCAGCGGCTTTAACGGCTATGTCTGGGTGGACAAGATCGAGGAACTGGGGCCTGCCTTGCGGCGGTAAATTCTGGTTCGCGCAGAGACGCAGAGTTCCGCAGAGAACGCAAAGAGCAATTTTTTGCGGCGATGCCGCCTTAAAATGTTGGCATCGCCCAAATATCGAGTTCCGATAAAGAAAAACGAGCCTTCGGCTCGGTTGAACCTCTCTGCGTTCTCTGCGGAACTCTGCGCCTCTGCGCGAACCCCTTTGACTCCGCGGCATGGCACTCAAAGAGTTGTCTACAACGCAATCCTCCCCTAAGCACCCGCGCGATATGACCGAAAAGCAAGACTATAAAGACACCGTCTTCCTGCCGAAGACCGAATTCCCGATGAAGGCCGGCTTGCCGCAGAAGGAACCGGGAATATTGGCAAAGTGGGAAGCGGACGGGCTGTACCATAAGCTGCGCGAAGCCCGCGCTGGCCGCGAAAAGTTCATCCTCCATGATGGCCCGCCTTATGCCAATGGCGACATGCATATCGGCCATGCGCTGAACCATATCCTGAAAGACATGGTCTGCCGCACACAGAGCCTGCTCGGCAAGGATGCGCCCTATGTGCCCGGCTGGGATTGCCACGGGCTACCCATCGAGTGGAAGGTCGAGGAGCAATATCGCAAGAAAAAGCTCAACAAGGATGAGGTTCCGGTCAAGGAATTCCGCGCCGAATGCCGCGCCTATGCCCAGCATTGGGTGAATGTGCAGCGCGAGCAGGTGAAGCGGCTCGGCATCCTCGGCAATTGGGACAAGCCCTATCTGACGATGGATTTTGACAGCGAGGCGACAATTGTTTCCGAACTGCTGAAATTTGCGGAAAGCGGCCAGCTCTATCGCGGAGCCAAGCCCGTCATGTGGTCGCCGGTCGAAAAGACCGCGCTGGCCGAGGCCGAGGTGGAATATGAGGACATCACCTCCACGCAGATCGATGTGGCGTTTGAGATTGTTGACGGGCCGCTGTCGAATATGGCTGGCTCGCATGCCGTCATCTGGACGACAACGCCTTGGACAATTCCGGTCAACCAAGCAATCGCATACGGGCCAGACGTTGATTACGTCATCCTACATATTCACACCCAGCCTGAAGGCGAAGTGGCACGCACTGCACACGTATCCGACGTGCTTATCGCCGAGAGCTTAGTCGACCAGTTCTCATCGCGAATTGGCATCACGCCGAACCACTATGAAATTGTCTGGCGTGGCAAAGGCTCCGACCTAGCCGGAACCATCGCCCGCCACCCGATGCACCACCTCGGCGGCTTCTATGCCAAACCCCGCCCTTTCCTGCCCGGCGATTTTGTCACCACCGACAGCGGCACCGGCCTTGTCCATATGGCGCCCGATCATGGCGAGGATGACTTTGACCTGTGCAAGGCGCATGGCATCGAGCCGCAATTCGCGGTCGAGGGCGATGGCAAATATCGTGCAGACTGGGGCTGGCTTGGCGGCCAAGGCAGCGTCATCAACCCCAAATTCAACGCACCCGACGGGCCGATCTGTTCGGACCTGCGCGAAGCCGGCGGCCTGCTCGCCGCCAGCGCGGATTACCAGCACAGCTATCCGCACAGCTGGCGCTCCAAGGCCAAGGTCATCTATCGCTGCACCCCGCAATGGTTCGTGCCGATGGATAAACCCGTCACCCCTGCGCAGGCAGGGGCCGCTGGCAGCCTAGCCCAACCATCGCTTAATAAACCGATAGCGGCCCCGGCCTCCGCCGGGGCGACGATATTGGAGGACGGTCCCGATGCCGTCGGCCACGCCCAAGGCATCCCCGTCACCTTGCGCGAACTCGCCATGGCCGCCATCGCCGACACCCGCTTCGTCCCCGAAAAGGGCCGTAACCGCATTGGTAGCATGGTCGAAGGGCGCCCCGACTGGGTACTGAGCCGCCAGCGCGCATGGGGTGTGCCGATCACGCTGTTTGTTGATCGCAAGACCGGCCAGTATCTCAACGACCCCGCCGTCAACGCACGCATTGTCGAGGCAATCAAGGCCGAGGGCGTCGATGCCTGGGAAGCCGCGCGTGCGCAGGAATATCTGGGTTCGGACTACAAAGCCGAAGACTATGAACAGGTGTTCGACATCCTCGACGTCTGGTTCGATTCGGGCTGCACCCATGTCTTCACGCTGGAGTCAGGCAAATGGCCCGAACTCAGCTGGCCGGCCGATCTCTATCTCGAAGGCAGCGACCAGCATCGCGGCTGGTTCCAGTCCTCGCTGCTGCAAAGCTGCGGCACGCGCGGTCGTGCGCCCTATAATGCCGTCCTGACCCATGGTTTCACCATGGACCAAAAGGGTCTGAAAATGTCGAAGTCGGTCGGCAACACCGTCGACCCCTTAAAGGTGATGGAAACCAACGGCGCGGATATCATCCGGCTGTGGGCGCTGTCGGTCGATTTCACCGAAGATCACCGTATCGGCGATGAAATCCTGAAAGGCGTGGCCGACCAGTATCGCAAATTGCGCAACACCTTCCGCTATTTGCTCGGTGCGCTGGATGGATTCAGCGAGGAAGAACGGCAAGAAGCCAATCTGCCGCCGCTAGAGCGCTATATCCTGAGCGAGCTAGCTTATCTCGACCGCAAATTGCGCAAGGCCGTCGATGATTTCGACTATAACAGCTATGTCCGCGCGCTAACCGATTTCTGCAACGAGGACCTGTCGGCCTTCTTCTTCGATATCCGCAAAGACTGCCTCTATTGCGACGGCGTCGATTCGCACAAAAGGCGCTCCTACCGCTCGGTACTGGACATATTGTTCAACGCGCTCGTGCGCTATGCGGCGCCCGTGCTCGTCTTTACAGCCGAGGAAGTCTGGCAATCGCGCAACCCGGGATCGGGTTCGGTGCATCTGCTCGAATGGCCCGAAATTGGCCGCTGGGAAGATGACGATCTGGGCACCGAATGGACTGCACTGCGTGCGCTGCGTGGTCAGGTACTTGAAACAATCGAGCCTATGCGGCGCGAGAAAGTAGTTGGTTCAGGCCTTGAAGCGGAAGTTGTGGTACCGGCTTCGGCTGCAATGAGCCTGCAGCCTGAGGCGCTGGCCGAACTGTTCATCACCGCCAAGGTCAGTATGGCCGAAGTCGAGGCGGTGCAGGTTTCGCGGACGGATAATCACAAATGCGGCCGTTGCTGGCGGCATCTACCGGAAGTCTCCGAAGACGGCGCATTGTGTGGGCGTTGCGATACGGTATTGAGCAACTGACTTCTTCGGTGCTTTGGTTCTTTGGGTGACATAAAATTGGTTCACCCAAAGCACCAAAGAACCAAAGGCTAAGAGGATTATGACCCCAAACCCCAAATTCCGCCTGCAGGGCCTGATGCTCGCCAGCTTCCTGTTCATTGCTGATCAGGCGGTGAAGTTCATCATGATCGGACCGCTGGCGCTGCAAAGCCGGCGGCAGATCCATATCGTATCCTTCTTTGACCTGACCTGGGCCGAAAATCGCGGCGTATCGATGGGCTTTCTGGAGGCGAACAGCGATGCACAGCGCTGGCTGCTGGTCGCACTCACCGCGCTGATCGCGGGCGTGGTGGCCGTCTGGATGTGGCGCGAAAAATTGCGTGGCGATGTGCTGGCATTGGCGATGGTGCTGGGCGGGGCGCTCGGCAATATCGTTGACCGGGTGCGCTATGGCTATGTTGTCGACTATGCCGACCTGCATTTCGGCACTTTCCGCCCTTTTTGGATTTTCAACCTTGCCGATGCCTGCATCACCATCGGCGTGCTGATATTGCTTGCCCGCGCGTTCCTGATACGCGAAAGGGATGACGTTCATCCCGCGTCAAGCGGGAACGGGATAGCGGAGTGACCATGACGCGGAAGTTCATCATTACATCGGCCAGCCTGTTGGCGTTTTCAGCGCTTTCGGCCTGCGGTTCTACCAGCGTGTTCGACCGTGAACGTCCCGACGAATTTGCCGTTGGTCGCGCAGCGCCGATTGTCGTGCCCGCTGATCTTAATACGCTTCCGACGCCTCAGCCAGGCGCGGCCCGCCCGCAAGAAGGTGAGACCAAGGCAGCGATGCTCGACGCCATGTTCGGCACCCCCAAACAGTAAGGACCGAATAGAGCCATGAAGAAGAATCTCGTCCTTGCTGCCAGCACCTCCGCGATGCTGCTTGCTCTTTCCGGCTGCCAGTCGGTCGGCAACGCCTATCAGGCGCTGTATGACTTTGACATTCGCGGCGACAGCGCCCCGCAAGCGGCAACCACCAGCCGCGTGGCCCCCTTGGTCGTCCCACCCGATTATCCCTTGCTGCCCGCGCAGGCCGGTGTGCCGCGCCAGAATGACGGCAATACGCCAGAGCAGGTCCTCGAAGCCATGTTCGGCGGCGATGCCTCACGCTCGGCTGGCGAACGCGCCGTTGTAGCCGCGGCAGGCAACAGCGAAATGGGCATCCGCTCGACCGTGGGCGATCCGGAAACAGCTACGGTGAATAAGGGTGCCGTCACCCGCGACATCATTGCCGCACCGGAAGGTGACGGGCAAAGCGCGCAGGCCGCTGTTCCTGAATAAGCTCCTGCTCAGGGCTTGACGGAAAATCGCAGGCGATAGGGGGTTGCCGGCTGGGCGTCCGCCTTGCTGCGGAAATTCATATAGGGTTTGCGGTTGAACCAAAGCTCGTGCCGCTTTCCGGCGCGCGCGATACAATTGAGTGAATAGCTTTTTCCATCTGCCGATTGTGCCGGTTTTCCGCTGCATTCGGGATAGGTCGCCCGGTCAACCTGCACGAAACTGAAACTGTCCGGGGCCATTGGCCGATCGAATCGGACGGTCAATTTATACGGTCCCGGCTGAATCTGTGATCCATTGGCAGGATAGGTTGAAACAACGGTTGCCGCGGAACCAGCCGGTGCTGCGCTGTTCATCGAAAAGAGAAAAGCCGCGCTGGCGAGCAGGGTTGCTGATACAATCATGAGAAGAATCCCTTTGTTGATGCCTGTACGCGCAAGGGCTTGACCGGCTTGCGCTTTCGCATCAGTCGCCGCTTCGGCTGGATTGGGATATCCAAATTCCTTGTACCCAAAATTTTTGGGACTGTCTGCCTCGGCCAGCGCCAGTAATCGGGCAGCTTCGCGGCTGCTGCCGACGCCGAGTTTGCGCCGCGCATCACGCAAACGCTCATTCACCACATGGGTCGATAGATCGAGATGACGCGCGATACTTTTCGCGTCATGCCCAACCAGCAGAAGCCGAAGCACGTCCTTTTCACGCTCGAGCAAAACCGAAACGTCGTGCTCCATAGGCTCAGGCCCGAACCCCTGCTTCCTCCACGCCTGCACTGTTATGGCGCAATGCCTTCAGCACGGTATCGACGATCTGCGGCGCGTTCAGCCCCGCTTCGTCATATTGTTTCTGCGGGTTGTCATGTTCCTGAAAGACATCGGGCAGGCGCATCGTGCGGATTTTGAGGCCCGCGTCGGTAAGGCCCAGATCGCTCGCCAGCGTCAGCACATGCGCGCCGAGGCCACCGATCGAGGCTTCCTCCACCGTCACAACCACCTCATGCGTCGCCATCAGGCGGCGGATCAGATCTTCGTCGAGCGGTTTGGCAAAGCGCAGGTCGGCAACGGTGGTCGACAGGCCTTTGGCATCCAAGGTGTCCGCGGCCTTGAGCGCTTCTGCGAGGCGGGTTCCCAATGACAATATCGCCACCGACTTGCCCTCGCGCACCACCCTTCCCTTGCCGATTTCCAATCGCTGCGGCACTTCGGGCAGCGCAACGCCAGTGCCATTGCCGCGCGGATAGCGGAAGGCAATCGGGCCGCTGTCGTGGAGCGCGGCGGTATAGGTCATATGCACCAGCTCCGCCTCATCGGCGGCAGCCATCACCACCATATTGGGCAGGGTCGCCAGATAGGTGACATCGAACGAACCAGCATGGGTGCTGCCGTCGGCCCCGACCAGACCGGCGCGGTCGATCGCGAAACGCACCGGCAGGTTCTGGATGCAGACATCGTGCACCACCTGGTCATAGGCGCGCTGCAGGAAGGTCGAATAGATGGCGCAGAAGGGGCGCATCCCCTGCGCGGCGAGGCCTGCAGCGAAGGTGACGGCATGTTGTTCGGCTATGCCAACGTCGAAGGCACGCGTCGGGTGGGCTTGCGCGAATTTGTCGACGCCGGTGCCGCTGGGCATCGCGGCGGTGATCGCGACAATTCTGTCGTCGCTCTCGGCCAGCTTGGCGAGCGTTTCGCCAAAGACATTCTGATAGGCCGGCGGGCCGCCGCCGGGGCCCTTGTCCTGCTTGCCGGTGACGACGTCGAACTTGACGACGCCATGATATTTGTCTGCCGCCGCTTCGGCCGGGGCATAGCCATGGCCCTTTTTGGTGACGACATGGATCAGGCACGGCCCCTCTGCCGCATCGCGGACATTTTCGAGGACGGGGATCAGATGATCGAGATTGTGCCCGTCGATCGGGCCGACATAGTAAAAGCCCAATTCCTCGAAAAGCGTGCCGCCCATCGCCATGCCGCGAGCGAACTCGTCTGTCTTGCGCGCCGCGATATGCAACGGCTCGGGCAATTTGCGTGAAATGCGCTTGGCAACTTCCCGCAAGCTCAGGAATGGCCGTGACGATACCAGCCGCGCGAGATAGGCCGACAGCCCACCCACGGGCGGCGCGATCGACATGTCATTGTCGTTGAGGATGACGACCAGCCGGTTGCCCGCCGCCTGCGCGTTGTTCATCGCCTCATAGGCCATGCCCGCCGACATCGAACCATCGCCGATTACCGCAATCGCCTTGCCGGGTTTGTCATTCAGATTGTTCGCAATCGCAAAGCCCAAAGCCGCCGAAATAGAGGTTGAGCTGTGCGCCGCACCGAAGGGATCATATTCGCTCTCGGTCCGCTTGGTGAAACCCGACAGCCCACCACCGGTGCGCAACGTCCGGATGCGGTCACGCCGCCCGGTCAGAATCTTGTGCGGATAGCATTGATGGCCGACATCCCAGACTAGCCGGTCTTCGGGGGTGTTGAACACATAATGGATCGCAGTGGTCAGTTCGACCACGCCCAGCCCGGCACCCAGATGGCCGCCGGTCACCGAGACCGCACTGATCGTTTCGGTACGCAATTCGTCTGCCAACTGGCGGAGCTGGGAAGGTTCCAGCTTTCGGAGATCAGCGGGAATCTTGACCTTGTCGAGCAAGGGCGTGACGGGTGTATCAGTCATGCAAGGCAGCTTTAACGATGTTTGGAGGATGTGTCGAACGGGTTATTTGCCCGTAGCGCGTGTCTAATCGCAATCCGCGCAGGTGCCGCGCACTTCAACGACCGGGCGGACGGCGTGGAAGCCTGCCGCCTCGGCAGCCTTGCGGACATTACCGGTCAGGCTGTCGTCATCGATATGCGTCGCGCTGCCACAAGTGTCGCAGATCAGGAAGATGCAATCGTGCAGGCAGCCCGGGTGGGCATTGGCAAGATAGGCGTTGGCGCTTTCCACCCGGCTCGCAAGGTTGTTCGAAACAAACAGGTCGAGGATGCGATAAACGCTGTTGGGCGCGACCCGTTTGCCGCGTTTTTGCGAGACCAGATCGGCAATGTCATAAGCCGACGCCGGCTTATCGAAGGTCGCGAGCACGGCGAAGATATCCGCCCGCATATCGGTCCACTGCTCGCCAGCCGCGGTCAATGCAGACTTGGCGGCATCGGCCAGATCATGGCCCTGATGTTCGTGATGATGATGTGCGTGCGTCGCCATTTTTCGAATCTAGGCCTTTTCTGCCCCGGGGGCAAGGCCGCGCTGGCTTAGCGCGAGGCGCGCAGATTGAGGTCGTGGCCGAGCGCCAATATCGCCACGCCTACCATCGTATAGACGATCTCGGTCCCGCCATGCGGCAGGGTCAGCGCGCCGGACATCACGCCAATGCCGAGCGAACCGATCGCCGCAGGCATCATGAAGCCATGCTCAATCATGCCCTTCACCAAAGCAAAAATACCAAAAACGATGGCAAGCCCAAGGCCTGCCTCATGGATGATTGGCGAAAACAGGAAACCGCCAGCCGAAGCCAACAGCGCCAGCATTATAGAAGTGGCGAGGCAGTGGACAAGGCACAAGCCAGCGAGGCTCAGACCGAGCCCGTCCCAGCGCTTTTCGCGCCAATATGCCTGCAATGCGATCACAAATATGCCTTCCTGAGTCGCTATATGGCAAAACTCGTCCGACGTTACAACATATCATTTGTCCGTTTTTGTCGGTCAAAGGCGCATGGAAGATGTTACATCGCTGTTAACCACAAGGATTAGCCTCAATTTGAGCATGGCGCAGCTACCAGCCTGACCATGCCTAAGACCCTGTTCACTTCAACGATGATTGCTCTGGCCCTTGTTTCAAGCCCGGCCAATGCGCTCTATGAAGGTCTGCAATGCGTGCCCTTTGCCCGCGCGCTGACCGGCGTGACCATCTTCGGCGACGCGCATACCTGGTGGGGCCAGGCAGAGGGCAAATATGAACGCGGCAGCAAGCCAAAGGTCGGCGCAGTGATGGCATTCATACCACATGGTAACATGCGGCTCGGCCATGTTGCTGCGGTTCGCAAGATCGTTGACAGGCGCACCTTGCTGATCAGCCACGCCAATTGGTCAACCATCGACGGCGTCCGCGGGCATATCGAGGAAAATGTCCGCGTGATCGACGTGTCCGAGGACAATGACTGGAGCCGGGTGCGTGTGTGGTACACCCCGAACAGCGCGCTGGGCGGCAATGAATGGCCGCTGCATGGCTTCATCTATCCCGAAAAGACCCGCAAGGAGAAGGATGCTCGCGCGGCGCTGGCGGCCGCGCTCGCCAAGACGCCACCGTCGCGCCCTTCGGCCAAACCTGCGGTTCTGGAAACAAGCACGACCAAGGCTGCTCCGGTCCGCATCGCTTCCGCTGCGCCGTCAAAACCATCCGGATTCACGTTGTCAAACGGCCTGCTGGCTGAGCTCGACAAGGCCGCCAAAAAAGAAGCGAAGCGCGCCCGCAAAAGCTGAACGCTTTTGACCGCGGTCAATGACAACAGGCCGCTGCAAGTCCATCCTGCACACAAACAGGAAGGGACAATGCGATGCTCAAGGTCGATACAGACGCCAAAGCCGGTTATCTCGAACTCACCGTCGACGGGGTGATCCATCAGGCCGATTTTGAAGCCGCAGTTGCGGCAGTCGATGAACTGCTCAAAACGCACGAGCAATTGAACGTCGTCGAAGTCGTCCGCGACATCGGTTGGATCGAACCGCAAGTGTGGTGGAAAGACCTGCTCTTCCACCTCGCCCACCGCAATTTCATCCACCGCGCCGCGGTGGTCAGCGATTCTGGCTGGGTAGGGCCGGTGACGCGAATGTTCGCACCCTTCTACCCCGCAGCCATCCGCACCTTCGGGCTGGATCAACTCGAATATGCCCGCACATGGGCGCGGGTGGGCGATGTGGGGAAGGCGGCGGATTAGGCTTATTAACTGTACACCCTGAGTTCACCGTTGGATTCTTAGGGCTTGCCTGCGGCAAGCAAGGAAAGAAGGCGTGAAGTAGATCGGCTCAAACCCCGCGCGCGGCTTGGCTCCTTTTTCCCTTCCCGCCTTGCTCGCCAACGGCGAGCCCAAATCATTTGCGCAAATATTTGGTCGGCACTTTGAGCCAATAAAACTTGCCATCCTTCGGCGCTTTCCAAGGGTCTTCGACATCCCAACGCTTGCCTGCAAAGCCATCACCGTCGAGCGTTTGTTCAAGATGTTGCTTGACTTTGTGGCGCAATTTGCGCGCCGCCTTGGCCTTCCACTCGGCGTCGGACTTGGCGGTAGTATTGCCAAAAATCGGTGTCTTGCGGCGGGAACGGGACATGACTGATCTCCTTGGCTGCCGCCAAGTCGAGTGTCCGTCCATCATGGAGCGGCCCCGGTGCGGCTAATGCCGCAGATCAGTGGTGCGTTGGGTCATGGTCATGCCGCCGCATATTCTGAGGGGCGGTAGCGCGGTTCTGGGATCGGCATTCCATGCTCTTTTGCCGTCTCAAGCCACAGTTCGATAGCAACTTCGGCTTCTGCAGCTGCTTCGGACGGCGTTGCGCCATGCGCCGAGCATGGTTTCAGGTCTGGAACATCGGCGATCCAGCAATTGTCGTCCGGGTACCAGAAGACGTTTATGTGATAATGATGTTCCATCACGCTATGATTTGTAGCGCATATTCCCTTACCAAATCAAGAAACTCCCGAACCTGGTAGCGTTTGGCATCTTTTCCAAGCGGTTGGACGACCATAAGCTTCGGACAAGAAGGGTGTTTGAATGACAGATGGCTCCCCTTCGTTCGCGAATGGACGAAGCCAAAGGCCTCTATCAAAGCAACGAAATCGCGGAAGGAAATGCTGCGGTCAGTGGACTGAAGCAGTAGGGAATAGAGTTTGGCAGGTTTGACCATGGCTGCATACTTTCTGAAAAAGGCAGCACCCTATGAATCACATTTTTGGCGAAGCGCAACAACATTATTTAGAACCAAACTAAACCGCCTCACCGCCCAAATTTCCGCTGCGTTTTGCCGAACCGCAACTTGCGCGTCCCCGGCTTGCCCTCTTGCGCCCGCCCCTTAGGTGCTGCCACCCGCTGTTCGTGCGGTAGGCCAAGCTCCTCCGCCTCGAGCGCGCGGATTTCGTCGCGCAACCGCCCGGCTTCCTCGAACTCCAGGTCGGCGGCGGCGGCGCGCATTTTCTTTTCGAGCTCCTCGATATAGGCGCGCAGATTGTGGCCGACGAGGTTGTTGGCGCCTTCCGCATCGATCTCCACCAGCACGCCGTCGCGGCTCGCCGTATCGGCGACGATATTGTGGATGTCGCGCTTGATGCTTTCGGGCGTGATGCCATGTTCGAGGTTGTAGGCGCGCTGCTTCTCGCGCCGCCGGTCGGTTTCGCGCATCGCGCGTTCCATGCTGCCGGTGATGCGGTCGGCGTAGAGGATCACGCGGCCATCGACATTGCGCGCGGCGCGGCCAATGGTTTGGATCAGCGAGGTTTCGCTCCGCAGGAAGCCCTCCTTGTCGGCATCCAAAATGCACACGAGCCCGCATTCGGGGATGTCGAGCCCCTCGCGCAGCAGGTTGATGCCGACCAGCACATCATAGACGCCGAGCCGCAAATCGCGGATCAGCTCGATACGCTCGAGCGTCTCGACGTCTGAGTGCATATAGCGAACGCGCAGCCCCGCCTCGTGCATAAACTCGGTCAAATCCTCCGCCATCCGCTTGGTCAGCGTGGTGACGAGGGTGCGGTATCCGGCCTCGGCGGTCTTGCGGCATTCGTTGATGCAATCCTGCACCTGATCCTCGACCGGTTTGATCTCGACCGGCGGGTCGATCAGGCCGGTGGGGCGGATGACCTGTTCGGCAAAGACGCCACCGGTCTGCTCCATCTCCCACGCGCCGGGGGTGGCGGAGACAAACACCGTCTGCGGCCGCATCGCCTCCCACTCGTTGAAGCGCAACGGGCGGTTGTCGATACAGCTCGGCAGGCGAAAGCCATACTCCGCCAGCGTCAGCTTGCGCCGATGGTCGCCGCGCGACATGCCGTTGACCTGGCCGATGGTCTGGTGGCTTTCATCGACAAAGAGCAGCGCATTGTCGGGCAGATATTCGAACAAGGTCGGCGGCGGTTCGCCGGGCAAACGGCCGGTCAAGAAGCGCGAATAATTTTCGATTCCCGCACAGCTGCCGGTCGCCGCGATCATTTCCAGATCGAAATTGGTGCGCTGCTCTAGCCGCTGCGCCTCGAGCAATTTGCCCTCGGCGACCAGCTCCTCCAGCCGGTGGGCCAGCTCAAATTTGATCGCCTCGGTCGCCTGCTTCATCGTTGGGCCGGGGGTGACATAGTGGCTGTTAGCATAGACGCGGATCGCGTTCAGCCGCACGCCTGCCTTGCCGGTTAGCGGGTCGAATTCGGCAATCTCCTCTACTTCGTCGCCAAAGAAGCTGATGCGCCACGCCATATCCTCAAGGTGGCTGGGGAAGAGCTCCAGATTATCGCCGCGCACGCGGAAATTGCCGCGCGCAAAGGCGGCGTCGTTGCGCTTATACTGGAGTGCTACCAGCTTGCGGATCAGCTCGCGCTGGTCAACGCTCTCGCCTTTTTTCAGGTCGAATATCATCGCCGAATAGGTTTCGACCGATCCGATGCCGTAAAGACAGGAAACCGACGCCACGATCAGCACATCGTCACGTTCGAGCAGCGAGCGGGTGGCCGAATGGCGCATGCGGTCTATCGCCTCGTTTACGCTCGACTCCTTCTCGATATAGGTGTCACTGCGCGGCACATAGGCTTCGGGTTGGTAATAGTCATAATAACTGACAAAATATTCGACCGCATTTTCGGGGAAGAAGCTTTTGAACTCGCCATACAACTGCGCCGCGAGGATCTTGTTGGGCGCGAGCACCAAGGCGGGGCGCTGCAGCGCCTCCACCACCTTTGCCATGGTGAAGGTCTTGCCCGAACCGGTGACGCCGAGCAGCACCTGGTTCTTCTCCCCCGTGCGCGCGGTTTCGACCAGCTCCTTGATCGCCGTCGGCTGATCGCCTGCGGGTTCATATTCGGACACCAGCTTGAACGCCTTCCCCCCATCGACCTTGGGCGGCCGTTCAGGGCGATGCGGAGTGAAGCTGCCGTCGGTTTCGGGCTCTTCCAGGCCGCGGCGGATGATGAGTTCAGCCATGTTCGCTATATGTACGCGTTTGGGGTGTGGGGCAAGGGGGTGTCGAAACTTGCCATTTTCTAAGCCTTTGCCCATGATGGCAGTCATGACAGGCTTGCCCAGCCCTCATGCCGCTGCTGCGATGCTGCTTGCCTTTGCAATGTTCTATGGCTTTGTCAGGGGCAAAGTCGCAGTCGAGATCGTCTCGCTTCTAACCATCGGCGCAATTGCACTGGGGCTCTATTTCTTTCCACTACCTAGCGGAACCGCGCGTGACGGGCTGGTGCTGGCATTCGAAGGCTTCGGCCATCATGCCCTAGTCACAATTTGCGCGCTCATGATCATGGGGCGCGGGCTGGTGGTCACTGGTGCGTTGGATCCAGCCGCCCGGGCGCTCAACCGCATCTGGCTTTTCAACCGGCAAGGTGGGTTGCTGGTGACCTTGCTGGCAGCGTTTGGCTTTAGTATGATCATTAATGATACGCCTGTGCTGGTGCTGCTACTGCCTATCCTCGTCCAGTTGGCCACAAAAGGGGGAATGCCTGCATCCAAAACACTGATACCGGTCAACAGCGCGATCCTGATTGGCGGTATGGCGACGACTATCGGCACTTCGACCAACCTGCTTGTGGTGTCGATCGCCACAGATCTGGGAATGCCACCCATCAGTGTGTTCCACTACACCCCGATCGTACTAGCTGCCTCTTTGGTGGCGCTGCCATATATCTGGCTGGTGATGCCTCGCCTGCTGCCTGACAATTCGGTAGTCGACGGACGCGACCCCCGCTCTTTCCATGCTACAATGCGTTTTTCTGCAGGTTCAGCGTCAATTGGCAAGACCATAGGTCAGTTGCGCGCAATGCTACCCGTCAGCGTGGTGTTGGCTGGCGATTCTGCAGGACTGGTCGATACCGATACCCGGTTAGCGCTCTGCGGCCCGCAGGAAGCGCTTGAGGAAGCCGCACAACTGACTGCTGGGGCGCTCGCCCCTGTATGGCTGCTGACCCGATTGCAACGTGAATCCGCCAGACTGAGTGACGATCTGATGATGGTCGAAATGGCCATCACACCTGATTCCCGACTGATTGGCAACACGTTGCAAACCGCGGGAATCGAAGATGTGGCCATCATAGGCGTACATCACGCGCGGAGGCTGTTGGGTGAAACTCGAATAGACAGTGCGGATGCTCCGATGGGCGAAGGCGACCTGCTGCTGGCATTAGGTACGCAGAATGCATTACAGGGCTTTGCTCATGATGCCGGCCTGCTGATAGTTGAAGGCGGGCGCGACATGCCGCGATCAAGCAAAGCAGCTCTCGCATTGACTATCATGATTGGGGCAGTGGCGTTAGCCAGCTTTGGATTGATGCCTATCGCGATTTCCGCCCTGGGCGGGGCTGTGCTGATGTTCCTGACCGGCTGCGTCAAGTTCGAGCGGGTGGGCCGAGCCCTATCAGCTAAGGTCATCGTGCTGGTTGCTTCCAGCATCGCGCTTGGCAAATTTGTGCTGGTATCCGGGGCGGCGGCATGGCTTGGCGACTTGCTTGCTGCAGGCCTACAATATCTACCTCCTGCCGGAATATTAGCAGCGATCATGCTTTTCGTAACCGCACTTACCAACTTCGCCTCAAACGCAACTGCGGCTGCCGTAGGCACGCCGATTGCGTACAGCCTCGCCCAAAGCCTTGGACTGCCGCCGGAGCCATTGGTGCTGGCCGTCCTGTTCGGCTGCAATCTCTGCTATGCCACTCCGGTAGCGTATCAGACGAACATGATGATCATGTCTGAAGGCAATTACAATTTCGGCGACTATGTACGAACCGGCGTACCGCTTGTGGTCTTGATGGTCGTGACTTTGTCGATTCTGTTGGCGTTGCGATACGGTATGTAGAACTATTTCTTGAACAGTACCCGATCCTCTGGCCCGAAGCCCCAGCGCCAGATCACCCACAGATATACGCCGAGGATTGCGGGGACGCCCAGTGCCAGCTCCGCCCATTCGGGCAAACGCGTGGCACCGATGCCGATGAGGATCGCGGTGGCGACGGCAGGGAGCAGGGTCCAGCGCCAGATGCTCAATGGCTCGCCCAGCAGCTTGGCGAGCAACAGCGCTTTAGCCACCGAGGCAAAGCCCAAGGCGAGCATCAGCGCGGCGGCGACGGCGGCGGCCTGCGCCAGTCCGTGATATTCGGGCTTCAACGGCAGCATCGGCACCATCTCGATCAGGATCAGGCTGAGCGCCACCTGCAGCGCGAGCATGCCGAGCGAGAGCAGGAGGTTCCTGTGCCGCGCCATATAGACAAGCGCGCTTTCGCTGACCACGGCAGTCGCCGCGGCAACCTCCGCCGCGAGCAGAAAGGCCATAGCCGCGGTGCCGCCGACAAATTCCGGCCCGACCAGACCCATCACCGCCTCACCCGGGATGCCGAGCGCCAGCGCGATGCCGACCTGGGCGGCGATAATCCAGAAACCGACCTGGCCGACCTGCCGCGCAATCTCCCCATAATTTTTCGCCTGCAAATTGCGGGTGATGACGGGGCCGAGGATCGGATCGAAGCTGGATTTCAGTTTCTGCGGCAGGCTGGCGACCTGTTGTGCGACATAATAGATGCCGACGACAGCAGGGCTGGCGAAGAGTCCGAGGATGGCGAGATCGAGCCTGCGGCTGCCCCATTCGGCAGCATCGGCGGCAGCCAGCGGCAGGTTACGGCGCGCGAGCAGGTAGAGCTCGACGGGGCGCGGTCGCCAGCCCTGCGGCGTGCCATAGCTGCGCCAGAGCGGCCAGAGCGCGGTGAGCATCGCGGCGAGGATCGAGGCGACATAGGACAGGATCAGGCCGTCGCGCGCCGAATAGAAGAAGAGCGCGCCCGCCGCGATGCTGATCGTCCACGGCTCGACAATCGCCCTTGCCCGCACCGTCGAGGCGACGTCGAAGCGGTAGGCGAGCGCCGCCAGCGCAATATCGGTCCAGACGATCGCGAAAATCGTCAGCGGCAAATAGCGGTCGAGCCCGTTCAGCGGGCTATTGGGGAACATCAGTTGCGGCAATGCGATCAGCACCGCCGCACCCAGCGCCGAGGCAAAGGTCGCAACCAGCATCGCATCGCCGACGACATGGGTGTCGGGCCGGTCCTGCTTCGACAAGGCCTCTGCCAGCCCGCGCCGCAGACCGAGCGTTGCCAGTTGCGCGACAAATTCGACCACTAGTATCGCATAGGCAAAACGCCCCAGCACCTCTGGCCCGTAGAGCCGCCCGGCGATGAACAGGAAGGGGATGCGCGCGGCGAGCCGCAGGACAAAGCCGAACACATTGGTCCGCCCGCCCTTGGCGAGCGCCTTCAGATCGGCTTCGTTCTGTTCAGGCACGGTTGCCGTCAAACACCCCTCCGTTTGCTGGCAATGCGGTTTAAATCGGACCGTAGTGCTGAGCCTGTCGAAGCACGCCTCACCGGGCGCGCCAAGGCTGATACACGTCCTTCGACAAGCTCAGGACTACGGTGTGAAACCGGATGGTAGGGCAATGGCGACGCCTTGTCACCTTTCGGCCTTCAACGGGCGGGAGAGCAGTGCTTCGACGACCTGCCCGACGCTGGCGCTGCCATCGAGAAGCGCGCAGACAGCCGCGACAATCGGCATCTCGACGCCCAGCGATTGCGCCGATTCAAGGAGGACGGGCGCGGTGAACGCACCCTCCGCCACGGTGCGCCGGTCAGCCATCAGCTCGGCAGCCGCCCTGCCCTGCCCCAGCCCGCGGCCCAAGGAGAAATTGCGGCTATTTTCGGAAGAACAGGTCAGCACCAGATCGCCCAACCCCGAAAGTCCGGAAAGCGTTTCCGCCTGCGCCCCGCGCGCCAGGCCATATCGCTGCATCTCGGCAAAGCCGCGCGCGATCAACGCCGCCCGCGCGTTCAGCCCCAGCCCCGCGCCATCGACAACACCGCAGCCAATGGCCAGCACATTCTTCACCGCCCCGCCAATCTCCGCCCCCACCACATCATCCGACCAATATGGCCGTAAAGCAGGCGTTGCGACCAGCCGCATCAAAAGCTTGCCCAGCGCCTCGCTTTCGCAGGCGAGCGTGATCGCGGTCGGTTTGCCCGCCGCAACTTCATGCGCGAAAGTGGGGCCCGAAAGCACCGCGAGCGGGTTGTCGGGCCTAAGCTCAGCGACGATTTCAGACACCAGCAATTGCGTGCCTGCCTCAATGCCCTTTGAGCAGAGCAGCAAAGGCGCGTTGGTGGCTGGAAGCCGTTCGAGCGTGCCGCGCAGATGCTGCGCGGGCGTCACCAGCAACAGCGCCGAACACCCCACCATTTCGGCCATATCACCCGTCGCACGGATTTGGGGCGGCAGCGCGAGATTGGGGAGGTAGAGCGGATT
The DNA here is from genome assembly GCF_035329025.1 of Sphingorhabdus sp. Taxonomy (GTDB): domain Bacteria; phylum Pseudomonadota; class Alphaproteobacteria; order Sphingomonadales; family Sphingomonadaceae; genus Sphingorhabdus_B. The sequence continues at coordinate 22,139 of NZ_DAOLHN010000021.1, read as the reverse complement.
GCCCTGCCCTGCATTCACCGCCTCGATCACCTCGGGCTCAAGTGCCCAGAGCAGCACCTCCTCATGGTTTTGCGCCATCACGCTGGCCAACGCAGTGCCCCATGCGCCTGCGCCGATGATGCCTATGGGTTGTCCGGTCATGCCTTCACTCCTGCGCCGCGCACGGCCTCTGCATCCGGGTCGAGCGGCCAGCGCGGGCGTGCCGCGACATCGAGCGGATCGGTCAGCCCTGCTGCAAAGCGTTCCGCCCCCGCCCAGGCGATCATCGCGCCATTATCGGTGCACAGCCAGTGCGGTGGTGCCACAAAGCGCATGCTATAGCGCTCGGCCACGCGCTGCAGCATCGCGCGAATGGAGTCATTGGCCGCCACCCCACCCGCGACCACCAGCGCACCGAGCGGGTCGATCCGAGACAGGCTGTATTCAAGCCGGTCTTCAAGGCAATCGACCACGGCCTGTTGGAAAGAGGCAGCGATATCTTCGGGCCTGTGCGCCCCTGCTTCATGTGCGCGCAGCACAGCGCTCTTCAGACCTGCAAAACTGAAATGGGGTTCGTCTGCGCCTTTTAACGGGCGCGGCAGCGACACCGCCTTGGCATCACCCAGTTTGGCCGCTTTCTCGACCGCAGGACCTCCCGGAAAGCCGAGGCCCAAAATCTTGGCGCTCTTGTCAAACGCCTCACCCACTGCATCGTCGATGGTGGTCGCCAGCCTGTCGTAATCGCCGACCCCATTCACACGGAGCAACTGGCAATGGCCGCCCGAAACAAGCAGCAGCAAATAGGGAAAGTCCAGATCAGGATCGACCAGTCGCGGTGACAGCGCGTGCCCTTCCAGATGGTTTACAGCAATCAGAGGCTTATTGGCGGCCATCGCCAGCGCCTTCGCCGTCACAAGCCCGACCATCACCCCGCCGATCAATCCGGGCCCAGCTGTCGCCGCAATGGCGTCAACATCCTTCAACGTCATCCCGGCATCAGCCAATGCCGTCTCGACCAGAGGCGTTATCAGTTCGGCATGCGCGCGTGCAGCAATCTCTGGCACCACCCCGCCAAAGGCGCGGTGATGATCCTCTTGCCCCGCCAGTGCGTGGCTCAATATCGTGCGATCCGACCGCACCAGCGCCGCCGCGGTTTCGTCGCAACTCGATTCAAGGCCCAAAATCACTGCCATCGGCTTCCCCTTAGGGATGTGCCCCGCTATGGACAAGCCGCATGACCCCGACCCGTTCCAATCCGCTCCGCATCGGCACCCGTTCTTCCCCGCTCGCCTTGGCACAGGCAGAGATGACCAAAGCTGCATTGCTCGCGGCGCATGGCTGGGATGAAGCCGCTATTCTCCTCGTCCCGATGCTGTCGAGCGGGGATAAGGTGCAGGACCGCCCGCTCGCCGAAATCGGCGGCAAGGCCTTGTGGACCAAAGAGTTGGAGCGCGCGCTGCTCGACCGCGAGGTCGATATAGCGGTGCATTCGATGAAGGATGTCGAAACCGTCCGCGCTGGCATATTCGGGATTGTCGCGATGCTGCCGCGTGCCGATGTGCGCGACCGGCTAATAGGGGCGGGCAGCATCGCCGCGCTCCCCCAAGGTGCAAAAGTCGGCACATCGAGCCCAAGACGTGCGGCGCAGCTGAAAGCTTTACGCCCCGATATCGTCACCGACAGCATTAGAGGCAATGTTGCGACGCGATTGTCCAAAGTTGAAAGCGGCGAATTCGACGCGACCTTGCTCGCGGCGGCGGGGCTCGCCCGCTTGGGTCACGGCAATATCGGAACCGCCATCGAGACGTCCGAAATGCTGCCTGCCGCGTCACAGGGTGCGATAGGCATCGATTGTCTGGTCGAACGCACCGAAATTGCGGCGCTGATGGCGGCTATCAACGACCGGCCCACCTTCACTTGCGTGATCGCCGAACGCGCCTTTCTTGAGGCGCTGGGCGGCACCTGCCATTCGCCGGTCGCGGCACAAGCCATCTGGCAAGAGGACATGTTGACGCTCAAGGGCGAGATCCTGTGCGAGGATGGCAGTGAGCGACGAGAGGGAGCAATCGCCTTCAAACTCGGTGATGCAGACGCTCCGGCAATTCTCGCACACCAACTCCTCGACGCTGCTTCGCCCGAATTGCGCGCGCTGTTCGAGGGATGAAACTGCTCATCATCCGCCCGCAGCCGGGCAATGATGCCAGCGCCCGTCGCGCGCTGGAGGCCGGATTTGAACCCGTTCAATTGCCCTTCTTCGAGGTGCGAGCTCGCGCCTGGAACGCACCCCTAGTGGCGCAGTTTGATTCCCTTTTGATCACCAGCGCCAATGCGATCCGCCACGCCGGAGCGGGATTGGAGGCTTTTACCGCCTTGCCCGTGCATGCGGTCGGCCAAAACAGCGCCGACGCCGTTACCGCTGCAGGACTCATGCTGGCGTCGGTTGGTACAATGGGTGTGGGTGAAGCACTGCAGCAGGCAAAGGCTGCCGGACATCATCACTTGCTGTGGCTGGCGGGCGAAGATCAGACCGATTTCGATGCACCACCGGGCATGCAGATAGAAACGCAGATCACTTATTCTTCCGAACCTGTCGAACTACCCGTCGATACAACGGACATCATTGCCAGTGTGGATATTGTTGTGCTCCATTCGGCCCGCGCAGCACGCCGGTTCGCTGAACTTGTCGATAGCAGCCGACTGTCCCGCGATGACATCTGGATTGCCGCTTTCTCCAGCGCAATCGCCCAAGCGGCTGGCCCCGGCTGGCGCGGAATAGCCATTGCCGAACGCCCCGATGACCAAGCCCTGTTGTCGGCGGCGCACACGCTTGTTAAGCAGGGCGCATAATCAGGGTCGCAAGGGGACAGGGTTTGAACTGGCGAGCAGGCGTTGCACTGTCGATATTGGCATTTGTCGGTGGCGGATTGGTAGTAAGCTGGCTGTCGACATCGGGGCTTTCGCCATGGGGGGAAGTTGCGCCTTCGGCTCCGGAAGCGCCCGTCGCACCGATGCCCGAAATTGCTCCGCCACCGGTTAACCCGATGCTGGCAGCACCCGTCGTCCCCCAAATCCTTCAGCCCATAGCCGATTCGGCCCGCACCGAAGCCATGCTGGTTGCCATGGCAGCGCGTAGGGCAATTGGTGCAAGCGCTCCACTTGGCGAGATCGAACCGCGGCTTGATGCAGCCTTTGGGCAAAGCCAGCCACAAGCGCTGGCGCGTATCCGTTCGGCAGCGAAAGATGGACTGACGCCCGTCAAGCTTGCCACCGAATTTGACGCCATCGCGCCCAGCCTCAGCCGCGATCCCGAAATGTCGTGGGCGCGCATCCAGCGTGAGCTTTCGACCATGTTCGTGCTCCACATGTCCGACGCTCCGCCACCATCTACCGATGCCCAGATTGCACGAACGCGTGACCTGATCCTCACCGGAAATGTGGAATCGGCCATGCGACTGGTTTCGGCCATGCCGGGGGCGGCGAACGCTAAGGATTGGCTGGCCAAGGCGCGGCGTTATGTCGAAACGCAACGCGCCTTGGACAGTTTGGAAAAGGCCGCGCTTTCCATGCCTATGGTAGCCCAGCAGCCGATGGTCGCACCGCCTTTGAGCGAGCCGGTCGGCAAGGATAACCCGGCCGTGACGCTACCCATCCCCGAAAGTTGACCAATTGTCGAAATTTGCCTGCGGATAATGTCATAAATCTTTCATAAATCTCCAATCGGCTTAAACGGTCGTCATGGCGACGACCCCGCTCTCGATTCTTGCCGCGCACGAAGACCGCGCAGTGCCACCGCCCTTGCCGCTGCTGGCGCGCGAGGTTGTAGGCTTTGCCTCGACGCGTATTCGCGCCACCTTCGCGCCGCCGGTGCCGCTGGAAGTGGATGGCAAGGGCCAGCATGTTTTTGTAATTCCGGGTTTTCTGGCCTCTGACCGGACGACCGCCCGTTTGCGCCGCTCCCTAGATGGTGCGGGGTTCCGGGCCCATGGCTGGGGCCTTGGGCGCAACAGCGGTGTCTCCGCTGATTTATTCGAGCAGATCGACCGACAGTTTGACCAGCGTGGAATCGACCATCCGGCAGCTTTGGTGGGCTGGAGCCTGGGCGGAGTGATCGCGCGGGAATATGCCAAGCGCGCACCGCATCGTGTCTCGCGCGTCATCTCGCTCGGCAGCCCCTTTTCAGCGCATCCGCGTGCGAACAATGCCTGGCGGGTCTATGAATTTGTCGCCGGGCACAAGGTCGACAATCCGCCGGTCGCAGCCGTGCTGCATGAAAAACCGCCTGTGCCAACCTTTGCTTTCTGGTCAGCGCATGACGGCGTGGTCGCCCCCGACGCAGCGCGTGGCAGGCTGGGCGAGGTAGACCATGCAACCCAACTCGATTGCTCGCACATGGCGTTCATCGCCGATCCTGAAGCAATTCGCGCGGTTGCGCGTGCGATAGTCGCCTGATCAGCGCGCCGCTGCAACGGCCTCCGTCACATTGTCGCTGAAAAATCCGTCTATCCCTGTGGCCAGAAACGCCTTTATCTCCGCCACCAGATCGCCATGGCCAGCTGGGTTCAGACCGTTGCGTTGTCCCAACGGCAGGAAATAATTCTCGCGCCGCAAGGTCCAGATATGGACGTCCAGCCCGACCGAATGGGCATCCGCCACCAGCGAGGTTGGCTCACCCAGATTGCCGAGCAGTGTGCGCGGAATGACCATCGCTTTTTCGACGCCTATTCCGTCGGCATAGGCCGCGACCGCCTTAAGCCCGTCGGGGGTGGCCATCGTCGCATATTTTGAGGCTAGATCATCGGCGGGGCCGTCATCCTTTGACATCAACTGGATCAGCCGCAGCTTGGTCTTGCCACGCAGCGCCTTCAGATTGCCAACCTCGAAACTCTGGATAAACAAGGGATCGTCCTTCTGCGTATAACCATGCTTTTCGAGCATCATGAGCAAGGGCGCCTCGTGGGGTAGACCGATAGAAGCAAAATAGCTGGGATGCTTGGTTTCGGGATAGATGCCGATGCGTCGTCCGGTCTCTTTCTCCTTCGCCTTCGCCAGCAGGATGATCTCTTCAAAGGTCGGGATTTCATATTGCCCGTCAAAGGCCGTGTTGGCCTTGCGCAACATCGGCAGCCGCTCTTTCGCACGCAATGTTTTCAACTCGGCGAGCGTGAAATCCTCGGTGAACCAGCCGGTCATTTTCTGGCCGTCAATGGTCTTGGTCGCCTTGCGGTCGGCAAATTCGGGCTTGTCCGCGACGTCGGAGGTTTCCGAAATCTCGTTCTCGTGCCGCGCGACCAGCACGCCGTCCCTGGTCAGCACCAGATCAGGTTCGATATAATCGGCCCCCTGCTCGATCGCGAGCGTGTAGCTGGCGATTGTGTGCTCGGGGCGTTCGCCGCTGGCACCGCGATGCGCGATGATGATCGGGTCCTTGGCCATGGCGGATTTTCCTTCACTGGCAGTGCCGCTGGTACAGGCAGATAGCGCCACAACGACACAGAGTAGCAATTTGATTTTCATGCACGCTCCGAAACCGAAACAGGGGAGCGGGCTTCATCCAACTGGATTGTTACATCCGCGCGACCGGGCATCTCTTCCATGATCCAGCGTGTCAATCGTTCATAATGGGCGATGAAGCGGGCGACCTGTTCGTCGGTCATCGCAGCGGCGGCGCGCTGTGCCCCATCCACCGCCTGATAGCCATGCTCCTGCTCGCAGCGCCATGTATGTACGATCTCGAATGAGGGCGGGCGCAGATAGGCCAGCCGGTCGATGCGCGCGAATAGCTCCGCAGTTTCTCCTGCGAGATGCGCGTTCCAATGACTGCGCCAGATACCGTCGGGATCATCGTCGCGTTCGAGATCGTTGACCGGTTCAGCCAAGATGTTGTCAGGCACGGGCCTTGCCCCAACGCACCACCCTTCGAACAGCAGCAGGTCACACGGCCCTTCGAGCAGCGGCCATTCGCGCGACGACAATGGCTCGTCCGCCCGCTTGTCAAATCGGGGCAGCATCACTGCGCGCCCTGCCTTTACCGCATCGAGGGTGGCGATTCCGATGCCGGTATCATGCGTTCCCGGCGGCCCGCGCGTGGCAAATAGCGGATGCACTCGCTCCGCCAGCCCTGCCCGTACCGAGCGCCCGAGATAGAGATCGTCGAGCGACAAGGTACCAACCCGCAACCCGTGCCCGGTGAAATGCCCGGCCAATTGTGCACAAGCGGTCGATTTACCGGAAGCCTGCGTCCCGCACAGGCCAACAACGAGGGGCTCACCCGGCGTCAACCAGCTTTCAATATGCCCGGCAAGTGCGGTTGCTATCGGGTTCATGCGCCCAGCGCGGCCTCCCACTCTGGCTGTTTGAACCCGACCAGCAGCCCGCCCGGATATTCGAGCACAGGGCGTTTGATCATGCTCGGCTGTTCGAGCATCAGCGCGATCGCCTTGGCTTCATCAAGCCCGGCTTTCGCGTCATCGGGCAGTTTCTTGAAGGTCGTGCCAGCGCGATTGAGGATCACCTCCCACCCCTTCGCCGCGCACCAGCTTTTCAGCTTGCCCGCATCCGCGCCCGCTTTTTTGTAATCATGAAACGCATAAGCGATGCCCTTGCCGTCCAGCCAGACGCGCGCCTTCTTCACTGTGTCGCAATTGGGGATGCCGTAAAATATGATGCTCATTTGTTCGTCCTTGCTATCATCTGCTGCTCTAGCGGATGGAGAAGGGGAGGCAAGTATGAGGGTGCATGTCGGCTGGGCTTTGATGCTGACCTCTTTGGCAGCAGCAGGTGGTTATGCGGCGGCAAAACCGGCGCAAGCTCCCAAGGGCTATATTGTCGCCGAAGTTCAGGTGACTGATGCCGAAGCCTATAAGGCCTATGTGCCGGTAGCAGGTGCGGCGGTAGCCAAATTTGGCGGAAAGTATCTGGCACGCGGCGGGCGCGTCGAGCAGTTGGAGGGGCCGCCACCTGCCGGGCGTTTTGTGATCGTCGAATATCCCAGTTTCGAGGCGGCGCGCGCCTTTTACCATTCAACCGATTATCAGGCAGTCGCGCCAATTCGGCAGAAAGCATCCATCTCGCGCTTCTGGGTTGCGGAAGGCTTGCCTTCCAAATGACTGACTAACGCTCAGCGCCCGTCTTGCATTTGGCGACCGTCCCGACCGGGAGCGGTGCCGGCTCTCTGCCTTTGAGCTCATCAATCTGCGCCTGCCGCCGCCACAGATAATAGTCGCGAGTGGCGGCATAGGGATCCGCCGTATCCTCGTTAAGCGCCCGCAATTCGCAATCATTGGCAATCCTTGAATTGAGCGAGCTCAACGCTCCGGCCGGCAAGGTGTAATGCAATTGTGTGAACGGCTTTCCGATCACCGTCGGATAGACCAGCCCGTCAATACCGCCGCCAATCATGTCTCGCAGCGTGGTCGGCCCGATCAGAGGCAGGAAGAAATACGGACCCGGCTTTACCCCGTAAAAGCCCAGCGTATTGGCAAATCCGTTGGGGCGGCGCGGCAGGTTGAATGGCTCGGTCTTGGCGACATCGACAAGTCCACCCACCCCGAAAGTCGTGTTGATGGCAAAGCGCCCCAATGTTTCTGCGGCCTTGCCCGGTTTGAGCTGGAGCAGGAAGTTGAGCGCGACAACCGGTTCGAGCAGATTATTGAGGAAGTTGCCAATGCCCTGGCGCACCGGGCTGGGAACGGCGCCTTCATAGGCTTCGGCAACCGGCGCGACCAAGGCGGCGTCGGCCCCCTGTACTAGCTGAAATGCCTCGACATTGATCGCCTCTACTGGATCGCGCGGATCGGCGGTGCGTGCGGTAACGACAATTTCGTCGGCTATGGGTTCGGGCGGTGTTGTCGGCGGCAATGGATCGAGTTTGGAGAGATCGAAGGGAGGTTCATTATCCGCCTTCATGCTGACCGGGGCCGATGCCTCTGTTCCGACGGCCTCTGCTATCGGAGCGGGAACCGCTTCTCCGGTTGGAACGGCCACAAATAATATGGCTGTAGCTAGCGAGGCTCCCATCTTGCGTCCCTTCTATCTGCGCCCCCGCTGTTGAAGGCTATAAGAGCGTTTCCCCGGCGGGTGCAAGGCCAAGATGGCTGAAGCCATGCACCATCCAGCCTTTCGCCGCAGCCCCGCTTCGGCTATTGGCCGCGCATGGCAGAGCAAGGCATACTCATCCTCACCACCGGCGGCACGATCGACAAAAATTATTTCGACGCGCTTTCGGAATATCAGATCGTCGACAGCGGCATTCCCGCGTTGCTCAAGGAGGCGCGCGTCGCCTTGCCCTATCGGCTGATCGAACTGATGCGCAAGGACAGCCTCGAACTCACCGACGCCGACCGTGCCCTGATCGCCAGCGCTGCGCGCGAAGCCCCCGAAACCCGCATCGTCGTGACCCATGGCACCGATACGATGACCGAGACGGCGAAGGTGCTCGCAGCCGAAGTGCCCGGCAAGACCATCGTACTCACCGGCGCGCTCAGCCCCGCCCGCTTTGCCGAAACCGATGCCAATTTCAACCTCGGCATGGCCTTTGCGACGGCGCAAGTTGCGACGCCTGGCGTCTGGATTGCCATGAGCGGGCAGGTGTTTGATGGGCTGAAGGTCCGGAAAGACCGCGAGGCGGGGAAGTTTGTGGGGGTCTAACTGAAATACTATAATACATATTGACATATGTTATATGTATATTTTATATCGCTCGACATTCATCATACGGAGTAATAACAATGTCGAAATATCAACCTTTGACCGACTACCTCTCGCATCTCGAAGGTGACGCTTTCACAACCAATATTGCCGCAATCGAGGATATATTGGGATTCGAGCTTCCCTCGAGCGCACGGCAGTATCCAGCTTGGTGGGCGAACCAAGAACGTGGACAGAGTCTGGCGTGGCAGTCTGTTGGCTGGAAGACAGCCGACGTGTCACTTGGAATTGGGACGATCACTTTTGTGCGGTCGAATTCCGATACTGATGATCGGTGGCAGCAGGTAACAAAACAGCTATCGATTGCTCAGGCTAAAGCGGGACTCGCCCGAACTTTCGGCGTTTCTCCCGATTGTATCGAAATTACAATTAGAGTGTAACTGTCACTCCCACTCAATCGTCCCCGGCGGCTTCGACGTATAGTCGTAAACCACGCGGTTGATGCCCTTCACCTCGTTGATGATCCGCGTCGCCACGCGGCTTAAAAAGGCGGCGTCGAAGGGGTAGATATCGGCGGTCATGCCGTCGACCGAGGTAACCGCGCGCAGTGCGCAGACACTGTCATAGGTGCGGCCATCGCCCATTACGCCGACGGTGCGGACGGGGAGGAGCACGGCAAAAGCCTGCCAGATTGCATCGTACAATCCGGCGTTGCGGATTTCTTCCAGATAGACCGCGTCGGCCTTGCGCAGGATGTCGCAGCGCTCCTTGGTCACTTCGCCGGGAATGCGGATGGCGAGGCCGGGGCCGGGGAAAGGATGACGGCCGACGAACTGGTCATTCAAGCCAAGCTCGCAGCCCAGCGCGCGCACTTCATCCTTGAACAGTTCGCGCAAGGGCTCGACCAGTTTCATATTCATGCGTTCGGGCAGGCCGCCGACATTGTGGTGCGACTTGATGGTGACAGAAGGCCCGCCTGTGAAGGACACCGACTCAATCACGTCAGGATAGAGCGTGCCTTGCGCGAGGAAATCCGCCCCGCCGATCTTCTTTGCCTCTTCCTCAAACACATTGATGAACTCGGCACCGATGAACTTGCGCTTCTTCTCGGGGTCAGTGACGCCTGCAAGACCCGCCATGAAGCGCTGCTCGGCATCGACGACGACGAGCGGGATATTATAATGGTCGCGAAACAGGCTTTCGACCTGTTCGCGTTCGTTCAAGCGCAGCAGACCATGGTCGACAAAGACGCAGGTCAGCTGGTCGCCAATCGCTTCGTGGATCAAGATTGCAGCTACGGAACTGTCGACCCCACCCGAAAGCCCGCAGATCACCCGGCCAGTTCCCACTTGCTCGCGGATCTCGGCGATCTTCGTCGCGCGGAATTCGGCCATCGTCCAGTCGCCCGAAAGCCCGCAGACCTTGTGCACGAAATTGGCGATCAGCTTTGCCCCATCGGGCGTATGCGCGACTTCGGGGTGGAATTGCGTGCCATAATAGCGGCGTTCGTCGTCGGCGATCAGCGCGAACGGCGCGCCGTCCGACGTCGCAACAATGCGAAAGCCCGGCGCAAAGCGTGTCACCTTGTCACCATGGCTCATCCACACCTGATGCCGCTCGCCAACCTGCCACAGCCCGTCGAACAGGATGCATTCCTCGGTCACGGTCAGGAAGGCCCGACCGAATTCGCCGCCTTCTCCGGTTTCATGCCCGGGGCGCACTTCGCCGCCCAATTGATGGCTCATCACCTGCTGGCCATAGCAGATTCCGAGGATCGGCAGGCCGCTGTCGAACAGGCATTGCGGAGCGCGCGGGCTGCCATCGTCGGGCACCGAAGCAGGCGAACCCGACAGGATTATACCCTTGGGCTTCATCCGCTCAAACGCAGCCTCGGCGGCGTTGTACGGGGCGATTTCGCTATATACCCCCGCCTCGCGCACGCGGCGGGCAATAAGCTGGGTCACCTGCGACCCGAAATCGACGATAAGGATGGAATCCGAAGGCTGAATCGACATGGCTGGCCGATAAGGGCGAAGCGCGCGCCTGTCCAGTTGCCAGTCGTGAATTTGCCCGATATGCCTGCCGACGAGAGGGGAATAATCATGAATCTGGTGTTGCGCATATTGGTCGGCCTTTGGGGCCTGGGTTTTGGGCTGCTCGCGGTACAGGGGATCATCGACCCGAAGGTGTTTACGACACAGTTCGGGATCGAAGCGCCCGGCGCGTCGATCAACAGCGTGCGCAGCGATTTCGGGGCCTTTTTCCTGGTGTCGGCAGTCTGCGCCTTATGGGCGGCAGCTAAGCCCGAAAAAGCAAAGCTGCTCTATGTTCCGGCCGCGCTTTATGGCACTGCATTGGTCGGCCGTCTCATCGGCCTCGGTCTTGGCGATCCCGCATCGGCAGCCAATAATCAGGCGATGATTATCGAAGGTGTGAGTACATTGCTGATGCTGTTTGCAGCGCGCCGCTTGGGCGCACAAACTTAGCCCAATACGCCGTAGTGCTGAGCCTGTCGAAGCACGCTTCGCCGAGAAGCACCGTTCACCTTCGGTGGCCTTCGGCTCGACAGGCTCAGGGCTACGGTAACTGGGAAAACTAAGCCGCATCCTTCGCCGCACGGCGCGCGGCGAGTTCGTCTACAGTCGCGGCCCGCATGAACGGGTTGGTCGCACGTTCGAGGGCGATGGTGGTCGGCACCGTCGGCTCGCCGCGTTCGCGCATCGCATTTACCTGATCCATGCGGGCGACAAGCGCGGCATTGTCCGGCTCGACGGTCAGAGCGAAGCGGCCGTTCGACTGGGTATATTCGTGCGCGCAATAAATGCGCGTGTCGTCGCCCAATGCTTCCAGCTTGCGCATGTTCGAGAACATCTGCTCCGCCGTCCCTTCAAACAAGCGACCACAGCCCATCGCGAACAGCGTGTCGCCGACAAAGGCGGCTTGGTCGTCCGCAAAGTGGAAGGCGATATGGCCAGCGGTATGTGCTGGGACATCGAGGACATGTGCGTCAACGGCGCCGAGCCTCACAATATCGCCCTCTTTCACCTTGCGGTCGAGCGTCGGAATGCGTGCACTTTCCGCCTCTGGCCCAGTAATCACGCAACCAGTCGCCTCCTTAATCGCGGCATTGCCGCCGGTATGATCGGGGTGCCAGTGGGTGTTCCAGATCTGCGTGAGCGTCCATCCGCGCGCCTTGGCTTCTGCCAGCACCGGCTCCGCCACAGCGGGATCGACCGCCATCGTTTCACCGCTTTCGGGCTCATGCACCAGCCAGACATAATTGTCGGACAGGACAGGGATGCGGATGATTTGCAACGCCATTTTACCAGCTTCCCACATTGGGCATGCTCGCCCAGGGTTCCTGCGGCGGCAAATGCCCTTCCTGCAGCAGCTCGACAGAAATCCCGTCAGGCGATTTGACGAATGCCATATGGCCGTCGCGCGGGGGGCGGTGGATGATGTGGCCGGCGTCCATCAGCGCCTGACAGGTCGCGTAGATATCATCAACGCGATAGGCCAGATGGCCGAAATTGCGGCCTCCGGTATAGACCTCGGCTTCGCCCTCTTCAGGTGGCCAGTTATAGGTCAGCTCGACCTCGGCCAGCCCTTCCTGTCCGGGAGCCGCGAGGAAGATCAGCGTGAAGCGTCCCGCTTCGCTATCGAAACGCCGAACCTCTTTAAGACCGATCAGTTCAAAAAAGGCGACCGTCGCTTGCGGGTCGGTCACGCGGATCATGCTGTGGAGATATTTAACAGTCATCATTCAACTCATCGATGTTAATGCACGGTTCATCGCAGCAGCAATAATTCACAAAGCCGCGCTGGGACGCGCGCGAACATGGACCGGAAGGCACACCGACGCAAGGGGCGGACGGAAACTACGGCCCATCATTTCTGGGATGGGTACAATGACAGACGACGTTGAAAACAAGAGTTGGCTAGGCCGACTGACCGCCAATCAGGGAAAATCTTGGCTTGCTGGAACTGGACTGCTCGCAGCCGGCCTGATTGCAGGCGGCTATCTGATGGGCGATGGCCTCGTCCGTATGAAGCAGGCCGATCGCGCAGTGACGGTCCGCGGGCTGGCGGAGCGTGAGGTTACTGCAGACCTCGCCACATGGACCATCGCCTATTCCGCCAAGGCGGGCGATTTGCAAAGCGCGCAAGCCAAGGCCGATACCGATACCAAGGCGATCCGTGCCTTCTTCGGTTCACTCGGTTTTGATGGCGATGCGGTGCAGCCGACCGGGGCCAATGTCTCGCAATATAGCAATGAAGGCATCACGACCTACACCGTCAAACAACGCATATCGCTGCGCACCACCGACATCAAAAAGGCACAGGCCGCGATCAAGCGCCAGTTCGATCTGGTCAAGCAGGGGGTCGAGCTGGAAGAAGGATCGGGCATGTCCTTCACCTACACAAAACTCAACAGCATCAAGCCCGAGATGATTGCGCAGGCGACCAAGGATGCCCGCAAATCGGCCGAACAATTCGCCAAGGACAGCGGCACCGATGTCGGCAGCATCAAATCGGCAACGCAGGGCTATTTCGAAGTCACCGCGCGCGATGGCGACAGCGAAGGCGGGTGGGGCGCGGCGGATACGCCCTATAAGAAGGTACGCGTCGTCACGACGGTCGAATATTATCTGGATTGATCGTTGGGAATTGGCAGAGGATTAAAAAATGAAACTGTTTGATGCAGCACTAGGCGCTTTAGCCCTGCTTTCCGCAACCACAGCACTGGCCGCACCCGACAAAGGCGTGGAAATTGTCGATAAGGGCAAGGGATATAGCTTTGAATATAATTATCCCGCTGTGATCCGCCAATTTCCCGCACTCGAGCAGAAAATGCTCAGCGAGAAGGATGTCCAGCTTGCCGAGCTCAAAGAGTGGGGCGCGGAATGGGCGACCGAAAATCCCGACCGTGCGAGCGAAACCGACATGCAGCTCCAGATTAACTGGCGGACTGTCGCCGACCTGCCGCGCTTTCTGAGCCTGACGATTGACGAATGGAGCTACACTGGCGGCGCGCATGGCAGTTGGGGGCGCGGCAGCCTGATCTGGGACAAAAAGTCAGCAACCGAGATCAAACCTTTGGCGCTTTTCACCAGCAACGAGGCGTTCGACAAAGTCGTGCAGACGCCATTCTGCGACAAACTCGACATCGAACGCAGCAAGAAACGCGATGGCGAGAAAGTAGACCGCAGCCAGACCGATGACTGGATGCAGGCCTGCCCCAAGCCATCCGAACTGACCGTTATTCTGGGATCGTCCAATGGGCGGACATTCAACCGGCTTGCAATCTATGCGGGGATTTATTCGGTCGGGCCCTATGTCGAGGGTGACTATGAAATCGACCTGCCGGTGAATGCAAAAATGCTGGCTGCGGTGAAGCCGGCCTATCGTTCCTATTTCACGCTCAGCCCGGCTGGGTCGAAAAAGCGCTGAAACGGCCACCCGATAGGAAACCAATGCTACGGTAATTGACCTGCTTGTCACATGGCGGGTGCAGCGGTAACGCATCGATCTTCAGGAAAAGGGAAGAGAGATGCGTTACACCCCGCTTTTTGCTGCGTTGCTGATCACGACACCGCTTGCCGCACAGACGGCGCCAAAGGACCAGGGTGATCGCTATTCCGGCACCGCCGGTGCCAGCCGCTCTGCGGTCATCGCGCAGAACGGGATGGCCGCGACCAGCCAGCCGCTGGCGACGCAGATCGCGCTCGAAATATTGAAGGCAGGCGGCAGCGCGGTCGATGCAGCGATTGCGGCCAACGCGGCGCTTGGCCTTATGGAGCCAACGGGCAACGGCATTGGCGGCGATCTGTTCGCGATCATCTGGGACCCGAAGACGCAAAAGCTGCACGGCCTCAACGCCAGCGGGCGCGCGCCAATGGGCCTAAGCCTGAAACAATTGCAGGAGCGGACCCGGAAGATGCCGCGTTCTGTGCGCGATTCCGACGGGACGATCGCCGATTGGGGTTCCGCCTCGGTCACAATCCCCGGCACGGTCGATGGCTGGTTCGAAATGCACGGCAAGTTCGGCAAGCTGCCGATGCGGCAGGTGCTCGCGCCCAGCATCCGCTATGCGCAACAGGGCTTTCCGGTGAGCGAGTTGATTGCACAATATTGGAAAGCAAATACGGCCGGTTTCGAGGCGCTGCACAAGGAGGGCGCGATCGAGGAAATCGACAATATGCGTCGCGCCTATATGCCCGGCGGCAAGGCCCCGGCAGAGGGCGAAATCTTCAAGAACCCCGATCTTGCCCTGACCCTGATCGAAATTGCCGAGGGTGGACGCGACGCATTCTACAAGGGCTCGCTCGCCCAATCGATGGACCGCTATTTCAAACGCATCGGTGCGCCGCACCGCTATGAGGATTTCGCCGCCCACAAAGGCGAGTGGGTCGAACCCGTCTCGACCAGTTATCGCGGCTATGACGTCTGGGAAATCCCGCCCAACGGGCAGGGCATTGCCGCGCTGCAAATCCTCAACATCCTCGAAGGCTATGACCTGAAAGCGATGGGGCGCGGGAGCGCCGATTTCTGGCATGTCTTTATCGAAGCCAAGAAACGCGCCTTTGCCGACCGCGCCAAATATTATGCCGACCCGGCCTTTGCCAGTATTCCGCTCAAGGAATTGCTGTCAAAGGAACGCGCCGCGAAACAGCGGGCGGATATCGATATGGGCAAGGCGGCGTTGGCCGACCCTGCGCTGCCCGTCGATGGCGGCAACGACACCATCTATATGACCGTGGCGGACAAGGACGGGATGATGGTCAGCCTGATCCAGTCCAACTATCGCGGGATGGGTTCCGGGCTGGTGCCCGATGACGGAAACGGTCGCACCTTGGGCTTCATGTTCCAGGATCGCGGCGCGCAGTTCAGCCTCGATGCCAAACATGCCAATGCCTATGCACCGGGCAAGCGGCCGTTCCACACCATCATCCCCGCCTTCATGACCAAGGACGGCAAGCCCTTGCTCTCTTTCGGCGTGATGGGCGGCGCGATGCAGCCGCAGGGGCATGCACAGATCGTGGTCAACATGGTCGATTTCGGCATGACCGTGCAGGCAGCGGGCGATGTCGCGCGTTTCCACCATGACGGATCGACCGATCCCGAAGGCGGCAAGGCGATGACGGAAGGCGGGGTTGTCGAAATCGAAACCGGCGTGCCGCAAACGATCGCCGACGAACTCAAGAAGCGCGG
Organism: Sphingorhabdus sp.; assembly: GCF_035329025.1. Taxonomy (GTDB): domain Bacteria; phylum Pseudomonadota; class Alphaproteobacteria; order Sphingomonadales; family Sphingomonadaceae; genus Sphingorhabdus_B. The sequence continues at coordinate 6,302 of NZ_DAOLHN010000021.1, read as the reverse complement.
CCACAAGGTCAAATATTCGGTCGGGCCTTATGGCGGCTATCAGGCAATCTGGCGTGATCCTGTTACGGGTGCCTATTGGGGTGCGAGCGAGTTCCGCAAGGATGGCCAGGCTGCGGGCTACTGACCCGCAATCTCCGCCACAGTCGCCAGCAGCAGGGCAATATCGGCTTCGCGCGACAGGCGGTGGTCGCCGTCCTTGATCAGCGTCACCCGGACATCGGTCGAACGCAGAGCCGATGCCAGTTTCGGCGAAATCTTCCACGGCACATCGGCATCGGCCTGCCCGTGGAGCAGCCGCACCGGACAGTCGATCGCGATTTCGCGGTCGAGCATCAGGCTGGCCTCGCCCGATTCATACAGGCCCTTATAAGTGGGTGTCGGTTCCGGCCCATAGGGATTGTGCTCAAAATGCACGCCCCTGGTCAGGATAGCCTCGCGCTGCGCATCGGTGAACCCCCAACGGGTGAAATCGGGCGCGGGCGCGATACCGATCAATCCTGCCAGACGCGTACCCAGTGCTACACCGGCCAGCAGCATCAACCAACCGCCCATGGATGATCCGATCAACACAACCGGCCCTTCGGCCAGCGCGTCTATCATCGCCAGCACATCGTCGCGCCAGCCGGTCAGCGTCTGCTGCGCAAAGTCGCCCTCGCTCTCCCCGCATCCGGCATAGTCGAGCAGCAAGCAGGACTTGCCATTGGCCAAGGCCCAATCGAAAACCGCAGTCGCTTTGCCTCCTGCCATGTCCGACATATAGCCGGGAAGGAAGACAAAGGTCGGGCCAGCGCCCTCCGCCTTGCGATAGGCAAGCTTCAGCCCGTCAGCACGGACAAACCAGTTGCGGGAAATAGATGGACTCAAATTTGAATCACCTAAATGACCCAGTCGACGGTCAACATCTGGCTGACATCTTGCCCCTTGGCGCGGCGCTGGATCACCATGATAGCGTTCAAACGCTCTATCGTGCGGCTACCCGTCGTCACGCACCAGCCGGGAACCACCGCATGCACCAGTGCGCACAGCCCACCCCAGATCATGGTGACGCCGAACTTCGACGCCACAACGAAATGCTCGAAATAGGTCTCGTCGACGGTGCGCGGGTGATCAATGAAGAGGCGGCGGAACATGGTTTACTCCGGTGGTTGTTGCATGAAACTGTAGTGCTGAGCCTGTCGAAGCACGCCTCTCAACCAAAAACGACGGTTGAAACCGAGAAGCGCCCTTCGACAGGCTCAGGGCTACGGTAATGCAGCGTCGATAGCGTCTACTGCTATTCGATGTCAAAGCCCCAGCCGGATTTCACATCCTTGTCCTGCGCGCACATTGTTTTCAGTTCCTGCCATTCATCTGCAGTAAGCGCCGGTTTATAGGCGCTGCCTTTGACCACGGCGTTCTCAAACAGCTTGCGTCGCTCGTCGGACAAGGGGTGGCTTGACGTGTAACTGGCCATCGTGCGCGCCTGCCGGTCTTTGAGATCGCGACTTCCGTCCATCGACGCCAAACGGTTGAAAAAGTCGGCTGCCCCTACGGGCGAGATATTCGCCTGCTTCAAAGCCTTCAATGAATGGTCGTCAGCCTCGCGTTCGGAACCACGGGTGTAAGTGGTCGACAACAGGCTGTTGAGTGTGCTGCCGCCGCTGCCGTCAAAGCCGCCCAGCACCACTGCCAGCCCCATCTGCCGCAGCAGCCCCTGCATCACATGGCGTTCGCGGACATGACCGATTTCGTGCGCCAATACCCCGGCCACTTCGTCAGGCGACTTCGCCTGGCTGAGCAGGCCCTGGAACAGCAGCACTTTGCCCCCGGGCAACGCAACGGCGTTGAGCATGTCGATATTGGCGACTTCGACCTGCAGGTCTTCCGGGTGGTCATCAAGCGAACGGGTCAGCTTGGCGAGCGCGGCCTTACCCTTGGGCGTATCACAGAACCGCCCGCCAAAATCACCAACCAGCGCATTACCCAGCTTCGCCTCTACACTGGACGGTATCAACGGTGCCAACCATTGCGGGCTGAGCAACACCACAGCCACCACCGCAGCGCTGATCCCGGCAAAGACAAGGCTAGCCTTGCCCAGCCCCAACCGGTCGATCAACCCGCCATAGGTTTTCGAGGCGGGTAGCAATGGCGCGAGTTCAGTGGGCACATGCCCACGTATGCCCAGCCGCCAGCCATCCTTGCCAGACAGTCCGTAAACCTTGCCATCGCCTTTCGCTTCCAAAAAGCGCAGCTCGTCAAAATGGAACGGTCCGTGCCGCCTTTCCTGTTCGAGCAGGAAAAACTGGTTACCGATCGTCTGGATTTCGACCTTGCGGCGAACCGCGCTCTGCCCGTCAAAATGCCAGGCATCGAAAAAGGTCGACATCAGATGGCCCCCACATCAAAGGCGTCGAGCAGGCCTTCGCCATGGCTCGAACTATCGGTGGTCGATTGTGTCATCCTGTCCAGATTGACTTCACCAAAGGCTTCGGTGTGGACAACGAAGAATTTCCAGCTGCGATAGCGGATGATCGAAGTCGCAAAGGCAATCGGGATGATCGCAATCAATATCCCAACAACCAGACCGACCGACAGGATCGATTCCCCTGCTTCCAGCTGCTGCACAAATTGTGTCGGGTCTGTCGCGATCAACAGGCTGAAAGGTGCAAAAGCGAAACCATAAGCGAGCATCAATATGGCGAGGTTGGCGAGCCAGAACAGAATCCAGTCAGGCGAGCGGGCGGTGAAATCAAATTCCAAGTCCCCGAGCCGCAGCGAACCAATCGCGACCCGCATGAATTTCGAATAATAGAGCAGGGCTGCAATCGGCATGATGATATAGAGGCCGAGTATGCCGATAACGATCGCCACGATGGCCGCGGCACCACCCGCTGTATTGAAAGGATCACCTCCTCCGCCTGCAGAAGCCGCCGAAATGCCGAGTGCTACTGCGCCGACAAAGATCAGGAACGGTACGAGGTAGAAAAGCAGATAGCGCTTCATCAATGCCTTCCAGTCCGCGTTTGATTCGAACTGATAGGGACCAAAGCTCATCTTCGACCAGCGTTCGTTCCACAGCGACATGCTTGCCCAAGGATAGAGCAGATAGAGCGGAATCGCCGCCACGACATTCTTCCAGATGTAGGACCAACCGTAGGTGAAACCCTGATCGTCACTGCCCCCCCGGATGCCGCGCCAGTAAGTTCGGCTAAGGCGGTATCGAAGGGCGCGGAAGTAAGCGAGGCCAGTCAGGTAAAAGATGGCCACGAACATCGCGAAAATGATCACGCCTGCAATGACAGGTTGACCTTGAAACACCAGCCCGTTGATTACCAGCTGCATCACGACAAGTGGTATACCGAGCAGGAAGAACACCATCACGAAACCGATGAACAATTCGATCCCGCGCCCCGTCCATTCAAGCGGTTCGTCAATAAAGCGCGTTTGCGACCACAGATATTGTCGTTCGCGCGTCGTCGCCCAGAAACGGTAGATGCCCAGCGTGACCAGAGTCAGCAGCACATTAGGCAGCGCGATCTTGGCAAAATCGGTCCAACTACCGTGGAAAGTGACCGCGCTCGGCGCCTTGCCTTCATGTCCGGTCATATGTGTCTTGCCTTTCCCCTGCGTTCATTGCGCTAGGTGCGCGATGGCGCAGGGGATTGTCAAGTAAAGGTAAAGTCGCCGTGCTCAGCCCCCAAGAAAAGCATGCAGCTCGGCACGGAATTTCTCGGGCTGGTCGAGCATGACGAAATGATAGCTGCCCTTGACCATAACCGGCTTGAAGTTGGGTGTGCCCGCATATTGAGGTTCAAACGCAGCCTTGGCCATCGCCTCGGTCATGGCGTGATCATCTTGCGCATAGAGCAAGGTTAACGGCGTTGAAATCTTCGACAGTTCGGGCCGCATGTCGGCCACCATAACCTCGTGCATCACCTGCCCGACAACGCGCGGATCGCTTTGCGCGGTCCAGTTTTGAATCAGGCACAGCCCGCGCGGATGGTTTGACAAATTCCCCGCGGCAGGCGCTTCAACCGGATTGTTGCAATCCCTTAGCACCGGCTTTGGCGCGTCGGCTTTGTAGCTCGCAGCGATCATCGTTTTCATCTGTTCGGCCCGGGGGCGTATCGCATCAACGCTACTGATGCCAAAGATGGTGCCGATGAAGGGCACCGCGTCGACCACCATCAGCTTTAGTGCCAGTTGCGGCTGTCGGGCGGCAATCATCAGGCCTGTCAACCCGCCCATCGAATGGCCGACAATTGCTGGAGCAGGACGGCCCCTATTTTCGATTTCGTCATCGATATAATCGGCCAGCTCAAGAACGAACGGTTCGAGCACCGGCCCCTCCGCATTGACGCCCGCCGCATCGCCAAATCCGCGCAGTTGCAAGCTGTGCAGCCGATAGCATCCAGCAAAGGCCTTTACTGTTTCGTCCCAAACCGCGCGCGGGCTCGACAGGCCGGGGATCAGGATGACATCGGGGCCGGTGCCACGCACTTCAACACTGAACCTTTTGCCCTCAAGCCGTTCTACAGGCGTCGCGGCAATATCAGTGACAGCGCAATCTCTCGTGGAAGCCGCGCGGGACGGGGAAGCCGAGACAGCTACGGCGACAGCTATGGCGACAGCTATGGCGACAGCTATGGCAAGGGCCAGAAAGCGGGCAAAACTCGTTTGCTTGCAAAACATGGCAAGTCCTTTCGATTATTTGGTTAAAACATTTCAGTCGCGGAAAAATATCTGTTCGATCGGGAGTTCGAACACTTCCGAAATGCGAAAGGCGAGCGGCAGCGACGGATCATATTTACCCGTCTCGATCGCATTCACCGACTGGCGCGAAACCCCCAGCGCATCGGCCAGATCCTGCTGGTTCCAGTCGCGTTCGGCGCGGAGCACCTTGAGGCGGTTTTTCATGTCTCGCGGGCCTTCATGACCAGTTGGCCAAGGCCCAGACCCACGGCCCAAACAGGTACGGCCCACCATCCGGGCTGGTGCGGCACAAGGCCAAAGCTTTCAAGAAAGCCCCATGTCGTAGCAACGACCAGCAGCAACCCGGTGGCAATCAACGCCGCCGAAGCCACCTTCATTCGCAGATACTCGTCATCTTCTTCGGTCAGATAGCGGCCCATGGCGTAAACCATATAGGCGATCGGCAGCGACGGCAGGATCGCCAGCACCCATGCCACGGCACCTTGGGGTTTGAACATATCGGTCGCACCTATCGCAGCGAACAGCGCCGCCATATAGCCAAAGGCAAAGATCAGCGCGCGTCGGTTATAGCGCTGCATAGCAAGAGAGCGATTCCCTGCCTGGATATTGGCTTGCTCCACCGCTCGCAGGAAAGGGATGAGTAGCAGCATCGGCGGTATCATTGCCGCCATTGTGAGCCATCCATCCAGCTGGAAGTAGCGGGCCAATGCGCCTGTTCCGAATGTTCCGATGACAAAGGCAGCGCCCCAGTAAAGACTGATGCGTCGACCGTTCCCTGTCTCTGATTGCGTGGTCATTTCATCTTCCTTTGGAATTTGGTCCGGAATCAGCAACCACTGCCGTCAACGGTGGCACCCTGCCGAAGTCGCAGCGCATGAATGTGCATTGTTGCACCGACAACCATCAGCGGAATGATACTTGCCCAGCGGTCAGCAGCAAGAAGGTCGAAAATGGTGAACAGGGTCACGAAGAGGATCGTGGCCGCCCATAGCCAGATGGCAGTCTTTGGCTTCATTTCAAGTTCCTTTGTCATTCAGTAAAGGTAGCTTTACTATGCGAGTCACGATATGTCAACTGCCCTTGTCATTTTGATTGCCGTGCTTGTCTTATCCTTCTCGCTTCGGTGTAGACTTTGTATAATTTGCCGCGCGTCTGCGCACTTGCGGCCTCGCGTCCGGACTGGCAAAGGGACGGCTCCATTCCACACTGAAAGCAAGCATTTCCAATGTCTGACATGATCCGCGTCACCCTTCCCGATGGCTCCGCCCGAGAAGTCGCGCGCGGGACTACCCCCGCTGACATTGCCGCCGCTATCGGTCCCGGCCTTGCCAAGGCTGCCCTTGCCGCACGCGTCGATGGCGAAGTGCGCGACATCATGCGCCCGCTGGAAGCTGACACCAACCTTGCGCTTATAACGGCGAAGGATGAGGCCGACGCGCTCGAACTCGCCCGCCACGACTTTGCCCATGTGCTGGCAGAGGCGGTGCAGAAACTGCATCCCGGCACACAGATCACATTCGGCCCCGCGACCGACGACGGTTTCTATTATGACGTGATGGCCCCCGCCAGGCGTGGCCCCTTCACCGAGGATGACCTGCCCGCGGTCGGGG
>NZ_DAOLHN010000020.1:0-52880 GCF_035329025.1 Sphingorhabdus sp. | reverse complement strand
GTCGAGCAGGTCGCAGAAGCGTTCGATATTGGCATCGTCGAGCGGCGCATCGACTTCGTCGAGCACACAGATCGGCGCAGGGTTGGTCAGGAACAAAGCGAAGATCAACGCGACTGCGGTCAGCGCCTGTTCGCCGCCCGACAGCAGCGTCAGCGACTGCAGCTTCTTGCCCGGCGGCTGGGCGAAAATCTCGAGGCCTGCTTCGAGCGGATCGTCGCTGTCGATCAATGCGAGGTGCGCCTGTCCGCCGTTGAACAGCGTGCTGAACAGCCGCTGGAAATGCTGATCGACCGTTTCGAACGCGGCTAACAGGCGGGTGCGGCCTTCGCGGTTGAGGCTGCCAATCGAGCCGCGCAGCCGGTTGATCGCCTGCGTCAGTTCCTCGCTCTCGCTCTGCCCCTTTTCGATTTCGGTTTCGAGTTCGACCAGCTCGTCGGCGGCGATCAGATTGACCGGGCCGATGCGTTCGCGGTCGAATTGCAGCTTTTCAAGGCGGCTTGATTCCACCGACGCATCGCCGAGTTCGCTTTCTTCAAAGCCATGCTTTTCAGGCAGCAGCGGCGGTGGGCATTCGAATCGTTCACCCGAAATCCCCGCCATTTCGCGGCGGCGGGCATCCTGATTTTCAGCGCGCGCCTCGGCTCCGGCGCGCTGTTCGCGGGCAGAAGAAACCGCCTCCGCAGCAGCGGCCAATTGGGCTTCGAGTGCCTTCAGCGAGGTTTCGCTAGCCTGTTCAGCGGCCTGAAGCGCGGCGAGTTTTTCGCCAATAGCCGCCTTGTCTGCCTCTAATGTCGTCAATTCGTGCGTGATAACGTCCGGTTTGCCTGCAATAGCTTCAAGCTCTCCGGCAATCTCGGCGCTGCGCTTGTTCATTTCGGCGATGCGCCGTTCGGCCTCGCCAGCCCGGTCCTGCCAGCCGCGAATTTCGGCCTGCGCCACCGCACGCCGTTCGCGCTGCTGGGCGATTTTCTGGTCGAGGCCGGAAAGGTCGGCCTGCGCCCGCACGAACAACTGCCGTAGCGACTCCCCTTCGCTGGTCAGCGCGGCAACAAGCGCGCGTTGTTGCTCGCCATCGGGCAGTTCGGCGCGCGCCTTTTCGGCTGACTCAAATTCGAGTCGGGCTTGCGTGGCTTCCTGTTCGGCCAATCCGCTCCGCTCGGCCAGTGCCGTCGCCGCCTGCTGTGCGCGCGTCAGGGCATCTTCAGCCCGATCTGCATCGCGCAGTGCCTGACGCAGCGCGGCTTCGGTTGCCGCCTGTGCCGAAGCCAGCCGCCGCGCCTCATCCTGCGCCGCCATAATGCGTTCGCCCAGCGCATCGAGAGCAGTTGCATGGTCGCCGACCTTGGACTCTGCCACCGGAATGGCTTCGAGCAGCGCTTCCAAACGATTAGCCCGTTCGAGCTGTTCGGCGGCCGCTGCACCATCATCTTCGGCGGCAAAGCCATCCCAGCGGCGCAGCTTGCCATCGCGGGTAACCAGTCGCTCGCCTATCTCCAGCATCGCGCCATCGTCAGCCTCGACCACGCGCACCATGGCGAGGCGCAGTGCCAATTCGCTCGGTGCCTCAACCACATCGGAGAGGCGTTCGCCCGATAATTTTGGTGGAACCGACGTGAAGCCCTGCCAGCGCCGTCCGGTCACCCCGCCGACCGCCGCGTTCAGATCGTCGCCCAGCGCCGCCGCCAATGCGCGTTCATAGCCGGGCTTGACCTTGATCCGGTCGAGCGCGCGGTTGTCGCTGCCTTTAGCTGTTGCGCGTTCGAGTGCGTTCTTCTCGCTGACGAGCGCCGCCAGATCCGCTTTGGCACTCGCGAGCGCGCTTTGCGCACTATCGCGTTCTGCGACCAAAGTTGCGCGTGCACTCTCGGCGGCATCAATCGCCGTCGCCTGTTGTTCAAGCTCCACCTGCAGGCGCGCCGCTTCATCGCGTGCCGCATCGCGGGCAGTTGCCAGTTCTGCCTCATCGCCGAGCGCGGCCCTTTCTGCTTCGAGCCGCGCCTTGTCGCGCTCGGCGCGCTCGACGCGGGCGCGGGCATTGTTGAGCGCGGCTTCGGCAACCCGCAATTCGGCTTCTGCGCGCGCCTGTTCGGCCACTGCCTTGGCCAGCTTGACCTCACCCTCACGCGTTGCACGTTCGGCATCGTCTAGGGCACGGGTCAAGCGCGGGCGTTCATCCTCGCTCGACTTGATAGTCTCGGCCAATGTGGCAGCTTCGACCTGCAAGCGCGCCAGCGCCTCGGCGGCATCATGGGTCAGCTTGCCTTCGCGCGCGCCATCTTCTTCGATGCGCCGCGCTTGTGCGGCCAGATCAGCCTGCCGCTGGATCAGCCGGTCACGCTCGCCGGTCAGTTGGACGAGCTTGTTTGAAAGATCGCTCGCCGCATCCCGCGCTGCCATAGCGGCCGCACGGTCATCAGCCAGTTTGCGGACAGCCGATTGTTGCTGCTCTGCGAGGGTGCGTTGGCGGACCGAAGCTTCCTCGACTGCCGTGCCCGCTTCATCGGCTTCCGTGCGTGCAGCTTCCGCTGCTGCTTTGGCCTCTCGCCAGCGCACAAAGATCAGACGCGCTTCGGCCTGCGTGATCTCGCCCGACAATTTGCGATAACGCTCGGCCTGTCGCGCTTGCTTTTTAAGGCTCTGCGCGCGGGCATCCATATCGCCCAATATCGTCGCCAGACGGTTGAGGTTGGTTTCGGCCGCACGCAGTTTCTGCTCGGCATCCTTGCGGCGCACATGCAGGCCCGAAATCCCTGCTGCCTCTTCAAGCATCATCCGCCGTTCTTGCGGCTTGGCGGAGATGATCGATCCGATACGCCCCTGACTGACGAGCGCCGGGCTATGCGCGCCGGTCGCCGCATCGGCAAAGATCAGCGCGATATCCTTTGCGCGCACGTCGCGGCCATTGGCGCGATAGGCGCTCCCTGCACCGCGCTCGATTCGGCGGACGACCTCCAATTCGAAATCATCGTCATTGGCGATGATGCCGGGGATATTCTCGTGTGCGTCATGTTCGGCGAGCAGGGTGACTTCGGCGAAATCACGCGACGGGCGCTGCGCGGTGCCGGCGAAGATCACATCCTCCATCCCGCCGCCGCGCATCGATTTGGGCGAATTTTCGCCCATCACCCAGCGCAGCGCCTCGAGAAGGTTGGACTTGCCGCAACCATTGGGGCCGACGACGCCTGTCAGCCCGGCTTCGATATGCAGCTCGGTTGGCTCGACGAAGCTTTTGAAGCCTGTGAGTTTGAGCCGCTTGATCCGCATATGTCCCCCGACGCGGTGCCCTGAAGGCTTACCGCGCGCCCGCCTCCTGCAGCTTGCCTTTGACCTGCGGCCAGGCCGTCACGTCAAGGCGGACACCGTTGAGATAAAAGGTCGGCGTGCCCTGAATGGTGTATTTCTTGCCATATTCGGCGGTCAGGTCGGCCAGCTTTTGCATTTCGGCGGTGTCGGAGAGGCAGGCCTTGCTCTGGTCGCGCGAAACACCCCGCTGGGCGAAGAATTCGACGATACCTACGGCATCGGCCAGGGCAAAGAAGCGCTCGCCACCTTTCAGCGAAGTAATTTTCGCTTCCAGTGCCTTGTCGGTGCCGATCTTGTTGGCATTTTCAAACAGGGTTTCCTGGAAACCCATGAACTGTTCGGTCAAAGGCAACATCGCCTCATTAGCGCCGCAACGGGTAACGCGCGCCGCCATCAGGTCAAATTCATCGCGCACGAAATTGCGGAATTCGTAAGAAATCTTGCCATTGTTGATGAAATTGTCGTGCAGGTCCGATCCGGCATCGTTGCTGAACTGTGCACAGACATGGCAGGTGAGCGAGGCATATTCGACCAGCTTGATCTTCGCATCCGGGTTGCCGATCAGATAGCCGCCCTCGGCCGTCTTGCTGACTACATCGATCCATTGCTTGCCAGCGGGTGGCGCGACGGCAGCTACCGGTTCGCCCTTGGGCGCTTCGCCGGTTTCGCTGCCGCCACAGGATGCAAGGGCCAGCGCGGCGATGGAAGCGGTAAGGATTTTCAGACTGCGCATATTTTGATGTCCTTTGCGTCGTTGAAATTCAGGGAGCGATATGGGGTTTGATGGTCGCGAAGTCGTGACCTTCGATGACCTTGCCATTGACCAGCAAGGTTGGCGTCGAGTTGATTTTCAGTTTTTCGGTGGCTTCGTCGGTCATCGCAATGACGGTATTGAACGCCGCCTTGTCTGCAAGACAGACCTTGGCCTGCGCGGCGGTAACGCCCCGCTGTGCCATGATCTTGTCCAGCCCCAATTCGGTATAGGCGCCCTGCATGAAGCCGACGATATTCTTTGCCTCCAACAGGTCAATCGTCGCCTTGCCGAGTTTGCTGCCATTGGCCCATTGCGACTGTGTTGCCATCAGATGCCGGTGATTGCCGAAAAAGCGCCCCTTGCCGCCGCAGCGCGCGAGCATCGCGGCGGTCAGATCCATCGGATCGCGCACCAGGTTGCGGATTTCAAAGCTGACCTTGCCGGATGCGACAAACTGGTTCTTGATTTGCGGGACGTCGTCGATCTCGAAATGCGCGCAATGGCCGCAGGTGTAGCTGGCATATTCGACCAGCTTGGTGGGCGCGGCGGGGTTGCCGATGACATGGCTGCCCTTGGCCGTCGTGCTGAAGGTCAGCAGCCAGTTGGTCTTTGCCGGTGCAGCGATCAGTGCACCGCCGCCAAGCGCAGAGGCTATGGCGAAAAGGGTCAGCGATTTTCGGAATATAGTCGGGAATCGGGTGGCCATATCTGCCTCTGAATTGGACCGATGCATCTGCATTTACTCGCCCTCTTTGGCAAGGCTTTTTGCCAGATTTTGGAGGACTGCCTGCAATTCCGGGTCGGCAATTTCGCGAAGAGAATCCCCCAACTCGGCAGACGGTGCGCGCAGCACTGGTGCTGCGCTGACTTTCGGCCTGGGTTCGGCGCGTTGCACCTGCCCGTGGCGCATCTTCACCTTGGCCACGGCATCATAGCCGAAAAAGCGGTTCACCCGCTCGATGATTTCAGGGACGACGTGTTGGATCATCACGGCATGCGCGCCTTCAACGACCAGTTCGAGCGTGCCGCCTGCTTTTTGGCCAGCGGGAAAGCGGATCATTTCGGGGGCGGTGACATCGGCATAGCGCGGGCCGACAATTTCATCCCAGCGGCTGACGACAGAGCTTTGTACAAAGCCGAAGCGGCGGAATGCTGCGCGGCCAATGTCGGGGACAAGATCGGAAACCGCGCGCGCTTCGCCCCCGCGCCGCCGTTCAAAAACGGGCTTTGCGGCAGCTTTTGCCTTTTTGGCGGCGGTTGATGGCTTGCCTTCCTCCATCAGCCGGTTATCGCATTTTGCATGGCTTCCGTCCAACAGCGTGATGACTTTTCTGGGGATATCGCCAGCGCCTTGCTCGGCCATTATGACCGCCATGCGCGCGACCTCCCCTGGCGTTCGCCGCCGGGAACGCCGCCACCCGATCCGTACCGTGTTTGGATGTCCGAAATCATGCTGCAACAGACGACTGTTGCGGCTGTTTTCAGCTATTTCGAAAAGTTCACCGAGAGGTGGCCGGATTTCGCCGCTTTGGCGTCGGCCGACGATGCCGACGTCATGGCGGCTTGGGCGGGGCTCGGCTATTACAGCCGGGCGCGTAACCTGATCAAATGCGCGCGTGTCGTTGTCGCCGAATATGGCGGAGAACTGCCGGAAACGTCGGTCGAGCTTGCCAAACTTCCCGGCATCGGTGCCTATACCGCAGCTGCCATTGCCGCGATTGCCTTTGGCGAGCGCGTCCCGGTGGTCGACGCCAATGTTGAGCGGGTGACGGCAAGGTTGTTCGCCATCGAAACGCCGCTGCCCGCCGCCAAGCCGGAGATCCGGGCGGCGGTCGACGCAATCACGCCCGCTGAGCGGCCCGGAGATTTTGCGCAGGCGATGATGGATCTGGGGGCAAGCCTCTGTTCGGTCCGCAATCCGCAATGTTTGATCTGCCCACTGCAGATGCACTGCACGGCGCAGACAGCAGGATTGACCGAAACACTACCCCGCAAGGCTGCCAAAAAAGCGAAGCCCGACCGCACCGGAACGGCCTTTTGGATTGAGCGTGAAGGCCATGTTTGGCTGATACGTCGTTCTGATCGCGGCATGCTCGGCGGGATGCGCAGCCTGCCCGATGATGGCTGGAATGCCCGCACCGATGGCGACTCGCAGCCGCCTTTTGCGGCCAACTGGAATGCTGTGCCGGGCGAAGTCGCGCATGTCTTCACCCATTTCCGCCTGACGCTGCGGCTTGCCGCTACGGCAGCGCCGATCGACGAAAGCAGCTTGCCGCCCGGCGAATGGTGGCCGCTGAAATCATTGGACAGCGCCGGTTTGCCAACCTTATTCAGCAAGGCAGCCAAGCTTGCCATTAGAGCAAGACAGAAAATCTAGAGGAGTGAGCATGTCCGCAACCGAGACTGCAATGATGAATCCCAGCCGCCGTGGTTTCCTTTCGATGGCCGGATTGGGCGCGATGGCGACGATGCTGCCGACGCCTGCCTGGAGCCTCCTCGCGCAGGAATATCCGACGCTCAAATCGCAGGTTGAGGGCTATGTTGCCGACCGGAAGGCATCGGGCGTCGTTGCTGCTATCGGCCACGGTTTGGGTGAATTGGAAGTGATAGCGGCGGGAACGCAGGCAATTGGCGATCCGACACCGGTCAACATCGACACGCTGTTCCGCATCTATTCGATGACCAAGCCGGTGGCGGGGATGGCAGCGATGATCCTGATCGGCGAAGGCAAGATGAAGCTGGATCAGCCGATCGCCGATTTTCTGCCCGAATTTTCCGAAATGCGTGTGCTGACCAGCCCCGAAACCAGTCTGGATTCGGTACCGGCGAAGACACAGATCACCGTCCGCCATCTTCTGACGCACACGGCGGGGCTTGGCTATTCGATCATTACCAAGGGACCTTTGCTCAAGGCCTATATGGATAATGGCATCACCCCCGGACAGATCAGCCGCATGCCGATCCCTGGCTTTGAGCCGGGTGCGCCGACCCCCGATTTGAAGACATTTTCGGAGCGTTTGGGCAAATTGCCGCTGATCGCAGAGCCGGGAACCAAATGGAGCTATTCGATCAGCCTCGACCTTTTGGGCCGGGTGATAGAGGTGGCGAGCGGGATGGAGTTCGACGCTTTCCTTCAGACGCGGCTCTTCGATCCGCTCAAAATGACCAGCACCTACTTTCAGGTTCCGCAAAGCGAGGTGAAACGCTTTACCACCAACTATGCAGTGTTTGGCGGCGCGCTGATCCCCATCGATCCGGCGGCGACCAGCATCTATCTCGACAAACCCGCTTTTGCTTTTGGTGGCGCGGGACTGGTCTGCTCCGCGCGCGACTATGACCGCTTCCTCGCCATGTTGCTCAATGGCGGCAGCCTAGACGGTGCCGAAATCATGGCTCCCGAAACTGTAACCTTGGGAATGTCGAACCTGTTACCGGCCGGAGTCAGCACGGACGGTACATTTGCAAATGGCGCGGATTTTGGCGCGGGCGGACGCGTCGGCAAAGGTGCGCAAAAGGGCATATTCGGTTGGGGCGGCGCAGCTGGAACTATCGCTTTCGTCGATACCAGCCGCAAGATTCGCGCGACCGGCATGCTGCAATATATGCCGTCCAATGCGCATGATTTTCAGGACAGGTTCGGTGAATGGCTTGTTGCCGATTTGCAGGGTTAGACTGCGATGACACAATATGAATTCACGCAAAACCGTAGCCCTGAGCCTGTCGAAGGGGGCTTATCGGCTGGGCGTGCTTCGACAGGCTCAGCACTACGGTTTGAATTAGCGTCATCTTGCTTAAAGGCAGGTATATGAACCCCGGCTTCACAGGCTCTCCGCTCGACCGTGCAGACCGGCTGCGCAATGATGTCGAAGGCTTCAACGCTGCACTCAATGACTGGCGCGCACGCGTTCTGGGGCTCGACGGGCTGGACCCGGTAGTTGCCAGCGAAGGCGGGCTCAAATGGGTGTCGATGGCCGAGGTCGACGTTTCGGTCGAACTGATCCTGCTCGGACTCGCAAATGGCAAGCCGCATTTCGTGCCTTTGGTCGAAGGCGCAGGCGGCATGGCCCGCTCGCCCGCTGTCTGGCGCGCACTGTCGATGCTGCCTGCAGAGGATGCTGCGATTTACGGCATCGCGCGCAGCCTGATCGACTGGCACAACAACCACAAATATTGCGGTCGCTGCGGCGGTTCGACCAAGCTATTCCGCGCGGGCTGGGGCCGCCAATGCACCGCCTGCGATGCCGAACATTTCCCGCGCACCGACCCTGTTGTCATCATGATCGCCGAATATGAGGGCAAGGCTTTGCTCGGGCGGCAATCGGCGTGGCCGACGGGCAATTATTCAGCACTGGCCGGTTTTCTTGAGCCCGGCGAAAGCATCGAAGAAGCGGTGCGGCGCGAGATCATGGAAGAGGCCGGAATCAGCTGCGGAGCAGTGCGCTATGTCACCAGCCAGCCCTGGCCCTTTGGCGGATCGCAACTGATGATCGCCTGTGTTGCCGACGCCGATGGCGACCAGCTGACGATTGACTATAACGAGCTGGAAGATGCGATGTGGGTGACGAAGGAAGAGGCGCGCGCCGCACTCGCCGATGCTCCCGACAAACGCTTTGGCGCGCCGCCGCCCTTTGCGATTGCGCACACCCTTTTGCGGCGTTGGGTGGAGATGTAGGCATGGAAAAATTGCGCATCGATATCGTCTCCGACGTCGTCTGCCCCTGGTGCATCATCGGCTATAAGCAGGTCGAAAAAGCACTGACTTTGTTGTCGGAGCCAGTTGAGGCTGAGATCCACTGGCACCCGTTCGAGCTCAACCCCGACATGCCGCCCGAAGGCGAGGATGCCGGCCAGCATATCGCGCGCAAATATGGCCGCTCACCCGACGAAGGCAAGGCGGTGCGCGAACGGATCAAGGACACCGCAGCTGATTTGGGTTTCACCTTTGGCGATATGGGCGCGCGGCGGCTGTACAATACGTTTGACGCCCACAAATTGCTAACGCGCACTGGCACCGAACATGGTTGGCAAAAGCAGACCGAGCTGAAGCTCGCGCTCTTTTCAGCCTATTTCCAGCAGGGCAAGGATGTCAGTGACCGGGCCGTACTGCTCGATGTTGCGGAAAGCGTTGGTCTCGACAGAGCGGCTTGCGAAGCATGGCTCGCTGACGAGGTGCTCGGGCGCGAAGTGCGCGGCGAGGAAAGCTATTGGATCAACGAAAATGTCGCTGGCGTGCCTGCTATCATTTTTGACGGCAAATATATGGTCCCCGGAGCGCAGAGTGCGGAGACCTTTGCGCAGGTGATTGGCAAGGTTTTGGCGAAACGGACGGCCTGAGCCCAATCATCCCCCTCCCGTTCACGGGAGGGGTTAGGGGAGGGGGCGAGCGAAGCGAGCCAATCGCCCTCTCAGGCCCTCCCCCAGCCCCTCCCGCAAGCGGGAGGGGGGCTAGGCAACCGCCTGAACGCCATATTTGCGCATTTTCTCGATCAATGTGGTGCGCTTCAACGTCAGCAACCGCGCCGCCTCCGAAACAATTCCGTCGGCCAACTCCAACGCCATATTGATGCGTTCCAGTTCGATTGCCTCAATCTCCTGCCGCAGGTCGATCGGTTGATCCTTGCCAGGTGCAGGCGCTGCAGGGACGAAGGAAACCGGCGCAACCGCAACCCGTTCGCGGCGGCTTTCGAGTGGTGGAGCCGCGTTGGTCAGCAACAGGGCGACATCTTCTGCGTTTAGTATCTCGCCGCCATAAAGTACGCCCGCGCGTTCGACGACGTTGCGCAGTTCGCGGACATTTCCGGGCCAGTCATGCGCCATCAGCTTTTTGAGTGCGCTTTCATCAAAATGCGCAATCGCGCCTGCAGGTTTGCCTTTCTGGAAATGGCGAATCAATAACGGGATGTCCTCGGCCCGTTCGGCCAATGCGGGCACATGCACCAGCACCACGCCCAAGCGGAAGAACAGGTCTTGCCGGAAACGGCCATCGGCGATTGCATGATCCATGTCGCGATGCGTCGCGGAAATGATGCGGACGTCGACCGGGGTGCCGACACTGCTGCCGACCCGTGTGACCAAGCGTTCCTCCAGCACGCGGAGCAGCTTGACCTGCATGTCGAAGCGCATGTCGCCAATCTCGTCTAGGAACAGCGTACCCTTATGCGCATTTTCGAAATGGCCGGTCCGCCGATTGTGTGCGCCGGTGAAGCTGCCTTTTTCATGCCCGAATAGTTCGGATTCGATAAGCTCGCCCGGAATCGCCCCGGTGTTGATTGCGACAAACGGGTTGGCACAGCGATTACTGGCGGCGTGGATGGCCTGTGCTACCAGTTCCTTGCCAGAGCCGGAAGGCCCGGCAAGGAGCACCGACACTTCCGACGCCGCCACACGGGCGATCATCGCCCGCAACCTTTGCACGGCGGGGCTTGTGCCGATCACCAATGCAGCAATTGTACGTTCACACTCTGCCGTCGAAATAACCATATTTGCCCCCGAAGCCATGCGGGCTGCCCCGCCTTTCCGATGGCCTCGAACTGCGACGTAAATGGTTAACGACTGATTTCGAAAAGTCTCATAACATATTGAATAACAAAGGATATATCCAATATGGAGGAAAGCAGGGGCAGAAAAACGTAGGTCAGATGTTTCGGGATGATCCAATACGGACCAACTCTATTCGCGCGCCCATCCCAAAGTAATCGACATCCGCCGATTACGCGGGTCGAACCGGTTCTTGGGAACATAAGGTTCGCGATCCGCAACCCCTTCGATTCGCAGGAAGCGATCCGGCCCCACCCCCTTTTGCGCAAAGATGGCGCGGGTGATTTCGGCGCGCTCGGCAGATAGCTTCCAGTTGTTCATCCCCTGCCCGCGGGCATAAGGGGTGGCGTCAGTATGGCCTCGAATGATCAAGCCGTTGGGCAGATCGCGAACCAGCAACGACACCTCATCAAGCAACCGCATCGCATCGGGCGTCATCTGATTGGTGCCTGAAACGAACATGCTGAAGTCCGCCTCATCGACCAGATCAATGCGCAGCCCCTCGCGCGTTTCGGTGAAGCGGACATTTTTGGCGAGGCGGCGCAATTCGCGGCTGGCCTGCATCTTCTTCGCCAGCGCCTGCTTCAGTTTCTCGAACCGCGCCTTGTCACGCTCCTTGCCCGAGGCTTCCTTGAGCCCGCCCTTGGCATCGCGCGGGATAGTGATCGCTTTGGTTCCTGTCTGCGCCGCGCGGTGCGGATAATCATCTGCCGAAACGATCGAATCCCCGCCGAACATGCCGTTCGACCCAGCGCTTTCCTGCTTGGTCTTGACCAAAGTCGGCGCGAAATAATCTGCGAGTGCCTTGCGCTGCTTCTCTGTCGTCGCGCCCAGCAGCCACATCAGCAGGAAGAAGGCCATCATAGCCGTGACGAAATCGGCATAGGCCACTTTCCACGCCCCGCCATGATGCGCAGCATGCGGTGCTTCATACACTTTTTTGACGATCACTGGCCGGACGACCTGATTGGCGTTCGCAGCCATTATCGCGCCCGCATCCCGTCAAACACTTCGGCAAAGCTCGGCTGGTTCGAATGTTCGATGCCAGACCGCGCAGCCTCGATGACCAGCGGCTGCGGATGGCCATGGAGCGAAGCGATGATGATCTGTTTGACCGTGTGGTAGATCGCGGCATCGCCTTCGATCACCTGCTTGGCCCGGTTGGCAAAGGGCCCGACCAGACCATAAGCGAGCAGCACACCGAGAAAGGTGCCGACCAGAGCCGATCCGATCATCCCGCCCAATATCTCGGGTGGCTTGTCGATCGACCCCATGGTTTTGACTACACCGAGCACCGCCGCCACGATTCCGAGCGCGGGCAGGGCGTCGGCCAGATTTTGCAAACCATCAGCGGGTTTGATGGCATGATGGTGGTGGTTCTTGATGGCATTATCCATCACCTCCTCAACCGCATGCGGATCGAGTGTTCCCGACGAGACAACCACCAGCCGCAGCGTATCGCAGATCAGGTGAATGAGCGTCTGGTCGGCAAGCAATTTGGGATATTCGGCGAAGAGCGCGGATTCTTTCGGATTTTCGATATGCGGTTCGAGCGCGACCGGGCCTTCGCTTCGCAACAGCTTCATCAGCTTGCCGACCAGAAGGATGCAATCAAGATAGTCCTGCTTGCCAAAGCGGGGCCCTTTGAACACCTTGGTCAGGCCACCGCCGAGCGCCTTCAATTCCTTCCCCGAATTGCCAATGATCAGCGAACCGATGGCGGCCCCGCCAATAATAAGCATCTCATGCGGCAGCGCGTGCATCACCGGCCCGAGATTGCCGCCCGTCAGTGCAAAGCCGCCAAAGACCATCGCGATCAAGACAAGGATACCGACAATCGCGAACATCTTGTTTAAAGCCCTTTCACCGTCCCACCAATTCGTCATTCCCGCGAAGGCGGGAATCCATCACCCGACGCTCAAATTTATACCATCGGCGATGGACCCCCGCCTTTGCGGGGGGTGACGAAGATAAGCGGCAGACAATATGCTTAGTTAACGGCACTTGGCGCCCAAAGTTGAGGTTCCCTAGCCCAAAATATCGAACAATGTCCGCCGGTTGATGCGGGCAAAGGCAGCCTGGGCCGCCTCCAGCGTGATGGACTGTGCGTTCAGCCGTGCAATTGCCGTTGGCAGGTCGGTATCTTCAAGTGAGGACTTTTCCGCGGCAATCGTAATGCCTCTTTCCGCATGCACTTCAGCGAGCCGATCCAGCCGGGCGGCATTGATTCCGATCTGTGCCTGCGCTGTCGCCAATTGGTCGATGGCACCATCGAGGGCAGTGAGCGAGGTTGCGATGGCAGCGCTGTTGCCCGCGCCGATCGCGCTTGCTGCGTCGCGTACATGCTGCGCCGCCGTTTGCCCGCCGCTGTCGAATAGGGCTGCTCTGGTGGGAACAGGCGCGAAAAGCGCATCATTATCAAACCGCATGAGGCGCGCGCTTCCGGTCGCAAATAACGGTTCACCCAAACTCGATTCGGTTGCGCCAATCCCATCAAGCTCATCCGCAATCGCCGATAGTTCGAGCGAAACGGCCGCCCGATCGGCCACCGTCAATGTTCCGTTTGAGGCGGACAGGGCCAATTCCTTGGCTCTCCCCAGAAGGTCGGATGCGGTCTTCAGCACACCTTCGGCCTGGGCCGTCAATGTGCGGGCGACATTCATATTGATCCCCCAAGCGACGGCATTCGCTTGCGTTGTCCGGAGCGCGGCCACTCTGGTTGCAGCTACGGGATCGTCTGATGCGCGCTGGATGCGCTTGCCCGTAGAAACCTGAATCTGCGTTTGCGCAATATCTTGCGCCAGTCTTGACTGGCCGGCGATTTCGCGGGTCATGCGGTTACCGGTGGCGTTGATCATCGCTGTGGTCCGTCAGAAAATGTTGAGAATGGACTGCATGGTTTCGCGCGCCACCTGCACGGTGCGCGCTGCAGCCTCATAGGCTTGTTGGAAACGGAGCAATTCTGCAGCTTCGCGATCGAGATCGACTTCGCCGACCATGTCGCGCGCGGCAAAGGCCCCGTCTCGCCGCGTCGAAGCGGCGGCATCCTGGGCGCGCGCACTGGCGGCCTGTTGCGCCTGCTGGCCAACCAAAGCCGCCCATCCGGCTTCGACACCAGTGCTCCCACGCAGATTGGCCAGTTGCAACGAATTACCATTCGATGCGGACGCATCGGCGGCTGCAACCGCGTCGGCGGTCAGCGCCACGGCCACCAAAGTCGCGGCGCTGGTTCCAGACAACAGCGCCGAGCCCGGGTTGCCATTGGCGTCGAGGCCGGACTGGTGCCAACCGTTAAGGTCGCTCGCGAATTGGGCGGCCAGTACATCGAGTGATGCAGTTTGCATGGCAATATGGTTGGCACCTTGCGACAGTCCGGCAAGTGTTCCGCCGCTGGGCGCCAGAGTGCCTCCGGGTGCGATGGCATAGGCAAGCTGACCATTGGCCAGTATTGAAACCGAAAGCGTCGACACCGAACCATTGGCAACCAATGGCAGGGCACCATCGCTAGCCAAAAGCGTCACGGCGCCACGCGCGTCAAAGCTGGCGGTTACCGGCAAGGCGGACGAAATCCTGTCGAGCAGGCGGTCACGCTCATCAAGCAGCTTTGCCTCATTGGCCGAACCCGCGCGCGCGCGCCGGAGCCCCTGATTGACTGCTTCCAGCGCTGTGAGATCGGTATTGAGGCTGTCGACAGTGATACTGGCGGACTGGGCTACGCCATTGGCCGCCGAACCCAAAGCAGCGGCCGTCCTGCGAAAGGCCGCTGCGCTATCGTCAACAGATTGCAGGAATTGGGCGCGCAAGGTGGCATTGGCAGGATCGGCGGCAAGCTGGTCTGCGGTCGTAAAGATGCGGGTCATGCTTTCGCCAATCCCGCCGATTCCGTCGTCGAGCGCCCTTTCGGTAGCGTCGATCGCGTCCAGCCGCGCACTGCTGCGATCGGCTTCGCCCGATGCCGTGCGCGCATCCTCGATCAGCCATGGGTCGACCGAGCGACGGACGCCTGCTGTCTCGACCCCGCCGGGGCGAATGCTGTTGCGTGAAAGGACGATTTCACCGGCTGCCGGGGCCTCACGCAATTCGATAGTGCGGCGCGCATAGCCGGGGGTCTGGGCATTGGCGATATTGTCACCGACAGTGGCCAGGGCCCGCGAATAGGCGCCCAGCCCCGATGCGCCGATGTTGAGGAGGTCGCTCATAAAGCACTCCTAAAGCTCCTCCCCTTCAGGGGAGGGGTTGGGGTGGGGTGTATCAGTTTTGGCGCTAGATCGAGAGACCCCACCCCCTGGCCCTCCCCTGAAGGGAGAGGGAGAGAGGCGAGTTGCCGCTCGATCATCGCGGCAATACCTATTGCCCCACGCTGTGCGAGGGCGTCTGCCGTCCGGGCATCGGCAAGCTCGCGATAGGTTGAGTTTGCCGATGAACCAAAAATGTCGTCCGCCAACGCACCTTTGCGCATTTCGCCGATCAACTGGCGAAGCATGACGGCTTCAAACGCAATCGCGGCTTTACGCAGCTCCGGATTGACCGGAGCTGCGCTGGGGGAGGGGCTCGATGAAACAGGCTGTATCATATGATTACCAATTCGGCTGTCAGCGCACCCGCCTGGTCGAGCGCTTCGAGGATCGCGACCAGATCGCCGGGGGGAACGCCGATACGGTTTATTGCATCCACAATTTCGGCAAGGTTTGCGCCGCCCTTGATCAGGAAGGCGGGGTTGGCAGGCTCCTCAACCTTGATGTCGCTCGATTGCTCAACGGCGGTTTCGCCGCGGCTGAACGGGGTCGGTTGAACGAGGGCTGGAGCCTCATCGACCCTGACCGTCAACTTGCCATGTGTGACTGCTGCAGCACCCACGCGAACCGCACCGTTGATGACGACAGTGCCGGTGCGGGCGTTTACGATAACGCGCGCGCGCGGCTCTGCGGCATCGATATTCAGCGCTTCGATCAGCGCAATCATCCGGGTGCGGGCATTGCCGCCCTGCGCCGCACGGATCTGAACCGTAGCCCCGTCCAGCACAGTGGCTGTTCCGGGACCAAAGGTCGTGTCGATGGCATCGGCAATCCGGCCAGCATTGGTCGCATCGAACTGGTGCAGGTTGAACAGCAAATGCTCTCCTGCAGTAAAGCCGGTGTCGACTGAACGTTCAACCGTCGCTCCGCCCTCGATCCGCCCCGCTGAAGGGATGTTGATCGACAGCTTGGAGCCGTCGGCGGCATCGACACCCAGTCCGCCCACGACAAGGTTTCCCTGCGCCATCGCGTAGATGCGGCCATCGGCTCCATAAAGCGGCGCCATCACCAGCGTGCCGCCGCGCAAGGATTTCGCCTTACCCATTGCGGAAATGGTGATGTCGAGGCGCTGGCCCGGTTTGGCAAATGGCGGCAGCTCTGCGGTGACCAGCACGGCGGCGGCATTTTTCAGGCTGGGGTTCACCCCTGGCGGGATTGTCAGGCCAAAGCGCGAGACAGCACCCTGCACGCCCTGTGTTGCGTAGATCAGGCTGTCATCACCGGTGCCGGCAAGGCCGACGACGATGCCATAGCCCGTCAGCTGGTTCGCGCGCAGCCCCTGGAACTGACCAAGATCCTTGATCCGTTCGGCATATACTGGATCGGAATATAGCGTGGCCATGGCGGCAAATAGGCAAAACAGCCGCTTCATCAGAACGGACTTATCTTTGAGAAGAAACGCTGCAGCCAACCCTGCTTGCTGGCGCGCGCGATTTCGCCCTTGCCGGTGTAGCGGATTTGCGCGTCGGCGACCCGGCTGGAAAGGATACGGTTGTCCGCAGAGATATCAGCAGCGCGGATGAGGCCTGAGAATTGAACCCTATCGTCGCCTCGATTGAGGGTAAGCATCTTCTCGCCCCGAACGAGCATGGTTCCATTGGGAAAGACGGCAGTGATCGTCACACTGACCTCTCCGTTCAAAGCGCTGGTCTGGGCGGCCTCGCCCTTTCCCTTGAACGACTGATCGCCACCCATATTTATATCTGTGGGTGAAAAAAGGCCGAGCGGTCCGGTAGCGGGTGGTGTCAGGCCGATCGAGCCGTTGCGGCCCGTGCTGGCGCTGTTGCTTTTTGAAGCTGAAATCCGCTCGACGAGCTGGATGGTAACAATATCCCCGACCGCACCGGCCCTGTTTCCAGAGGTCAATGGGGTATAACCATCACCCTGAAAGATTGCGCCGTTGGCGACAGTTGCCGCGGGTGCGCCCGGCGCGGCAGGTGCAAAGGAATCGGGTGCAGTTTTGGGCTTGGCGATGGCGGGGGAGGATAGTGCCAAAGCTGCTACCAAGAACCGTAGTGCTGAGCTTGTCGAAGCACGCCTCAAGGAACAGCGCAAGGCTGAGAGCCGCCCTTCGACAGGCTCAGGGCTGCGGTGAACTACGACACCAAGTTTACAAATTCTGTGCCGCATTGCGCATCATTTCGTCTGCCGCCTGGATCATCTTCGAATTGACCTCATAGGCGCGTTGGGTTTCGATCATGTCGACCAGTTCCTCGACGACATTGACGTTGGAGCTTTCAAGTGCGCCGCTGCGCAGCGTGCCACGGCCTTCAATTCCGGCGGCGCCAACTTGCGGCGCGCCCGATGCAGCAGTTTCAACCAACAGGTTGTTGCCGATGGCCTGCAACCCCGAAGGATTGACGAAGCGCGCGATTTCGATTTGGCCGAGCACGGTCGCTTCGGCCTGCCCCGGAACAGCGGCGGAAACGGTACCATCGGCGGCAATGGCTATCGCGCTCGCGCCATCGGGAATTTGAATTTGCGGTTGGATAGGCATGCCGTCCGGTGTGACGATATTGCCTTCCGCCGACAGGCTGAAATTGCCCGCGCGGGTATAGCCAATGCGACCATCGGGCATTTCGATCTGAAAAAATCCAGCGCCTTCGATGGCGACGTCGAGGCCATTGCCTGTGGTCGATACGGTTCCCGGCAGGTCTATTCGCGCCGTGCCGGTCATCTGCACCCCGGTGCCAAGGTTGAAGCCGACCGCGTAGAGGTTTTGCGACGAGGAGGGCGCTCCCGGAGTCAGCATCGCCTGATAGGCCAGCGTCTCGAAATTCGCCCGGTCGCGCTTGAACCCGGTGGTGTTGACGTTGGCGAGGTTATTCGCGATCACCTGCATGCGGAAATTCTGCGCGTCGAGCCCGGTGCGGGCGACATGAAGAGCGCCGATACCCATAAATTATCTCCTTATTGCGGAAGCTGCATCAGCTCTGCGGTCGCGGCGTCGAGGTCGCGGGCATCGCCGATCATCTTGAGTTGCACATCCCAGCTGCGGCTCGCCTCTATCATTTCAGTGAGCGCCAGCGTGGAATTGACATTCGATCCTTCGAGCGCGCCGCTTTTGACGCGAGCCTCCAGGTCTTCAGGCAGTATGCCGCCATCGGGAACGCGGAATAGCCCATCGAGGCCCTTCAGCACCGTCGATCCGACCGGGCTGGCCAGTTTCAGTTTGGCCACTTCCTGCGGCAATTGCGGATCGCCGCCCTGCGGCACAATCCAGACGCGGCCTTCGCGGTCGATGCGCAAGCTGTCGGCAGGTGGCACGATCACCGGGCCTTGCGTGCCGAGCACCGGATGCCCGTCGCCTGTCGTCAACAGCCCGCTTTCGGCGAGCTGTAGATCACCGCGCTTGGTATAGGCCTCATCGCCATTGGGGGCTTGCACGCCGAGCAGGGCATTGCCTTCGATGGATATGTCTAGCTCTCGGCCCGTTGCGATCACCGTCCCGGCGCGCATATCGGCCCCGATCACCTCTTCGCTGGTCACCGCACGCCCAACGACCTGCGGCCCGCGCAACCAGATCGCCTGTGCTTCGGCCATTTCGGCACGGAAACCGGGCGTCGAGACATTGGCGAGATTGTTCGCCGTCGCGGTCTGCCGCGCCTGTGCGCCGCGAAGCGCGGTGAGGCTTGTGTAGATCAGGCGGTCCATTCGGTGATCCTCCTGTTCTCCAAAACCGTAGTGCTGAGCCTGTCGAAGCACGGACCAAGGTTTAAGCCTTGGTGTCTGACTGAGAGATGCCCTTCGACAGGCCCAGGGCTACGGTTACATTTGAAGCTCATGTGCCCCACCCTTACCGGATGCTGACAATCGCCTGCGTCATGTTCGACGCGGTTTCGATTGCCTTGGCATTGGCCTGGAAATTGCGCTGCGCGGAAATCAGCGCGACCAGTTCTTCGGTCACATCGACATTGGCGCGTTCAAGCGCCCCCGAGCGGATCGTGCCCAGCGGGCCGTTGGTGGCGGCGTCGATGGCGGGCGGGCCGCTGTCGCCGGTCGATTGCCAATGCGCATCGCCTACAGGGCGTAGCCCCTCCTGCGCTGTAAAGCTCGCCATTGCGATCTTGCCCAGCACTTCATCCGAACCATCGGCATAAGTGGCCGTCACCAGCCCGTCGATCCCGATCGAGACATTGGCCAGCGCAACCGTGGGATTACCCGGAGCATTGGCAGGCAAGACGAAATCAAACGCGTCCGCCAAAGTGTTGCCGGTGACATTACCGGATGCGTCAACGGGCAACAGCTGCAGCGTTGAGCCGATGGTATCGACCACCTGACGGCTGGGAGTGACCTGAAAGGCGCCGTTGCGCGTATAGGTAACCGCTGCCCGTGGGGGATCACCTTGGGTTACAAAAAAGCCTTCCCCGGCGATGGCCAGGTCGAGCGTCCGGTCGGTTCCTTCCAGTGTCCCTTGTTTGAACTGCTGGACGACTGCGTTGAGGCGTGCGCCTTGTCCGGCAACCATCTTCGTGGTTTGCGTTGGCGCACTAGCGAACAGGTCACCAAATTGTGCGCGGCTCTTCTTGAAGCCGGTCGATCCGACATTGGCAAGGTTGTTCGAGGTTACCGAAAGGTCGGTTTGCGCGGCCTTCAGGCCGGATAGGGACGTGTAGAAAGACATGGGCTATTCTCCTTGTCAGGCGGCGGGCAACGTTGCCGCGCGAATGTCGGTCAGCAATTGGGTCTGCACCTTGATCTGGTCGGCGATCGATTTGAGCGAAGTGCTCATCTCTGAAATTCCGGCGACGCTTGAAAATTGCGCCATTTGCGCGACCATTGCCTGGTTATCGACCGGATCGAACGGATCCTGATGCTTGAGCTGGGTGGTCATCAGCTGCAGAAAATCACTCTGCCCAAGTTTCTTTTCGGCCGTGCCCTTGGGCATTACCGGCATGTTGCGGGCGTTGGTTGGCTGGATTGCGGTCATCGTCATTGTCCCAGTCTGAGGGTTTCGGAAATCAGGCCCTTTGCGGTCGAAAGCACCTGCACATTGTTTTGATAGTGGCGCGCGGTTTCGACCATCTCGACGAGCTCCGCCGCATTATCGACCGCAGCCTCCCAGACATTGCCGTCCTTGTCGGCAAGCGGGTGCGACGGGGCGTGGCGTTTGGTGGGTGCGGTGGTCGCTTGGGTCACTTGGTCCACCACAACAGTTGCGGTGCCGGCTTCGCCCATAATCGTGCGGAAGACAGGTTTCATTGCGCGATAGGCGCTCGCTTCGCTACCCGATACCGATCCGGCATTGGCCAGGTTGGAGGCAGTGGTGTTCAGCCGTACCAGCTGCGCCGCCATGGCGCGGCCGCTGATGTCGAAAATTGAAAGAGTGTTGGCCATCTTCATTCTCCCTTCAGCGCGCGCGACAGTGTGCCGATGCGGCCATTGAGGAAGGCAAGGCTTGATCGATAGGCGATGGCGTTTTCTGCGAAAGCGGTCTGCTCGGTCGCCATTTCGACAGTGTTGCCATCGAGCGACGGCTGAAGCGGAACGCGATAGGCAATGGCGCTTTCTGTCGACTGGCCTTGTTCGGCCAGCGCCAGCGCCTTTGAAAAATCAATATCCCGCGCCTTGTAATTGGGCGTTGCGGCATTGGCGATGTTCGAGGCGAGCATTGCCATGCGCTGGCTGCGCAGGTGCAGCGCCGTCGCATGGATACCAAAGATATCTGCCGTTGCCATTGCGCATTCCTTTCGGTTGCTTACCCAAAGCGGGCCTCGGCGAAAGAAGAGCAATGGCCGTGCCATTTGTAGAAATGCGACGTGAATTCAGATGGTAAGTGCCGTATGGCCGCAATCAGATTGGCACCTGCCAGAATTCCGACAGCCATCCTCACGGCCCGGCTCCATTGCTCAATAATCCGACGGCCAACGCAAGATGGCACGGGCGTTGCTGTGGGAAAGGCTGATCAGGAAAGGACCATTTTCATGCCCATTTTGATTACGATGCTGCCCCTTTTGCTCGCGACCCAGCCGGTGCTTGAGGACCTTGACGCGCTGGATGCGCGATTGGCCAAGGCGAGCGATGGAAGCGTAGCGCCGCTGGACCGGCGCCTGCGGCTCATGCGCTGTCCGGTGTCGCCGACGATTGAGCCCGCCGCCAAATCGACGCTGGAAATTGCCTGTCCGTCGCGCGGATGGCGGCTAAGTGTTCCGCTTGCTTCCGGAAATAGCGACGCAGCCCCAACACAACCCGTGTTGGTGCACCGCGGGGAGAGCGTGCAGGTGGCGATTATCGGCGATGACTTTACTGTCCAGTATCAAGCGGTCGCGACAGAAGCAGGGCGGCTCGGTGACATTGTGCGCGTCAAATTCGTCGGTTCCAACCGTCTGATGGCCGCAACCGTCGCGGGCAACGGCAAAGCGCAGATCATTGATTAGGGCCTGCCCTTTCTAAATCTCTGGTGCCGATCGCCGTTATTGCCTCTTGTGAAGCCGTTGGACAATTGACGGCGCATTGTGGGGTAAGGATGATGACGCAGCCCATTGGTTTCAACCCGCTCCGTGCCAGCCAGTCTGTCGCGAAATCGGCAGCTACACAGTTGGCGCAGCGGGATAGAACAGATGCCGCGCCACCGGTTCCGGTTGCGAAGCTGACCGCACTTGTCCATGATTTGGCGCTGCAGCCGCCGCCGGTGGACCACGCCCGGATCGCACAGCTCAGGCAGGCAATCGCTTCAGGCGACTATCGAGTCGATGTCCAAATGATTACCGGTGCCATGATCGACCATTTCGGCTGGACAAGGGCATGAGCGCCGAGAGCATCGAGGCTGTCCTCGATTGCCAGACCGACCTGATCACCGCGATTGATACACAGGACGCTGGCGCCATTGTTCGTGCGAGCGAGGCGCTGGCGGCGGCGGTTTCAAAACTCCGATATGTCGATAATTGGCCCGCCGATCCATTGGCGGCCGAACGGCTGCGCGTCGCCCTGCGCCAGAACCAGGCAGCTGCGATCCGGATCAACCTGATGGCGCACTGGACGCGTCAGAAAATTGACCGCTTGGCCGATCTACGCGGACAACGGGCGCATCAAAGCAGGTATAAATAGCTGTAATATATATGCTTAGTTGGCCATTTCCGCAAAATGGCACGGCCATTGCTGTAGCAACCGCATGGACCAG
The DNA here is from genome assembly GCF_035329025.1 of Sphingorhabdus sp. Lineage (GTDB taxonomy): Bacteria > Pseudomonadota > Alphaproteobacteria > Sphingomonadales > Sphingomonadaceae > Sphingorhabdus_B. Next base: position 30,871 of record NZ_DAOLHN010000020.1, on the reverse strand, counting down.
ACCAGCCCGACATCCGCGATTTCAACGCCCGTGTTGCGCGCAATTAAACGTGCCTCACATCGCACGGGAGTAGATTTCGACTATATGCTCGATCAGGCGCGCATCGAGAGCGGCTTTCGCGCTGATGCCCGTGCCGCGACGTCCAGCGCGACTGGCCTGTACCAGTTCACCACCCAAACCTGGCTTGCCACCCTGAAACGCCATGGTGCAGCGCATGGTTATGGCTGGGCAGCCGAAGCTATCGAGCCTGGTGGACGCGGGACATACAAGGTTGCCGATGCCGGGCTGCGCCAGGCCGTCCTGGGCCTCCGCTCCGACCCCGATGCTGCGGCGGTGATGGCAGGCGAACTCGCCAGTGACAATCATGCGCATCTTGCAGATACACTCGGCCGCGCGCCCGAACCGGTCGATCTCTATCTCGCGCACTTTCTGGGAGCTGCAGGGGCGAGCGATTTCCTGAAAGCTTGGGCGGCAAACCCTGATCAAGCTGCAGCGCCGCTTTTCGCAAAAGCAGCGGCGGCAAACCGATCGATATTCTTTGACGCCAATGGGGGCGCGCGTTCGCTCGACGAAATCCGTCGCTCCTTTGCCCAAAAGCTTGATGGCAATGGCGTTACCCTAGCCAGCACCCAAAGAGTTTTGCGTAGCCATGCGGTGGCATCAATCGCACCCGCGTACACTCCGCCCCCGCTCCGCAGCATCGACCCCATGCCCAAAAGCCTATCGCTCGATTTCGCCCGCGAAGCCTATCGCAAGCTGGCAGCGATGCGGGGCGCGGGCACATGAACCAGCCGCTCTGGAAATCGCTCGCGACTGGCGCGGCCTTGCCTGCCGCCATCCTTGCGCTGGTGCTGTTGATGGTGGTGCCTGTTCCGGCGCTGCTGCTCGACATCGGTTTCATCACCAATATCATGATCAGTCTCGCTGTGTTGATGGTCGCGCTGTCGGCGGCCAAACCGCTCGACTTCTCGGCCTTCCCAACTGTGCTGTTGCTGGCAACGCTATTCCGCCTCGCACTCAACGTCGCCTCGACCCGCGTCGTGCTCGTTGACGGCCATCAGGGCGCGGCGGCGGCGGGGCATGTGATCGAGGCCTTCGGGGCATTCCTGATCGGCGGCGATTATGTCGTCGGGCTGTTCGTTTTCGCTGTGCTGATGATCATCAATCTTGTTGTGATCACCAAAGGCGCGGGCCGCGTGTCGGAGGTTTCGGCGCGCTTCACGCTCGATGCGCTTCCCGGCAAGCAGATGGCGATCGACGCTGATCTCAACGCCGGGTTGCTTTCCCCAGACGAGGCCAAAGCACGGCGGCAGGAGGTTGCGACCGAGGCCGACTTTTACGGATCGATGGATGGTGCGTCCAAATTCGTGAAGGGCGATGCAGTCGCAGGCCTGCTGATCCTGTTCGTCAACATAATCGGCGGCCTTATACTTGGCGTCATCAGCCATGATCTTTCGCTCGGCGAAGCGGCGCGGACTTATATTGCGCTGGCAATCGGTGACGCACTGGTTGCGCAAATCCCGGCGTTGCTGCTGTCGATCGCCGCCGCCGCGATCGTCACCCGCGTTGCATCACCGTTCGATCTCAGCGGCCAGATTGGCAGCCAGTTCGGCCAGTGGCGAGCCTGGGCACCGGTCGCGGCGATACTGGGCCTCCTCGGCTTGATTCCGGCCATGCCGCAGTCTGTCGTGCTGCCGACTGCGGCGATTGCCGGCGGGATATGCTGGCTCTTGCGCCGCCGCGAACTGCACGCTCAGGCCGCACCGCCAAAAATTGCAGCAACGCCGGAACCGCATGAAATCGCATGGGAGGATGTCTGCGATACGGCGCCGGTTTCGCTGGAACTTGGCTATGCGCTGGTCGGGCTGGTGGACGAGCGGAAACGCGCTCCGCTGATGGCACGGATCACCGCGGTACGTCGCCAGCTTTCGCGTGAACTCGGCTTCGTCCTGCCCCCGGTCAAGGTGTCCGACGATCTTGCGCTCGACGGGAACAGCTATCGGATACGGATTGGCGGCGTCGTGGTCGGGAATGGTCAGGTCTGGCCCAATGAACTGCTCGCCCTTGCCGCCGGGGATACGCTGGAGCCGATTCCGGGGCGCGCCTGCAAAGACCCCAGCTTCGGCCTCGATGCGCTTTGGATCGCAGCGGAGCGGCAGGTCGATGCCATCGCCAATGGTTATACCGTCGTGGATCCGGCAACGGTGATCGCAACGCATCTCAACCAGCTGCTCGCGCGGTCGGCAGCCGACCTCTTCGGCCTCGACGAGGCGCAGGCGCTGGTTGGCACGTTGAAGTCCGGCTATCCGCAACTGGCGCAGGGCCTTACACCGCAGCCTTATCCGCTTGCGACGATTTCTGCACTCTGCCGCTCCTTGCTTTCCGAACGCGTACCTTTGCGGGATTTCCGCGCGCTGGCTTCCGCGATGATATCGGCCGGTCGGCCCGACATGCCGGTCCCCGAACTTGTCGAGGCGGTGCGGCGGCAACTGGGCGGGCTGATTGTGCAGACCATTGTTCCCGCGCAGATGCCACTGCCTGCGGTAACCGTCGACCCTGAACTGGAAGCATTGCTCAACCAGTCGGTTCGCGCCGCACCCGATGCTGCCTGGCCGATCGAGCCCGATTTGGCGCGCAAGATCGTGGCCGCGATTGGCGAGGCAGTGGAGCCGCTGCTGCTGGCTGCGCGCGCTTTTGCCGTCATTGTCTCGCCGCTTTGCCGCCCTGCGTTGGCGCGGCTTTTGCGGACGCAATTCACCGACGTTGCGGTGCTCTCCTTCCTCGAAATCCCTGACGCAAAGGCGGTCGAAATCATCGCCACCGTCGGTGGTCGGCACGAAGAGCCCGCGCTTCCCCATCCGGACCAGACTGAAAAGGACCAATGATCGATGTTGCATATACCTCCCGAAAAATTCGGTCGGCGCGACAGTGCGCAAATCGGCTATGCCAGCAACCGGGCTGAAGAACTGATTGCCAGCCATGGCGCGATGGTGCGTCGCATCGCCTGGCACGTGCATTCGCGCGTCTCGGCATCTGCGGAACTGGAAGACCTGATACAGATCGGCCTGATCGCCTTGATTGAGGCTGCGCGCAGCTATGAAGATCGCGGCCATGCCTTTGCCACTTATGCCTCGATGCGTGTACGCGGGGCGATGATCGACCAGTTGCGGCGCGAGGCAAAGATGAGCCGCACAGCGATGGCAAGCCGTCGAAAGATTGCGGATACCCGCACGAGGCTTGAACAAACTTTCCTGCGTACCCCCGACAGTATCGAAATGGCCGAAGCCATGGGACTGTCTCTGTCGGCATATCTTGACCTTGAAACCGGAAGCCAGCCTATTGAGCAAGCCAGCATAGATGATCACTATAGCGACCTGGACCCCTTGTTTAGTGATTCAGCTGAAGCGACTGATTTGCGATTGGAGCGTGAGCAACTGAGCGCTTTGCTTGCACAACAGCTTTCCGAATTGCCCGAGCGCGAGGCCATGGTGCTGCAGCTTTTCTTTGTTGAGGAAATGAACCTGCACGAAATTGGTGCTGTCTTGGGAATTGGAGCGCCGAGAGTTTGCCAAATCAAAAAAGCCGCGCTTGCGCAGCTCCGGATCACACTTTCAGACCTTATCTGAAACGTTGTTTCGCCGTGTAACGCCGCTAACGGCATATTAACCATCTCGGCGCATAGAGGAGCGGGAAGCAACGGGCACAAGCCTGATTTTAGGACCAGTATATGGACAATTTGCGCGGATTTGGGCCTTTTGGAGATAGCCAGGAAGGCTATGGCCATTATGATTCCGATGCGCCGTCTTATGCCAGTTTTGAAGAGCAGGAAGACGCCGCAATCGAGCCGCCGCCAGTTATATCTGGTGACGAACGCCGCATGCAGGTGCGCGCCTATAATTTCTGGACGTCACATTTGGGTGAGGGCAACTATCCCAATATCGAAGAACTTGAGCCCGAAAATGTCGAGGATTTCCGGGACTTTTCAGTACTGCTCGACTTTACCTCGGGCGTAGAAAACCCTTCGATCCAATATCTGGGCGAAGCGCTGCGTAACGAATGCGGGCTAACCGACGATATTACCTATCTTGATCAGGTCCCGCCACGCTCATTGCTCTCCCGCATTACCGACCATTATTTGCAGATTATCGCCAACCGCGCACCGATCGGTTTTGAAGCCGAGTTTGTGAACGAGCGCGGCGTGAACATCATGTATCGCGGCATCTTGCTGCCTTACTCGTCGGACGATGACACGATCGATTTCATCTATGGTGTCATCAACTGGAAAGAGGGTGCGCCGGCGGAGATCGCTGCACCGCTGGCGGCTGAAGTGGAAGCCGCGCTGGCTGCGGTGCCCGTTCGCAAGGATCATGTGCCGGTATGGGCTGACGGTCCGGCAGCAACCGACGCGGACATTGATACCTCTCTGGAAGAGCCTCAGAATGAGGACGAGCTTGTCCTCGACGCCAGCTTCGCAGATGCCGCATATGCCCCCGCGCTGATTGAAGAAGTCGAACCGGACGAAGGCTCCAGCCTTGCTGACTGGTTGCAGGTCGCGCGTGACAGTGCCGATATCGCGCGCGATGCCGATGCGCGCAGTCGCGATACGCTCTATCGCGCGATTGGTCGTGCCTATGATTTCTCGTTGGCGGCGGAACGCTATCCGGCGGACTATGCAGAAATGCTCGCTGACAACGGCATAACGGTGCAGGAACGTGCGCCGATGACGCCGATCGTGAAGCTGATTTTCGGCGCGGGCTATGACAAGACTCGCCTGACCGAATTTGCTGCGGCGCTCGATTATGCGCATCGCAACAGTGTAACGGCCGGCCAATTTGCCGATCTGCTGTCAAAGCATGACGGCGGTCTCAAAGGCATTGTCCAGGCCGAACGGCGCGCTCGCAAGGTCCAAAAGGGCGAGCATGTCAAACCTGTCGAGCTCGATCCACGTCCGCGCTTGCGCGCCGCACGAGCCCGCGATCTCATCGAATTTGCACATGGGAATGACGAGTTTGTAGTTCTGGTCGCGCGACGGGATGCAAACGGGCATGTGGCGATCGTCGGTTCGATGGAAGATGCCGGTCTTACCGACAAGGTGCTTGCAAAAACCGTTATCTGACCGGTCGGGTCAATCGCGAACCATCGTCAATTTGACTTGGGCAGTGCCGCTGCGGTGCATGCCCAGTTCCTTGGCGGCAGCATAGGACAGGTCGATAATCCGGCCTCGTCCCCACGGTCCGCGATCATTGACGCGTACGATGACTTCGCGGCCATTGCCCAGATGCGTTACCTTCACACGCGTGCCAAAAGCAACCGTCCGGTGCGCAGCGGTATAATCAGACGGGTTGAACATCTCTCCACTGGCGGTGCGGCGTCCGGCTAGTTCATTGCCATAATAGCTGGCATGGCCGCTGCCCAGATCAGCATCGGCGGTGGCTTGGGCCGCAAATGGGGCAGCGAGCAACAGTGCGCTGAAAAATACCGTTTTCATTCCCGCCCCTGCGACTGTCAGATGTTCGTGCAAGTTTGAAACGGCTGAAATCGCGTGTCTATCACTGCGCGATATTGAGAGATTTTTGCGCGACGACCGGTCTAGCCGCACTGCGCGCGGTGGAGCAGCTTCTGGTCCGCCAGCACCAGCGCCATCATCGCTTCGACAACCGGCGTCCCGCGGATACCCACGCAGGGGTCATGTCGGCCCTTGGTGACGATCTCGGTTGCCTCGCCCTCGCGGGTCACGGTGTCGACAGGGGTGAGGATCGAGCTGGTCGGTTTGAAGCCGACGCGGCACACCACCGCCTGGCCAGTTGAAATTCCGCCCGCAATGCCGCCCGCATTATTGGCAAGGAAGACCGGCTGGTTGGTTCCGGGGCGCATCGGATCGGCATTTTGCTCGCCGCGAAAACGTGCGGCTTCGAAGCCTGCACCGATTTCCACTGCCTTGACCGCGTTGATGCCCATCATCGCCGAGGCTAGCTCACTGTCGAGCTTGGCATAGAGTGGAGCGCCCCAGCCGGGCGGGACGCCGGTCGCGACACATTCGACGACTGCGCCGAGCGAAGATCCCGCCTTGCGTGCCTCGTCGACCATCTTCTCCCACCGTCCGGCCGCAGCCTCATCGGGGCACCAGAAGGGGTTTTTGTCGATTTGGCTTTTCTCGAAATTGCCGCGATCAATCGCATCGCCACCAATCTCGACGACATAGGCGAGGATTTCAACCTCGGGGATGACTGCGCGCGCCACTGCCCCCGCCGCCACCCGCGCGGCGGTTTCGCGCGCCGAACTCCGCCCGCCGCCGCGATAGTCGCGAAAGCCATATTTGGCGTCATAGCTGTAATCGGCATGTCCGGGGCGATAGGCCTTGGCGACTTCGGAATAATCCTTCGACCGCTGATCGACATTTTCGATCATCAAGCTGATTGGCGTGCCGGTGGTGCGGCCCTCGAAGATTCCGGAAAGGATGCGAACCTGATCGGGCTCCTGTCGCTGCGTGGTGAATTTGCTGGTGCCGGGGCGCCGCTTGTCGAGGAAGGGCTGGATATCGGCTTCGGACAGCGCAATTCCCGGCGGGCAACCATCGACCACCGCACCCAGCGCCGGCCCGTGGCTTTCGCCCCAGGTGGTGAAACGGAAAACATGGCCGAATGTGTTGAAACTCATCTTACCTCTCGGGCCCGAAAGCCGGTGCATAGCGTGCGCGGCCGCTTTCGGGAAGTCGCACGCTTTTGTCCAGCAAAAGCGCCATGAAATGCGGGCCGGCAAAGGGGGAGGCGAAGGGGCGGGCAGTTGCGGCGCTATAGCCGAAGCGCGGATAATAGTCGGGATGGCCGAGGACGAAGCTGATCTGGATGTCTTTGGTTTGCAACATCTCAAGGCCGCGCCAGATCAAAGCCGATCCGACACCTCCGCTGTGCAGTTCGGGCAGCACGCCTACAGGGGCAAGCCCGGCACCTTTCAGAACCACACCATCGGCTTCAACCTCCATCCGGCTGAACAGTGCATGGCCGATAATCTGGCCGTCCGCTTCGGCAACCAGCGACACCAGCGCATCGCCATCGGCATGGACCGTGCGGACCAGATCGGCTTCGCCCTGATGGCCGAATGCGGTGCTGGCAAAGGCGGCACGGTGGACGGCATCGACTACATCAAAATCGGCGGGTCCGATCGGGCGGATGATCATGCGTCGTCGGATGGCTTCACCCTGACCTTTCGATACTTGACCTGCTCCTTGCCGATCCAGGTGCGCAAGGCTCGGTAGATGATGACGGCTGCGGCGACCGCAAGCACCCGTCCGGCATGCGGGTGATTGTAAGCTCCGCCAAAGCGCCCGCCGAAAACAAAGGCGGCAACCACGAACAGGAAACCCGCCGCCGACACAAAGCCATCAAGCACTGGCGGCAGGCCTTCCCAGAAACGCTTTGCATGCAGGTAGCCAAACAGGCCGACAATGATAGTCGCACCGGCAAGGAGGAGAACCAGTTCGTTGCTATGCCCTTCGAACATACTCGCCCTCCAATTTGCGCTCAACCTAATGCTATATCAGGAGCATCCTCCTGCTTCATCCCTACCGTATGATAGCCCGCATCGACATGGTGCGTTTCGCCGGTGACACCCGCTGCCAGGTCGGACAGGAAATAGAGCGCCGACGCGCCGACATCGTCGATCGTGACATTGCGACGCAGCGGAGAATTCAGTTCGTTCCATTTGAGGATATAACGGAAATCGCCGATGCCCGAAGCTGCCAGCGTCTTGATCGGCCCCGCCGAAATTGCATTGACGCGGATACCATCGGGGCCGACGTCGTTGGCGAGATATTTCACACTGGCTTCGAGCGCTGCCTTGGCAACGCCCATGACATTATAATGCGGAACCACCTTTTCAGCGCCATAATAGCTGAGCGTCAGCATCGATCCGCCGCCCTTGCCGGTTTCGGGATCGAAGGGAACCATCATCGCAGCAGCACGCTTGGCGACAGCGGTGAAGCTGTAGACGCTGATATTCATCGTCATCAGGAAGTCGTCGAGCGAGACATCGAAATATTTGCCGCGAAGGGCATCCTTGTTCGTGAAGCCGATGGCGTGGACGACAAAATCGATCGTCGGCCAGCGTGCCGCCAGTTTCTCAAACGCCGCATCAAGATTGGCCATGTCCGAAACATCGCAATCGATCAGGAAATCGCAGCCCAATTGCTCGGCAAGCGGACGGACGCGCTTTTCCATCACTTCGCCCTGATAGCTGATTGCCAGCTCCGCACCTTCGGCCTTCAGCCGCTGCGCAATGCCCCATGCAAGCGACTTGTCATTGGCGAGGCCCATGATGAGGCCGCGCTTTCCTGCCATCAAACCGGTCATGTCTGGATGAACTCCTGATTGTCTTTTCCTGATCCCCGGCTATCCTTTAGGCCATTTTCGGTGGCGTTGGCCAGAGCGGCGTTCAATTGTGCACCGGTGACCATGCCGAGGCCGACAAGATAGAAGAAAATCAGCGCGATCATCACCCCCGCGAGGCTGCCATAAGTCAGATCGTAGTTGGTGATCGAGGATACGAACCAGGGTAGCACCATCGTGCAGCCGACCCACCATCCGCTGACCAGCACCGCGCCGGGCCATTTGGGGTAAAGCCGCCCGCGATATTTGCGCGGCGCGAGGCCACGATAGATGGTGTAAATGGCGAGGAAGAGAATGGCGAAGGGGATGATCCGGCCCCAGGCGAAATAATCCGCTGTACGTTCGGCCGCAGGGATGAAGCGATAGACAAGATCTTCGATGGTAACTACCAGCACCTGCGCGGAAAAGGCCATCATCGCCAGAATGACCGCAGCAACGATCACGACAAAGCTACCGAGGCGGTATTGCCAGAACCAGCGCTCTGGCTGGGTCCCGTAAGCGCGGTGTAGAACGTCGCGGATTGTTTCAATGAGGCTGGTCGTGGTCCACAGGCTGACAACCGCGCTCAACCATAAAATTGGTCCTGATCGCGCCGACATGGCTGCATGCACAGGTTCGGCAAGTGCGGCCTCGACGCTTTTGGGGACGGTTTCGAAAAAGGCATCGATCAGGGCGAGCCCGGATTCGGTTTGTCCTAAACTGCCAGCGATGGCGGCGGCGACGATACAGAATGCAAACAGGGCAACAATCGACAGATAGGCGAAATTCCCGGCATGGACGAAGCCGTCACTATAGACGCCGACGACAACGCGGCGGACCACTTCCTTGGCTTGATGCCAGGGGTCAAGATGATGGAACCACTGATCCTCGCTCTCCGGATGTGGGCGCGGATCGTGCGCGCGTGCCTCGGGCGAGAGAGGGGAGTGTTCAGAGACCAAGGTCGGAACGGATGTTCGGATCGTCGGGCAGAGCTTCGGCCAAGGCTGCGAGCGCTGCCGTGTCGGCAGGCAAGCGGATGTGCAGCGTCACCAACTGATCGCCGCGCTCTCCGCCCTTTTTCGCAAAACCTCTGCCCTTGATGCGCATCGTGGTGCCCGATTGTGCGCCAGCAGGCACGCTTAGCATCACGGCGCCGTCGATGGTTGGCACCTTTACCTTTGCACCTTTGATCGCCTCTTTCAGGCTGATCGGCAGTTCTAGGCGGATATTGTCTCCGTCACGCTCGTAAAAGGGGTGCTTGCCGATTTTCAGCGTGACCATGGCGTCACCATTGCCGCCCGGGCCGGGTTGGCCTTTGCCTGGAATACGGATCTGTTGGCCGCTGACGGCTCCCGCAGGAAGTTTGAACTCAACCGTCTTGCCGTCGCGAAGCGTGATCCGCTGGGGTTCCAGCTTGGCTGCATCGGTAAAGGCGACGAGATGTTCGTAGGCAATGTTCGCGCCCTTGGGCGGCGGTCCCGGTTGGGGCCTTGGGCCACCCGGCCGGGCACCCGCGCCTCCGCCGAAGAGGCCATCAAAAATATCGCCAAGGTCGATGCCACCGCCAAATTCAAAACCGCCCTGTCCGGGTCGCGCGCCACCGCTGAACGGGCTGCCACCGCCAAAGCCTGCACCGAAAGGCGAGCGCGGCTGGCCGTTCTCATCGATTTCGCCGCGATCAAATTGACCGCGCTTTTGCGGATCAGAGAGCAGGTCATAGGCGTGGGTAATTTCGGCAAAGCGCTCGGCTGCCTTGGGATTATCCTGGTTCCTGTCGGGGTGCAGTTCCTTGGCAAGCTTGCGATAGGCGCTCTTGATCGCCTTCTCGTCTGCGCCCTTTGAAACGCCCAATATGGAATATGGATCGGCCATTCTGGTCCCTGTTGTTCAAGCTCTCTGTATTAGATTGGCATTACAGCGCCGCGAGTCAACTCGGCGCTACAGCATTTTCAACGCTTTTTCCGGCAAATGTGCGCAAGGCCAGATAAAGAACCAGCCCTAATGGGCCAAGCAGGAAGATGAACGGCAGAACCGGGATCTGCATCCAGCGTGCTATGCCTCGCCTGTCGGCGTTACGCGCGGCCCAGATGCCGACGAACAGGTCGAAGGCGAGATAATGGATCCAACCGATTGTTGCGCCGCCTTTGCTGTCGAAAAGGCCCATCACGCCCGCGAGCGAGGAGAAATCCTGCGAACGCGGCCCTGCGGCATCAAGCGTCCCGCTCATCAGCCCGACTATGAGCACCGTGTAGGTCGCGGCCAGCAGCCCGCAACCTGCCATGAACAGCATTGGCAACACCTGTTCGCGCTTCGGTGCCAACAGCAGTATCAGCCAGCACACCATCGCATAGATGTTGGTGACCTCAAAAATTGTCTCCCACGGCATTTGCATGGCAGTCCCCCCTTCCTTGCAGGCGCAGTCTAGCCTATCGGGGCGATATGGAAAGCCAAGATCCCTACGTAATTTTCGATAGCTGGTTCAAAGAGGCACGCGAAAGCGAACTCAATGACGGCAATGCCATGGCCCTGGCGACAGCGGATGCGAATGGTCATCCTTCGGTGCGGATGGTCTTGCTCAAAGGCCATGGCCCTGATGCGGACGGCAAAGGCGGGTTCATTTTCTACACCAACCTTGAAAGCCGCAAGGGTGGCGAACTGGCCGCAAACCCCCATGTCGCCTTGCTGTTCCATTGGAAGTCTCTCCGCCGCCAGATCCGTATCGAAGGCCCGATAACGCAAGTCAGTGATGCGACGGCGGACGCCTATTTCGCGAGCCGCGCACGCGATTCCCAATTGGGTGCATGGGCGTCCGACCAATCCCGTCCGCTAGATAGCCGCGCTACATTCGAGGCGCGTTTTGCCGAGGTCAAAGCGCGCTTCGAAGGGCGGGATGTGCCCCGCCCGCCGCACTGGACCGGGAATATCGTTAGCCCAACCCGCATCGAATTTTGGCAGGATCGCGAATTCCGCCTCCACGAACGCTGGGTGTTCGAAGGCGAAGGCGATGGCTGGCGCACGCAGATGCTGTACCCCTGACGCCTTATGGGACTGCAGCACAACCACCATCATCACGAACATGGTTCGATGACAGCGAAAGCCGCGATTGCCAGTGTGGCAATGGCGCTGTTCCTGACGGTCTTGAAAAGCTGGGCCGCGGTCGAGACCGGTTCGGTCGCCTTGCTCGGTTCGCTCGCCGATACCGGCTTCGACCTGCTGGCTTCGCTGTTGACGCTGTTCAGCGTTCGCTACGCAGCGCTACCAGCGGATGATGATCACCGCTTTGGTCATGGCAAGGCAGAGGCCTTGTCGGCGCTGGTGCAGGTGATGCTGGTGACCGTATCGGCGCTGTTTATCGGTTGGCGCGCCGTAGTGCGTTTTGGCGACGGTGCACCGACCGAGCATCCCGAAATGGGTATCGGCGTCTCGCTGGTCGCGATTGCGGCGACGCTGGGGCTGCTTGCCTATCAGCGGCATGTCATCAAGAAAACCGGGTCGGTTGCGATTCATGGCGATCATTTGCACTATCAGGGTGACTTGCTGCTCAACATCGCGGTCATTGTAGCACTCGCGCTCGATGCGTTTCTCAATGTGCGGGGCGCTGATCCGCTGTTCGGCATCGCAATTGCACTCTGGTTGCTCTGGGGTGCCTGGCGCGCCGCCAGTCTCGCGCTCGACCAGCTGCTCGACAAGGAGTGGCCGCTCGAAAAAAGACAGCGGTTCATCGAAGTCGCGATGCGCCATCCCGAGCTGAAGGGCATTCACGACATGCGCACGCGCTCGGCGGGCGCACATGATTTCTGCCAGTTCCACGTCTGGGTCGATCCGAACATGACCGTGCTGCAGGCGCATGAAGTGATGGACGAGATTGAGGCCGAACTGATGCGCGAATTTCCCGGAGTCGAGGTGCTGATTCATCCCGATCCCGAAGGGCATAAGGACGAGCTGGGCTATATTCCGAGCGAAACTGTCGAGCATCAGGACGACGAGCATGAGCATCACCATCCCTAGACCCTTCAAAAAGGTCGACGTTTTCACCGCCGTCGCACTGAAGGGAAATCCGGTGGCGGTGATTCTCGATGCCGTAGGGCTGTCTACAGATCAGATGCAGGCTATCGCCAACTGGACCAACCTGTCGGAAACGACCTTTGTCACACCCGCAACCGACGCAGCGGCGGACTATGCAGTCCGGATATTCACCCCCAAGAGCGAACTGCCTTTTGCCGGTCATCCGACGTTGGGGACGGCGCATGCCGTGATCGAGGCGGGTCTGGCTATTCCCAAAGACGGTAAGGTGGTGCAGCAATGCGCGGTGGGCCTTGTCGAGGTTAGTGTTGTTGGCACCGGATTGTCCTTCCGCTTGCCGCGTTATGCCTATGAAGTGGCGCCCGAGCAGGAAAAACTTGCTGCAGCGCTTGGTGAAGGCGCAATCAAGGGCGTGCCCGAAATCGTCAATGTCGGCCCGCGCTGGGTGATTGCCGAACTGTCATCGGCGGGGGTTGTTGAACAATTGCAACCCGACCTGCCGATGCTTGCAGATTATGACCGCACCCAAGCGACCACCGGGCTTACCGTCTATGCCGAAAAGCCGGATGGCGACATCATCGTCCGCAGCTTTGCGCCTGCCGACGGCATCGCCGAGGACCCCGTTTGCGGCAGCGGCAATGGTGCGGTAGCCGCATTTCGTATGAAGGCTGGCCAGGTTTCCGCAGGCAGCAGCTATACAGCCAGCCAAGGCCGTCAGGTTGGCCGCGATGGCCACGTTCGCATACGGATAGAACGAGATGCCGTCCATGTCGGTGGTGACTGCGTCACCGTCGTGGACGGCACCTTCCGGATTTGAGGGCTTAGGCGACCGTGACTGACTGGATCACGCCGGGTTCGCGCGGCGGCTCGCCCTTGGGCAGTGCGTCGACATTTTCCATGCCTTCGATCACATTACCCCACACGGTGTACTGACGATCGAGGAAAGTCGCATCGTCGAACACGATGAAGAACTGGCTGTTTGCGCTGTTCGGATCCTGGGTGCGGGCCATAGAGCAGGCGCCGCGCACATGGGGTTCATCGTTGAATTCCTGTTTCAGGTTCGGCTTGGACGAACCGCCCATGCCGGTACCGTTAGGGCAGCCACCCTGCGCCATGAAACCGTCGATCACGCGGTGGAATTTCACGCCATTGTAAAAGCCTTCCTGCGCCAGTTCGACAATGCGTGCGACATGGTTGGGGGCAAGGTCAGGACGCAGCTTGATTACGACATCGCCGGTCGAAAGGTGCATGGTGAGTGTTTCGGCCATTTGGGAATCCTTTTCGTTGAAACTTTGCCGCCGCAATAGGCTCCAAAGGGCAAAAGTAAATTGCATTTTCGCGGGCGGGGCGTAGGAGAAGCGCGGTCGCATCAATCAGCAGCAAAGGGGGAACGATGACTGCCGAATCCGATCCTGATTTCCCCCAAGTCGAAACCGCCGATGAAACCCTCGACGAGGACAATCGCCTGAAGGCTGACTTTGTTCGGCTGGTGCTTGATGCGGTTGAACGGGGTGACGGGGAAGAGGCCTATCGCCTCGCGCAGCCGTTGCACGCCGCCGATATTGCCGACCTGTTCGAACTGACCAAGCGCGAGGATCGCGCCGATCTTGCGATAGCGCTTGGCGACCTGCTCAGCGCCGATGTGCTCGCGGAAATCAACGACTGGGTACGCGACGACATCGTCGACGCCCTGCCCGCCGCGCAGATTGCCGACCTCGCCGAGCAGATGGAGACCGACGACGCGGTCGCGATGATCGAGGATCTGGAGGAGGAAGAGCAGCAGGCGGTCCTCGCCGAGCTCGATCCCGAAGATCGCGCGGTCATCGAAGACGCGCTTTCCTATCCCGAAGAGTCCGCCGGGCGCATCATGCAGCGCGAGCTGGTTGCGGTGCCCGAACATATTACCGTTGGCCAGTTGATCGATTATCTGCGCGACAATCAGGATCTGACCACCGAATTCTGGGAAATCTTCGTCGTCGATCCGGCGCATCGCCCGATCGGTACGTGCCAGCTGAGCTGGATATTGCGCACCCCGCGCAACATTTCGATTTCAGACGTGATGAAGCGCGAGCAGACGCTGATCCCGGTCGATATGGACCAGGAAGAAGTGGCGCTGCGTTTCCAGAAATATGCGTTGATCTCCGCTGCGGTCGTCGATGATGCCGGTCGGCTGGTCGGCGTGATCACCGCCGACGATGTTGTCCACATCGTCCAGGAAGAGGCGGGCGAGGATATTCTGCGCCTGTCGGGTGCGGGCGAGGGCGACATCAACGAGCCGATTGCCGACAGCTACAAGGCGCGCGTGCGTTGGCTGATCGCCAATCTGGGCACTGCGATGGTCGCCAGTTTCATCATCGCACAGTTCGGCGCCGCCATCGAGACGATGGTTGCGCTCGCGATCCTGATGCCGATCGTCGCCTCGATTGGCGGCAATGCTGGGACACAGACGCTGGCCGTGACCGTGCGCGCGCTTGCCACCAACCAGCTCACCCAATCGAATACGGTGCGTTCGATCTGGCGCGAGATTCGTGTCGCACTGCTCATTGGGGCGACGGTGGCGGTGATTGCGGGTTTGGGGGCAGGGGTGATCTTTTCGAACTGGACATTGGCGGGCGTTATTGGTGCTGCCATCCTGTTCAACATCACGATTGCGGGGCTTTCAGGCGTTGTCATTCCAGTCGTACTCGACCGACTCGATCAGGATCCGGCTGTTTCGAGCTCAATCTTCGTGACGATGATCACGGACTCGATGGGTTTCCTCATCTTCCTCGGACTTGCGGTATTTGCCGGTCTTGCAGGCTGAGGTGCCTGACCTATTTAGACCGCAGTGCTGAGCCTGTCGAAGCACGCCCAGCAGACAAGCGCCCTTCGACAGGCTCAGGGCTACGGTTAAAGTTCGACGCATAATGCCATTGCACATGACCAAAATTGCCTTTGGTGCCGAAAGCGCAGCACATTTGCGCCAGCGGCTGGAAACCTACGCCGAGGCGGGTGAAATCCGGCTGACCACCCGCTATCTGCCCAAACGGCATGAGGAGATGGTTGGTGGCTCGCTATACTGGATATTGAACCACATGCTGGTCGGGCGCAGCCCGATCCTCGGTTTCATGGATAACGGGCAGGGGCGAACATGGATCAGGCTGCGCCCGGAACTCATACCCGTCAGAAGCATCCCGAAGCGCGCGCATCAGGGTTGGCGCTATCTGGAGAACAAGGATGCGCCGCCTGACCTTGGCGGGGCGAATGCCGACGCGCGCGATGAAATGCCGCCCAAGATGCTGGGCGAATTGATGAAAATGGGGCTGGTGTGATTGCTTTTGCCTCCAGCCTCGCATAGCCAAGGCGCGGGTTTGAATAGACGGGGGCGACATATGACCGAAGATTTGCACGACACCAGCCATCCGGATCACCGGTTTCCAACTATATGGGGTGCGCTGGGCTGGGTCGCCGTCTTCCTCCTCCTGCAGGTGCTAGCCGGTGTGATGGCGCTGGGTATCGCTATCGGGATGGACAAAAGCGGTCGGGATCCGATGGAGCTGGCGCGCGATGCCAGCTTTATCGCTGCGCCGACGATCCTGTCGTTGGTGGCTTCCAGCCTCGTGTTGCTTGGCCTGTTATGGCTGCATCTGGGCAAGGAGGATCGCGCCGCCCGTATCGGCATGATGCGCTGGAGCCGACTGAGCCTGATCCAGACGGTCGGACTGGCGATTGGTCTTATAGCGCTCGGCCTTGCCTTCAATCATCTTTACGCGACCTATGTCATCCCCGACATCAAGGTGCAGGAAGCGTTGCGCAAGATGTTCGCGGCACTACCGGACACCCCGCTCAACACGGTCATCCTGTTTGTCGCCATTGCTGGTATTGCGCCACTGCTTGAGGAAATCCTGTTCCGCGGACTGGTGCAAAATGCACTGGCGAAAAAGCTGCCCGCTTGGGGCGCCATATTGGGGGCATCGGCGATTTTCGGTGCAGTCCATATGGATTATCACGCCTTTCCGGCCCTGATGGTGATGGGGGCCGTGTTTGGCATTCTATATCACAAGACGGGATCGCTGCGGGTCAACATCATCGCGCATATGATCAACAATGGGGCGGCGTTGTTGCTGACCTAGGGGTCTGCGATCGCTCGCCATGCCGATGCGAGCGATTCTATGCCGGCACGCAGTTCGGCGAAGCGTTGGGGGTCTGGATTGGCCAGCCGCTCCTCGAATTCGGCGCTCAGCGCATCATAAAGACCGTCGAGCGTGAACGCCAGTTCCCCGCCCGACTCAAAATCGAGTCCCGCGCGCAGGGCAATGACGATGCCACGCGCACGGTGCGCCTGTTCATCATCGGCCAACGATTGTACCCGACTGGCCCGCAAGGTCAGCACGTCGATACACAACAACAGTTCGTCATAAAGCATCGCGACCAGCGCATGCGGATTGGCACTTTCAGCCTGGCTCGATAAAGCGAGTGACCGGTAATGCGCGCTGGCCTTGCTGTAATTTGGTTGGAGCACGGCTTAATTCTCGTTCGACCACAGCTTGATCTGCTGTTCAAGATAGGCCTGCGTCGCCTTGAACGCGCTTAGTCGAGCGTCGAGCGAGGCATATTGCTTCTCCAGCCTTGCACGATAGGCACCCTCGCGCGCCTCCATTCGCTCCCGGTTTTTGGTCAGCGTCGTTGCCTCTGCTTGCAGCGCTTTGCCCAGACTTTCCAGTGTCCCTCCCGGTGCCAGCGCACTGTCGCGAATTTCATCCAGCGCAAAGGCAAGGCCGGGGTCGGTCAAAACCGTGCGGGTAGAATCGCGTGGCGGATTGAACAGCGCTTCGACGGCGTCGGGATGGCTCGCCAATGCGGCATCGAGTTTGGCGGTGTCGAGGACAAGTGTCCCGCTGCGGTCGGTTTTGACGCCAATATCGGAAAGGCTTTTGATGGCTGAATTGCCAGTCAGCGCTTTACTCACCAGCGCTGTCAGTTGCCGGTCGAGAGCACGCAAATTGCCGACTCCGCCAACGGTCTGCCGGGCTTCTTTGAGGCTGGTTTGCAATTGATTGAAGACGGTTACGAAATCGGCAATTGTCTGTTTGAGCGCATCGGCAGGACGTGCGCTGCCAAGCGCGATAAAGCTACCGACCTCGGCCTTTTTCAAGGTCGACGATACGCCGGGAACGATATCGGTGATCGTATTGGACGGTCGGCTGAACTCGACGCCGTCGACGCGGACAACTGCATCAGATGCCGCCTGTGATTGGATCAAACCCGTGGTGGCCAATGCGGACAACGCCGGATCAGCGCCCGGATCAGCAGACAGCGCAAATGCTTTTGCGGCCCCGGTCTCGCCCTTCAGCACCAGCCGGACCTGGCCTTGGTCCGCGACGATACTGGCGCGAACGCCGCTCCCGCTCGCGTTGATCGCATCGGCGAGTCCGGTGAGGCTGTTGTTGGTGGCGTCGATCGTAATCGCATGCGTGGTTCCGCCTACGGTGAGCGTCAGATTGCCGATGCCGACTGGGTTGCTCGCTGATGTCAGCAGGCTGCTGCGCATGGTTTGCGCGCGCGCCAATTGACGGATCTCAACCTCCGCCGCCAGATTTCCCAATTGCGCATTCGGCAGTGCTGAAACCGCGAGTGCGTTGTCATCGGACACGGTCGGTTGGCTACCCAGACTGCCGGTTGAAACCAGATTGGCAAGCGTATCGGCAAAGCGATCCAGATCGGCTCGCGCCTGTGCGACTGCACTTATCTTTGCCTGTGAAGCCTTTGCAAGCGCATCGAAGCGATCCGCCTTTGGTGCGCGCGAAGCGGTGGCAAGATCGCTCACCAGCTGGCTGACATTGATGCCTGAACCGAAGCCAAGGCTGTTGGCGATATTTCCGATCATGTGCGTCTTCCTTCGGACGGTTTAACGACGCACAAAGCGGAGGATTTAGTTCGCTTCAGGCTTGCCAGAGGTGTCGAAGCGTTTTGAATGAGGTACGTCCACAACAGGCGGTTGCTTCTGCTCGCCCAATTCGCGGTCAAGCCGGAAAACGAAGGCAAGGATTATGGCGACCGCCTGATACAGGTCCTCGGGGATGGCCTGTCCCGCACGCGTGGTGAAATAGAGCGCGCGGGTCAGCACCGGATAGTCGAGCATCGGCACCTCGCGTTCGCAGGCCAATTCCCGCATCGCGAGCGCCACGTCGTCACGACCGCGTGCGACCACGACCGGAGCGGCATCGGCGCCGGGGCGATAGCGCAAGGCGACCGAAAAATGGCTGGGGTTGTTGAGTACGACATTGGCCTCCGTCATCGCCTTGCGGGCCGACTGGCTGAGGATCGCCTGCTGCCGAGCGCGCAATTGTGCCTTGAGTTCGGGCGCACCCTCGCTTTGCCGCATCTCCTCTTTCACCTGCTCGCGTGACATGCGAAGGCGGCGGGTGCGTTGGAAATATTGTGCCGGAACATCGAGCAGGGCGATCAAAAGCATCGCCAGGCCCAGCGCCAGCAAAAGCGATATCAGGCTGCTGCCAACGCTGGTCGATGCCGTCAGCGGATCGGCTGCGGACAGCGAAAGCAATTTAGATAACTCACCCATTGCCAGCCACCAGCCAACACCACCCAGCAGTCCGGCCTTGGCTAGCGCCTTGGCGAGTTCGATCAGGCCCTGCATCCCGAAGATGCGCCTTATACCCGAAAGCGGGCTCAGCCGGTTTGCCTTGAATACCATAGCCTTGCTGCGCCAGCCGAGCGAGCCGAGCAAGGCAGGCCCGGCAATTGCCGCAGCAAGGCTGGCAAGCAGCAAGGCGGCGAAGGGAAGAATGAGCGGGGTCAGCAGGTTTGTCAGGCGCGTGGAGATGTCGAAAGCGGTAAAATGGCTGCGTTCGATGGCAAGCCCGTTCCGCAGCATCGTCACGGCGGCATTGACCAACCATTGGCCTGCCAGCGCCAGCCAGCCGATCCCGGCCAACATGACCAGTGCCGATGCCAGTTCGCGAGAGACCAGGACATCGCCTTCCTCCGCCGCGTCCTTGCGCCTTTTGGGGGTAGGTGCTTCGGTTTGATGGTCGCGATCGGGAGCCTCGGCCATGGCTCAGCCCTTCACCAGCATGGCCGACATTGCCATCGCTTCGACCATTGTCCTCGCCAATGCCTCCGCCATCACGGGCGTCGCAATGGCGAGCAATATGGTCCCTGCCGACAGGGTCACCGGCAAGCCAACCGCAAACAGATTGAGCGTCGGTGCCGAACGTGAGACCATTGCGAATACGGCCTGCACCATAAGCAAGGCCGAAAGCACTGGCATCGCAATGGCAAGACCCGCAACAAACATCAGCCCACCAAAATCGACCAAAGCTTTCAGGCTGGCGGCCGAAAGCCATGCCGCGCCGGGGGGCAGGCTTTGATAACTTGCGAAGACCAACTCGAAAAACAGCAAATGCCCATCGGCGGCGAGGAAGAGAACCAGCGCGAGCATTGACAAATATTGGCCAATCGCCGGGCTGGGTTGGCCGGTGGCTGGATCAGCCATCGCGGCAAAACCGATGCCCATCATGTTGCTGATGACCTCGCCTGCAAGCAATGCCGCGGCGAAGCCGATCTGCAGCGTGAAACCCATGGCCAGCCCCACCAGCACTTCACCCGCGATCATTACGAAGCATGCTATCGAGACCAGACCTTCAGCCGGCATTGCGGGCGCAATCAGCGATCCGGCGGGCAGGGCAAGTGCCAACGCCAGCACCAGCCGCAACTGCACCGGCACATTGGCCGCGCCGAAAAAGGGTGCGGCCAGCATGGCGGCTCCCGGACGGATCATTGCCAGCAACCAAAGCTGCAACGTTGCCTCGATATTGCCGAACGCGAATTCGATCATTGCCTCATCGCAGCAACAGTGGAATTTGGTCGAACATGTCGCGGGTAAAATCGGTGAGCAGCACCATGATGCTGCCGCCGAACAGCGCCAGGCAAATCGCGACAAGGATTAGCTTGGGCACAAAACTGAGAGTCTGTTCGTTGATCGACGTTGCCGCCTGAACCATGCCGAGCAACACGCCAGTGATGAGTGCAGGGAGCAGGATCGGTGCGGAAGCGAGTGCCAGCACCCACAACGCTTGCTGTGCCACGGCGAGGAATGCGTCCTGATCCATCTCATCCGCTCGCAAAGGAGGCGGCGAGCGTCCCCATTGTCAACGCCCAGCCATCAACGAGCACAAAGAGCAGCAGCTTGAATGGCATTGAGACGATGGTGGGTGACAGCATCATCATGCCTAGCGACATCAGCGCCGAGGCCACCATCAGGTCGATGATCAGGAAAGGCAGGAAGATCAGGAACCCGATCTGGAAGGCGGTCTTGAGTTCGCTGGTGACAAAGGCGGGGAGGAGGATGGAAAAGGGCACGTCCTTCGGGCTTGCCAGCGGCGGCGATTTGGCCAGCTTGGTGAAAAGCGCCAGATCGCCCTTGCGGGTCTGGGCTAGCATGAAGCCATGCAACGAAGCCCCCGCGCGCGACACCGCCTCTTCAATGCCGATCTGCTGTTCGCCATAAGGCGTGATCGCGGCGCGGTTGATGTCCGACAGCACCGGCTGCATCACGAACAGCGACAGGAACAGGCTTAGGCCCACCAGCACCTGATTGGGCGGCGTCTGTTGCAGGCCGAGCGCGTGGCGCAGGATCGACAACACGATGATGATCCGGGTAAAGCTCGTCATCATCAGCACCAGCGACGGCAAGATGGTGAGCAGCCCCATGAGCAGCAGGATCTGCAGCGACAGTGACAGCGGGCGGCCATTACCAGCAACCTCTGCCAATGCACGGTCCATCGCCCCGTTGCTGTTTTGCGCTAACGCGGCATCCGGCAGTAAGGCAGCGATCAGCGCACAGAAAGCTGTAAGCCAGAGCAGCCTAACCTGCATCAAATTCACCCCTGTCATCTGTGGCTATGGCGGTGACAGCACCGCGACCTATCGCGAGCAAATGGAGTTTGCCGCCAAACTCGACCACCGCGAGCTTGCTGCCTGCACCAACCGGCATGACCTGTACCAACCGGACGAGCCGCTGTTGCGGCGCTGTACCGGGCAGGCCGGATTGCAAACGTTTCCACATCCAGAGCGAGGCCCAGGCGAGCCCGCCTACCAGCGGCAACAGAAGCGCCAGACGCAGCAGATATTCTAGCATCAGCCGCGCCCTTCTGCCGAAACAAGTTCGGTGATGCGAATGCCATAGCGACCGTCGACCGAGACAATTTCGCCGCGTGCGACCAGGCTGCCATTGGCGCAAATATCGAGCGGTTCACCCACCTTGCGGTCAAGCGCAACGACATTGCCCGCCTCGAGTGTTGCCAGTTCAGCAATCGTCATCATTGTCGAGCCGACTTCGACCGATACACGAACCGATATTCCCGCCAGCAGATTGACGGGGCTGGTCCTATTGGGCGCCCGCTCAATTTTCGGGGCTTCGCTCAAGTCGCTCATGCGGGGCTGCTTTCATGGAGGGTTTCGATACGAAGGGCGACGCTACCCTGCCATTCGCCCATGCTGGCGCTGGCAAAGGGGCGTTCACCGACGAGCATGGGAATAGAGACCGGCATCGTGATCGGCAGAACGTCGCCCGGCTGCAGCGCCAACAGGCGGGATGCGGGCATGTGGGCGATGGCAATTTCGGAGCGGGCAAGCAGCGGAACCCGACTCGTGCGTGAAAGGATGCGCCTCTCCCGTTCGGCTGGGCCGATCGACTGCTCGCGCTGCGTTGGTTGTGCATCGCGGGCCGTGATCAGATCTGCAGCCACGCTGACGTGCATCTTCCAGGTTGCACCGGCGGAAAGCGCAATATCGAATTCAAATGTGATCGGTGCTTTGGCAACAACAGGATCGAAGCCTTCCGGATTGATACCAAAGCGCATTTCAGATTGCGTGAACGACGGCTTTTCTGTGCCGGGAAGCGCGCCCTCCAGCCATTCGCACAGCCGGTTTCCGAGCCGTTGTGCAAAGCGTAGCTGGGTTCCGCTCGGCTTGTCGAGGTGTGTGTCAATCCGATCACCGCCGTATATTTGTACGAACAGGCGTTCGAACAGCTGCAACGGCATTTCGATAACAGCACCCGTCCGACCAGCATCATTTTTGCAGTTGAACCAGGTTGATGGCTTATCCGGAGCCCAACCCGCAGCCGCATGTACAACTGCGATTCCCTCCGGCTGCACCGCCAGCCGCCGCAACAGCGCAGCAAGGCCATCGGTGAGCCGTGCTGTCGAAATGCCACCTTCATCCGCAACCTTTCGGCCCGATGGCGCAGCAAGCAAATCCAGCTTTTCAGGGGCGGCGCCGGGCCTGCTCACTGGATCACCAGACTGTTGAAATAGACATTGTCGATCCCGCCAAAGCCTTCTTTCTGGCGGAGCACCGAATTGATCGCCTGTGTCAATTCGCGCTGCAGCATCTGCTTTCCCTGCGCGGTAGAGAGCACGGCAGGGTCCTGTTCGGACAGTACCATCAGCACCGCGGAACGGATCGGCACATTCTGCCGCCTGATATTGGTGATGACTTTGCCGTCATAATAGGTCGCCAGACTGATCCCGATCTGGATGAATCCCGATCCATCGGCGAGGTTCGCGGTGAAGGGCTGCTCGACCGGGAAATAGGTAATTTCATATTTGGCCGGGTCTACCTTGATCCGGTCATTGGGAACCGAGACTGTGCCTTCTTTGAGCGGGGCTTCCTTGTCGCCTTCGCCTTCGGCAATGGGTTCGGCGGGTTCCTCGCTACGCACTACCAGCTTGGGCCGGGTCGGGTCTTCCTTTGCTGCTTTCGGCGTGAAGCCGCCGGTGGCATAAATCGCCGCGCCTGCGCTCCCCCCTGCAAGCAACAGCGCGCCGCCTCCCATCAGCAGCAGCTTTTTCTTGCCGCCCGACTTTGACTTGTCCTTCTCGGTTTTGCTCATCCCACATCCTCGAATGCGGATCAGGCATATCGGCCGGTTGGTTGGCCGTGTTGCTGATCCTCGTCCTTGACCGTGTTTCGGTCTATTTCCGGGAACGGCAGGAGCGGTCGGGGAATTGCACCGTTTCGGCTGTGTCGGCCATCGCCACTTGCTCCGGATTGGAGCGTGGGGTCGGCGACGGTCACGCCGCGCTGGCGTAATTCCTCAATCAGCCGGGGCTCTTCACGCGCGACTATAGCCTTGGCCTCCTCGCTTGACGGCCGCAGTTCAACGAGCAGCCCCTGAGGTGTGTCGGCCAGTCCGACTTCAACCGTTCCAAGATGCCTGGGTGTCAACCGGAAGGCGAGTTCCGAATTGGCGCTTTCGCGAGCGAGCAGGATTTCGTGCGAAAGACGCGTTGCCCATTCGTTTGAGCGTAGGTCCGGCAATGGTCGTTCAGGTTGCAACTTCGTTTTTTGCGCCACTTCGATTACGGCGGACAGGGTCGACGCCTCAAAGGGTAGGGCCTCTGTAACGGTGGCTGGGGCAAAGTGTTCCGCCGACCTTGCTTCCGCCTGAAGGGGCGGCTGAGCAGCAATATGGCTGATCCTGCTCTTGTTGGGCGCGAGATCCGCAACAGCATGGCTTTTGATTTGTCGCTGCCCTGCCATTTCAACTGTCGGGGACGGTGTTGTGGGTAATGGAGCAAAAATTGCCAGCCATTGAGGCTGACTGGCCGATTGTGCGGGCGGAGGCATGTCATCTGGCTTGGCCGCTTTTGGTCTGTGATCGACGGCTAGATGTGCTGTAACCACAGGTGGTGGGGCGGCCACCGAAATGGATGAATCTATAGGGATTTCGATTTTTGAAGTCTCTGTTTCCTGCGCTGTAGATGTCTCAGATTCGCTGTCATTCGCGTCGAACGCCAGGGTCATCTGGGCATCAAACGCCGCAGATTGCAAAGTTGGAGCAACGGTAACGATAGGCAGCGCTGCTTCCGCCTTGATGGCAAAAATCGCCGTTAGCGGATTCATCGCTTTTGGCTCCATCCTGTTGCCGGCCGGACTGTCCGTACTTCAGAACGGGCCGACGATTGCCGTTCTTCCGTTCGAATGGCTTGCGAAATCCGTTCATCGACCTTCTCCATTCGTCCCTTTGCTCGACGAACTGCCAAGCCCGCTTCGCTGCAATCGACCGCGACGCGTTCGATTGCCGGCTGCAGGCTGGCCCCTGCCTGCACCAGTCGGCCACTCCATTCGCCCAAGGCCGCCAATTCGCCACCGGTCGGACAGGCCGCGTTGCGGGCCAAAGCGCTTTGCGCCGCTTTGATGCGCCCTTCGGTCGCTGACAGATGGGCCCGCTCGCACTCGGCCTTGATCTGCGCAATGCGGGCGAGGCGCGCGTCGAGGGTATATTTGCGCAATAGCCGACGCAGGCGCTGCGATTGCCGGATCATGTGCCAAAACCTTCGATCAGGGCAGCCCGGCTGTCGGAATAGGGAACCAGTGCGTCCTCCCGCTGCGCAATGAAGCTGCGCATTTCTGACTGACGGGCCACGGCTTCGTCGAGTAGAGGATCGCTCCCCGGGGCATAGGCCCCCATCAGGATCAGATCCCGATTTTCCTCATAGGTCGACCAGAGCTGGCGAAAGCGCTGCGCCGCCAAGCGGTGTTCGGCATCGACGGTATCTGCCATCGTGCGCGACAGTGATCGGCCAATGTCGATGGCGGGGTAAACACCTGCTTCGGCGAGGCTGCGTGACAGGATGATATGCCCGTCGACTATCGCACGCGCCGCGTCGACCACCGGATCATCCAGGTCTCCGCCATCGGCGAGCACGGTGTAGATCGCAGTAATGGACCCGCCGCTGCGACGGTCATTTCCCGCACGTTCAACAAGTTGCGGGATCAACCCGAGCGCAGAGGGCGGATAGCCCTTCATCGCCGGGGGTTCACCGAGCGCAAGGCCAATTTCGCGCTGGGCGTGCGCGATGCGGGTAAGGCTGTCGACCAGCAAGAGCACACGCTTGCCCAGCGCGCGGAAATATTCGGCGATTGCCGTTGCCCGCATCGCGGCCTTCAGGCGTAGCAGTGGGGCTTCGTCGGCTGTGGTTGCAACGACAACCGTGCGGCGCCGCATCTCACCTGTCAGCCGTGCCTCGACAAAATCGCTGACTTCGCGGGCGCGTTCGCCGATCAGCCCGGCAACAACCACATCGCAATCGGAGCCGGACAGCATCTGCCCCAACAGCACCGATTTGCCTACGCCCGAACCGGCGATCAAAGCCACCCTCTGGCCTTCGCCCAACGACAATAGGGCATTGATCGCCCTGACTCCGCAATCGAAGGACTGCGTGACGCCGCTGCGATCAAGGGGGTTGGTAGCGGACCCCGCCAATGGCTGTGCGTCGGATAATAGGGGTAGGGGTAGGCTATCCAGAGGGTGCCCCATGGCATCGACCACGCGTCCCAATAACGGTTGGCCACATCGCGCAAGCCCTGCCTGGCCGTCGGCAACGATCCGCGCGCCTACCGCCAGCGGGACATTCGTTTGCAAAGGCAAGGCGAGGCTGCGGTGGCCGCGAAATCCGACAATTTCGCCGGAAACCGAAGTCCCGTCGCTGCACGCTATGCGGATGGGGGTGAGGAGCGGGGCAGGAAAGCCCTCGATCTCGAGCGCCATTGCCTCATGCGCGACCAGCCTGCCGATAGGGCGGGGCGGGATGTTGTCCAGCCGGATCGACGGCAACAGCGCTTGCGTTGCTGCCAGCGTCATAGTCTTTCCTTGGCAAGGCCCAATTGCAGACCCAGCGCCTCCAGTTGAACAGCCCGGCCATGCTCGACGGTGCAGCCATCGCTTTCAACACGCAGCGTGCCGGGTGTTAGCGCTGCATCGGGGACGATGGGCAGTTCGATACCGGCATCTTCCAACAAGGCGGCATCCTGTGGCGAAAGACGCAGCACCGCACCCGTTCCTATGGTGCCCGCTAAGTCGGTGGCCTCTTCAACTTGACGGTGCAGATGGTCGGCATCGACCGGCGTTGCGCCAACTATTTCGCGAACCAGCCGGTTGACAGCCTCGTAAATCAATGTCCGCACAGCCTCAGGCTCGACAGGCTGCAAGGCATTTGCTGCTGCGACCAGCGCCAGAAGGCGGCCACGCTCTTCGGCAAAGGTCGTCTCGGCGAGCAACTGCCCTTCCGCCAATCCAAGCGCATAAGGGTCGGCGGGTGGCGAGGAAACGCGGGCCACCGGTTCGGCCCAGTTGCGAAAGCCATCAAATGTTTCGGAGGCCCTATCAACCAGCGGTACAAATGCGGGTTCAGACATAATCGTCGCCCTTGCCGCCGAGCAAGATCTCTCCGGAAGCCGCCATGGCCCGCGCAACCGCGACGATTGCCTTGCGTGCGGCGTCGACCTCTTCGCGCTTGACGGGAGCCATTTCGGCCAGCTCGTCGCGGATCATATCGGCGGCGCGTGCAGACATGGTGGCGAGGAAGCGGTCGGCGAGCGCGCCCCCGGCCCCCTTGAGCGCCAGCGCCAATGTCGCCGCTTCGACCCCGCGCAGCACAGCACCCAGCGACTTGGCGTCGAGCTGGTTCAGATCTTCGAACACGAACATTTCGTCTTCGATGGCGGCTGCGAGCAGCTTATCCTTCTTGCGCATTGCTTTGAGCAGCTCTTCTCCTGCTGTGCGAGGGAGGCTGTTGACGATTTTGGCTACGTCGCTTTGCCCGCCAATTTCCAGCGTTACCGCTTTGGCTGATGCCGCTTCGGCTTCGGCCAGGATTGCCTCAAGATCGTCGATCGCCTCGGTATGCACCGGCCCCAGCCGCGCCGCACGCCACAAAAGATCGGCTTGTCGCTCACCCGAAAAGCCGGCCAGCACAGCGGCAGCAATGTCCGGTGCGAGCATCGAAAGGAGGACAGCACCAACTTGCGGATGTTCGGCATCAATGACATCGGCGATGGTTTCGGTTTCCATCCAGCGCAGTCTTTCGAGCGCATCGCGCTGCGGTTGTGGCGCGATCGAAGACAGCAAGGAGCCTGCCCGATTATCCCCCAATGCGTCGGTCATCACATTGCGGATCTTGCGGTTTGCGCCGGGGGTTAGAGCCGAAACTTCCCGGCTGCCCGAAACGAAACGGCCCAATGCCAAATCGACCTTGTTCTCGTCCGCTTCGGCTGCGCCGAACATCTCACTGCCCAATTGGCGCACTTCATCGGGATCCAGATGGCGCAACACATCCGCGGCCTCTTTTTCTTCAAGAAGCAGCATTAGAATTGCGGCCGCCGAAGCCCCTCCGATCTGCGGTTCGCCATCAGCTTCCACGACCGCGCTCCTGCATCAGGTGGCGCACGATATGCGCGGCACGTTCGGGGTCTTGCTGGACAAAGGCGCGCACCAGCTGAGCGCGTGCCTCATAACCGGGCGCCGCCTCAATCATCGCAAGTGTAATGTCTTGCCCGCCGGACCCGTCGGAGGCCTTGGCCTCGTTACCGGTTGCTTCCAGCAATTGGGTTTCGATCAGGGCAGCGCGTTCACCGGCCTCAGCGGCACGGCGTTTCATCGCTTTGCGCAAGGGCAATCCGACGACGAGAAATACCGCCAGTGCACCAACAACCGCACCGGCCTGACGCAGCAGCGGCCAGAACCAGGGCTCGTCCCACGGTGCAACTTCGGGCGCCGCTATTTCGGCAAAGGGTCGCGCGGAAATGGCGACCTGATCGCCCCGCTCTGCATTGAAGCCGACCGCGCCCTTCACCAGTCCATCAATCTTGGCGATTTCGGCTTCCGACAATGGCTTGCCTTTCTGCCGCAATACCACTGCGACCGACAGGCGCTTCAACTGCCCTTGCGGCTGGTGCGTGACCGAAATCTCCCGTCCCAGCGCAAAGCTGCGCGAGAAATTCGCCTCGCTCGATCCTTGCGTCGCGGTTGACGTCGAAGGTTCAGCCGTGGGCGGCGTGGTGGACAGGCTGGTTGCGGGTGGTGGCTGGTTAGAGAGTGCGCCGGGAATACCTATGGCGGGGGTCGCCGCGCTGCTGTTGCGCGAATTGCTGCCTTCCTCGCGGGTGAGCGCGCGGCTGTCCTCGGGAAAATTCTCGCGCGTCGCCTGGCTTTCGCTGGCATCGACATCGGCGCTGACTTCAACCGAAAAGGCGTCGCGTCCCAATACCGGCGTGAGCAGGCTGATCACGGCTTCGCGATACCGCGCCTCAATCCGGCCTTGCAGATCCAGCAGTGCGCTGTTGGCGCTTTCACCGCCGGATAATAGTGTGCCCGATTGGTCAATGACAGACACGTGCTCGGCCGACAGACCGGGCACCGATGAGGCGACCAGATGGCGGATCGCCCGAACCTGTGCTTCGCCAATTGAACGGCCCTGTTGCAGGGTCAGCAATACCGAAGCCGCAGCGGGTTTCTCCTCACGCACGAATACACTGGGCTCGGCGAGTGCAAGATGTACGCGCGCGATCTTGACAGAGTCGATCGCTTCGATTGTCCGCGCAAGGTCCGCCTCACGCGCGGCGCGCAGCGTTTCGCCCTCTATCGCGCGGCTCGCACCCATCGGCAGTGCGGCGAGCATGGCGTCGCCGCTAGGCTGTGCCTTGGGTAGACCCTGGCCAGCCAACATCATCTTTGCTTCGTGCAATTTGTCGGCATCGACCGACAGCGCACCGCTTGCAGGATCGAGGCTATAGCCAATGCCCGATGCCTGAAGCGCTTCGGCGACAGCGGCCTTGTCGCCTTCCGCCAGCCCTGCATAAAGAGGGGTCTGGGCCGGGCTTTGCAGCGCCAGCCATGCGGCGGCGGAAAGGCCAAGCACCGCAGCGAGCGCAATGGCAGGCAAGGCTCGTGCGACCGCTGGCTGGCGCAGAAATGCGCGTGCGCCTCCCATGCGCCCGCCCCAAACCGAAGAAGCATTGGAGAGGAGAGGGGTCGGTGCTCCGGCCGGGATGATCTGTTGCTCGCTCATTGATTAGACCGGCATGTTCATGATGTCGCGATAGGCGGAGAGCAGCTTGTTGCGGACCTGCAGCGTCGCTTCGAAACCGAGCGAGGCCTTTTGCCTTTCGACCATAACACTGACGATGTCGTGCGTTTCGCCACGCTCATAGGCTGCTGACAGGTCGGATGCCTTGGCCTGTTGCGTGTCGACCGCGCGTACGGCGTCGGACAATGTCTGCGTGAAAGACGACGCGCCTTCGGTTTGAGACGGGGCGTCCAGCCCTGCGGCGCGTTGTAGTGCCTGGTTCTGCGCGACGATGGCAGAGCGCATTTGCAGCAGGCGGTTTTGATCGATCGGGTTCATTGTTAGTCCTGGTCTGGTTCCGCCTGACCAAAGCAATGCTTGTGCCATCATCCATAAAAGCAATTTAAAACAACGGAATGTGGAGGAATCTATACCAACTGCCATCGTGGCTGACGGAAAATCGACATGCTCGACTAAAACCTCACTGCCCCGCGCCGTTACAGCTTTCGTGGCCGCTCTGCCCAGAGCTGCAGTCCGGTCAGCTAATCCGGAAAGGAACCAAGATGACTGTAATCAATACCAATGTCAGCGCGCTTCGGGCGCAGAACAGTTCGCGCGTTGCCGGCAACATGCTTGGCACTGCAATGGAGCGCCTATCGAGCGGCAAGCGCATCAACAGCGCAAAGGACGATGCCGCTGGCCTCGCCATCGCCACCCGCATGGATGCCAAGGTGCGCGGCCTCAATCAGGCGATCCGCAATGCCAATGACGGCATTTCGCTCGCGCAGACCGCCGAAGGCGCAATGGGCGAAATTTCGAATATCCTCGTCCGGATGCGTGAATTGTCGGTGCAGGCTGCCAACGGTACCACGGCCACATCGGACCGCGCCGCGATCCAGACCGAAGTGACTGCCTTGCTCGGCCAGATCGACGATATTGCCGGTCGTACCGATTTTAACGGTACCAACCTGTTTAACGCCGCCGGTACGTTCAGCATCCAGACCGGCGTCGATACCGGCCAGACCGTATCGATTGCCTTTGTGTCGATGAATGCGACGGGGCTGGGCGTAAACGGCGTTGATATGTCGACCACGGCAGGCGCCTCGACCTCGATGGCGGCGATCAGCACGGCGATTGACACTGTGGCAACCCAGCGAGCCAATCTGGGTGCGGTGCAGAACCGTCTCGACGCCACGGTCAACAATCTCACTTCGACCGCGACTAACCTGTCCGAATCGAAATCGCGCATTGCCGATGCCGATTTCTCGGCTGAATCGACCAAGCTGGCGGCAGCACAGATCCTTTCGCAGGCGTCTACCGCAATGCTGGCGCAGGCCAACCAGAGCCAGCAAGGCGTGCTCAACCTGCTCCGCTAATCATAGAGCCCACCGGGCTTCGCTGTCTGGTCCCGCGAAGCCCACAAGCGACACCCCGGCGGCGCGACCTGCCGGGGTGTTATTCTGTGCCCCAAGCCTGCAAACCGGCTATTGACCCTGCGGACGCGCATGCCTATAGGCCGCCTCCTGTCCAGCGCCCCGCGCGGACATGCAAGGTTGGCGGAGTAGCTCAGCTGGTTAGAGCGGCGGAATCATAATCCGTAGGTCGGGGGTTCAAGTCCCTCCTCCGCTACCA
>NZ_DAOLHN010000019.1:0-53058 GCF_035329025.1 Sphingorhabdus sp. | reverse complement strand
CCCTTCGCCAGATCGCGCACGCGGCCGATATAGCTGGCGCGTTCCTGCACGCTGATCACGCCGCGCGCCTGCAACAGGTTGAACAAATGGCTCGCCTCGATCGCCTGATCATAGGCCGCGAGTGGCACATTGGCCTCGATGCAGCGCTTGCACTCCGCCTCTGCATGCTGGAAGCCTTTGAAAAGCTGCTCGGTATCGGCAACCTCGAAATTATACTTCGAATGCTCGCGTTCATTCTCGAGGAAGACGTCGCCATAGGTGACGCCCGCCGAGTTGAACTTCAGGTCATACACGCGGTCTACGCCCTGAATATACATGGCAAGGCGCTCGAGCCCGTAGGTCAGTTCACCCGCAACCGGTTTGCAGTCAAAGCCGCCGACCTGCTGGAAGTAGGTGAACTGCGTCACTTCCATCCCGTCACACCAGACTTCCCAGCCAAGGCCCCATGCGCCGAGGGTGGGCGATTCCCAGTCATCCTCGACGAAGCGGATATCATGCTTCAGCGGATCGATGCCGATGGCATCCAATGACCCCAGATACAGTTCCTGCAGGTTCGCAGGGCTGGGCTTCATGATCACCTGATATTGGTAATAATGCTGCAGCCGGTTCGGGTTTTCGCCATAGCGGCCATCGGTCGGGCGGCGGCTGGGCTGCACATAGGCCGCATTCCACGGATTGGGGCCAAGCGCGCGCAGCGTGGTCGCCGGGTGGAAGGTGCCCGCGCCCATGCGCATGTCATAAGGTTGCAGGATGACGCAGCCCTGTTTGCCCCAATAATCATGGAGCGTCAGGATCAGGTCCTGGAAGGTTAGGGGTCCGGATTCAGACATGGTCGCCCCTTGGCGGAAGGAGGCCCCTAAATCAAGCATCTGTGCCGCAGCGCAGCAAATGGCATGCGCAAAGCCGTAGAATTCCTGTCTTTGTAAGGTGTTGATGGCAATGTGTAAGGGGTTGTTGACATTGTCAGCGAATCAGTACATATAGTCAGGGTAAGCTGACACATGGACAATAAGAGCTGACATGAAAAACAGGCTGAGAGTGCTGCGCGCAGAGCGCCAATGGAGCCAGGCCGAGCTTGGCGAAAGGCTCGATGTTTCGCGGCAGGCGGTGAATGCGATCGAGACGGGGAAATATGATCCCTCGCTCCCGCTCGCTTTCAAGATCGCCCGGCTGTTCGAAATGCGGATTGAGGAGATTTTCGACGATGGTTTCGATGGAGACAAAAATGACTGACCTGCCCCAACTCGATGAGACCGAAGCTGAAGGCAATGTCGGCAAATCGCTCGCGTGGATTGCAGTTGCCGGTTTGGCCACCGTGTTTACCGCAGGCGCGATCGTCGGCGTGATTGCAGCGGCGACTGAAGACGGCGAAGCGCTTTCGGCGAAGGCGATCGCTATCATCGGCGTGCTCGTCGCGATTATCGGGGCGTTGATCTACACGCAATGGAATCTGGCGCGCCGCATCCGTATCGGCGGTGGTGCGTTGACCAGTCGGGAAAGATTGAACCGCAACATCATGGTGGGTTGTGCTGTATTGGGCGCCCTTATCGGCGCGCTGCTGGTGGCCGTAGACGGCATCATGCCATCCGATCCGATGACGATTTTCAAGGATGGCCCTTTGCCACTGGCCATCGCAGTACTGCTTGCAGTCTTTTGGGCCATCATCATGCCTGTCATTGCCTGGTTCTGGCACACCCGCGCCATCGACGAACAGGAAGCCGAAGCCTATCGTGACGGAGGCCATTATGCGGCCT
Organism: Sphingorhabdus sp.; assembly: GCF_035329025.1. Lineage (GTDB taxonomy): Bacteria > Pseudomonadota > Alphaproteobacteria > Sphingomonadales > Sphingomonadaceae > Sphingorhabdus_B. The sequence continues at coordinate 51,304 of NZ_DAOLHN010000019.1, read as the reverse complement.
ATGCTTACCTTATCGGTGCACCGACATGGTGGTTCCTGTGGCGTGGCGGTTTACTTCCAGAGCCAAATGGAATCGCAATTTTCAGCACCTTCGCAATCATCTGGACCGCAGTCTGGTACTGGAAAAAATACCGGTGAACCCTGCTGCATCCAATCCCAGACGCTTTCAACCCAAGGAACGAACGATGAAAAACCTTCTCCTGAATTGTGCCCTCACCACGGTCGCGCTCGCGCTCTCCGCCTTTGGTACGCCAATGGCAACGCCAGCCCTCGCGCAGCAGGCCCCGGCGGCTGAGGTCGAGACAGTCGATGTCGATCCGGCACTTTGGGTGGTGAAAGATGCCGACACGACGGTCTATCTTTTCGGTACTGTCCATATCCTGAAGCCGGGAATGGCCTGGTTCGACGAGGCGGTGAAATCCGCGTTCGACAAATCGGACCGGCTGGTGCTTGAAATGGTCGAGCCGGATGCCGCCACCGCGCAGCAATTGTTCGCCAAATATGGCCTCGACACCAGCGGGAAGCCGTTAACTTCCAAGATGATGGAAGACGAGAAAGCCATTTACGCCAAGGCGATGGAAAAGGTTGGTCTACCAGTCGCGGCATTCGAACCTCTCGACCCCTGGGCAGCTGCGGTAACGATGCAGATCATGGGCCTGCAAAAGGGTGGCTATGATGTGAACAGCGGTGTCGAAACCCAACTGACCGCTGCAGCCAAGGCCTCTGGAAAGCCGATCGCGGGTGTAGAAACGATGGAATCACAACTGGCGATATTCGATACGCTGTCACAGGAAACGCAAGTCCGTTTCCTCGTCGAATCAGCCAAAAGCGTTGATGACATGACAGCCAGCATGGACAATATGGTCGCGCTTTGGGCGAAACCCGATCCCGAAGGCCTCGCTCAGGTGATGAATGAGGGACTTTCCGATCCAAAACTGCATGCTGCGTTATTGACCAACCGCAACGCCAATTGGGCAGCGTGGATCAGCAAGCAACTTGAAAAGCCAGGCACCACCTTCATGGCGGTGGGTGCAGGCCATCTTTCAGGCTCCACCAGCGTGCCGCATCTGCTGACGGCCTATGGCGTACAGGCCCAACGCGTAGAATATTAAAAGTGCTACCCTCCCCGCGCGGGGAGGGTTAGCAAGCAACGCTTGCATTTATGCGGCTTTCCGCCTATTGGCGCCCGCTTGCCGTGATGGTCATCCCTGGAGGCGTGGCGGCAAGAATTGAACTTATTGGAGATTTATTATGAGCGATCAGCTGACTCTGTCGGCCGAGCCGCGCGAACGGGCTGGCAAGGGAGCCTCCCGTGCATTGCGTCGCGAAGGCCGTGTACCTGCCGTAATTTACGGCGACAACAAGGCTCCGGAAGCCATCCATGTCGAGGAAAAAGCCCTCGTCAAGGCGCTGATGACCGGCCATTTCAGCAACTCGATTGTTGAAGTCACCGTCAATGGCAAGACCGAGCGTACCCTACCCAAGGATGTGGCATTCCATCCGGTCAGCGACCGCCCGATCCATGTCGACTTCATGCGCCTGTCAAAGGACGCAACGGTCCATGTTGAAGTCCCCGTCGTCTTCGCCAACGAAGAAGCTTCGCCGGGCCTGAAGCGCGGTGGCGTGCTCAACATCGTTCGTCACGAACTCGAACTGATCTGCGACGCCAACCTGATCCCCGACGAAATTGTCATCGACGTGACCGGTTTCGACGTGGGCGATTCGATCCACATCAGCCATGTGAAGCTGCCCGAAGGTTCGAAGAGCGCGATCACCGACCGCGACTTCACCATCGCGACCGTCGTTGCACCTTCGGGCATGAAGTCCGCTGAAGGCGACACGACCAAGTCTGAAGGCGAAGCTTGAGATAAAACGTCGTCCCTGCGCAGGCAGGGACCGCAACCGGTTTAGGCCTTCTTGGCTGAATAAACCTCCAGCGGCCCCCGCCTTTGCGGGGGCGACGTGTTTTTGGAGGGCGCAATTTCGTGCAAATCTGGGCAGGCCTTGGCAATCCGGGACCGCAATATGCGATGCACCGGCACAATGTCGGCTTCATGGCGGTGGACGCGCTTGCCGATCGGTATGAAGCTCCGGCGCCCGCCAAGAAATTTCAGGGATGGATGCAGGAAGTCCGCATCGGCGGCGACAAGATCATCCTTCTCAAACCTGCGACCTTTATGAACGAAAGCGGCCGCAGCATCCGTGCCGCAATGGATTTCTACAAATTGACGCCTGAAGACGTCACCGTCTTTTACGATGAACTCGACCTCGCGCCCTTTAAAATCAAGGTGAAGCGCGGCGGTGGCGCCGCCGGACATAATGGCATCCGTTCGACCATCGACCATATCGGCGCAGATTTCCGGCGCATACGATTGGGCATCGGCCATCCGGGGCATAAAGACCGCGTTACCGGATATGTACTGGGACCATTTTCCAAAAGCGAAATCGATCCACTTGCCGATATGCTCGGTGCAATATCAGCAGAGGCCGATTGGCTGGCAAAGGGTGACGATGCGCGTTTCATGAGCGAGGTTGCCCTTCGTCTTCATGAAGATTGAGATTGAAATGGGCACCGATTCTTACCTGGAAGTCACCGATGCGGCAGGTCGCGCATTCTTTATGCGCAACATTCAAGGGCCAGTGGTCATGCTGAACCTGCTGCGCTTTCGCGCATTGGCTGATTACAGCGCTTCGCCCGAACTTGCGCCCGACGCACCAATCAGTGGCGCGGAGGCTTTCCAGCGATATATTGACCATACGACACCATTTTTGACGGCCAGTGGTGGCGCCATCCGTTTCCTCGGCAAAGGCGGCAGCTGGCTGATCGGCCCGGAAGGCGAAGCTTGGGATATGGCCATGCTGATCGAGCAGGAAAGCGTCGCCGCGTTCCTCGGCTGGAACAGCCATGAGGACTATCTGAGAGGCATCGGCCACCGCACGGCCGCCTTGCGCGATTCAAGACTGCTTCCGCTGGTTGAAACGACCGGCGCTGTGCAGCAAGACTGACCCGTGCAGCGCGTCCTGATCGTCGGGCCGTGCGGGGCGGGGAAATCGACACTGGCTGCTGAACTGGGCCCGATATTGGGCCTGCCAGTCTTCCATATGGACCAGCTGAACTGGAAACCCGGCTGGGTGGAAAGCCGTAAGGATGAAATCCTCGAAAAGCTCGCCGCGATAACAACAACGGATCGCTGGCTGATCGACGGCACCTATGGCGGCACGCTGGCGGAGAGGCTGGAGCGGGCCGACACGGTCATCTATCTCGATTATCCGATCCGGCTGTGTGTGACGCGACTGCTGCGGCGAATATGGACGTTTCGCGGACGCGCGCGACCCGACATGACCGAAGGCTGTCCGGAGCGTTTTGATCTGGGCTTCCTGTTTTACCTTTTGCAGTGGAACAGCGGCCCCAAAATTCGGCTTGAGCGACGACTGAAAGGCCATGAAGATAAGATCATCCGCTTTGGCGACCCGATACAGCTGAAACGCTGGCTGGACTCGCAATCGGCGTAAAGCCAGTTATCTTGGCGAATTAAGGAGAGCCAGGATGACCGATATTGAACGCCGCGCTGTAATCAAAACAGCATTGGCCGTAGGAGCCGCTGCAGCGATTCCCTCCGCCGCATCAGCCGCTGACAAACCGCTCGCGGGCAAATCGGTGCTGATCACCGGTGCTTCTTCTGGCTTTGGGTATCTAGGCGCCCTGCATTATGCCCGCCTTGGCGCAAAGGTAATCGCCTCGATGCGAGGATTGCCACGCAAGGAGGCGGACGAACTCAAGGCCGAGGCGACCAAGGAAAAGCTCGACATCCATATCATAGAGATCGACGTCACCTCTGACGAACAGGTCGCAAAGGGCGTTGCCGAAGCTGAGAAGATTGCCGGCGGGCCTCTCGATATCCTCATCAACAATGCTGGTGTCGGTTATGCCGGGCCAATCGAGCTGCAGGATATGGCGGCCACCAAGCTCATTTTCGACACCAATGTTTACGGCCCGCACCGCATGGCGCGCGCGGTGTTGCCCGGGATGCGCAAGGCGAAGCGCGGGTTGATCTTCAACATTTCCTCTCAGCTTGGGCGTGTGATCGTGCCATCTGCCGGTCATTATTCGCCGACCAAGTTCGCGCTGGAGGCGATGAGCGAGGCGATGGCCTATGAACTGGTGCCGCACAATGTCGAGGTCTGCGTTATCCAGCCGGGCGGCTATCCGACCAAGGTTTGGGTGAACCGCAATCAATTGGCGAGCGAACTCAAATCAAGGCTGACCGAAGATCAGGCTGCTGCCTATCTGGCACTGGTCAACAGCATGGGCAAGGAAGACGGCACCCGCCGTAGCGCCGATCCGATGGACGTGCCCCGCGCCATCGCCGAAATCGCCGCCATGCCAGCCGGCACCCGCCCGCTGCGCCGCGCGGTGCACCCAGGCATGAAACCGCAGGAAGCGATCAACAAGGTGTCGGCAGAGACGCAACTAGCGATGCTGGGCAATTCGCCCTTCGGACCTTGGGTGAAGGCGGTGCATGACTAACCCGATCATTTCCCTCTGGGTGGCATGATCGGCGCTCCATCGCGGGTTTGGGCGAGGACGATGACGCACATGTTGCGCCATTGCCGATGGCTGCCGCAAGCGACGCCAGCATAACGATACTCCGCCAAAAACAGCTGTTTGCGATGCCCGCGATCGGGCACGCCATCATCAATCACCAGTTGCTGGACAGCATTTTGCGCGCTGGTGTAATTGTAAACGATTACCTCGCCGACATATACATTGCCACCGCGGGCCTTGACACGCTGTCCGGGTCCCTTGCCATTGGAATAGTGCCCAGTCTGACCGCTGGCCCCCTGCGCACGCACATGATCGGCGGCGGCGCGGGCCAATAAGTCGCTGGGCATCAAGGTATTAACCGCGCGCCTGCGGCGTAACTCGCGCGCTGCTTCGGAAACCGCACGCGGACCTTCATGGGTTGTGAAGTCGGGGCCATCTCCCTCTCCCAAAAGGATATTGCCATCGAAGCGCCCTCTCAAATCATCCAGTTCAAGCGCAAAGGCGCTTGGATTGCTGCGAAGGAAGTTGACCTCTTCGAGGATGTCTGCCTCGACGCCGCTTCGACCAGATGAAGGCGCTGCCAAGATACCAAGCATAGAAATTAGGAGGATTTTCGATTTGAATCCTGCTGTCATCTTGCAACCCGAATGAATTATTTGTGGTTGCCGACCTAGCAACACTTGCCTGAACAGCAGGCTACAAACAGTTGAACCATGGCAAGGCTGGCCTTTCGCCCCCACTCCCGCTAAGGCGCGCGCAATTCATTCCCAACGAGGATATTATGGGTTTCAAATGCGGTATTGTCGGGCTGCCCAATGTGGGCAAGTCCACCCTGTTCAACGCGCTGACCGAGACGCAGGCGGCGCAGGCGGCGAATTATCCCTTTTGCACGATCGAGCCCAATGTCGGCGCAGTCGCCGTGCCCGATCCGCGGCTGCATGTGATCGCGAAGATTGGCGGCAGCCAGAAGATTATCGAGACGCAGTTGAGCTTTGTCGACATTGCGGGCCTCGTGCGCGGTGCCTCCAAGGGTGAAGGGCTGGGCAACCAGTTCCTCGCCAATATCCGTGAGGTTGACGCCATCGTCCATGTGCTGCGTTGTTTCGAAAATGACGACATCCAGCATGTCGACAATAAGATTGATCCGATTTCGGACGCCGAAACGGTCGAGACCGAACTCATGCTTTCCGACCTCGAATCCCTCGAAAAGCGCGTGCCCGCCTTCCAGAAAAAGGCCACCGGCGGCGACAAGGAAGCGAAGGTTGCGGCCGCCGTGCTGGGTCGCGCGCTCGACCTGTTGCGCGATGGCAAGCCCGCGCGCTTGCTGACGCCCAACGATCCCGAAGAAGCGCGCATATTCCAACAAGCCCAATTGCTGACTTCAAAGCCTGTTCTCTATGTCTGCAACGTCGAGGAAGCCTCGGCTGCAAATGGCAACGCGCTTTCGGCCAAGGTGTTTGAAAAGGCGAAGGCTGAAGGTGCCGAGGCGGTTGTCGTTTCCGCCGCGATCGAAGCCGAGATATCGACCATGCCAGCCGAAGACCGCGAAGTCTTCCTTGCCGATCTGGGGCTGGAAGAAACCGGGCTAGCCCGCGTGATTCGTGCGGGATATGAACTGCTGCACCTCATCACCTTCTTCACCGTTGGCCCCAAGGAAGCGCGCGCCTGGACGGTGTTCAAAGGTGCCAAAGCCCCGCAGGCAGCCGGCGTGATCCACAGCGATTTCGAGAAGGGCTTCATTCGCGCCGAAACCATGGCCTATGACGATTATGTCCAGTTCAATGGCGAGGTCGGGGCCAAGGAAGCGGGCAAGTGGCGTTCGGAAGGCAAGGAATATGAAGTGAAAGACGGCGACATCATGCTGTTCCGCTTCAACGTTTGATTTCGCTCAAGGACAGTCTGGTAAAATAGCCGCAGCAATCAGAGCATGAGCGAATCCGACCCCCAATCCAAACCACAACTCCCGTTTGACCGCATAGGCGGGCGCGAACCCATCGCGCGCATGGTAAACCGCTTTTACGACCTGATGGAGAGCGAGCCCGATTTCGCCGAGCTGCGCGCGATGCACGCGCCGGACCTTGCCCCGATGCGCGAATCGCTAACCGATTTCCTGATGGCCTGGATGGGTGGGCCGCGCGACTGGTTCGAAAAGCGGCCCGGTGCCTGCATCATGTCCGCCCACCGCGCGCTGGAGGGCATGAACTTCGCTGTAGCAACACAGTGGGTGCTGGCAATGCAGCAGGCGGCGAAGGAAACGATTCCCGGCGATCCGGATTTCGTGGATTCGATGGTCTCCGCCTTTGCCAGCATGTCGAAGGGCATGGCGGCCAATGCCGGGAAGAATGATACCCACTAGGACGAAAAAGCCTCGATGATCGGGCATGGCCCGTCATCGCCATGCGCACAGATCTGTGCAAGGCTGGACAAAGACTTCTGCGCCCTTTGCAACCGGGCGATTTCGTCGTCCAGCGCAGCTATGCGCGCCCGTGCCATTTCACGCACCCGTCGGCGATCTCTTCCTTTATCGAGCGCCAGCAGTTCAGCGATTTCGGAAAGCGTGAAACCTGCCTGTTGCGCGGTGCGAATGAAGCGCAACTGCCGCACATCCGAGTCGCCATAATGCCGGATACCTTTGCTCCGGCGCAAATCAGCAGGAACTTCGAGCAGTTTTTTGCGCTGGTAAAAGCGTATGGTTTCAACACCTACGCCACCCGCCTTGCCCAATTGCGAAATCGTCAACATTGATCGCTTGACTCCGTACTATAGTACGGATGCTAGATAGGTTCGGCACGACGATAATGAAAGGAACAATGTCATGCCCTCTCCAGAAAAAACGGCGGTGCTTTACCGCATGGTCTTGCCCGACCATATTTGCCCTTATGGGTTGAAAGCGCAGTATCTGTTGCGCAGCAAGGGCTATCAGGTCGATGATCGACTGCTCACCTCACGCGGCGAAGTCGATGCTTTCAAGGAGCAGCATGGCGTCGCGACCACGCCGCAAATCTTCATCGACAACGAACGCATCGGCGGCCATGACGATTTGCGCCGCCATCTTGGGCTGGCAGTAGCCGATCCCAACAAGCTGACCTACCGGCCGGTTATCGCAGTTTTCGCAATGGCGGCGACACTGGCAATCTCGTTCGGGCTTGGCAGCGACCACGGGCTATTGTTCGTCCCGACGCTTGAGCGCTTCATTGCCATCAGCATGGCGATCCTGGCGCTGCTCAAGCTGCAGGATGTAGAGCACTTTGCGACGATGTTCCTCAATTACGACCTGCTGGCACGAAAATGGGTGCCCTATGGCCGCATCTATCCGTTCGCCGAAGGATTGGCAGGCGTGTTGATGGCGGGGCACCTGCTTCCCTGGCTTTCAATACCAATCGCGCTGTTCATTGGCTCCATCGGGACGGTTTCGGTATTCAAGGCGGTCTATATTGAGCAGCGCGAACTGAAATGCGCCTGCGTAGGCGGAAACAGCAATGTACCGCTGGGCTTTGTCTCGCTCACCGAAAATGTGATGATGGTGGCAATGGCACTGTGGATGGGCATGCGCGAAGCGCCGCTCTGGACCGCGACGCTCTTTGGGACTATCTGACGCCCATGCTCCGCAACCTGATTGCCTTGCTTTTCCTGATTGCGCTCGCTTTGCCCGCCGTGGCGATGCCTGCGCTTGCGGATGATAGTGCGATGGCGATGGCGGAAGACTGTCATGGCATGCCGATGGAGCGTGACGATAAAGCACCGGCAGGCGAGCAAGCCATGCATCATGGCTGTATCGGCTGCGTCGCGTCCTATGCGCCAGCAATATTGGCAATGCGGGCAGCGGTGCTGGTTACTCCGCCATTGCCCGGGCTGACGGCGGCATTGTCCGGCTTTGCCCCGAAACCGCATGACCCGCCTCCGCGAAATGGAATGTGACCTCTTCACATTTCAACCAATTTTCACGGGACACTTAAAATGAAGATGTATTTTTCCGGCGCGAGCGCGCTGGCGCTCATTATGTCTGCGCAATCGGCACAGGCGCAAGAACATGATCATTCGCAAATGGATCATTCGCAGCACCAGACCGCAGCAACTGAAGCGCAAAACCATGAAGGCCATGAAATGGCTTCGGACGCCCCGGCCGAGGGCTCGGGAACCTCTCGCCTTCCCGCTGCCGAGGGTGGTGGACATTCTGGCCTGCACATCGATGCCGGCGACGACTGGATGATCATGACCCATGGCTATGCCTGGGGTGTTTACACCGACCAGAGCGGCCCGCGCGGCGATGACAAGGCCTATATCCAGTCGATGGCGATGCTCAATGCCGAGAAGGCAACCGGCTGGGGTAAAGTGCAGCTGAAATCGATGTTCAGCCTTGAACCGTTGATGAAAAATCGGGGTTATCCGAACCTGTTTGCCTCTGGCGAGACCGCCGGTGGTGAGGCATTGGTTGACCGGCAGCATCCGCACGACCTGTTCATGGAACTGGCAGCCCGCGTCGACATCAACGTTGGAGCGGATGGCAGAGTCTTCCTCTATGGCGGCCCGGTCGGCGAGCCAGCACTCGGCCCGAGTGCCTTCATGCACCGTGGTTCGGCCCGCTACAATCCGGAAGCGCCGATCACGCACCATTGGTTTGACAGCGGACATATCACTTATGGCGTCGCAACCGCAGGCTTTGCCTCACGCCAGTTCCAGATCGAGGGGTCAATCTTTACCGGTCAAGAGCCCGACGAGGATCGCTGGGATATCGAAAAGCCCCGCTTCGACAGCTGGTCGGTGCGCGCGACTTGGAACCCGACGCCAAACTGGGCAGTGCAGGCGTCAACCGGACGGTTGAAGGAGCCGGAATCGCTGCATCCCGGTGAAGACGAGCAGCGCACCACCGCTTCGGTCCATTACGCAAATGGCAAGGGCCTCTCCGCGATGCTCGCTTTCAGCGCCAAAGACCGCAAGCCAGGTGAAACGCTGACTGCATGGATTGCAGAGGCGAATTGGGACGTTGACGATCATCACACGATTTTCGGTCGCTTCGAAAATGTGAAGAATGATGAATTGTTCCCGGAGCACACCGATCCGCTGCACGACATGCCGTTCCGCGTGAGCAAGTTCCAGGCGGGCTATGCCTATCGCTTGCCGCTGGGCGAGCAGTTCAACCTTGCGCTGGGTGGCACGGTTTCGGCCTTTGCCAAGCCCGATGCGCTAGACGCGGCTTATGGCAAGAACCCGATTGGCTATACGCTGTTCGCCAGACTGTCGCTGGGGCTGTGACTGTCTCCCCTCCCGCTTGCGGGAGGGGCTGGGGGAGGGCCTGAAAGAGACAAGGCTAGCTTCGCACACACCCTCCCCTAACCCTTCCCGTAAACGGGAGGGGAAACTAGGCCTCCGCAGCCAAATTCCGGTAGATCGCGACCGAGAGGGAAACCATCAAAGTCGCGATCACCGCACCCAAGGCGGCATCTACGCCGGTTTCGACAAAGGGCACGCCCTGCGCCCCAGCAAGCAAACGGCAGGCGAGGCCGACGACCATTCCGATTATCATCGCGGTCAGGCTCGCCACCAACGCGACCACAAGCGTCAGGAAAAAGATCGACCAGCCATTGCCGCGTGTCAGATCCCAGGCGCGCGTGATGGTGCCGGAAAAGCCGCGTTCGGTCTCAGCGACCGCCACTGCGCCCAAAGGCGTCAAACGGCCGGCAAGATACATGCCCGGCAGGATCAGTGCCAAGAACCCGGCGAGCGTAGCCACGCCGCCGGCAAGCTGGACAACGAAGTAAAAGGGCAAAAGCGCTAAAGCCTTGCCCAGCGCCGAACCGATGGTCGCCAGTTCTTTGCGTGTCAGCAGTACGTAGATGGCCACCGCGCCAAAAAAGCTGAGCAGCCCGGTGGGCAGCAAGGTCAGCCAATTTTCGGCATAATAGACCTGAAACGCGGCGAGTATTTCTGCAGGAGTCGAGGCATCGACCAGATCGGGTTGCCCTGCAAACAGGCGCGACACCCAATCCGGCACGAACAGGAACAGCCCCGAAATCGCCCCTACGCCTTCGCGATGGGCGTTGAGTTGCGCCTGTGTGTCTTTCCAGACGCTGGAATAATCGAGTTTACGGTTCATGGGGCCTCCAGTTTGTATTCGGGAGTTAGAGGCAAGCCACAGGGCTGGCAAGAAATTCACAATCTCCAAATCTTCGTCATTCCCGCGCAGGCGGGAATCCATCACCGGCCGCTTAAATTTATGCATCAGGTGATGGGCCCCCGCCTTCGCGGGGGTGACGAAAGGGATTAAATAATTACTTAGCTTGCTCTAAGGCCGCAAAATGAAAGCCATAGGCGATATAGACTGGCACGTTTCGGAAGGGCATGTGCCCTATCCCGAAGCGCTCGCCCGGATGGAGGCGCGGCAGGCGGCCATCCATGAAGGCAGCGAGCGCGAGCTGATTTGGCTGCTCGAACATCCGCCGCTCTACACCGGAGGCACAAGCGCCGATCCGGCCGAGCTGTTGAGCCAGCAATTCCCGGTTTACGATACCGGGCGCGGCGGGCGCTATACCTATCACGGGCCGGGGCAACGCGTTGGCTATGTGATGCTCGACCTCGCCAAACGCTGCAAGGATGTACGCTGCTACGTCCATTCGATCGAAGGCTGGGTGATAAATGCGCTAGCCCGTTTTGATGTTGAGGCGCGGCGTGCCGAAGGGCGCATTGGCATCTGGTGCGATACAAGATCGGGGCAAGAGGCAAAAATCGGCGCAATCGGCGTGCGTGTCCGCCGCTGGGTGACTGCGCATGGCTTTGCCGTCAACGTCGCGCCCGACCTGTCCCATTTCGGCGGCATCGTACCGTGCGGTATCGCCGAATATCCGGTCACCAGCCTGGCCGATCTTGGCATCACTGCCAGCCTCGCCGATTTCGATGCGGCGCTGGAGGCGACTTTGCCGGAATTCCTGAACGCGCTTGCAAAAACCGGTGGCTCTTGCGAGGCTGTTGCGCAACAATAATCAATACCGTAGCCCTGAGCCTGTCGAAGGGCGCTTAGCCACTGGGCGTACTTCGACAGGCTCAGCACTACGGTGAAATTTCGACTTGAGAGGAACATATGCGTCGCGCCCTGATCTTATTGGCATTCGCCCTTCCCGCGCTTTCGGCCTGTGGCGGCAATGATGCCGACAGCAAGGTTACCGAAACCCGTATGGACGATATCGACAGCGTCGAAGGCACGATCAGCGACGAGATGATCCCGACCGACGAGGTGACCGAAATGGCACCGGTTGAGGCGAGTGCTGCGCCAGCAACAGTAACGCCGAAGGCTGATGAAAAGGCCGCTGCTGACAAGCCAGCTGTACCGCCGACCACCGAACCGGCACCCAAGGCAGGCGAGTAACCGCGACCATGGCATCCCTACTCGCTGAACCCTTGACGCTGCCCTGTGGCGCGACACTTCCCAACCGTATCTCCAAGGCCGCGATGACCGAAGGGCTTGCCGATATCTATGGCCGCGCGACCGGCGAACTTGACCGGCTCTATCTGGCTTGGAGCGAGGGTGGCTCGGGGATGCTGCTGTCGGGCAATATCCATATCGATGCCGACCATCTTGAGCGGCCCGGCAATGTCATTATCGACCGCGAGCCTGATGATGATGCCAAGCGCGCATTATCGCACTGGGCCGCGGCGGCAACGCGCAACGGCAACCATTTCTGGGCGCAAATCAGCCATGCCGGTCGCCAGACGCAAAAGGCAGTCAACCCGCATCCCAAGGCTCCATCTGCCGTCAAGCTCGGCCTGCCCGGTGGGCAATTCGGCCAGCCAGTCGCGCTGACCGAGGAGGAGATTCTCAACATCATCGCCCGCTTCGGCACGGCGGCGCGTGTGTGCAAGGAAACGGGCTTTACCGGGGTGCAGATCCACGCCGCGCATGGCTATCTGATTTCGCAATTTTTGAGCCCGCGCGCCAATCTGCGCGACGATCGCTGGGGCGGCAGCCTTGAGAACCGCGCACGCATATTGCTTTTCACGGTCAACACCATGCGCACTTTGGTTGGGCCCAGTTTCCCGATTTCGGTCAAGCTCAACAGCGCCGATTTCCAGAAGGGCGGCTTTGCCTTTGAAGACAGTTTGCAGGTCGCCAAATGGTTGCAGGATGCGGGTGTCGACCTGATCGAGATTTCGGGCGGCACTTATGAACAGCCCAAGCTGCTCGGCATGGAAGGGATGGAAGAACCCGAAGAGCAGAATGTTGCTACCTCTACCTTGCAACGCGAAGCCTATTTCGTCGATTTCGCCAAGGCGATGCGGAGCGAGGTCAAAGTGCCGTTGATGGTCACCGGCGGCTTCCGCACCCGCTCCGCAATGGAGCAGGCGCTGAAACAGGGGGCTGCCGATGTCATCGGCATCGGACGCCCGATGTGCTATTTCCCGGACGCAGCCAAAAGGTTGCTCGGCGGGATGGAGATGCTACCGCGCAAGGAGAATGAGCTGGCGCTGTTTCCACCGTCGCTGCAGTGGCTCAAGCGCTGGAAGGCGATGCGGGCAATCGACAGTTTTGCCTGCCAATATTGGTTTTACAGCCAGCTTTACGCGCTAGGCAAAACCGGACGCCCTGCCCCTGACATGACTGTGTTCCAGGCGATGCGCGAAGTCGAGAGCACGCATAAGCGCTGGTTGAAGGACAGGCGGGCGGCTCTAAAATAGGCGCTATCGTCTCTGTTTATTTGCAATTGCTCCCTGCACCAGCAATCAAATCCACACAGCGGCCGTCGATTTCATCCTTGGGCACATCCAGCCCGATCAGGCTGGCCAGCGTCGGCATGATATCGACGGTCTCAATGCCATTGGGCTGCTCGTACGGCGCGACGCCCTTCCACCAGAACAGGATCGGTACGCGGCGGTCATAGCCCCAGGGTGAACCATGCGTGGCGACATAGCCGAAACTGGTATTGGGGATCGGCGTCACATAGCGTTTCAGCGCGACATAAAAATCGCCCGAACGCGACGGATCGAAATTGGCCCGCACGCGCTGGATAAGGCTCCAATCCTCGGGCGGGCCAGAGGGTGATGGGGTGGCGGCAATTTCATCCTTGGTGATGACGGCCTCTACCTGCGGATGGGTGCGATAATGCTTGAGCGCAGCATCCAAAACTGCGGACCGCTTGGCCGACGGGATTTTGGTCGAAAGATACATGTCGCCGAAGGGAGCGTCGCCCATGATGGCAGGCTCGGGCAGGTCAAACGCTTTGGCCAGCACCGGCCCGACGCCCTGCGGCATCAGCTTGATGTCTGCGCGTTCGGCGGCGGGCAGGCCCTGAATGCTGTTCCGTTCAGGCAGGTCATGGCCGCCATGGTCAGCCGTGAGCATTGCCACATAAGGCACCTTGCTCTTGTCGAGTACGGTGAACATCCGGCCCAGTGTCGCGTCGAGCGAAGCAATCTGGGCGCAGGTTTCTGCGCCTGATGTGCCGAAAGTGTGGCCAATATAGTCAGTCGCCGAAAGGCTGATGGCCAGCACATCGGTCGCAGGGCCCTTACCGAGCCCCCGCTCCCCAAAAGCAGCCAATGCAAGATCCATCGTCAGTGCGTCAAATTCGCCCGAGGCGCGGAAGGCACGGGCGTCACCCGCCTTACGTTGTTGCAGCGTACCAACCGTTGCATCACCGCCGATACCAACTGCGCGCGAATGGGTGGTGCACATGGCAGGTAGTTTGACCTTGGCGGGCTTGTCTATCGCGGCGCGTGCCCGCGCGTTTATCATGCTGGTGGCGCGCGGATCACCGCCATTGGCCCCGGTCAGATTGCGAAACTGCTTGCCGTCCCACCACATCGTCAGAGACGTATTGTGTCCGCCCATCATCACCGCGCCGCGATCCTTGCCCGATATGGCAACAACCCTCGACGCAGGGTTCACCGCTCGCATCCGGTCACCCAAAGTGGGGACCTTCAGCAATTTGGGCGAGACGGTGTAATTGGAACTGTTGCTGCCCTCTACCGAAGTGTCTTCGGAGCAATAGACGCCATAGTCGGTTTTACCGTCCTTGCCAGCGCGGCCGGTCGACGGATCGAACCAGCTGTTGGCAATGATGCCTGTACGTGCCGGGCGGCTACCAGTCAGGATCGTCGAATGGCCAGGGCAGGTTTCGGTGGCTGCATGGCTTTGATAGCCGTTGGGAAAGGCGATACCGCCCGCCAGCCGCTTGAGGCCGCCGGTAAAATCCTCGCGATACTCGTTGAACAGATCGGTCGAGAATTGGTCAACCGAGATCGCCACAATCAGCTTGGGCTCCGGGGCTTTTGGCGCGCCATCCTCGGCGAAGGCCGAAGTCGAAACAAGCGCGGTCGCGCCCAGCAATAATGCAGTGAACCTGTTCATCTGTTTCATCCTGAAATCTGTTTAAACGCCAACTTCTGCGCGCAGCGCCTTGCGGTCGAGCTTGCCGATCATAGTCTTCGGTAAAGCATCGCGCACGACCACGCCCAGCACCCGTTCATGCTTGCCCAATTGCGGATTGAGCCATTTGGTCAACTCCTCGTCAGACACCGACTGTCCATCGTTCAATGTGACAAAAGCCTTAGGTCGCTCACCCGAATACGTATCGGGTACGCCGATCACCAAAGCTTCTTTGACCGCCGGATGCTTGTAGAGAATATCTTCGATCTGGCTTGGGAAAACCTTGAAACCACCAACCGCAATCATGTCTTTCAAACGGTCGACGATGAAGATGAAACCGTCTTCATCGATGGTCGCCACATCGCCGGTTCGTAACCAGCCGTCGACGAAGACTTCTGCCGTCGCCACCGGCTTGTTCCAGTAACCGGCCATGATTTGCGGCCCCTTGGCGAGCAATTCGCCCGGCTCGCCAACAGGAGCTGGCTTGCTGGGATCTTCCTTGTCAGCCAAACGCACGTCGGTTCCGGGAATGGGCTGCCCGATGCTGCCAACCTTGTTCGTCCCTTCATAGGGGTTACACGAAATCACCCCCGAGCTCTCGGTGAGGCCATAGCCCTCTATCACCGCGGCATGCGATACGCCCTCAAAGCGAGCCTTGAGTTCGGCTGCCAAAGGTGCGCCGCCCGAAATGCAGGCGCGTAGTGAACTGAAATCCGTGTTGGGCAGTTCGGCATTGTCGAGCAGCGCCTGATACATGGTTGGCACGCCGGGCATCGATGTCACCTTGGTCCGGTTGACTGCCTTCAACGCCGCGGCCGCCTCGAAACGGGGAAGCATGACAATCTCGCCGCCATTGTCGATCGTGCGGTTGAGCACAGTGGCATTGGCGAAAACGTGGAAGAAGGGCAGCACACCCAATATGCGGTCCTCCGCAGGGCTATCGGGCCGGTTGGCGCGACTGTGCGGATCAATGCAGTTGATCTGCCGCGCATTGGCACTGATATTCTGATGTGTAAGCATGGCACCCTTTGGCGTGCCTGTCGTGCCGCCGGTATATTGCAACTGCGCGACATCGGTTTCGGGATTGCAGGGCACAGGTGCATATTGCCCGTCATTCGCCATGAAGCGCGCATAATGGGTTATCCGGCCATCGTCGGGCACCTCGGCAATCTCGCCGCGCTTGAACAGCTTGTACGCCAGCCCCTTCATTTTCGGCAAAGCCTCGGCCACGCTTCCGACGATCAACTGTTTGAGGCTCGATTGGTTGAGCACTTTAATAGCGGTCGGCAGCAATGCTGCGGCAGACACCGTCACCAAAATCGAAGTACCGCTGTCGGCCACCTGATGCGACAATTCGTCGACGGTGTAGAGCGGCGAGAAATTGACCACAGTCGCCCCGGCGGCAAGTGCACCGTAATACGCCGCGATGTAATGCGGAACATTGGGCAGAAACAGGCCGATATGATCGCCCTTCCCGATCCCCTGCAATTGCAATCCGCGGGCAAAGCGGCGCACCTGCTCGGCCATTTCGGCATAGCTGAATTTGCGACCCATGAAGTCGGCAATTGCGGCATTGCCACGCCGCTCTGCCGAGTTGAAAAACATATCGTGCACCGACAATGGTGCAAAAACCTGCTCCCATTTTGAAGGGTGCAGGTAATTATTGGCCCAGGGCGTCGCGTTCATAACTCTCCTCTAAACGGCGCTATACCAGCCAACCCCGTCGATTGTCTCTACCTTAGCGCGACCGGTTGCGACCAGATGCACCAGATGTGCATGCGATTCCCCGGTGGCGAGGCCGAAAACGCTCTCGTCAATCGGCCGATCAAATAGAAGTGCGAAAGTATCTACCGCGCGCATCGGTTTTTCACGCAACGCAACCTCAAGCTTGTCGAGACGATCGTGATGCCCTTCAGCGAGCTTGTCGAGGCGCACATGCACACCGCGGAAGGGAGACCCATGCGCCGGAAGCACCAGCATGTCGCCCGGCAACTTTCGGCGGAATTTGGCAATTGAATCGAGCCATTCGCCGAGCGGATCGGCATCGGGTTCGCTATCCATGATCGAAACATTGCTGGTGATGCGCGGCAGGATCTGGTCACCGGCAATAATTACGCCATTATGATGGTCGATAAGGCAGGTATGCTCTGGCGTATGACCACCTCCGGTCATCGCCTCCCACACACGGCCGCCGATGCGGACATGCTGGCCATCTTCGAGTCGACGGTGGCCAGTCGGCAATTGCGAAACGGCACGGGCAAAACCACCAAAGCCGCGTTTGCGCATATCCTCGACCTGGGCTTCATTATATCCCTGATACCGCCGACGATCGAGAATCTCCTTGGGCGGCTCATCGCGCTGGTCGGCGGTCAGCATGCGCGCCATCAACCATTCGGTGCGATTCATCCACAGCTGGACCTTGCAGCGATTGGCAAGCCAGCCTGCGCAGCCGACATGGTCGGGGTGGAAGTGCGTCACAAAAATGCGCGTCATCCGCCGGTCACCCAACGTGCCTTCAAGCAGCTTCTTCCACTCTTCGATCACCACCGGCATGAACAGGCCGGTATCGGCAATGGCAAAGCCCTCGCCCTGCTCGTCAAGGTCGTCGAGCAGCCAGATGTTGATATGGTTGAGGTTGCCTGGCACCGGCATCCGCGTCCAGCCCATGTCCGGCGCCAGCGGATAGATTTCGCCATAGCCGGGCACATGCTCGCCCAGCGGATAGGTCAGCCCTTTGATTTCGATCGGTTCAAAGCCATGGTCGGCAAGCGACATGTCATAGGCGGGCAGGGTTTCAGCAGTCATGACCGACTGCCTGCCCCATACGTCACCACAGCGCAATGGTGACGTTAGGGAAGGTCGGCGAGATTACTCGCCCGATTTCTTGAACAGCGTTTCCGCAGTGAGTTCGGCAGGCGCTTCTTCTTCGCCATGCAGCGCTTCTTCGGCAGCGCGCTTGGCTTCGTCGCGTTCGTTGCGCAGCTGTGTCAGCAAGGCTTCCTTGTCGCCAGCGAAACGGCTGTCATCTGCAGCCTTGTCTTCAAGGCCGGCCTTTTTGGCCGCACGCGCAACAATCGCGTCCAGCTCGCGCTGCGAGCACAGCCCGAGCGTCACCGGGTCCTTCGGCTGGATCTCGCTGATATTCCAATGGCTGCGCTCACGGATCGCCTGGATCGTGTTGCGCGTGGTACCGATGATCTTGCAAATCGCACCGTCGGAAATTTCAGGGTGGTTGCGCAGCAGCCAAGCGATGCCATCCGGCTTATCCTGACGCTTCGATACCGGCGTATAGCGCGGGCCCTTGGTACGGCGCACCTGTTCCGGTCCCTTGCTGATTTTCAGGGAATAGTCGCTATCTGCCTGTCCCTTTTCGATTTCTTCCATCGAAAGTTCACCCGCACGGACGGGATCGCGGCCGGTATATTTGGTACCCGTCATGTCATCAGCCATCGCCTGCACTTCCAAAATGTGCAGGCCGCAGAATTCGGCAATCTGGTGAAATGCGAGCGCTGTATTGTCGACCAGCCATGCTGCGGTCGCGTGCGGCATCAGGGGAACAAGTCCGTTCTGGGCCATGTCTGATTCTCCAATAAATAGGGCCGCCCCTTACCGGAGCGGCCTGAATATGGCGCCCGCTTAGGCCAAAGCCGCCCTTACGGCAAGCATCATTCGTCGGAAAACTCTGCATAGCTATGCAGGAAAGGCTTGACTGCATTAATTGCGCACTTAACACTGCGCATTGCCAAAGGTTTGAGGAGACCTTCGAAGACGTAATTTGATTTCACTACATCACTATCTCGTAGCAATTAATGGAGGGAGAGGACCATGCGTAAGCTACATCTAGTCAGTGCGACTGCGCTTGCCATTTCGATGGCAATGCCAGCCTTTGCACAAACTGCGCCGCAAGCCGATGATGAAGGCACCGGCTTCGGGGACGAAATCGTTGTCACGGCACAGCGACAGGCACAAAGCCTGCAAGACGTTCCAATTGCCGTATCGGCATTTACAACCGAAGCGCTGGAGCGACAGCAGATCGACAATCCGCAAGAATTGCAACTTGCACTGCCGAGCACGTCGATCACATACGGCAACTTCTCGGGCACCAACATCACCATTCGCGGCATCGGTTCGCCGGTGGTTGCAGCGTCTGGAGACGCAGGTGTCGCCATCCACTTCAACGATATGCCGTTGATCGGCAGTCGCATCTTCGATTCCGAATTTTATGATCTGGAACGCCTCGAAGTATTACGCGGCCCTCAAGGGACTCTATTTGGACGCAACGCGACAGCGGGCGTTTTCAACATCATCACCGCCAAGCCGGATCTGAACGCATTTGCGGCCGCTGGCGAAGCCTCCTACGGAAAATATAACACGATACAGGCCAAGGGCATGGTCAATGTGCCGATCGGCGATATCGCCGGTGTCAGGCTGGCTGGCATGTACCTGAAACGCGACGGGTATACGAAGAATTTCAACACCGGAAATGACATTGACGGCCGAGATTATTATTCCGTTCGCGGTTCCTTCAAGCTGGAACCCAGCGATTCAACGAAATTCACCGTAACGGCCCAGTATTTTAAGGAAGACAGCAACCGCTCACGTGGTCAGAAACAGCTTTGCGCTACGGATGTCACTGCCATTCTCGGTTGTCGCCCCGACCAGGAAGCCTTTCAGGTCATCAATGGCGACTCTACGGCTGTCGGGACATTGGGAAGCCGTGAGTTCCTGACGATCGCAGGATTTGGTCCCTTGGCGGCTTTCGGACTGGGAAGTGTTTACGGAGACGATGGACACTCCTACGATACGGCGATCAACCCGACCAATGTTCGGCGAGTCGCAGTTGACTTCGAGCCCTTCTGGAAATCCGACCAGTTGACGATCAGTGCAGAACTGGAGCAGAGCTTCGGAGACCTGACGGCCACATTGACCGGTGGCTATTCTGAGAACGAATATTCATCCAGCCTTGACTATAACCTGACAACGACGCGCAGCCTCGCCAATAATCCTGGCCTAGTTGCATTGCGGGCCGCCGGTGCTGGCGGAAACCCCATTGCGCAAGCAATATTGAGGTCAGGTGCATTCCGAGGAAACCAGCTTTGCGCTTCAGCGTTTGACCCGTTGCATGCAGGCTCGATCGGCGGACGAGTGCAATCGTGCGCAGATAATACGACCGAGTTCGATTATTCCGGGGGCAAGAACAAACAATGGTCGATTGAAGGACGTCTGGCATCTGATTTTGATGGTCCCTTCAACTTCCTGTTGGGCGGTCTGTATCTTGAGAGCACAGGGCGAAATATTGATTATGCGGTCTTGGCCTCTGGCTTCGACTACATGTCAACGTTCCTCGGTGTCGTCACAGCGCTGGGTGCCGGCCTTCCATCGCTAGATTACGCTATGGCACCGCCATTCTATCACAGCGATACGGACAAAGCCCATTTGAAAACCTACGGTCTGTTCGGTGAGGTCTATTTTGACTTGGCTGACAATTTGAAGGTGACGGGTGGCCTGAGATACTCGAATGACAAAAAATACATTCGGGCTCGCCAGCCTTTCCTAAACGTACTCGTCCCTTATGGAACGACCGACGTTAATTCGATACTGGCAAACTTCGACGGAGACAGTTCGAAACCAGGACAACAGGAATTTGCCATACAATCTGGCACGTTCGACGAAATAACGGGACGCGTTGTTGTTGACTGGAAACCTGATGTCTCCTTCACGGACGACACACTGGTTTATGCAAGTTACACGCGGGGTTATAAGCCCGGTGGATTTAATCCGCCTTACGATCCAAACTTGTTCCCGCCCATTCCGTTGACATTCGACGGAGAGCTTATCGATGCTTTCGAAATCGGGACCAAAAACAGCTTCATTGGCGGTCATCTGCAGCTCAATGCAACCGGTTTCTATTACAAATATAATGGCTTTCAAGTCAGCCGGATCATCAACCGCACATCGTTCAATGACAATACGAACGCAACGATCTACGGGGTCGAACTGGAAGCAATCGTTAGACCGGTAAGGGAATTCACGGTCAATGCCAGCCTTTCCTATCTCAAAACCGAAATCGCCGACTTTAATACAGTAGACACGCGAAATCCTTCCAATGGACGTAGCGATGTGGTGATCATCAAGGATCTGCAAAGCGCTGCTAACTGCGTCGTTGCTCCCGCTGTCGCTGGAAGTGTTCCCATTGCCAACACGCTGGCGCTTGTAAACGGGTTCAATGCTGTTGCCGGAGGCGGCCTGATCAGGCCTGCAGTCCAGGTACCCGGAACAAACTCCTTTGGTGCCTTCTCACTTTGCGGCGCATTGGGCAGCTTCATTCACGCCAATACTCCCGCAGGTACCTACCTGTTTGACGCGGGCGCGGGCGGTGGCTTCTTCCTGCCTGGCGGTGTGGAACGCAACCTGAAAGGTAATGAACTAGCCAACTCGCCAAACTTTAAATTCTCTGTTGGCGCTCAGTATGACATTAAAACCAACAGTGGCTGGACCATTACGCCGCGTGCAGACCTGTACTTCACGGGTAATGCATGGGGCAGCAATTTTAATACAGTCCGCGATCGTATTAAGTCATATGAAATTGTCAGCACACAGCTGACTGTCTCTGGACCAGAAGACAAGTTTTATGCGCGGGCATTTGTATCGAACTTGTTCAACTCGCAGGCGATCACAGGCAAGTATATTACAGACCCGTCATCGGGCCTGTTCACAAATATCTACACGCTGGATCCGCGCACCTACGGCGTTGCGGTAGGTTTCCGGTTCTGACCTGAGCCGGTAGCGCAAACATCAAACCCCGGAGGAAACTCCGGGGTTTTTTGTTGGGTTACGCGAGCAAGATAATCTTGCCGACAAAATTGCCGCTTTCCATCAGGCGGTGGGCTGCGGCGGCTTCCACCAGCGGAAAGGACCGCGCCATTTCGGGGCGAAGGCGCCCTTCGACGACATCGGGCCAAACATTTTCGTAAATCTCCTGCGCCAGCAGCCCCTTGAATTCATTGGACCGCGGACGCAGCGTTGATCCGGTCAAGGTCAGCCGGCGGCCCATCACCTGCGCCATGTTGATTTCAGCAACCAGCCCGCCCTGCACGGCAATCGTCACATGCCGCCCATCCTCGCGCAAACATTTGAGGTTGCGCGGAACATAGCTTCCGGCGACCATATCGAGCACCAGATGCACGCCCTTGCCGCTGGTAATCTTGCCGACCTCCTCGACAAAATCGCTCGCCTTGTAGTCTATGGCATGGTCCGCGCCGATGGCCAAAGCAGCTGCGCATTTTTCCGCCGAACCGCAAGTTACAATAACCTCCAGCCCGAACAGCTTGCCGAGTTTGATCGCCATTGTACCAATGCCACTGGTGCCGCCATGCACCAGTATCGTTTCGCCTTCAGAGGCGTAGCCGCGTTCGAAGACATTGTGCCACACCGTCATCAGTGTTTCGGGAATGGCAGCGGCCTCCTCCATCGACAGGCTGGGCGGAACCGGCCAGCAAACATCGGCACGAGCGACGCAATATTCGGCATAGCCGCCGCCAGCGACGAGAGCGCAGACTCTCTGCCCCATATGCTCGGTTTCAACCCCGGGTCCTATCGCCTCGACAGTTCCTGAAATTTCAAGCCCCGGCAGGTCGCTGGCACCGGGCGGTGCCGGATAAAGCCCCATGCGCTGCACCACATCGGGCTGATTCACGCCAGCGGCCGCAACCTTTACCAGCACTTCACCCGCGCCCGGAACGGGAACTGGCCGTTGGCAAGGGAGCAGCATTTCGGGCCCGCCCGGTGTCGAGATTTCGATTGCAGCCATCATATCGGGCAGAGCCACGGCCATTCCCCCTTGCCGGTCGCTGGAAAACGGCGGCATATTGACAGCGACGAAGGTCCAGTCAACACTCGCGCCATGGATATCGATGAGAATTTACCGCTCCGTGGCACCGAGCCCCTCAAGCAATTGCTGCGCGAAGACCTGGACCCCTTGTCAATCGACGAGCTCAAGGAGCGTATCGAGCAGCTGAAAAGCGAAATCGCCCGCTGCGAGTCCAAAATAAATGCGGCATCAAGCCATCGCAGTGCCGCCGATGCGCTGTTTCGCAAGGGTTGAGCTGGCCCGTTAAGCGTTTATCCGCAACATTTCGGCAACCATTTTCGGGAAAATTCGAAAAGCACCGCAAGCGCGGTTGAAATGCGCCGTTAAAAGGGCGACATTGTATCAGCGGGGTAACCGGCGGTCGGTGGCTTCGCCACGGAGTGTATCTGAATGCCCAGTTTTGCCGAATCGCTTGAAGCCACGCTGCACAACGCGTTGAAAAACGCTGCGGAGCGTGCGCATGAATATGCAACGCTGGAGCATTTGTTGCTGGCGCTGATCGACGACCCCGACGCATCCAAGGTGATGCAAGCGTGCGGAGTTGACTTGGGCGAGCTGAGCGACACCGTGATCCAGTATCTCGACAATGAGCTCGAAAGCCTGAAGGTCGGCGGCAATGTCGACCCCTCCCCCACAAGCGGATTTCAGCGCGTCGTGCAGCGCGCAATCCTGCATGTGCAAAGCTCGGGCAAGGATGTCGTTACCGGTGCCAATGTGCTGGTTGCGCTGTTCTCCGAGCGCGAAAGCTATGCCGTCTATTTCCTGCAACAGCAGGATATGAGCCGCCTCGACGCCGTCAGCTATATCAGCCACGGTATCGGCAAGGATGGCAAACTGATCGAGCAACGCCCGGTCGAAGGCAGCGAGGAACGCAAGGAAGAGGCGGCGCCCGATGCAAAAGACAAGAAGGGCGGCAAGGAAACCGCACTTGAGCAGTTCACCGTCAACCTCAACGAGAAGGCCAAACAGGGCCGCATCGATCCGCTGATCGGGCGCAGCGAAGAGGTGGATCGCACGGTGCAGATTCTTTGCCGCCGTTCAAAGAACAACCCGCTTTATGTGGGTGAACCCGGCGTCGGTAAAACAGCGATCGCCGAGGGTCTCGCCCGCCGCATCGTCGAGAAGCAGGTGCCCGAAGTGCTGCTGCCTGCGGTCATCTATTCGCTCGATATGGGCGCGCTGCTCGCAGGTACTCGCTATCGCGGCGACTTCGAAGAGAGATTGAAAGCGGTTGTTTCGGAACTCGAAAAGCTACCCGACGCAATCCTGTTCATCGACGAAATCCATACCGTGATCGGCGCTGGCGCAACCAGTGGCGGGGCGATGGATGCGTCTAACCTTCTAAAGCCTGCTCTATCGGGCGGTACCATTCGTTGTATTGGTTCAACGACTTACAAGGAATTCCGCAACCATTTCGAAAAGGACCGCGCGCTGCTGCGTCGCTTCCAGAAGATCGACGTCAACGAGCCAACCATCGACGATACCATCAAGATTCTCGCCGGACTGCGCAGCGCGTTTGAGGATCACCACAAGGTGAAATATACGCCTGATGCTTTGAAGGCGGCGGTTGAGCTGTCTGCACGCTACATCAACGACCGCAAGCTGCCCGACAAGGCGATCGATGTGATCGACGAGGTTGGCGCGATGCAGATGCTGGTGCCGCCGTCAAAACGCCGCAAGCTGATTACCCCCAAGGAAATCGAGGCTGTGATCGCCACCATTGCGCGCATCCCGCCGAAAAATGTTTCGACCGATGATCGTGCTGCGCTTGGCAATCTGGAAGCTGATCTGAAGCGCGTTGTTTTCGGGCAGGATAAAGCCATCGAAGTGCTGTCCTCGGCCATCAAGCTGAGCCGCGCTGGCCTGCGCGATCCGGACAAGCCGATTGGCAACTATCTGTTCAGCGGCCCGACCGGAGTCGGCAAGACCGAAGTGGCACGTCAGTTGGCAAGCATCATGGGCATTCCGCTGAAGCGTTTCGACATGTCAGAATATATGGAGCGGCACTCGGTCAGCCGCCTCATCGGTGCGCCTCCGGGTTATGTCGGTTTCGATCAGGGTGGTTTGCTGACCGATGCCGTCGACCAGAACCCGCATTGCGTGCTGCTGCTCGACGAAATCGAAAAGGCGCATCCGGATCTGTTCAACATCCTGTTGCAGGTGATGGATAATGGCCGCCTGACCGACCATCACGGCAAGACGGTCGATTTCCGCAATGTCATCCTGATCATGACGACCAATGCCGGGGCCAGCGACATGGCCAAGGAAGGCATCGGTTTCGGTACCAATATCAGCAAGGAAGATGCAGGCGAGGAAGCGGTCAAGGCAATGTTCGCCCCCGAGTTCCGCAACCGCCTCGATGCGACAGTGCCCTTCGGTTATCTGCCGCCAGAGGTTGTCGCGATGGTGGTCGACAAGTTCATCCTGCAGCTCGAGCTCCAGCTTGCGGACCAGAATGTCCATATCAAGCTCGACGACGAGGCGCGCGCATGGCTCACCGAGCGTGGCTATGACAAGCTCTACGGTGCCCGCCCGATGGGCCGTGTGATTCAGGAAAAGATCAAGCAACCGCTCGCCGATGAACTGCTGTTCGGCAAGCTGGTCAATGGCGGCGAAGTGGCGGTCCATATCAAAGACAATCAGCCGGTGTTTGAAGTAACGCCCGCTGCACCCAAGGCCGGGAAACCGAAGAAGCCGAAGAAAAAGGTCAAGACCGACTGAGAGTGGCGTCGCCCCTGCGCAGGCAGGGGCCGTTATCCGCTTTTCAAAAGCTGTAGAAAAAACCTCCCGCGGCCCCGGCCAACGCCGGGGCGACGATACCCCTAAAGCCGCCCTATCCCCCCGCCAACATATCCTGATTTGGCCTTTGCCGCGCCAAGGCGCATCTTGGCAGCATGGAAAAAGGCACAGTCTATCTGGTCGGCGCAGGCCCGGGTGACCCCGATTTGCTCACGGTAAAGGCCGCGCGGCTGATCGCTGCGGCGGATGTCGTGGTGCATGACGGCTTGGTCGATGATGCAATCCTCGCGCTGACTCGCGCCGATGCACGGCTGATTTCGGTCGCCAAGCAACGCAGCCGCCATTCGGTGCCGCAGCAAGACATCAACGCCATACTCGTGCGTGAGGCGCTCGCTGGATACACTGTGGTGCGCCTGAAGGGCGGCGATCCCTTTATCTTCGGGCGTGGCGGTGAAGAGGTTGATGCTTGCCGTGAAGCGGGCGTTCCGGTCGAAGTCATCCCCGGCATTTCGGCGGCTGTTGCTGGTGGAGCGGAAGCCTTGCTCCCCCTTACCCACCGCGATGCATCCAGCGCCGTCACCTTCGTTGCCGGCCAGTGCAAAGGACTGACCGACCAGAATTGGGCCGGTCTCGCTGGCAAGGGCCGCACGCTCGTTATCTATATGGGCGTCGCGACTGCCGACGACATATCCGAGAAATTGATTGCCGACGGGCTTTCCCCCGACACGCCCGTCGCCGTGCTGGAGCGTGTGGGCCGTAAAGACGGCCGCGCGCTCCGCACGATCCTGACCGACCTTGGCGGTATGATCACACGCGAAGCCGTGCGCTCCCCCGCCATCATCATTGTGGGCGATGTGGTGCTGATGTCCAATGCCGAAGATCGGCTGGCTGCCCTTGCCCGTGAAGCGGAGTATCTTGCGTGAAATTGTTGACCGGAAATGATCTAGCCTCGGGCGCGGTGACCTGGTGGACCGGCAATGGTTGGTCGATCCATGTCGAGGATGCCGTCGATGTGGGCGAAAGCGGCGATGCCATATTGCATGCTGAAGAAGGCGCGCGTCGTGTAAATGCGCCTTACATCATCGAGGCAATCCCAACCCCCGAAGGCCCGCGCCCTGCGCATATCAAGGATCGCGTGCGCGCACTCGGCCCCACTGTGCGCCCTGACCTTACCTTGAAACCTGCCGACCCTGCTGCCGGCGATTGGGTGATTTGAAATGTATAAATATGACAATTACGACCAAGCGATCGTCGATGCACGCGTCGAGGAGTTCCGCGACCAGGTGAAGCGCCGCCTCGCTGGCGAAATTACAGAGGACCAGTTCAAGCCGCTGCGCCTGATGAACGGCCTCTATCTGCAGCTGCATGCCTATATGCTGCGCGTTGCCATTCCTTACGGCACACTCGACAGCCGCCAGATGCGGATGCTCGCCCACATCGCCCGCAAATATGACCGCGATTACGGCCATTTCACCACGCGCCAGAATATCCAGTATAACTGGATCAAGCTGGAAGAATGCGCAGATCTGCTGGCTGAACTGGCGACGGTCGAGATGCACGCCATCCAGACCAGCGGTAATTGCATCCGCAATATCAGTTCGGACCAATATGCCGGCGCAGCCGCGGACGAAGTCGCCGATCCTCGCCCCTGGGCCGAGTTGATGCGCCAGTGGAGCACCTTCCATCCCGAGTTCAGCTATCTGCCGCGTAAGTTCAAGATTGCTGTCATTGCAGCCGATGAAGATCGAGCCGCGATGCGCCTGCACGATATCGGCATCCAGTTGGTCAATCGCGATGGCAAGCTGGGCGCGGCATTCTATGTCGGCGGTGGCATGGGCCGTACCCCGATGATCGCTCCGCTCATCAAGGACTATGTCCCGATCGAGGATTTCCTCAGCTATGCCGAGGCCTGCCTGCGCGTCTACAACCGCTATGGCCGCCGCGACAATATCTACAAGGCGCGTATCAAGATTCTCGTCCACGAAATCGGTGCCGACGAATATCGCCGCCAGGTCGAAGAAGAGTTCGCGCATGTGAAGACGCTGGGCATTGATCCTCCCGCTGCAGAGCTTGAGCGCATTTCGGCCTATTTCGCACCGCCAGCGTTCGAAGCTGGCCTCAGCGACGATATCGACCGCAGCGATCCCGATTTCGCGGTCTGGCTCGACCAGAATGTGAAGCCGCACAAACAAGCGGGCTATGCCATCGTCAATATCAGCCTGAAACCGATTGGCGGCATCCCGGGCGACGCATCGTCTCCCCAGATCGATGTGATGGCTGACCTTGCCGAGAAATACAGCTTTGATGAACTGCGCGTCACCCATGCGCAGAACATCGTGCTGCCGCATGTCGCCAAGCGCGATCTCTACGCGGTGTGGCAGGCGCTCAACGCAGCCGAGCTGGCCAATGCCAATCTGGACCTGATCAGCGATATCATCGCCTGCCCCGGCCTCGATTATTGCAGCCTTGCCAATGCCCGTTCGATTCCAATCGCGCAGAAAATCGCGACCCGCTTTGCCGACCCAGCACGCCAGCGCGATCTGGGCGAGTTAAAGCTCAAGATTTCGGGCTGCATCAACGCCTGCGGGCATCACCATGCAGGGCATATCGGCATATTGGGCGTCGACCGCAAAGGTGTTGAAAATTACCAGCTCACCCTCGGCGGCTCGGGCGCGGAAGATGTCAGCATCGGCAAGATCACCGGCCCCGGTTTCGACGAAGACGGCATTGTCGACGCAGTCGAACGCGCGACCAATAAGTACAAAGAGCTGCGTGAACCCGGTGAACGCTTCGTCGACACCTATCGCCGCGTAGGCATGGAACCGTTCAAGGAGGCGATTTATGGTTGAGCATCATACAGCAGAGGGTGAAGAACCTTCGGTCACGCTCGACGCCTTTCTCGACCAGTCCAACGCCACGGCAGTGCGGTTGGAACCCGATGATGACGCGCGCGCGCTGATCCCGCATCTTGACCGGCTGGCGCTGATCGAAATCGCCTTCCCCAAATATCGCGACGGGCGTGGCTATTCCTCCGCCCGCATCCTGCGCGAGGCAGGCTATACCGGCGAATTGCGTGCACAGGGTGACGTGCTGGTAGACCAGATTGCGTTCATGAAGCGCTGCGGCTTTGACAGCTTCTCGCCCGAAGCGCCGCTGAATCAAGCCGATGTTGAAGCGGCTTTGTCGCGTTACGATCACGTCTATCAGGGTGCCGCCGATGCGGCGGTGCCGGTGTGGAAACTGCGTCATGGCTGAACAGAAACTCCGCACGCCCGACCGAATCAACGCTGCACCTCGCTATAGCGAGACCGACGCAATCCGCCTGAACCACATGTTCCGCGGGCGCGATACGGTCGAGATGCTGGAAGTTCTGCTGAAAGAGAATATGCTGGGTGATGTTGCCATCGTCTCCAGTTTCGGGGCCGAAAGCGCGATTTTGCTTCACCTCATCGCCGGCGTTGATCCAACGGTGCCCGTGCTGTTCCTCGATACCGGAAAGCATTTCCCCGAAACGATCACCTATAAGGAAGAGCTGCGCCAGCAGCTTGGCCTCAAGGACCTGCGTGATCTGAAACCCGACGCGGACTTGCTGCGTCAAAAGGATGGCAACGGCCTGCGCTGGTCCTACGATCCAGATGGCTGCTGCGAGATCCGAAAGGTTCTGCCGCTCAAGCAGGCATTGGCGGGTTTCGATGCGCAGTTCACCGGGCGCAAGGCGTTCCAGTCCTCTACCCGCAGCGCACTGCCCCGCTTTGAGGTCGAGGAGGGCCGGTTGAAGGTCAATCCGCTCGCGGACTGGAGCAAGGAACGGCTCGACACCTATATGGCGGAGCACAATCTGCCCGCGCACCCGCTGGTCGAACTGGGCTATCCGTCAATCGGCTGCTCCCCCTGCACCAGCAAGGTCGCACCGGGCGAAGACCCGCGCTCCGGTCGCTGGAAGGGCTGGGACAAAACTGAATGTGGAATCCACACAACCGTCACGCCGATTGGCGAGGATGACAACGGCGCCAACGACCCGGTATTCTGAATTTTGGCGTCGCCCCAGCGAAAGCTGGGGCCGCTAGAAGTTTATACTTTACGCGCGGATTAAACGTCCAACGGTCCCTGCTTTCGCAGGGACGATGCCATATTTTCATTCAGATTTCGCGGTCGCCGATCCGGATATCGTCGACGCGGCCATTGTCGACCGTGCAAGTGAAGCCATCGTTTCCGATTTCGCCCATGACGCGCCAGCCATTGCCTTCACGCGTTACCGAACCGATTTCATCAACCCGACCATTGGAGGTGCGTTCGGCGGCTTCGGTGCAGGCGGTCACCGCGCTGCCGACATCGTCTCCACCATTATAGCTGGGTGCCGGTGTCGGATCATAGTCACGATAGCGCGGCTCATCCTCATTGCGGGGTTCGCTGCGGCGGTTCTTGTTTCCCGCATCCGCGACGGCAGCGATGGCTGCGATCAGGCCGATGCCCAATATGACATCGCCTGCATCAACATCGAGCCGACGGTTGCGCCAGCGGCGACGGTGGTAATCCGACGCGTCATCAAAAGGCGATGCTTCTTGACGTTGGGCCGCCACTTCACGGCTGCCATAGGCGGCCATAGCAGGTAGCGGCGTTGTGGCGACCATCGCGGTCAATCCGGCAGCCAGGGCTGCCTTTCCAAATTTGTTCATTCAAACCTCCTGATATAGGAGGGGATACACCCCTGTATGCTGTGAATATGGGCGGCCCAGCCTGACAGCAGGCTGAACCACCCGAAGAATTTACATATGGCTATGCATCACGGCTCAACGCCAGCGATCGAGCCCGCGATAGTCGACATCGACCACCCGTCCACGTTCGATATAGCAGGTGAAGCGGCCCTTATCGTAACCACGACTATAGCCCTGATCATAACGGTTGTCGTAGCGGTTATCGTAACGGTCACGCCCGCGCCAGCCATCCTTCACAACAATGTTGCCAGAGATGCGATAGCCATTGCGCGTGCGATCAATGTCATGGATCTTGGTTACATCGGTACGGCTGTAGCGATTGCCCCAATTCTCGACGGCGTTGACGCACTGGCTGACCGCCGCGCGGCTGCCACCATAGCGATTGTTATAGCCATAGCCGCCATTGTAGCGATCGCCATAACGATTGTCGTTGTAGCGACCGTCATTGTAACGCCGATCGTCATTATCGCTGGCGATCACCGCTGCAAGGCCGCCAAGGATCACTGCGCCAGCAATCACTTCGCCAGCGCTGATGCCATCATTGTCCCGATGGCGGTCACGGGCCTGGGCAGGGGCGGCAACGCTGACCAGGGCCGCAGCTGCGGCCCCGGCGCTGAGCAGGTTCTTGGTCAAAATCTTCATCGAACTTCTCCTTTATGGCGGTGGGATGATTCCCGCCGTCAAAAGGAGGATTAGGCGATTCGAAATGATGCGTTGCTGAATCGACTTGTCAGTCGCCGTTCATGTTAAAGGCATTTTTCATGAACAATCCGTCAGAGAAAAAGCGGATCGTCCCTTACTGCCAGAAATGCGGGCGTACACGCCGCAATATCGCCGTCTGCCTGGATTGGCTGGGAAATATCACTAGCAATCGACAGCTCTCGACCTTTGGCAAATTCGACGTTCTTCAGGCGATCTACCTTCCCAATCATCATGGCCAACCAGAATATCGCCATGTCACGACGGCGCGCGCGGCGCAGTGCAACGATGTGCAATTCAGGGCTCTCCAGTCGCGCTTCGGGTGCAAAGCTCCACGGTCCGGCATAAAAGCGGCCCTTGGCAACAAACACTGCCTCGCAATCGATCCGCCGGCCATCGACGACAAGCTGCACGCTGGGACGTTGCCAGTTCGCCATGACATTCAGCATCGCAACCACATAGGCCAACCGGCCGATGCGACGTTTCAAAGCCACTGACAGCCCGGCGACGGCCCGAGCATCAGGCCCAATGCTGGCGCAGGCCAGAAAGCAAGTGTCGTTCAGCCCGACGGGAAACAGGCATCTGGCTGGACGATCGGCGGCTTGCTGCACAAAGCTATCGGGATCAGACGGAACGCCCCATTCACGCGCGATCAGGTTGATCGTTCCCGCTGGATAAATGTCCACTGCAACGCCGGATGTGCGCATTTCGGGATTTTCCAGCACGTGTCGCACGGTGCCATCACCTCCTGCAATGCACACACGTGCCACGCCTGTCGCCAGTTCGAACGGAGTGACAGGAGAGCTTTCAGAAAAGATGGCGTCATAGCCGTTACGAACATAGGCGTCGCGCAATTGCTCCAGCCGCCGCAGCGAATGACCGCCCGATGCCGGGTTGCTGACAATCTGAACCAGCGGCTTGCCAAACGCGGCAGGAGCATGGGACATGGCTTCCTGCGGAGCAGGACAGGGTTGAGCCAATCGAAAGTCAGCGCGCGCCATCACCATAGCGCAAAAGACCTAGCCTACAGCCGGTAAAATAGGGTTAACCAAGCCGCGCTTCGCCCCATTCGATCCAGCTGAACGGGCGGGGGGATTTGGGCATATAGCCCTTATCGCCTCCTGATACCTTGAAGCCCGCCGCTTCATAGGCGCTGGTGATCGGACGGGTCAGGTGGCAATTGCCGCCGATGCGTTTCCAGATCGGTTCGATGCGGCGCTGCCATTTGCGCACATCCTCGTCCGGCGCGCTGCCATGTTCCAGGAACAGCACCTTGCCGCCCGGTCGGAGAACTCTGCGCATTTCGGCCAAGACCTGCTTCTGCTCATCAACCGAACACAGCGTGAAGGTGCACAGCACGGTATCGAAGCTCGCATCTGCAAAGGGAATAGCCTCGCCTATGCCGCCACGTATATCGGCTTCGATACCGATAGCCTGTGCGGCTTCCCGCGAACGGTCAAGCAAACCGGCGGACGGATCAACGCCCGAAAAGCTTTTGACCTTTGCCGGATCGTAAAAGGCCATATTGATCCCGCCACCACAGCCCAGTTCGAGCACATCGCCCTCGGCCTTCGGCACGATGCGGCTGCGTGCCTTCATGATCTGCGGTTGCGCGCAGGCACAGCCGATCAGTTTGGGAACCATGACCCGCTCCCACCAACTGGCGGGTCGGGGATGCCATTCACTTTGCTGCGTCATTTTCCAGCTCCAATCCGGTCCATTTGGCAAGAAAGCCATAGATTTCGGAATATTCCTCGATCAGTTTGGCGGTGGGTTTTCCGGAACCGTGACCGGCCCGGGTTTCGATACGGATGATTTTCGGCTTTGGCCCGGTATCTGCGGCTTGCAAGGCTGCCGTATATTTAAAGCTATGGCCGGGGACCACGCGGTCGTCGGTATCAGCGGTGGTGACGATAACCGCGGGGTAATGCACGCCCGTCTTGATATTGTGGTAGGGTGAATAGCTCAGCAGATTTTTGAAATCGGCCTCCTTATTGGGGTAGCCATAATCATCGACCCAATAACGCCCAGCGGTGAAGCGATCAAAGCGGAGCATATCCATCACCCCTACCGCGGCGTGGCCGGCGGCGAACAGATCGGGGCGTTGGTTGACCACAGCCCCCACCAGCAGCCCGCCATTGGACCGGCCCTCGATCGCCAGCTTTTCCTTGGCGGTGATGCCTTCCTTGATCAGATATTCGCCCGCTGCGATGAAATCGTCGAAGACATTCTGCTTGTTGAGCAACCGCCCGGCATCGTGCCAAGCTTTGCCATATTCGGAACCGCCGCGAATGTTTGCGAGCACATAGACCCCGCCCGACTGGATCCACGCCATTTTGCGCGGGTCATAGGCGGGCAATTGCGCAAGGTTGAACCCGCCATAGGCATAAAGCAGCGTCGGCGCGCCTTTGGAGAGGTCCAGATCTTTCCGACGCACAATGAACATCGGCACCTTGGTACCATCCTTCGAGGCGTAGAAGCGCTGTTCGATGCTGATGCTGGCAGGGTCAAAGCTCAGTTTCGACTGCGCGAAGATGCTGCTCTTGCCCGTGGTGGAATCAAACCGGTAAATCGCGCCCGGCTGGTTGAAGCTCGAAAAGGCATAATAAGTTTCCGGATCGCCGGGCTTTCCCGAAAAGCCGGACGCGGTGCCGATGGCGTTGAGCTGGATACGCTGCAAGGGCTTGCCATCAAGGCTCACCATTTCAGCGACTGATGCCGCATCTTTCAAATAAGACAGGACCAGTCTGCTACCCACAATCTGTGCCCGTGCCAAAGGCTCGCTGCGTTCGGCAATTATGTCCGAAAAGACCGGCTGCTTGCCGCGCAAATCAGCTTTGACGACCTTCAGCTTGGGCGCGTCCTTGTTGGTGACGAACCACAATTCATCACCCATGCCCTCAATCAGTTGCCAGTCATGGTCGAGGCCGGGGATAAGCGTTTGCGGCTTCCATTTTTCGACGGGCAGAACCTGGCCCTTACCCTTTGCAATGGGGATCAGGCTGATCTCATATTTCTCATCAGTCCCCTGTGCCGATGTGATCACCACCCAGCGATTGTCATGTGTCACTTGCGCGGTGTGACCAAGCTTCGGCCGGTCCGGCGTAGCATAGACCAGTCGGTCCTCCGACTGGCTTGTGCCGATACGATGGAACATCAACTGCTGGTTTTCGTTCAGCGCCTGAAACTCCTGCCCTTTGACCGGTTCGGCAAAGCGCGAATAAAGGAAGCCTTCATTGCCCACCCAGGCGATGTTGGTGAATTTGGCCCATTTGATCTCATCGCCGACGGGCTGGCCGGTTTTTACGTCAATCACCTTGATTGTGCGCCAGTCAGAGCCGCCATCCTGGATCGAATAAGCGAGCAATTTGCCGTTGGGCGAAGACTCATATTGATCAAGCGCGGTCGCCCCGTCCTTCGACCATGTATTGGGATCTATCAGGACGCGGTCCTTACCTTTGAGACCCTTGCGTACATAAAGGGGCGACTGGTTCTGCAACCCGTCATTCTTGGTGAAGAAATAATTCCCACCGGCCTTTTGCGGAAGGCTGAAGCGTTCATAATCATAAAGCGCCTTCATACGCGCAGCGAGCGTCTGTTTGCCGGGAAGGCTTCCGAGATATGGGTCTGCCACCGCCTTTTGCGCGGCAACCCAATCCGCGACTTCCTTGCTGTTCCGAACATCATCTTCCAGCCAGCGATAGGGATCGGCGACTTTCACGCCGAATTGCTCCTCGACCAGATCAACTTTTCGCGTTTCGGGATAAGCCAGATTTGCGACGCTGGTTTCGGTTGCAACTTCCATATTTTCCTTATCCGCCGCGAATGCAGGTGACCAACTGAGTATTACCGAAATTGCTGTAGACTGGAGAATTCGAACAATCGCACAATGCACAATATTATATCCCTGAACTGGAATTTGCCTTGGTCTATCAGTAACGTTAACTCGACCGCCTGCAAGTGAATTGACATTGGATTTCGGCACGGCAATTCCAACTTGACGGCAATCTGTCACCCTTCTAGCTATCGGAAAAATTAGAACTATCGGTCGCATCGAGAAGCCACCTGGGGAGGGGTAGTGATGCATCGTCTTGCGGTCCGAACAACGGCCACATTGGCGTACCTGATTGCAATAACGCCGTTCATGGGAACGCCGGCATCAGCGAAAAATGCGACATTTGAGAGTATCGCCTCTGTTTTGAGCAAGGCGGGGGTTGATCGCGACAGCATCGAAATGGCGCGCTACACCGTCAATCAAACGCAGCATGCCGGAATTGTCTATAGCCATGCTGTAGCGCAGGATTACCCGTTCTTTGGACTGGTGGGCGCGGTGAAAGCCGCAAAGGGAAAAAACTATCCCGGTATAGGAACCTTTACGCAGGCAAAGTGTGAAACGCCGATAACTGCGATAGACGTCGTTTTTGGCAAAGCTGATGGCTATATTGATGATACCAAAGGAAAAAGCGCAACGAACTCCATGATGGGTTCGGCTTCAGCTTTTGCTGCAGATTATGCAAAAAGCTCGTCCGCTGATGCCAAGCAACAATTGGTCGACCAGTTGAATAGCGCAGTACCTTATTTCGGAGAAATCAAGACCATCTGCTCCTTTGCGTTCGAGACCGATTTTATTATGGAAAAGAACCTGCAAAAGGCGATTGGCGGCACAACTGGGGATATAGTAAAAGTTTATCGCGCATTCGACGAGGGCGATTATGTCAGCGCGGTCAGCACTTTGCTATCCCTTGGCGTGAGCGGTCAAGCGGTGTGCAGCCTGACCGACGGACTGGTGGATCAGTCACTGGTTGGACGGACGCCATTGCTGGGCGACATAGCAAAGAAGGCGTGTAGGGGCTTTGCGGGCAAAGTAATCGACGGTGCAAAAGGCATCATTCATGGCGGCGTAGGTCTAGCCGAAAAAGGTGTTTCCTACATTTGGGAAGGTGGGAAAAGCGGTTTCTGTGCGGTATATTCGCTGGTCGGCAGCGGTTGCAGCAGCGCACCAAAACCCAATGCTGAAACGATGAGCCTCAACACCGCTACTCAATATTGCTCCACACACGGCGGCATAGCATTTGGGGGATTCTGGCTCAAATCTGCTTCGGATTTTGGCTTTCGCTGCAACGACAAGTCCGAATGCCAGAAACTTCCCAACACCCAACTGCAGTGCGTGACCGGTGACGAAAAGAAAGCCAATGATGCACAGCGCCGTCAATTGGTTCTCGACGACTTATCGCCAAATGGAAATGGTAAGCTGAATCAATGGACAAAAAGTTTTATCGCCCGTTGGCAACCACTATGCCCTGCTTTTGATAGCCTGTGTCGCAACGCCATTGCCAATGCAGGCGGGGCGGTGCGTAATAAAGCGCGCGCGCAGTTCGATGCAAAACCGGATGAAATAGTCAGCTATTTTCAAGCAAGCGCTATAGCTAAAGCGGAAGCAGAGAAGGCAGGGTTTGCTGCCGTCGAAGAAGCGCGCTTTCGCCTGCTGCCGTCCATATGGGCAGGAAATATGGATTTGCGCGGCCAGAACCAATGCCTTGACCAGCAATGTCGCAACGAGATCGCAACATTGCGCGATACAATTTTGCAGACCGTGACTGGTCAGCACAAAACGAAGCCTAACGCGACTTATGCCAGCATGGGTAGTTTGTACGCATCCGCAGATACTACGGCTCGCGGTTACATTGTCGCTTCGCTGAACCGTGCAGGCAAGAAGCCGGTAGGGAGCAGCCCTGTAACCGGGTCCGCCCCGCCTCGGCTGGCACCGCAGCCTCTGCAAGGTCCCACGCCTACTACTCCCCAGCGCCCGTTATCGGCTTCGGTGGGCAGTGGTCAGATGGCCCCTGCTGACCCAGCAACTGCGCCAAATGTTCCAGTCGTGGCCAAACCGGCCCGGCGCGTCACGGTTCCAACACCCGCACCGCGTGAACCCGCACAAGGCGATGAACCCGCGACAGCCGGTGGCCGCCCACCACGAGAACATTGATGCCACATACAAAAGGGGACGAAAACAACCGTTTCCGTCCCCCTTTCTAAAAGCTCAAAATGAATCGCCGACTAGGCCGCTTCGTCCATATCCACATCAACCGGGCCCGAATCCTGACCCTTGGCGCTGGTGTCGCGGTCGACCAATTCAATGATCGCCATCGGCGAAGCGTCCGAAGCGCGGTAACCGGCCTTGATGATACGGGTGTAACCGCCGTTGCGGTCTGCATAGCGCGTGGCAAGCACGTCGAACAACTTGGCGAGTTGGACGTCGTCCATCAGGCGGCTCTGCGCCAGACGGCGGTTCGAAAGGCCGCCCTTCTTGGCAAGCGTAATCAGCTTTTCAACATAGGGGCGAAGTTCTTTCGCCTTGGCAACGCCGGTGGTGATCTGTTCGTGCTTGATCAGCGAAGCCGCCATGTTGCGCAACATCGCGATGCGATGGCTGCCGGTGCGGTTCAGTTTACGTTGGCCTACTTTATGGCGCATATTTCATTCCTTCGTTCGTAAGGGGGCCGTGCAAGGTACCCCAGTCCAGGCCGTTTGACGGGTGGCCCTTTTCCCTGCCCCGTCACCCCTGCGAAGGCAGGGGCCGCTGGAGGCATGGCGTAAACATAAAGCGGCCCCTGCATTCGCAGGGGCGACGCCTTCTTAACCCAAAAGCTCTTGCTCGAGCTTCTTGGCCATTTCTTCGATATTCTCAGGCGGCCAGCCGGGGATGTCCATGCCGAGGCGCAGACCCATCGACGAAAGGACTTCCTTGATTTCGTTGAGCGACTTGCGGCCGAAATTCGGCGTGCGCAGCATCTCGGCTTCGCTCTTCTGAACGAGGTCGCCGATATAGATGATGTTGTCGTTCTTGAGGCAGTTGGCCGAACGGACCGAAAGCTCCAGCTCGTCGACCTTCTTGAGGAGGTAACGGTTGAGCTGGTTGGCGTCCGATTCCTCGCTCGAGGCCGGAGCGGCAGCGAGACCGATCATCGGCGACGAAGCAGCCATCGACTCTTCGAAGTGGACGAAGACCTGCAGCTGGTCCTGAAGGATGCGCGCTGCATAAGCGACGGCATCTTCCGGGGTTACCGTGCCGTCGGTTTCAACGGTCAGGTTCAGCTTATCGAAGTCCAGTTCCTGGCCAATACGCGCATTGTCGATCTTGTAAGCGACCTGGCGGACCGGCGAGTAAAGCGAGTCAACCGGGATGAGGCCGATCGGAGCGTCTGCCGGACGGTTGGCAACAGCAGGAACATAACCCTTGCCGGTGTCAGCAGTGATTTCCATGTTCAGCGTTGCACCTTCGTCGAGGTGGCAGATGACCAGATCAGGGTTCATCACCTGGATGTCACCGGTGACAGCGATGTCGCCAGCCTTCACGGTAGCGGGGCCGGTAGCCGAAAGCTGCATGCGCTTCGGGCCTTCGCCCTCCATCTTCAGGGCAACCTGCTTGATGTTCAGAACGATATCGGTCACGTCTTCACGCACGCCGGCAAGCGACGAGAATTCGTGAAGGACATTTTCGATCTTGATCGAGGTGATCGCTGCGCCCTGCAGCGACGAGAGCAGCACGCGGCGCAGCGCGTTGCCGAGCGTCAGGCCGAAGCCACGCTCGAGAGGTTCGGCGACGAAGGTTGCCTTGCGACGTGCGTCGCCAGCGGGCTTCACTTCGAGGCCCATGGGCTTTTTCAGTTCCTGCCAGTTCTTCATGTTGACGGACATGGATTTCCCCTAGGTTGGGCGGGATCGGTGTATTGGTGCACCTTACCGAACCGCCTTGAAAATAAAGGACGCGAACCGGATGGCCCGCACCCTTGAAACGGCTTCAGACGCGGCGACGCTTGGAAGGACGCACGCCATTGTGCGGAATCGGCGTCACATCGCGGATCGAAGTGATGGTGAAGCCGACGGCCTGCAAAGCGCGCAGGGCGCTCTCGCGGCCCGAACCGGGACCCTTCACTTCGACTTCGAGCGTGCGGACGCCATGTTCCGCAGCCTTCTTGCCAGCGTCTTCTGCAGCTACCTGGGCAGCATAGGGAGTCGACTTGCGGCTGCCCTTGAAGCCCATCATGCCTGCCGACGACCAGCTGATGGCATTGCCCTGTGCGTCGGTGATGGTGATCATCGTGTTGTTGAAGCTGGCGTTGACGTGGGCAACACCTGCCGAGATATTCTTGCGTTCGCGCCGTTTGATGCGCTGTGGTTCGCGTGCCATTTTGCTCTATCCTGTCTGTATCTGGGAAAAGCTGCGGAGACCCGCGCTTACTTCTTCTTGCCGGCGATGGGCTTCGCCTTGCCCTTGCGGGTGCGCGCATTGGTGTGCGTGCGCTGACCGCGGACAGGAAGACCCTTACGATGACGCAGGCCGCGATAGCATGCGAGGTCCATCAAACGCTTGATGTTCATCGCAGTGTTACGGCGAAGGTCACCTTCGACGGTGTGGTCGGCATCGATCGTTTCGCGGATCTTCAGGACTTCAGCGTCCGAAAGATCCTGCACCCGGCGGGTGTGATCGATTCCCAGCTTGTCGGCAATTTCGACCGCCTTGGTGCGGCCAATGCCATGGATGTAGGTGAGCGCAATGATAACGCGCTTATTGGTAGGTAGGTTAACCCCGGCAATACGTGCCAATT
The DNA here is from genome assembly GCF_035329025.1 of Sphingorhabdus sp. Taxonomy (GTDB): domain Bacteria; phylum Pseudomonadota; class Alphaproteobacteria; order Sphingomonadales; family Sphingomonadaceae; genus Sphingorhabdus_B. The sequence goes on along the minus strand of NZ_DAOLHN010000019.1, from coordinate 11,770 downwards.
TCTTGCTCCTTGCTCCACAAAACCCCGAAAGGTTTTATCTCAACGCGAAAGTGTTGGGCCGACAACGCAGAAAAAACCAGCGGGCGCAAAAAAGCGCTGCTGGTTTTACCAGTGTGTCGGATGCACCCCCTTTACGGTGAGTCGGGCAGGGTGTCAAGCCGCCCGCTACCGCGCTTTTCACTACTCAGCCGGTGCCCTTGGTCCGTGTCTTTCCAGCCTCGGCATTATCTTCGATGAACTGGATTATTTTGGTCGCGATATCCTTGTTGGTTGCCTTTTCGATACCCTCAAGACCGGGCGAGCTGTTCACTTCCATGATCACGGGGCCGTGGTTCGACCGCAACATGTCGACACCGGCTACATTAAGGCCCAACGCCCGCGCGGCGCGGACAGCGGTCGAACGCTCCTCGGGTGTAATCTTGATCGCACTGGCCGTCCCGCCGCGATGCAGGTTAGACCGGAAATCATCATCCGCACCTTGCCGTTCCATCGCCGCGACAACCTTGTTGCCGATAACAAAGGCGCGAATGTCGGCGCCTTTGGCTTCCTTGATGAATTCCTGAACGAGGATGTTCACATTCGCGCCGCGAAAGGCTTCGATCACCGAACGTGCGCTGTTTTCGGTTTCGGCTAATACCACCCCGATACCCTGCGTTCCTTCGAGCAGTTTGATAACCACCGGCGCACCGCCGACCATCTGGATAACTTCACCGGTCTGGCGCGGATCATGTGCGAAAGCTGTTACAGGCAGTCCGAGTCCCTTGCGCGCCAAAATCTGCAGGCTGCGCAGCTTGTCGCGCGACCGGCCGATCGCAACGCTTTCATTGAGCGACCAGATCTTCATCATCTCGAACTGGCGCAACACGGCAAGACCGTAAAATGTCACCGAAGCCCCGATACGCGGGATGACCGCGTCGTAGCGCTTGATCTTCTCACCCTGATAATAGGCTTCGGGCCGGTGCGAGGTGATGTTCATCGTCACCCGCAACGTGTTCAATATATCGATGTCGTGCCCCCGCGCCCGAGCCGCTTCGGCAAGGCGTTGGTGCGAATAAAGCCCGGCATTGCGCGCGAGCATTGCGATTTTCATTTTTCCTCCAATGGTGCGGGCTTTCCCAGCACCCATTTTCGTCCGCTGTTCACCAGCATCAACCCGCGCCTTAAAGCCCGTCGCCCGATCAAGACGGGAAAGGCCATCGACCGCCGGTTCGCCAGTGTCAGTTCAGATTTCCAACATAATTTACCCAGGCAGATTTGCGTTTCGATGACAAAGCGGTGCTGCTTTTCCCCGTTCGAGCTGCGCACCTGGCGCCGGTCTACCAAGGGGGCTTCGAAGCGGCGCGGTGTGTCGCCCGGAAAGGGACGAAACCAGAATTCAACCCATTCCCTGCCCTCGCGTTCGAATGGCCTCACCCGTGTGGCATGGATCGACGATGTGGCGGCCCCTGTATCCATCTTGGCATGGATTGCGGAGAGACCAAGGCCCGGCAGGTCGACCAGTTCACACCAACCGATTTCGGCTTTCGCGCGCACTGGCTTTTTGCGCCGCATGCGGGGCGGTGAGGATGGATCGACCATGATCAGGGATTATTCTGGCTGATCGGCGCTTTCGGCGTCGTCTGCCTCGACTTGCTCGGGTTTGCCAAGCTTGGGCTCAGGCTCGATAGCATCGACTGCCGCGTCAAGATCAGTTTTTTCCCCGGCTTTTTTGGGGTCGGCTTTGGTAGGTGCCTTGGCATCGGCCTTCTTGGTTTCTTCCGGTGCCTCACCCGTTTCATTGCCGACAACCTTACCAAGCGGCTTGATCATCCGGTCAAACTGTTCGCGCAGCACCGCATCCACGGCAGGCCCGATGTCTGCGGTTTTAAAACGCATATAGCCACCGACAACATAGGAGAAACTGACCCGCGTTCCGGATCCGCTCTTCAAAGGTTCCATGGCAATAGTCAAAGTTCCTGTCGCCGCCTCGGCCTGCAGCGGACCGAGACTGCCGCGCATCCTAAGGACCTTGCCGGGTTGCGAGAACAGGACGCGCATATGCTCGACGCTGCCCTTGGTGGCGACTTTGCCGTCCTTGTCCTTTTCCTGAAACAGTTCGCAGAAACAGCCGCCGGCTTGTGGATCGATGTAAAAACCTTCAGTGCTGCCAGACCAGCTGTGCGCCGGGTTCCACCAGTCTTTGGGGGCGAGTAGGCGTTTCCAGACATCTTCCGGCTTCGCCAACACATCGGCAGCATGCAATGTCGAAAAGCCCTGTTCGGTCATGGTTTTGACCTCTGCCTGTGCAGGGGTCGCGAAAAGCGCCAGCAAGGTAGCGCCAGATATAATAGGTTTGATCATGCGCCCTGATAGCCGTGCAGCCCCCTGCTCGGCAATGTAGATTGCGATGGAAATGCGGGCTCAGCCCAATATGGCGGCGATCGCCTTGGTTACGTCGTCGATATCAGCCATGCCGTCGACCTTGCTAACCAACCCACGGGCTTCGTAGATCGGCAGTATCGGTTCGGTCTTGACGCGATACTCAGCCATGCGCGTGCGGACGGTTTCTTCATTATCATCCGGTCGGCGCTTGAATTCGCTCGATCCGCACTTGTCGCAGACGCCGTCTTTGGCAGGCTTCTTGAACGTGTCGTGATAGCCTTCGCCGCAATTGGCGCAGGTGAAACGACCGACGATGCGCTCGACCAGCGCGTCTTCGTTGACCGCAAGTTCGATAACATGGTGCAGGGTGCGATTGCGCTCTTGCAAAATGCTGTCCAGCGAATGCGCTTGCGCATCGGTCCGCGGATAACCGTCAAAGATCACGCCGGTTTCGGGTGCCAATTTATCAAGCGCGTCGCCGATGATACCAGAGACGATTTCGTCCGAAACCAGCTCACCCGCATCCATCACCGCCTTGGCCTTCAGGCCTGTTGGCGTTCCAGCCTTGACCGCAGCCCGGAGCATGTCACCGGTCGACAGCTGCACCATGGCGCGGGTGTCGACCAAAATACCTGCCTGCGTGCCCTTGCCGGCACCCGGAGGGCCGAGAAGAATGATGTTCAGCGTTTTGCTCACTTTGCCCCGTCCCTTGTTTTCATTGCGCTTGCTGAATCAGCGTCCGCGATTGCCCTTGAGTTTCGCTTTTTTCAGCAGATCGCCATATTGGTGCGCCATCAGATGGCCCTGGATCTGTGCGATCGTGTCAACCGTAACGTTCACGAGAATCAGCAGGCTGGTCCCGCCCAGAACGAAAAACTGCGTCTGGCCGGTCTGCCCCATCATGAAGTCAGGAAGCAGACAGACCAAAGTCAGATAGGCAGCGCCCAAAACGGTGATGCGCGTCAGCACATAATCCAGATAGTCCTGCGTATTCTTGCCAGGGCGGATGCCAGGAATGAACCCACCGGCCTTTTTCAGATTTTCAGCCGTTTCTTCGGGGTTGAAGACAACCGCGGTGTAGAAGAAGCAGAAGAAGACAATGCCGAGGCCATAAAGCAGCAGATAGACGGGCTGGCCATGCTGCAGCCATTGCAGCAACTGGATGATGAAATCGCCGCTCGCGCTTTCGCCCGCGACCTGATTACCGCCCAACTGGCTGATCGTCACCGGCAGCAGCAGAAGCGACGATGCAAAGATCGGCGGGATGACGCCTGCGGTGTTCAACTTCAGCGGCAGGTGGCTGCGATCCGCCTGCATCATGCCGCGCTGCGTTGCCCGCTTGGGATATTGCACCAACACACGCCGCTGGGCACGTTCAAAGAAGCAGATGAGCAGTGTCAAGCCAACGAACATCGCGATGAAGCCAACAACGATCACCCCACTGATCGAGCCAGTACGTCCGCCTTCAAGCAAATTGGCGACAAGGCGCGGCATCTGCGCGACGATACCCGCCATGATGATCAGCGAAATACCATTGCCGATACCCCGCGAGGTAATCTGTTCGCCCAGCCACATCAGGAACAATGTACCACCAATCAGGCTGATGGTTGCAACGATGCGGAACATCAGGCCCGGTTCAACAACCGCGCTGATACCATTCGCAGCCGACAACGATTCAAGGCCAGCGGCCAAGAAATAGCCCTGTACGGCGGTCAGCAATACAGTGCCATAACGCGTGTACTGGTTGAGCTTCTTGCGCCCGCTTTCGCCTTCTTTCTTGATCGCCGCGAGCGTAGGCGACAGCGAAGCAGCCAACTGCACAACGATCGACGCAGTAATATAGGGCATCACGCCGAGCGCGATGAGGCTCATGCGCTCAAGCGAACCGCCCGAGAAAGTGTTGAAGATATCGAGTACGCCGCCGGCGGCGTTGTTCGCATAAAGCGCAGCCTGTGCGATCGGATCAACGCCCGGCAGCGGGACGAAGCTCAACAGACGAAACACGATCAGCGCACCGATGGTGAACCAGATGCGGCTCTTAAGATCGGTGGCTTTTCCGAAGTTCGAAAAATTTACGCCGGATGCCATTTTGTCGGCTCGCGATGCCATGAAATAACTTTCCCTTGATTCCCGATTGCTGCGCTAGCCGTTGCGGCGGGAGCAATCTACCCCGAATTCACATGTCGATGTTTCCGAAGCCCGGAAACACCAAACCCCGCAGCCCATATCGGCCAGAGCCAATATCGGGACGCGGGGTCTATTGCACAAGAGGACTATGCCTCTTTAATCACTTGGCCTTCTTGGCGCTGCCCTTCTTCTCGGCAGCTTTTTCGGCCGCAGGCTTCACGGTCAGGATTTCAACCTTGCCGCCAGCCTTTTCGACAGCTTCGACAGCAGCCTTCGATGCGCCGGCAACCGAAAGATTGACCTTCGCAGTCAGAGTACCCTTGGCGAGAATACGGACGCCGTCCTTGCCACCACGCGACAGGCCAGCAGCCTTAAGCGCAGCCTGATCAATGACAGCCTTGGTGTCGAGCTTCTTCGCGTCGATGAACTTCTGAATCATGCCCAAATTCACTTCGGCATAATCCTTGGCGAAGATGTTGTTGAAGCCACGCTTCGGAATGCGCATGTGAAGGGGCATCTGACCACCTTCAAAGCCCTTGACGGCTACGCCCGAACGGCTCTTCTGACCCTTTTGGCCGCGGCCAGAGGTCTTGCCTTTGCCCGAACCGATACCACGGCCAACGCGCATCTTGCGATGACGTGCGCCTTCATTATCACGGATGTCATTCAGTTTCATGTCTTGCACTCGCTTTCGCTTTGTTTCGCGCCTGAAAATAGGGACTGTCTCTATTTTCCCTCCCCCGCAAGCGGGAGAGGGTATTATTTTAGCCGATTACTTCGACCATGTGCCGCACGGAGCGGATCATGCCGCGCACTTCGGCGGTGTCTTCAAGTTCGACCACCTTGTGCATCTTGTCGAGGCCCAGACCCTGCAGCGTCTTGCGCTGAACGGCGGGGCGGCGGATCGGCGAACCGGTCTGCTTGATCTTGATTTTCGCCATGTCGAATTACTCCGTAATAGCTTCGGCGTCGGCTTCGGCAGTCTTGCTGCCACCGCGGCCGAGAAGGTCGGCGATTTTCTTGCCGCGACGCTGCGCCACCGATTTGGGGCTGGTCTGTTCGGACAGGGCCGCAAAAGTGGCGCGGACCATGTTATACGGGTTCGACGTGCCGATTGACTTGGTCACCACATCGGCAACACCAAGGCTTTCGAACACGGCGCGCATCGGACCGCCAGCAATGATACCGGTACCGGCAGGTGCCGAACGGACATAGACATTGCCTGCGCCGAAACGACCGGTGCCGTCATGATGCAGCGTGCGACCATCTTTCAACGGAACGCGGATCATTTTCTTTTTCGCAGCAGCGGTCGCCTTGTTGATGGCTTCCGGCACTTCGCGCGCCTTGCCATGGCCAAAGCCAACGCGGCCCTGGCCATCGCCGACCACGACGAGAGCGGCAAAACCGAAGCGCTTACCGCCCTTGACGGTTTTCGAAACGCGGTTGATGTGGACGAGCTTTTCGATCGTGCCATCATCTTCCTTTTCCTCGCGCGGACGACGATCATCGCGACGGCCACGGCCGCCACCTTCGCCACGTCCACGACCACGGCCGCGACGGCCGCCTTCTGCTTCAACCGCTTCCGGAGCAGCTGCGTCGACGACGACGTCTTCGTTGGTGTTGTTTTCGTCAGCCATCATCAGAACTCCAGCCCACCTTCGCGGGCAGCATCGGCCAGCGCCTTGACGCGGCCATGGAACAGGAAACCACCACGGTCGAAGACGACGCTGGTCACGCCAGCCTTCTTCGCAGCTTCTGCAACGCGCTTACCGACTTCGGCGGCGGCAGCAGAGGTCGAACCGTTCTTGGTCTTGACCGCCTTGTCGTTGGTCGAAGCCGAAGCCACGGTCACACCCTTGGAGTCATCGATGACCTGGGCATAGATGTGGCGACCGGTGCGGTGCACCGAAAGACGGGGACGTCCGGCAACCTGCGCACGCAGTTTCGAACGAACGCGCTGGCGGCGCTTTTCAAAGAGAGACAGTTTAGCCATGGCTTATTTCTTCTTCCCTTCTTTGCGGAAGATATATTCGCCGCGGTACTTGATGCCCTTGCCCTTATAGGGTTCCGGCTTGCGCCAGCGACGGATTTCGGCAGCAACCTGCCCAACCTTCTGCTTGTCGATCCCGATGATTTCCACCGTGGTGTTATCCGGGGTCTTGATTTCAATGCCTTCCGGAACGTCGAAGTTCACGTCATGGCTGTAACCGAGTTGCAGCTTCAGGATCTTGCCCTGGGCTGTTGCACGATAGCCAACGCCGGTGATTTCGAGCACCTTGGTGAAACCATCGGTCACGCCCGTGACCAGGTTCTGCACCAGCGTGCGCTGCATGCCCCAGAATGCGCGAGCTTCCTTGCTCTTGTTCGCAGGCATAACTGACACGCCTTCGTCCTTGATTTCATAGGAAATCAGGTCGCTCATCGGCATGGTGAGTTCGCCCTTCGGGCCCTTCACCGACAAGGTGCCATCACCGATGCTGGCGGTCACGCCAGCCGGAATGGCAACGGGTTTCTTACCAATGCGGCTCATCAGAACACCTCCGCCAGGATTTCACCGCCGACATTTTGGGCGCGTGCTTCGGCGTCCGAAAGCACACCCTTCGGTGTGGAAACGATGGTGATGCCTAGGCCATTGCGGACAACGGGAAGCTCGGTGCTGCCCGAATAGACGCGGCGGCCGGGCTTCGAAACGCGTGCAACATGCTGGATCGCAGGCTGGCCTTCGAAATATTTCAGCTCGATGCGCAGGCCCTTGTGGGCGCCCAGTGCTTCTTCGCTGTAACCACGGATATAGCCTTCGCGCTGCAGCACGTCGAGGACGCGGGCACGCAGCTTCGACGCGGGCGAAAGCACAGAGTCTTTCTTCGCGCGCTGGCCGTTGCGGATGCGGGTGAGCATATCACCCAAAGGATCGGTCAATGCCATTTTCTCTATCCCTTACCAGCTCGATTTCGTCACGCCGGGGATCAGGCCCTTATTGGCCAGATCGCGCAACTGGATACGGCAGAGCCGGAATTTGCGGTAGTAAGCGCGCGGACGGCCCGTGGTTTCGCAACGGTTGCGAACGCGGGTCGGGTTGCCATTGCGCGGGATCTCGGCCAGTTTCAGGCGCGCGATCAGACGCTCGCTTTCGTCCTTCGACTCGTCATTGGCTATTGCCTTCAGCCGAGCATATTGACCGGCATATTTCTTGACGAGCTTCTTACGACGCTCATTTTTATTAATGGAACTCAGTTTCGCCATGACTTAAGTTCTCGTCCTTTCTGACAAGAGGGCGGGAGCTGCGATTTTACGCTGCTTCCTTTTCCTCTGCTTGTTCTTGCGGGAAGGGGAAACCAAACAGGCGAAGAAGCTCACGGGCCTCATCGTCGCTGTTTGCGGTGGTGGTTACGATTACGTCCATACCGCGAACGGTATCGATCGAATCATAGCTGATTTCCGGGAAGATGATCTGCTCTTTCAGGCCCATGGCAAAGTTGCCGGCGCCGTCAAAGCTCTTCGGGTTCAGGCCACGGAAGTCGCGGATGCGGGGCATTGCGATCGTGACGAGACGGTCCAGAAATTCGTACATGCGGGCACCGCGCAGCGTCACCTTGACGCCAATCGGCATGCCTTCGCGCAGTTTGAAGCCTGCGATCGACTTGCGGGCACGCGTGACAACCGGCTGTTGGCCAGCAATCAGCTTCATTTCCTCAAGAGCGGTCGTAACCTTCTTCTTGTCTTGCGAGCCTTCGCCGACGCCCATGTTGAGCGTGATCTTTTCGATCTTCGGAACAGCCATGCGGTTGGTATAGCCGAACTTTTCGGTCAGGGCCTTGACGACGGCATCGTCATAGCGCTGCTTCATGCGCGGGGTGTATTTTTGATCAGCCATCGATCTTCTCCCCGGTTTTCACGGCGACGCGAGTCTTCTTGCCGTCTTTGCCGGTTTCAATGCGAACGCGGCTCGGCTTGCCATTCTTGTCGGCAATCGCAACGTTCGAGATATGCAGCGGGGCTTCGAAACGGTCGAGGCCGCCCTGCGGGTTTGCCTGGCTCGGCTTGCGGTGACGCACGGCAACATTGACGCCCGACACGACGACTTTCGACGCCTTCGGATCGACGCGGGTGACTTCACCAGTCTTGCCCTTGTCCTTGCCGGCGAGCACGACAACCGTGTCGCCCTTTTTGATTTTCGCCATAGCCATGATTACAGCACCTCCGGTGCCAAGCTGATGATTTTCATGTGGTTCTTGGCACGCAGTTCACGAACTACGGGGCCAAAGATACGGGTGCCGATCGGCTCCTTGTTGTTACCGATAAGCACGGCAGCGTTGGAGTCGAAACGGATAACCGAACCGTCGGGACGGCGGATGTCCTTGCGGGTGCGAACGATGACGGCCTTGTGCACGTCGCCCTTCTTCACCTTGCCGCGCGGCTGGGCTTCCTTTATCGACACCACGATGATGTCGCCAACGCCAGCGGTACGACGCTTGGAACCGCCGAGAACCTTGATGCACTGGACGCGCTTGGCGCCGCTGTTGTCAGCCACATCGAGATTGGATTGCATCTGAATCATGGATCAACCCTCCGCGAGTTCGGCTGCAGCCTCGGGTGCGGCACCAACGCGCTCCACCAGAGTCCAGGTCTTGTTCTTCGAGATCGGCGCACATTCCTGGATGCGAACCACTTCACCGGCTTTCGCGGTGTTGGCTTCATCATGCGCGTGATACTTCTTCGAACGACGGATGATCTTGCCGTAAAGCGGGTGCTTCACCTTGCGCTCAACGAGCACAACGACCGTCTTGTCGTTCTTGTCGGACACCACGGTGCCGGTAAGAATACGTTTAGGCATCGGTTGTGCTCCTTATGCCGATTGCTTCGCGGCGCTTGCACGCTCGCTCTGCAGGGTTTTGATGCGCGCGATATCTCGGCGCACTTCGCGGATGCGAGCCGGCTTTTCCAGCTGACCGGTAGCGCCCTGGAAGCGCAGATTGAACTGCTCACGCTTCAGTTCGCCAAGCTGGGCTGCCAGCTGGTCGTCGGTCTTGACGCGCAGGTCTTCAGTCTTGCTCATCCTTCGGCTCCCAGATGCGAGGTGTCGCCAAGACGGGCAACAACCTTGGTCTTGATGGGCAGCTTCATCGCCGCGCGGCTGAATGCCACGGCAGCAATCTGGCCCGGAACACCGTCGAGTTCAAACAGGATGCGGCCAGGCTTAACCTTGGCTGCCCAATATTCGACGGAACCCTTGCCCTTACCCTGACGGACTTCGGCAGGCTTTTTCGATACGGGAACATCCGGGAACACTCGGATCCACAAACGTCCCTGACGCTTGATGTGACGGGTGATCGCACGACGGGCCGCTTCGATCTGGCGCGCAGTGATGCGTTCCGGCTCCAGCGCCTTGAGGCCATACGAACCGAAGTTCAGATCGGTACCACCCTTGGCATTGCCAGAGATGCGGCCCTTGAACTGCTTGCGGAACTTGGTTTTCTTAGGTTGCAACATGATGCTTGCCTATTCCCTTATCAGCGACGGTGATCAGACTGCGGGCGAACGCCCGAGGTCTGCGCTTCCATCATCAAGCGGTCGGTCGCCATCGGGTCATGACCAAGGATTTCACCCTTGAAGATCCAGACCTTGATACCGATGATGCCATAAGCGGTTAGCGCTTCGGCCTCGGCATAGTCGACATTGGCGCGCAGAGTGTGCAGCGGAACACGACCTTCGCGATACCATTCGACGCGCGCAATTTCAGCACCGCCCAAACGACCACCGCAGGTGATCTTGATGCCTTCTGCACCCAAACGAAGCGCCGACTGCACCGCACGCTTCATGGCGCGGCGGAAGGCGATACGACGGATGAGCTGATCAGCAACACCCTGAGCGACGAGCTTGGCGTCGATTTCAGGCTTGCGGATTTCGACGATGTTGAGGCTGACGTCGGCATCGGTGTACTTACCAATGGCCTTTTTCAGCTTCTCGATGTCGGCACCCTTTTTGCCGATGATCACGCCGGGGCGCGCCGCATAGATCGAAACGCGGCACAGCTTCGCCGGACGCTCAATCACCACCTTGGAGATCGCAGCCTGGGGCAGCGTCTTCATGATGAACTTGCGGATGTTGATATCTTCCAGCAACATGCGGCCATAGTCCGCACCTTCGGCGTACCAGCGGCTGTCCCACGTGCGGTTGATCTGCAGGCGGAGGCCGATCGGATTGCTCTTCTGACCCATGATTAAGCCTCTTCTTCCTGTTCGCGAACGACGATGCGCAGGCGGCTGAACGGTTTCAGGATGCGGGTCGACTTGCCGCGGCCACGAGCGTGGAAACGCTTCATGGTCAGCGCCTTGCCGACACTTGCCTCGGCAACGACAAGGCTGTCGACGTCGAGATTGTGGTTGTTTTCCGCATTGGCGATGGCCGAAGCCAGCACCTTCTTCGCATCAACAGCCATTGCACGCTTCGAGAAGGTGAGGATGTTGAGCGCTTCTTCGACCTTGCGGCCACGGATCAGCGCAGCAACAAGGTTGAGCTTCTGCGCGGAACCACGGATCGTGGTGCCAACAGCCAAAGCTTCCTTTTCGCCAACGCGGCGGGGGGCGGCTTGCTTACCCATTAGCGTTTGCCCTTCTTGTCTGCGCCGTGACCGTGATAGGTACGGGTGGGCGCGAACTCGCCCAGCTTGTGGCCGACCATGTCTTCGTTGACCGAGACAGGGACGAACTTGTGGCCGTTATAGACGTTGAACGTCAGGCCGACGAACTGCGGGAGGATCGTCGAGCGGCGCGACCAGGTCTTGATCGGCGCTGCGCTGTTCGCATCCTGCGCGGTTTCTGCTTTTTTCAGCAGATACAGGTCGACAAAGGGACCTTTCCAGACGGAACGAGCCATGACTTACCTCTTCTTCTTCGCATGACGCGACCGGATGATCATCTTGTCGGTCGACTTGTTGGAGCGAGTACGTGCACCCTTGGTCGGCTTGCCCCATGGCGTCACCGGATGGCGACCGCCAGAGGTACGGCCTTCACCACCGCCGTGCGGGTGGTCGACCGGGTTCTTCGCAACACCGCGGGTCAGGGGCTTGATGCCCTTCCAGCGGTTGCGACCAGCCTTGGCGAGCGTGGTGTTCGAGTTGTCGGGGTTTGAAACCGCGCCAACCGTGCCCATGCAGCTGCCCAGGATGTAACGCTGTTCACCCGAATTCAGGCGAACGATGACCTTGCCGCCATCACGTCCGACGAGCTGCACATAAGTGCCTGCCGAACGGGCGATCTGACCGCCCTTGCCCGGCTTCATC
>NZ_DAOLHN010000018.1:0-53960 GCF_035329025.1 Sphingorhabdus sp. | reverse complement strand
GATAGATATAGGTGTTGCGGACCATGAACTCTTTGAGGATGTCGTTCTGGATGGTTCCGTCGAGCTGCTCGGTCGGAACGCCCTGTTCCTGACCCGCGACGATGAAGAAAGCCAGGATCGGGATCACCGCTCCGTTCATCGTCATCGAAACCGACATCTGGTCGAGCGGTATGCCGTCGAACAGGATTTTCATATCCTCAACGCTGTCGATCGCGACACCCGCCTTGCCAACATCGCCGACAACGCGAGGGTGGTCTGAGTCATAGCCGCGGTGCGTGGCAAGGTCGAAGGCGACCGACAGGCCCTTTTGCCCTGCAGCAAGGTTACGGCGATAAAAGGCGTTGGACTCTTCGGCAGTCGAAAAGCCCGCATATTGGCGGATCGTCCAAGGCCGACCTGCATACATCGACGCGCGCACGCCGCGGGTGAAGGGGGCAAAGCCCGGCAAACCCGGATCAGCCGTCACATCCTCTGTGGTGTAGAGAGGCTTGACCTCAATGCCTTCGGGCGTGTGCCAGGTCAGGTCCTTGCCCTTCACCTCTTTTGCGGCGGCGGTCTGCCAATCGGACAGGTTTTTTTCACTCATCTCTACACCATTCAAGCTGCGGCGCCGGGCCGGGCGGAAACGCGCGCATGCCATGCACGCAGGGAAGCGAGGTCATCCGACATGGCTATGCCGATAAACCCGGCAAAATCGACCGTGGTCAGCAGCAATATGTCGGCAATCGTATAATGGTCGGCGGCCAGAAATTCGCGGCCTTGCAGCGCGGAATCGAAAAAGCGGAGCGCCTCTTCCACACGCGGGCGGTTGGATTCGCCCCATTCGGCATTGCGGCCCGGCAGGCGCGCGGTGAAGGGATGGGTATGCACCCAGACTGCGCCGACCGGCGGCATCAGGATCATTTCGACCCGGCGGCTCCACATCTCGATCAGCGCCTGTTCGCGCAGGTTCCGACCGAACAGGGGTGGTTCCGGATGCATTCCTTCCAGATAGCGGCAGATGGCAACGCTTTCGGAAATCACCGTTCCGTCGTCCAGTTGCAGCGCAGGGGTCTGGCCACGCGGGTTCAACGCCAGAAATTCGTCCGCCTTATGCTCACGATCGGGGATGGAGAGATCGCGCGTTGGGAGCACGATCCCCTTCTCCGCCGCAAAAATGCGGACCCGGCGCGGATTAGGCGCCGGATTCGGGCTGTTGAAGAACAGCATTATTTGCCCTTGAACTCAGCTTTGCGCTTTTGGATGAAAGCGAGGCCGCCTTCCATCGCATCGGCGCTGGCCCCGGCAACGCGCTGTCCTTCGGCCTCTGCGAGCAGAACCTGCGACAGTGTGCCGTCGAGTGCAGTCTGGATATTGGACTTCATCGTCGAATAGGAAACGGTCGGCCCTTGCGACAGCTTCGTCGCCAGCGCCAGTGCTTCGTCCATCAGCGTCGCGTCATCGACCGCCTTGTAGATCAGGCCCCAATCCTCGGCCTGCTCCGCGCCGATCTTTTCGCCAAGCATCATCATCCGTGTGGCGCGCGCGCGACCGATCGCGCGGGCGAGCAGCCAGGTGGAGCCGCCATCGGGCACAAGGCCGATATTAACGAAGGCCTGCAGGAAATAGGCACTCTTTGCCGCCAGCACGAAATCACCCGCAAGCGCGATCGAGCAGCCGACACCGGCAGCAGCGCCATTGACAGCCGTGATAACCGGCACCGGACAGCGCAGGATTTGAGTGATCAGCGGGTTGTAGTAATTTTGCAGCGCACGGTGGCTGCCGCCCTTTTGCTGGATCGCACTCGCCTCGCCGCGTGCGGCAAGATCTGCGCCCGAGCAGAAGCCCTTGCCCGCACCGGTGATCAGCACCGCGCGCGCGCCGTCGAGGTCGTAAAAGGCAGCGCCCAATTCTTCGGCCAGCGGGATCGAGGCGGCGTTCAGCCGTTCGGGCCGGTTCAGTGTGATGACCAGTACATCGCCTTTGCGCTCGGTCAGGATGGTTTCGTATGTCATTATCTCTCCGTTTCCTCTCTCAAATCTCAATGCGCCTCCTTCGGCGTCTCCATAATTTCGGTCAGCACCCCGCCCATGTCGCGCGGATGCACAAAGAAGATCAGCGTGCCATGCGCGCCGATGCGCGGCTCGCCCAGCACGCGCTTGCCCATTGCCTCAAACTCGGCCTTGGCGGCGTGGATATCGGGCACTTCGTAACACATATGATGCTGGCCACCGGCGGGGCTCTTCTCAAGGAAGCCCGCAATGCTGGTATTGCCCGGCAGTGGTTCGACCAATTCAATCTGCGTGCCATTCAAAGCCCCATCCGCACCGGGCGTATCGACAAAGCACACCTTCACTCCCTGCTCGGGCAAATCAAACGGATCATGGATTTTGGTCGCACCCATCACATCGCGGTAAAAGACGATGCTGTCGGCGATGGAAGGCGTCGCGACGCCAATATGGTTGAGACGGCCTAGTTTCATTGCGTTTCCTTTTGGACATTGATCATCGACTGACGTGCTTCGTCCTCGAACTTTGGCGCGTTGTCACGTCGTGCAAGAAAGTCAGCCGACAGCCGTTCCCGCTTCCGACCGTAGTACACAAATACAGACGATGCGACGACCACTGCAGCGACACACAGGAGCGAAAACCACACTGGAAACTCTATTCCAATCCAACGCCTCAACTGGTTCGCCGCGAAAAGGCAAAGACCTAGAATGATTGGAAATTTTAGGTCGCGCAAAGCCACAACATCACCTCACAACGGAATATTGTCATGCTTCTTCCAGGGGTTCTCCAACTGCTTGTTGCGCAGTTTGCGAAGCCCCAGCGCAATCCGGCGCCGCGTGGAATGCGGGTGGATTACCTCGTCGATAAAGCCCTTACTCGCCGCGACGAAGGGGTTGGCGAAGCGGTCTTCATATTCCTTGGTGCGCTCGGCAATCTTTTCGGGGTCGCCAATGTCGCTGCGGAAGATGATTTCCACCGCGCCCTTCGCGCCCATCACCGCGATTTCGGCGGTGGGCCAAGCATAGTTCAAATCGCCGCGCAGGTGCTTTGAAGCCATCACGTCATACGCGCCGCCATAGGCCTTGCGGGTGATGACGGTGATCTTGGGCACAGTCGCCTCGGCATAGGCAAAGAGCAGCTTTGCGCCATGCTTGATGATGCCATTATATTCCTGCGCGGTGCCGGGCAGGAAGCCGGGTACGTCGACAAAGGTGATGATCGGGATTTCAAAGGCGTCGCAGAAACGGACGAAACGCCCTGCCTTGCGGCTGCTGTTGATATCGAGCACACCCGCCAGCACCATCGGCTGATTGGCAACAATGCCGACAGTGCGGCCTTCGACGCGGCCGAAACCGATCAGGATATTGCCCGCATGGTTCGGCTGCACTTCAAAGAATTCGCCTTCGTCGACCGTTTTGCGGATCAGCTCCTTCATATCATAGGGCTGGTTCGCATTGGGCGGGATCAGCGTGTCGAGGCTATGCTCAATGCGGTCCCACGGATCGGTCGTCGGGCGCTCGGGAACACCGCTGCGGTTGTTCTCAGGCAGATAGTCAAAGAAATCGCGCACGGCGAGCAGCGCCTCGATATCATTTTCAAACGCATTGTCGGCGACGCCCGATTTGGTGGTGTGCGTGGTTGCTCCGCCCAGTTCTTCCTGTGTGACAACTTCGTTGGTCACCGTCTTC
This sequence comes from Sphingorhabdus sp., assembly GCF_035329025.1. GTDB lineage: Bacteria > Pseudomonadota > Alphaproteobacteria > Sphingomonadales > Sphingomonadaceae > Sphingorhabdus_B. The sequence continues at coordinate 50,284 of NZ_DAOLHN010000018.1, read as the reverse complement.
ACCACATCGGGGCCGGTGACGAACATATAGCTCGAATCCTTCACCATGAAGATGAAGTCGGTCATCGCGGGGCTGTATACCGCGCCACCCGCGCAGGGGCCCATGATCAGGCTGATCTGCGGGATGACCCCCGATGCCAACGTATTGCGCTGGAACACCTCGGCATAGCCGCCAAGCGAAGCCACGCCCTCCTGGATACGTGCGCCGCCGCTGTCATTGAGGCCAATGACGGGGGCACCAACCTTCATCGCCATATCCATCACCTTGCACATCTTTTGCGCAAAACGTTCGGACAGCGAGCCGCCGAAGACCGTGAAATCCTGGCTGAAGACATAGACGAGGCGACCGTTGATCGTGCCGCTGCCGGTGACCACGCCGTCGCCGGGGATCTTTTGCTCCTCCATGCCGAAATCGGTGCAGTTATGTTCGACATACATGTCGATCTCTTCAAAACTGCCTTCGTCGAGCAAAATATCCAACCGCTCACGTGCAGTCAGGCGGCCCTTTGCGTGCTGCGCATCAATGCGCTTCTGCCCGCCACCCAGCATAGCTTGCGCGCGTCGCTTCTCCATCTCGGCGATATTTGCGGACATGATCCCTCCGAAAATTCAACAAAGCCGATGCACAACCCGAATTTGGCGGGCTTGTCCAATGTGAAATTGCAAAGTTGCAAAGTTGTAATTTGCAAACTACCGAACGCGTCAGCGTTTATCATCATTTCTTTGGTTCTTTGGTGCTTCGGGTGACATAAATTTGGTTCACCCAAAGCACCAAAGAACCAAAGCCGGAGTGCGGATCATGGCGACGAAACGCCGCATATTTGCGGGTGAGAAATTGAAGGCGCTTCGCGCTGAGCGAGGGTTGCGCCAATTGGAAATGGCTGAAAAGCTCGGCATCTCGGTTTCCTATCTCTCGCAGATAGAACACGATGACCGCCCGCTGACACCTGCCCTGCTCGAAACGCTGGCCCGCGACTTTCCGCTCGACTGGGATGTCGATGAGGAGGATGCCGCAACCCGCCGGTTCGCGGCCTTACGCGAAGCCGCCGCTGACCCGCTGTTTCCTACTCCGCTTTCGCCGGACCAGTTGGCGCGCATTGCCGAACAACAACCGGCACTGGCCGACCAGTTTGTGGTCTTACATCAAGCCTATCTCCACGCAGGGCAACGCCTGCAAATCGTGGATGAAGCTCTATCCAGCGACAATGCCGGAGGCTCACGACTGCCTTGGGAAGAAGTGCGCGACTGGTTCCACAATTCGGGCAATTATGTCGATATACTTGACCGTGCTGCCGAGGCGCTGGGCGACAAATTGCGCGTTGCGCAACTGACGCCTGCTATCGAAGGATTGGAGTTGTACCTCCGCAACGCCCTGTCGATCTCCTTGCTCTATTCGCACAATGCAGGCCTGCGCGACTATGACCCGCAAATGGGGCATCTGGTGATCGACCAGAGCCAGCCTGCCGAAAGCCGCCGTTTCCAACTGGCCCACCAATTGGCCGCAATGGCTCTACGTGATGAAATCAGCCAGGTTGTGGAAGGCGCAAAGCTCCGCACCCCCGCCTCGCGCCAATTGCTCTCCATCGGCCTAGCCAACTACGCCGCAGGGGCAATCCTGATGCCCTATCGCCGCTTCCGCGAAGAGGCGCGCGCGGTGCGGCATGATATTGATCGGCTATGTCAGGCCTTCCATGTCAGCTTTGAGCAAGCCTGCCATAGGCTTTCCACGTTGCAACGTCCCAATGCGCGCGGTGTTCCTTTCTTCTTCTGCCGGGTCGACATGGCAGGCAACATCACCAAAAGGCACAGCGCCACGCGCTTGCAATTTGCCCGCTTTGGCGGCGCCTGCCCTTTATGGATTGTGCACGAAGCCGTCGCCATCCCCGACCGCATTCTTGTCCAACTGGCCGAAACGCCCGACGGAGTGCGCTATGTCTCAATGGCCAAGGGACTGGTCAAGCCTTCTGGAAGTTATGACCGCGCGCCCCGCCGTTATGCCGTCGCTTTGGGTTGCGAAATCGACCATGCCCGCGAGTTCATCTATGCTGACGGGCTGGACCTGACCGGGCGCAACGCTACGCAGATCGGCATCAGCTGCCGCCTCTGTCCCCGCCCGGATTGCGACCAGCGCGCCTTCCCGCCCAGCGATCGCGAAATCATCGTCGACCCGGACCGGCGCAGTGTGGTGCCTTACCGAATACAATAAAACCGAAGCCCGGAGCCTGTCGAAGGGCGTTTTTCTGCTGGGCGTGCTTCGACAGGCTCAGCACTACGGTTTAAAGCTCTACCTCACTACGTCTTCACCAAGCCCAGACGGATCATGTCGCGCGCAGTATCGAGGATGCTCTCCTTGGGGTCGCGTGTCTGCCAGCCCAGCACGTCCTTTGCATGCTGCGCCGATGTATCGCGGACATTGTCCAGTTCGCCCACCACCTGCTTGATAACCGGATCAAACAGGGCCGACAGCCGGACAAGGAAATTGGGTAATCCGCGTGTGGGCACTTTCTTCCCGTCCGCGCCAAGCCCTTCTTTCAGGATCGCCGCCACCTCACGCATCCAAAGGAACGGCCCCGCAGCCACAAAGCGTTCTCCAGCCATATTGGGTAAAGTTAAGCACCGGACATGCAAATCCGCCACATCGCGCACATCGACCACTGAAAAGCCGAGATTGGGAATGCCGGGCATTGATCCGTCGAGCAATTTCTTGATAGCCTCCAGCGAGGTCGAGAAATCGGCAGCCAATAATGGCCCCAGAACCAGCGACGGGTTGACGGTCACATATTCCATCTGAGGTGCATTGGCCGCCACCCAGTCGCGCGCCGCGCGTTCGGCGATGGTCTTGGACTTCACATAGGCATAGGCGTCCGGGCTCTCGACATTGGTCCAATCCGCTTCGCTGAAATGCTGTTTGCCCTTGCCATGGCCATAAGCGATTGCAGCGACCGAAGACGTCATGACAAAGCGTTTGATCCCCGCCGCATGTGCGAAGCGCAGCGCGCGCAAAGCTCCTTCGCGAGCGGGAATGATGAGTTCATCATCGCTCTTGGGTGCGTTTGAAGGCAGCGGAGAGGCGACATGGGCAACATGGCTGCACCCGGCCATCGCTTCGGCCCAGCCATCATCGCTCATCAAATCAGCGGCGAAGAATTTGAGTTTGCTGTTGTCAACACCCAGCCAGTCCCGCACCTCGGCTTCGCGGCGTAGATTGCGGATGCTGGTATTTACGTTCCAACCTTCGGCGATCAACTGCCGGATTAGGAAGCCTGCAATATAGCCACTTCCGCCTGATACAAAAACATGTCCTGCCATACATGCACTCCTCTTGGCAGAGAATTAGCAAACAGGTTGCAATTCGCAACCAGTCTTATTTCATCAGGACAAGCTCTTCGGCCATACTGGGATGCAATGCGACGGTATCGTCGAAAGCCTGTTTGGTAAGCCCGGCCTTCACTGCAATCGCAGCAGCCTGAAGGATTTCGGCACTGTCCGGCCCGATCAAATGCAGGCCGACGACCTTGTCGGTCGCGCCATCGACGATCATCTTGTACAACGCGCGCTCGTTCCGTCCGGCGAGCACATTTTTCATCGCGCGGAAATCGCTCTTGTACACCTTGACATCGCTGAGTTGCGCGCGTGCCTCCTCCTCGGTCAGACCCACGCCAGCGATTGGTGGGTTCGAGAACACGGCAGTCGGGATAGCACCATAATCTATGGTGCGCGGGTTGTTTCCGAAAACCGTATCGGCAAATGCATGGCCTTCGCGGATGGCGACCGGCGTCAACTGGACGCGGTTCGTGACATCACCGACAGCATAGATGCCCGAAACATTGGTGCGGTTATATTCGTCAACGAACACCGCGCCATCCTTGTCGAGTGCAACGCCAACAGCCTCAAGCCCGAGGTCCAGAGTCTTGGGTACACGACCGATTGCGAAAAGCACCAGATCCGCTTCAACGTCGCTTCCATCCCCGCTTTCAACAAGCAACGAGCCATCCGCCTTTTTGCGAATTGCCGGGCATTTAAAGTTGAACCGGATATCGATGCCCTTTTCGCGGCTGATGCCGACAAGCTTCTCGACGATTTCCTGATCATAGCTGCGCAACATCTTGTCGCCGCGCGTTACCAGAGTGACTTCCACGCCAAGTTCATTGAAGATTCCGGCAAATTCATTGGCGATATATCCTGCCCCGGCAATGACCGCACGCTTGGGAAGTTTTTCGAGGTGGAACACTTCGTTCGAAGTGATGCCATATTCCGCACCCGGAATGTCCGGGATTGAGGGCCACGCCCCTGTCGCGATCAGGATATTGGCCGCACTGACTTCAGTTCCATCAGCCAGGCGGATCAGGTTGGGCCCGGCAATTACCGCGCGCTGGTGGAATATCTCTACTTTTGCATTGCCCAGCGTCTGGCCATACAGTCCTTCAAGCCGGTCGACTTCCGACGCGACATTATCGCGCAAGGTTGGCCAATCGAAGGTTGCGCCTTTGGTGTTCCAGCCAAAACGCTCGGCATCGGCCAAGTCTTCGGCAAAGTGGGATCCGTAAACGAGCAACTTCTTGGGCACGCAACCCCGGATCACGCAAGTTCCGCCGACGCGGTACTCCTCTGCCACCGCCACGCGTGCACCGTGTGACGAAGCTATGCGTGCCGCACGGACCCCGCCTGAGCCCGCACCGATCACAAACAGGTCAAAATCAAATGCCATATCTCATTCCTTTGCCCGCCAGATGGCGATGCATTGGCCGAAATGCCAATCGAAAATGCTGTTCAGTGATAAAGCCCGGATTTTTACAAACCGGCAGCCGCAATCAACGCGCTGGTCGATGGGTCAAAACCAGCCGGCCCGTTTTCAGATATGCCGCGGGCAATTTCCTTGCCCAGCTCGACGCCGAATTGGTCAAATGGATTGATGCCGAGCAACGCAGCATTGGCGAAGGTGCGATGCTCGTAAAAAGCAATCAACGCGCCAACCGCCGACGGCGTGACGTCATCCATCAGGATTGTTGTCGATGGCCGGTCGCCGACATAGTTGCGAGCTTTATCTTCACTTGCCCTGCCCCGCATCAAGGCAGCGCCTTGCGCAAAACAGTTGATCAGCAGCGTTTCGTGATGCGCCGGATCGAAATCATGCCCCGGCGTCTTGCTCACAATGAATTCAACCGGAATGGTATGCGTCCCCTGATGCAGCAACTGGAACACCGCGTGCTGGGCATCAGTTCCCACGCCGCCCCAGGTCACCGGTGCGCTTGCACGACCCAGTGGCTTACCATCTGCGGTCACCGACTTGCCATTCGATTCCATTTCAAGCTGCTGGAGATAATCGGGCAGCAGCCGCAGCCGCTCGTCATAGGCGAAAACCGCGCGCGTCTGACATTTGCGGACCTGAGCATAATAAAGATCGGTGAAGGCAGCCATCACCGGAGCATTCGCCTCCAACGGTGCTGACCGGAAATGGCGGTCCATTTCGGCGGCACCTTCAAGCAATTCCTCAAACGCAGTCCAGCCCAAGGCCGCAGCGACAGGAAAACCGATCGAACACCAGAGCGAATAGCGCCCGCCCACGCTCTCTGCGAATGGCAGAATACGGCTCTGGTCGACACCCCATTCCATCGCCTTTTCGGGAGCAGCGGTTAGCGCGATAACCTGACCATAAGGGTCTTCCACCCCGCCATCACGCAGCCATTCCAGCGCGCTTTCGGCGTTCATCAGTGTCTCGGTTGTGGTGAAGGTCTTGGAGGCCACAGCAACCAGCGTTGCCTTCGGATCCATATCCTTAACAGCCTCGACCAACGCCGTAGCATCCACATTCGACACGACTTTGGTGTTAAAGCGCAGGCCGTCGCGACCCAGCGCGTCGATCAGCAATTTGGGCCCCAGCGCCGAACCGCCAATGCCAATATGCAGGATGTGCTTGATCTCGCCAAACGCCCCTGCCTCGATCACCTCGATGAGGCCGCGCATCCGGTTTTGCAATGCCTTTGCCTGCGCAACATCGTCTACCGGACCACTGCCGCGCTCGGCTATATGGGTTGCAGCTCGTCCTTCCGTAGGGTTGACGACGGCGCCTGAAAACAGACGGTCGCGTGCACCATCCAGGTCCATCGTTACTGCCAGTTCAGAAAATGCCGCAATCAAGCCCGCGTCGAGGTGCGTTTTTGAAAAATCAAACCGCAAACCTGACTGCGAAATCGTCATTCCATCGACGCGCTGCGCATCCTCATCGAACAAAGCTTCCAGCTTCTTCGATGGGATGTTTTCGATTGCGGCCCAAATATTGGCAGTCATGGCATTTCCTTGGCAGGGAGAATCTCGGCACTGGCCAATAGCGCGGACGCTCATTAGAAGGCCAGAGCCGTATGGCGCCAAAACCATGAAATCGAATGTCGGGGCATCGCAATTGACTGAAACCACCCAAACCGAAACGGCAGGTGTTGAGAAAAACAGCGCTTCCGAATGGCGCGAATATGGATTGTTCTTGCTGAAACTGGCGGCAATCGTATTGATATTCCGCAGTTTCATCTTTGCGCCGTTTAATATTCCTTCGGAATCTATGCACCCGCGACTGCTGATAGGTGACTATCTGCTGGTTTCGAAATGGCCCTATGGCATTTCGCGATACAGTTTCCCGCTTTCACCTCCGTTATTCGAAGGCCGGATTTTCGGCAGCCTGCCCGAACGCGGCGACGTCGTAGTGGTGCACGCACCGGGCGATGCCAATGTCGATTATATCAAGCGGGTGATCGGCCTGCCGGGCGATGTTGTGCAAATGCGCGCCGGAACGCTGGAGATCAACGGCAAGCCCGTAAAGAAAGTCCGCGTCGACGACTTTGTGACGCCTGTGACGCAGGGCATGCGCGATGCGGCTGCTTTGGAAGGGACTGAATTTCCATGCTGGAAACCGCAATATGAAGAGCCCGCCAAGGGCGGCGGCACGCAATGCCGCTATCCGCAATATCGCGAAACATTGCCCGAAGGAAAAAGTTACCTCTCGCTCGATATCGAACCTTATCAAAAAGGCGACGACACCGAAGCCAAGATGGTGCCGGAAGGCCAATTGTTACTGATGGGCGACAATCGTGACCGTAGCGCCGATAGCCGCTATCCGGCTGATGGCGTTTGGATCGGGCTGGTTCCGACCGAAAATCTGGTCGGACGTGCGCAGTTCGTCGTCTTCTCGACCGATGGTTCAGCCCGTTGGCTGCTGCCTTGGACCTGGTTTTCGGCCGCCCGCTGGGATCGCATTGGCGAGGGTTTCTGACCTTGTCCGATCTTTCAAAATGGCTTGAAGAGGTTATAGGCGCAGCGCCGACCGACCCGAAACTGTTCGAACAAGCGCTGACGCATGGCAGCACCGGCGAAGCGCATTACCAGCGACTTGAATTTCTGGGTGACCGCGTTCTCGGGCTGGTGGCGGCTTCGATGCTGTTCCAACGATTCCCCGAAGAACCGGAAGGGCGGCTGTCACATCGCCTGAATGCGCTGGTGTCAGGAGCCACATGTGCCGAAGTAGCGCGCGAAATCGGTCTGCAGGCGCATATGCGGCTGGGCAAGCAAGCGCGCGACGATGGCGCCAAGGAAAGCGACTATGTTTTGGGTGACATGGTTGAGGCGCTGATTGGGGCTATCTATCTCGACCTGGGTCTTGATCGAGCGCGCAGCTTTATCGAACGCTATTGGCGGCCGCTGCTTGAATCCGCAAAAGCCGCCCCCAAGCATCCCAAATCAGCGTTGCAGGAATGGAGTGCCGCGCATAACCGCAAGGTTCCGGTTTACGAGGTGACCTCGAAGGAAGGCCCACCGCACGCCATGCGCTTTGAAGTGACCGTTAACGTCAAGGGCTTCGATCCGGTGTCGGCCACTGCCAACAGTAAACAGGCCGCTGAAACCGCCGCCGCAAAAGCATTTCTGGAGAAAAACACATGACGAAGCGCTGCGGCCATGTCGCCGTTATCGGCGCGCCCAATGCGGGCAAATCGACGCTTGTGAACGCACTGGTCGGGCAGAAGGTGGCAATTGTCAGCCCCAAGGCGCAGACCACGCGCACGCGGTTGATGGGTATCGCGATTGAGGGTGATGCACAGATCATATTGGTCGACACCCCGGGTATTTTCGCGCCCAACCGTCGGCTCGACCGTGCAATGGTTGCCGCTGCGTGGGAAGGCGCATCCGATGCTGACTTGATTTTGGCTGTTGTCGATGGGCGGGCTGGTGCAGGCCCCAAGGTTGAGAAGATCATCGAGGGACTGGTCAACCGGCCAGAACGCAAATGGCTTATCCTCAACAAGGTCGACATTGCAGCCAAGGAAAAGCTGTTGGCATTGACCGAAAAGCTGCTGAATTTGTGCGCTTTCGAGCAAGTCTATTATATCAGCGCAGCGACCTCGGATGGCTTGGCGGAACTGAAAGCCGCGATTGGCGCAGCAATGCCCGAAAGCGAATGGCATTTCCCTGAAGACCAGGTTTCCGACGCCTCCGAACGAATGGCTGCGGCCGAAATTACCCGCGAGCAGCTGTACCTGCAACTGCATGACGAATTGCCTTATGCGAGCACAGTTGAAACCGAAAAATATTCGGAGCGTCCCGATGGCAGCGTCGAGATTTACCAGCAAATCTTCGTCGAACGCGAAAGCCAGCGCGCGATTGTCCTCGGCAAGGGCGGTAGCCGGATCAAGGCCATTGGAGCCGCCGCGCGTAAGGAGATTTCAGACCTGATGGGTGTCCCCGTTCATCTCTACCTCCACATCAAGGTGAAGGCCGGGTGGGACGAGGATCGCTCGGTCTACCGCGACATGGGGCTGGATTGGGTGGAATAGCCCCGCGTCACCCCGGCAAAGGCCGGGGCCGCATGCGGTTTACTTGGCTTTCTTCTTCGGCGCCGCCTTTTTGGCCGGAGCCTTCTTGGCAGGCACCTTTTTCTTCGCCTTGCCCTTTGCAGGGCCTTTGGCAGCGCGGTCGTCGATCAACTGCGCAGCTTCTTCCAGCGTCAGTTCGTCAGGCGCAACCGTCTTGGGCAAGGTCGCATTGGTCGTGCCATCGGTGACATAATTGCCGTAGCGGCCTTCCATCAGCTTGATCTCGGCCTCGGTGCGCGGATGATTACCCAATATTTTCAGAGGTTCGCGAGAACCGCCATTGCGTGATCGGCCATTGCCATTGGCTGCCTCTGCCAGTTTGACGACAGCGGCGTTCATACCGGTTTCGAAAACTTCGGCGGTCGACTGCAGACGGGCATATTTGCCCTGATGCGCCAGATAGGGGCCATAGCGCCCAATGCTCGCCGTCACGGGTTCGCCGCTTTCCGGGTGCGTGCCGATGGTGCGCGGCAGCGACAACAGTTTGACGGCCCAATCGAGCCCGAAGTCGTCAGATGGAATATCCTTGGGGATGGATGCACGCGCGGCTTCCTTCCCCTCGCCCATCTCGACATAGGGGCCAAAACGTCCGGACTTGCGGCTAATGTCCTCGCCAGTTTCCGGATGTTTTCCAAGCACTTCGGGTCCATCTGACGTCATGCCGTCGGCGCCGCCGGGTTGGGCAAATTTGCGGGTGAATTTGCATTCCGGATAGTTAGAGCAGGCGACAAAGGCACCAAATCGTCCGCCGCGCAGCGCCAACTTTCCAGTGCCGCATTTAGGGCAAATACGCGGATCTGCACCATCCTCCCGCTCGGGGAAGAGATAGGGTGCAAGGAACTTGTCGAGTTCGGCAGTAATATCCGACGGCTTCTGCTCCATGACTTCGGCGGTTTTCGGTTTGAAATCGCGCCAGAAGGCCTCCAGCACGCGCTGCCAATTGGCATCGCCCGCGCTGATCTCGTCGAGCTGATCTTCCAGGCCTGCCGTGAAATCATATGCAACGTAGCGCTCGAAAAAACGTTCGAGAAATGCTGTTAATAATCGCCCTGATTCCTCTGCAAAGAAACGGTTTTTCTCCACGCGTACATAGGACCGATCTTTCAGTACCTGAATCGTCGAGGCATAAGTCGATGGGCGACCAATCCCCAATTCTTCCAACCGTTTGACGAGACTGGCCTCCGAATAACGCGGAGGGGGCTGGGTGAAATGCTGTGTCTTTTCGACCGACTTTTTCGCTGGAACGTCAGCTTTTTCGAGAGCAGGCAGCAAAGCGCCGTTTTCGTCGTCCTTGTCGTCAATGCCCTCTTCGTAGAGCGCGAGAAATCCAGGGAATTTCACAACTTGGCCAGTTGCGCGCAGCCCGATCTGGCCGGTACCGTCGAGCATATCGACTGTGGTCCGCTCCATCCGCGCAGAAGCCATCTGGCTTGCCAAAGCGCGTTTGTAGATCAGGTCATAGAGTTTGGCATGATCGCCAGAACCCACCTTGTCCTTGCCAAAATCGGTCGGACGGATGGCTTCATGCGCTTCCTGCGCGTTCTTTGCTTTGGTTTGATAGATGCGCGGCTTGTCGGGTAGATATCCTGCATCATAGCGGTTGGCGATTGCTCCGCGCGCCGCCGAAATCGCGCTATGATCCATCTGCACGCCGTCGGTACGCATATAGGTTATCGCGCCGTCTTCGTAGAGATTCTGCGCGATCCGCATCGTGTGGCTGGCCGAAAAGCCCAGCTTGCGCGCTGCTTCCTGTTGCAGCGTTGAGGTTGTAAAGGGCGGTTGCGGGTTGCGTGTAACCGGTTTGGTTTCGACGCTGTCGACGCTGAAATGCCCGGCTTCGACCGCTGCGCGAGCTTCCTCGGCGCTGCCTTCCATGCCGAGCGCCATTTTGTCGAGCTTTTCGTCCTTGTAACGGACAAGGCGGGCGTCGAAGCCCTGCCCCTTATGTTCCATCTTGGCGGTGACCGACCAATATTCTTGTGCGCGAAACGCTTCGATTTCGCGATCGCGTTCTACAATCAGGCGCAGTGCCACCGATTGCACGCGCCCGGCCGATTTTGCACCTGGCAGCTTGCGCCACAGCACCGGCGACAGAGTGAAGCCGACGAGATAGTCAAGAGCACGGCGGGCGCGGTAGGCATCAATAAGGTCATGATCGAGTTCGCGCGGATGCGCCATCGCTTCGGTAACTGCTTGCTTGGTGATGGCGTTGAAAGTGACCCGCGACACATTTTTGGGAAGCGCTTTCTTGTTCGCCAGCACTTCCTGAACATGCCAGCTAATCGCCTCTCCCTCACGATCAGGGTCAGTTGCGAGGATCAGGCCGTCCGCCTTCTTCGCCTCATCGGCGATTGCTTTCAACTGCTTGGCCTTGTCCGGATAATTGTCCCACAGCATGGCAAAGCCGTTATCAGGATCGACCGAACCGTCCTTGGGCGGCAGGTCGCGGACATGGCCATAGGATGCGAGAACCTTATATCCGCTCCCCAGATATTTCTCGATGGTCTTGGCTTTTGCGGGTGATTCGACGACGACTAACTTCATGGATTTTCGATCTTTTCTCACACTCTCACGTACGCGCATAGATTGGCGGGGGGATTTTGGGGTCGTCAAGCTGCAAAAATCAGGCGGTCAGGCGCACCCGCGCCCCTGCCCCGCGTTCAAGGCGGCCAGCCAGTTCAAGTTCGAGCAACACCATCTGTACCTGCGCCGATGGCATGCCGGACAGGCGCACCAGTTCATCAACGGCTGTAAAATTGGGGCTGAGCAATTTGAAAATGGCATTACGTTCGCCATCGCCAGCCTCTGCGATGAAATCGAATTGCGGCTGTGCCGATGGCTTGGATCTCACGCGCTGATCGAGCGGTGCGATCAGCTCTGCGATTTCACCCGCATCCTGAACCAGCGTCGCGCCTTCGCGGATAAGCTGGTTGCATCCGCGCGAACGCGGGTCGAGTGGTGAGCCTGGAATAGCCATCACTTCCCTGCCAGCCTCACCAGCCAGCCTTGCCGTAATCAGTGAGCCCGACTTGGGAATTGCCTCAACCACCACGGTGCCTGCTGACAGTCCTGCGATGATACGGTTGCGATAGGGGAAGTGGCGCGCTCTGGGTTCGGTGCCCGGTGGCATTTCGGCAAGCAGCAGACCTTCGGCAGCAACCCTTTCCTGCAACCCAATATGTTCGGGCGGATAAACGAAGTCGATTCCGCCTGCGATGACGGCGATAGTTCCGGTAGCGATAGCTCCCTGATGCGCGGCTGCGTCGATCCCGCGCGCCAAACCCGACGTTACGACAATCTCTCGCTGCCCCAATTCTTGCGCAATATTGCGCGCCATCCGGCAACCAGCGGCAGAGGCGTTACGTGCACCAACCATTGCGACATTAGACCGGGTCGCAAGCGCAATGTTGCCTTTGTAGGTCAAAACTGGCGGGGCATTTTCCAACTCGGCGAGCAAAGAGGGATAATCCAGATCATCGACAAACAGATAGCACCCGCCAACCCGAACCAGATGTTCCATTTCGCGATGAATTGCTTCCGACTGGGCTGCAATGAATTTGCGACCGCCAACGCGTGCGGCCAGATCGGGTAGCGCCTCAAGCGCTTTTCCTGCCGTACCGAACCGAGCCACCAACTGGCGGTAGCTGATAGGCCCGACATTGGGCGACCGGATCAGCCGTAGCCGGTCGAATATGTCGCTGTCGCCAATCACCATTGCGGATTATTTCTGGCCGATGCGCGGTTCCGTACCCGCCATTAAACGCTGGATATTCTCCCGATGCTTCCAGAATATGATCAGGCTGCACGCCACCAACGGAATGATAATTTCTACCCGCCCCAAAAATGCAGCAGCCAATGGCGCGACTGCCGCAGCGACCAGTCCGCCCAATGAGGAAATACGCGAAGCGAGCAGCACGCCTATCCATGCTACGCCGTAAATCAGCCCCAAGGGCCAGTGCAGACCAAACAAGATGCCCGCATAGGTCGCGACGCCTTTACCGCCCTTAAAACCAAGCCAGACGGGATAGAGATGGCCGAAAAAGGCAGCGACCGCCGCTATAACTTCGCAACCCGGCATCAATTGCCGCACCAGCAGCACCGCTGCGACACCCTTTAGCAGATCCAGGAGCAGCGTGAACGCCGCCAGCCCCTTTCGCCCGGTGCGCAACACATTGGTGGCCCCGATGTTCCCCGAGCCGATTTCCCTGATATCCCCTGCACCGCCAAATCGGGCGAGTAGCAGGCCAAAAGGTATCGACCCCAGCAAATAGCCCAGCAAGGCTGCACTTCCGATTTCCATCCAGCCTGTTGGCATGTCCGACTCCCTCTGCTGCCAGATGGTTATCGCCAACCGGGGATACACTCAAGGCCGGTTGCCTCTGCTTCGACCCTTGTCTATCTGCGCGGCATGATTTCACCCGACGCCCCGATACTGGTCTTTGATTCCGGCATAGGCGGACTGTCGGTTCTGGCGAAAATCCGCAAAGTCCTGCCACAGACACCGATAGTCTATTCCGCGGATTATGCCGGTCTGCCTTATGGTGAGAAAAGCGAGATCGAGGTGGCCACGCGTGTCTGCGCATTCCTTGGTCGCCTTTCGGAGCGGTATCGCCCCAGACTGGTTGTCATTGCCTGCAATACCGCTTCAACGATAGCATTGGCGCATGCAAGGGCGGTGTTGGGTGTTCCGATTGTCGGCACCGTCCCCGCGATTAAACCGGCTGCCGAACAGACACAAAGTGGTGTGATCGGCCTGCTCGGCACGAAGGCAACAATCCGGCAAGCCTATGTCGATAAGCTTGAGGCCGAACATGCCGGGGGAAAGACTTTGCTGCGCCATGCCGCTCCGGAACTTGTCGCAGCCGCCGAAGCCAAGTTGCGCGGAGAAACACCTGATCCAGCGATTTTCGCAGCGGCCATAGCGGGGCTTGCCAGCCAGCCGCAGGGTGACCGGATCGACCAAATCATTCTGGGCTGCACCCACTTTCCGTTGGTGCAGGAAGAGTTGGCCATGGCGTCCAGCGAGGCAGGACTCGCCTCAAATATGGATTTTGTCGACGGTTCGGACGGGATTGCGCGTAGGGTTTCTTATTTGACTGAAGGACAGCCATGGCCGGATAGTCCGGCTGCAGGGATATTCATCTCAACCGGGCCGGTCGAGCAGATCGAACCCTATCGTCCGGCGCTGGAACGGTACAATTTGACCCAGATCATGTCACTCTAATCGGGTTATTGCGAATAGTTCGCGCTGGATTTCCGTTTTGACCCGCATTATTGGGCAGGCAACCAACAGGGCTTAGCTTGCCATGAACTACGACGAAATTTTCGACAAGGCTATCGATCGGCTCCACGCCGAAGGCCGCTACCGCGTGTTTATCGATATCCTGCGCAACAAGGGCAAATTCCCCAATGCGCGCTGCTTTGCAGGCCATAATGGGCCAAAGCCGATCACCGTTTGGTGCTCGAACGACTATCTGTGCATGGGTCAGCATCCCAAGGTGATTGCCGCCATGGAAGAGGCGCTGCATGACGTCGGCGCAGGGTCAGGCGGCACGCGCAATATCGGCGGCAACACGCATTATCATGTCGAACTGGAGGCCGAACTCGCCAGCCTGCACGGCAAAGGCGCGGCATTGCTCTTCACTTCGGGCTATGTCTCGAACGAAGCAACGCTAGCTACGCTTGCTAAGATATTGCCCGGCTGCATCATCTATTCGGATGAGCTGAACCATGCCTCGATGATTGCGGGCATCCGCAATTCAGGCTGCGAAAAGCGCGTCTGGCGGCACAATGATCTGGCGCATCTCGAAGAACTTCTCGCCAATGATGATCCGGCGCTGCCCAAACTGATCGCGTTTGAGAGCGTCTATTCGATGGACGGCGATATCGCGCCGATTTCCGATATCTGCGATCTGGCCGACAAATATAACGCCATCACCTATTGCGACGAAGTGCATGCAGTTGGCATGTATGGAGAGCATGGTGGTGGTATCACCGAACGCGACGAGGTTGCCGACCGGGTTACGATCATCGAAGGCACGCTGGGCAAGGCGTTCGGCGTGATGGGCGGCTATATCGCGGCCGACCAGAAGATCGTCGACGTAATCCGCAGCTATGCTCCGGGCTTCATCTTCACGACCTCGCTGTCACCGGTGCTGGTCGCGGGCGTGCTCGCTTCGGTGAAGCACCTCAAGCAGTCAGGTGAAGAACGCGCCGCGCAACAAGCCAATGCCGCCCGCCTCAAGCAATTATTTGCAGAAGCCGGGCTACCGGTAATGCAGAGCGTGACGCATATTGTTCCGCTGATGGTGGGCGATCCGGTGAAGGCAAAGAAAATCAGCGACACTTTGCTCGCCGAATATGGCGCCTATGTGCAGCCGATCAATTTCCCCACTGTTCCGCGCGGAACCGAACGCTTGCGCTTCACCCCTGGCCCGCAGCACACCGAAGAGATGATGCAGGACCTGACCAACGCCTTGGTCGAAATCTGGGATCGGATGGAACTGAAATTCGCCGAGGCTGCTTGACCGACTTGCGCACCGCTCCTAGATAAGTTGCAAATTGCAACTAGGAGTGGACGCATGAACCTCGCTGATTTCACACTGACTTCTTTTGACCAGATGCTCGGTACTTTCGACCATATGTTGGCGAAGGCCGAAGTCGATCCACGTGGCGAAGCTCTGATCACTGAGAAGCTTGCCGATGACATGTATCCTCTTGCAACACAGGTCCGTTTCACGACGCAACAGGTCGTCAACACGCTCAACCGGTTGACCGGCACATCGATTGCCACGCAGGACAGCGATCACACCAGCTTAGCTGACGCGCGCGCGCATATCAGCGAAACTCGCGAATTGATCAAAAATGCCCGTGCTGACGGATTTATTTCTGACGACACGCCCGTTTCTTTTGACCTGCCCAACGGTATGGCATTCGAAATGTCGGCAGCGGAATATGTCCGCGATTGGTCGCTACCCCAATTCTATTTTCATCTGATGGCGGCCTATTCGATCCTGCGCAAAGCCGGAATCCCGCTCGGCAAGGCTGACTATGTCGGATATATCGCCCGACACGCGAAGCGGCCAAACTGACCCTTCGCTGGCCTGCTGCCTATCCTATGGTGATAATGCGGCTGTAATCTCGGAACAGCTTCTCACATTTGAAATCCAATTGTAGCGTACGAGCCAGCGCATCCGCATATTCGGCCATGTCGTCCCTTGGCGCCACATGGAATATCTGCAGCCAGCGGAATAGCAGGGCGCGAAATGCCTTTGGCATATCCTGCTGCATCCCGAAATCAACGATGTGTAAGCTTCCTTGCGGTGCAAGCAGCGTGAGCGCCCAGCGTACCGCCGCTTGCCAATCAGGTATCATCGACAATGAGTAGCTACACACGATCCGATCAAAACGGCGGCGGCCAAAAAGTTCATATGAGTCAAAGCCGGTAGCATCGCCCTGCGCCATCTGGATGCGCTCCCCCATTGCAGAGTGGCGGATATTGACTTCTGCCGATTTGAGCATCTCGGACGAGATATCGAGTCCGTATAGACGGCATTCTGGCCAGTGCCGGGCAATCTTGATCAGATTGCGTCCGGTGCCGCAGCCAATTTCAAGCACTGTTCCACCATGCGGCACATCCAGACCATCGATCAGCCGGTCACGTCCCAACAGATAATATTTGCGGGTAACGTCATAGATGTGCCGCTGCCCGCGATAGATATTGTCCATCAGACCTGCATGGTCGTTGCCAAAAGTCGTCGCCATATTCAGTCCTTGAGAATGTATAGATGCACGCCGCCATAAATTGCCGATCGGTCCCTGCGGGTGAAGTCGAGCGACTGCTCGACACGATATTCCCAGAGATCAAGAAGCGCGTCTGATACGCGGCCGGGCAACAGGCTTGGCACGGCAGCCGTCCGAAACAGCACACGGGCGCCGGGGCGTGCAGTCCGTGTGATTTCTGACCACAATTGGTTCAGTTGGGTGTCATCCATCCAGTCCTGCGCGTCGAGCAGAACATAGCGATCAAAACTTTCTGCCTCTGATTGCGCCAGCATCTCGACCAGATTGGCGTGACGGATATCGATGCGTCCCGCCCGCTCCTTGATCTGGTCATAATTGCCCTGCTGCAGATAGGGCGGCAGCGGCGCATTGCTCTGTTTGCCATATCCCCGGCCAAATGCCTGCCAGGCGAAATAATTGTCGTCCAAGTCAAAGCCGCAAGCCAGTTTCTGCAGCCGCTCCTTCAGGACATCAGCCATCCTTTTCCCACCAGCCAAGGCATCGAACTGGGCTGGCGGAATGCCCAGACCGAAGAGTGATGCGGGCTGATCGGTCAACCAACGGACGAATTTGCGATCGAAAATTGGCGCAAATCTTTTGTCAAAAATCCGCCGCTGTTCTTCGATCGAAGTCGCTTTCAGCAGGATTTCCGGGTCGACACGATGAAGTTTTGCGACCGCATGTGCGAGACCAATAAAGCTGCCCAGCAGGCCCTTTCGATAGAGACCCTTCGAAAAGCCGCTTATGCGCTGCCTGCCAACAAGGTCGCGCCCTTCCCAATAGCGCCGGCTGGTATCGTCCAAATGATCGCGAATATGCGCCTTATAGGTGCGCGAATTGGTTGGCGTATCGGCATCGGCAAAGAAGCGGCGGAAATGCGCATAATCCGGCAACCGCTGAAGGGCTGCAACCTTTAACCGGTTGAGCGCGACATGTGCGGTATTCAGATCGACCGCTACGATTTCGCCAGGGTCAGTGATCAAGTAGGAAAGAACGTTGCATCCGCCGCTGGCAATCGTCGCGACACGGTTTCCGGGCCGGATATCGAGCGCCTCCATATCGACCACCGGATCTTCCCAAATTTGCGCATAGACCAAACCGCGAAAAGCAAAGGCGAACGCGCGGTCGAGCAGCTTCTGCTTTTGCGGGGCGGCATCGCGGATTACCGCTGCTTCAATCTTGGCACTACGCGAAATGGACATGCGATTCTCCCGAACGGTCGGGATTGCTTAGCGCGCGCATGTGACGCAACGATGCCGCTTTGGTTACAGTTTCAGGACTGTTCTGCGTAGCTCAGGTTGACGACGGCTGCCGCATCATCCCCCAAAAATGGGGTCCGCCTTTGGGCACATCCCACTCGCACTGGATAACAAAGCCGAGCCGCTGGTAGAGCGGCACATTTTCTGGCGTCGCGGTTTCGAGCCAACTTGGCAGCCCCTCGGCATCGGCACGCGCCAGCCCTTCGCGAATGATGCGACCGCCCCAGCCCTTGCCCTGAAATTCGGGTCGCACGCCGACAAAGTGGAGGTACCAGAAATCACCTTTGGGCCGGTTGCGATCGATGCCTTCCACCACCCGTTGCGCACGCGGTAAAGCCAGACCGAAAATCTTCAGCATTGACCACAATTCGCTCAGCATCGGTCCCGGTTCGCTCTCGGCTTTGCCGGGCGCTCGCCAAAGCGCGGCAGCTTCGTGGCCGGCTGAATGAACCACACGCCCGGACTGCGCATCGTCCTCAACCAGCAAGTCGAAGAGTATTGGTAAACGCTGGCGACGCATCGCATCATCGTTCAAAATATAGGAAAGTGCGGGATCGGTGTGAAAAGCCAAAGACAGCGTGCGATTGACTTCGGCGTGGCTTTGCGTTGCAGCGTTGACAAAATCGCTCATGCGACACCTCCAACCATGTTCTGATAGGTGTCCCAATCGACATTACCACCCGACAGCGTGACGACCGGCGTCGCCACAAGTTCAAGTTTACCTGAAAGCACCGCCGCCAAAGCCGCTGCACCGCCCGGTTCGACGACAAGATGCAGTTTTTCGAATACGAGCCGCATCGCCGCAGCTATTTCTGCGGGTGTGACGACCGCGCTGCTTGATACCCGCTTTTTGAGGATATCGAAGTTGATCGGATAAGTCCGGGGGGTCTGCAACGCATCGCAAGGCGTAGGATGATGCTGATCCGCAACCGAGACAATTTCGCCCGCAGCCAGTGACCGGATTACATCATCCCAACCTTCAGGTTCAGCAATTGACAGCGTTGCTTCGGGGCAGGCCAGCGCCAGTCCGCCCGAAAGCCCGCCACCACCGCAACAGGATATGAGATGGATCGGGCCGCCTATGCCGCGCGCCTTGAGCTGCGTCTCGGCTTCCAGCCCCAAAGTCCCCTGCCCTTCGATTACCCAGGGATCGCCAAAGGCATGCACCAAGGTTCCACCCGATCGCGCAACCAATTCCGCAGCAATCGCGTCGCGATCCTGCCCCGGTCGCTGGTACAGCACAACCTCGGCCCCCAGCGCTCGTGTTGCCTCAATCTTCGCCTTGGGTGCATTTTCCGGCATCACGATTATGGCTGGAATCCCGAGGCGCCTTGCCGCCCAGGCCACCCCCTGCGCATGGTTGCCGCTGGAAACACCCACGACGCCGCGTTGGCGCTCTTCATCGCTGAGGTCCGAAATCCGATGCCACGCACCCCTGATCTTGAACGCGCCAATCGGCTGCAGCATTTCGGCCTTGCACCACAGCGTTCGTCCATCCGCTTCCAGCGGCAATAGCGGCGTTGGCGGCAAAATCTCGGCGACTTTGGCCATCGCCCGCAGCACGCCTTCGCGACTGGGCGATCGTTGGGGGTCGCGCAATTCTTGTTCTGTCATCAAAGCCCTCTATATGCCTTCGCAATAACGAATCTTTGTCGAAGGACGTAACAGATGAGCAGGGTTTTGGTAATCGGCGCAGGCGGCGTCGGCTCGGTGGCGGTGCACAAGATGGCGATGAACGCCGATATTTTTACGCACATCAGCCTCGCGAGCCGCACCAAGAGCAAGTGTGATGCGATTGCCGCGTCGGTCAAGGAACGCACCGGCGTCGTAGTGGACACCTATGAAATCGATGCTGAAGAAGTACCTGCGCTGACCCGCCTGATTGAAAAGGTCCAGCCTGCGCTCGTCGTCAATCTTGCCCTGCCCTATCAGGATCTCGCGATCATGGACGCCTGCCTTGCCGCTGGCGTACATTATATGGATACCGCGAATTATGAGCCGAAGGATGAGGCCAAGTTCGAATATCACTGGCAATGGGCCTATCAGGACCGCTTCAAGGATGCAGGGCTGATGGCGCTGCTGGGTTCGGGTTTTGACCCAGGCGTGACCAGCGTGTTCACCACCTATTTGAAGAAGCATCATTTCGAGCGCATCGACACGCTCGACATCCTCGATTGTAACGGCGGCGACCATGGCCAGGCCTTTGCCACCAACTTCAACCCCGAAATCAACATCCGCGAGGTGACTGCAGTCGCACGCCATTGGGAAAATGGCGATTGGGTGGAAACCCCGCCGATGTCGGTGAAGCAGAGCTTCGACTTTGAGGCTGTCGGCCCGAAGAACATGTACCTCATGTATCATGAGGAAATCGAAAGCCTGAAAACGCACCTACCGGAGATCAAGCGCATCCGTTTCTGGATGACCTTTGGCGATGAATATATCAAGCACCTGACCGTGCTGCAGAATGTCGGCATGACCCGCATTGATCCGGTCAAATATCAGGGCGTCGAAATCATCCCGCTGCAATTCCTGAAGGCCGTTTTGCCTGAACCCGCCAGCCTTGGCCCCACAACCAAGGGCAAAACCAACATCGGCTGCATTGCCACCGGTATCGGCAAGGATGGCAAGGAAAAGACGCTCTACATCTACAACATTTGCGACCATGAAGACGCCTATGCCGAAACCGGCAATCAGGCGGTCAGCTACACCACCGGTGTTCCCGCTATGATTGGCGCTGCGCTGATCGTGAAGGGCCTGTGGCGCGGGCATGGCGTGTATAATATGGAGCAGTTCAACCCCGATCCGTTCATGGAGATGCTCAACCAGCATGGTCTGCCATGGCAAGTGAAGGAACTGGATGGGCCTTTGGGTTTTTAAGGTTTTTGGTTTCGCGCAGAGACGCAGAGATCACGCAGAGACCGCAGAGGGGTTGCGATGCACATTGATGAGATGAGTGCTATCGTCGTCGATGAGGCTATTGCGATCCATCGTGAACTTGGGCCGGGACTGTTTGAGATTGTATATGAGTCGATCCTTGCAGGACGGCTCGAGGCCAGAGGGTTGAAAGTCGCCCGGCAAGTGCCGGTGCCTTTGGTGTTTGATGGCCAATGCTTTGAGGCGGCGTTCAGAATCGATATTCTTGTTGAAGACAAGCTTGTCCTTGAGATCAAAGCGGTCGAACAGCTCAGCAAGGCACATGCAAAGCAGCTGCTGACGTATTTGAGGATATTGAAACAGCCCGTAGGGCTGCTTCTAAATTTCTCGGGCGGAACGATGAAAGAGGGCATTCGAAGAATGGTCAACGACCACAAACCAGAATAACTCTCTGCGGCCTCTGCGAATCTCTGCGTCTCTGCGCGAAACAAAATATAGGACAGAAAAAATGGAAACCAGAGCCGGAGATCCCGGGGCCTTTGCCCGATTTGACCTTAACCGCGTGCCGACGCCTGCCTTTGTGGTGGACGAAATCGCCGTGCGGCGGAACCTGGCTGTCCTCGCCGAGGTGAAGGCGCGTTCAGGCGCTAAGGTTTTATCGGCGCTCAAGGCCTTCTCGATGTGGTCGCTGGCCGATGTCGTTGGTGAATATCTCGATGGCGTGTGCACCAGCGGGCTGTGGGAAGCGCGTTTGGCGCGTGATCATTACAAGGGCGAGATTGCCACTTATTGCGCCGGTTACAAGGCTGCCGACATGGCAGAGATTGTTGCCATATCCGATCACATCATCTTCAACTCGCCCGCGCAGCATAGGCGTTTTGCCGCATATATCGATGACAGTGTCGATGTCGGCCTGCGCATCAATCCGGAGCATGCGGAGGGTGAGGTTGCTAAATACGACCCCTGCTCCCCACATTCGCGACTGGGATTCCCTGTCAGCCAATTGCGGCCAGAGCATTTGCAGGGCGTTTCGGGGATCCATTTCCATTCGCTCTGCGAGCAGGATTTCTTGCCACTAAAGCGCACATGGGAAAGCTTGAAGCCCAAGATCGCACCCTATTTCAGTCAGTTGAAATGGCTCAATTTCGGCGGAGGCCATCATATCACCCGCGCCGATTATCAGCGCGACGATCTGGTCGAATTCATCAAAGCCGTTCGCGCCGAAACCGGCTGCGATGTATATCTTGAGCCCGGCGAGGCTATTGCGCTCGATGCCGGGATATTGGTCGGCGAGTTGCTCGATGTTTTTGACAACGGCATGCCGATCGGCATCACCGACATCAGCGCGACCTGCCACATGCCCGACGTGATCGAAGCCCCCTATCGTCCGGCAATGCTGGGCGAACGGTCGGAAGGCCCGGCAATTCGGCTCGGTGGCCCAAGCTGCCTTGCGGGCGATATCATCGGCGATTACGGCCTGCCCGTCGCGATGGAAGCTGGCCAACGCTTCGCTTTCCTCGATCAGGCGCATTATTCGATGGTGAAGACGAACACCTTCAACGGCGTTCCCCTGCCCTCAATCTGGCTATGGAACAGCGACAGCGACGAACTGCGCTGTGTGCGGGAGTTTGACTGGACCGAATTCCGCGATAGATTGTCCTGACTACCTAAGGGAAATTCGGGGCATGCGTTACATTTTGATCAACATTTTGGCGTTCATTGGACTGTTCGCTTCGGCCGCTTCAGCGCAATCCGGCCACACTTGGATGTACGCAACAAATGCACAGGGAGGCATTGCCTGGGACCAGTCGGACCTGGCCTGGAACGAAGCTGACAAGTCCTTCAAGGGCACACTCATCACATATACCAAAGCTGCCGTTCCTCTAGGGGACAAGGCGGTCAGTTATGTGTTGGAGGATTTCCACCTGAAATGTTCAGGTCCGGAATATTATTACGAAAATGTTGTATATTACGGCGCAGACAAAAAAATGGTTTCAACGATGTTTGCAACCAAGAAAGTTCCGATTGCCTCAGGCACGCCATATTACATCCTTTCCGAAGTTCTTTGCAAAGGCGTGAATTTTCGGGATGGACGTTTGCTGAGGAATATCAGCACAACAACCGAGGTGATGGATCGCTTGGCCGCTGGCTAGGTCGACAAAAACGGCATCGTTTTTTCTTTACATCTGCCCCCCCGAATCATATAGGCACCCTCCGCTGCCCCAGGGGGACTTCCAATAACCGCAAGGCAGCCTTGTTCGCATTTTATCGGTTTAACAGACTATTGGGGGTCCCTTGAGTTGCACAACTATCCTGATGCTGCGTCCCTAGTCCGCGCCCTGCGCCCGGACGAGCCCGTAACACTCCTACGCCCGCATGCTGCGACGCGCGCCGCCCGCTTCTTTGTCGAGAAGTTTCCGGGCCGCTCGCTCTATGCCGTAAAGGCCAATCCCTCGCCCGCACTTCTTGAAACGCTGTGGGCTGCCGGAATCACGCATTATGATGTTGCCTCGCTCGGCGAGGTGCGTCTCGTGCACAAATTCCTGCCCGATGCAAAGCTGTGCTTCATGCACCCGGTGAAATCGGAGCGTGCGATTGCGCAGGCCTATCACAATCATGGTGTGCGCACCTTCAGCCTCGACAGCCATGAAGAGCTCGAGAAGATCGTTCGTGCAACCGCGACTGACGGCGTTGCGGCGGCTGATCTGGAACTGTGCGTGCGCATCCGTGTGTCCTCGGATCATGCAAAGCTCAGCCTTGCCGCCAAATTCGGTGCCGAACCTGCCGAAGTCGCAGACCTGCTGGTCGCGACTCGTCAGGCCGCCGATAGCCTCGGCATTGCCTTCCATGTCGGCAGTCAGGCGATGACGCCGCTGGCCTATGCCGAAGCGATGGAGAAAGTGCGCGCGGCAATCGTCGAAGCATCGGTTACGGTTGATATCGTCGATGTTGGCGGTGGTTTTCCCTCGGTCTATCCGGGTATGGAACCGCCGCCGCTCGAAGCCTATTTCGAAACGATCCACCGCACGTTCGAAGATTTGCCGATCAGCTACTCAGCAGAGCTTTGGTGCGAGCCGGGGCGTGCGCTGTGCGCCGAATATGCTTCGCTGTTGGTGAAGGTCGAAAAGCGTCGCGACAATGAGCTGTACATAAACGACGGAGCCTATGGCGCGTTGTTCGATGCAGCGCATGTCGGCTGGCGCTTCCCGGTCGAGTTGATGCGCGAAAGCGGCAGCGACGAGATAAGCGAGTTCGCCTTCTACGGACCGACATGCGACGATATGGACTATATGGCCGGTCCATTCCTGTTGCCCGCCGACGTGAAGGCCGGTGACTATATCGAAGTCGGCATGCTCGGTGCCTATGGCTGCGCGATGCGCACCGAATTTAACGGTTTCGGCGAAACCGAAGATTTCGTGGTTGAGGATGAGCCGATGGCGAGCCTTTACACGCGCATTGCCGCCAATGATTTGGGCAACGTCCACCATATCGGCAAGCGATCGGCTCAATGATCTTCTCCCCTCCCGCTTGCGGGAGGGGTTGGGGGTGGCCCTTTTATGTTTTGATACCCGCCCCGTTGCGACTAGCAACCGCTTCGCGGCCGCAAGTCGCACTGCCCCTCCCGCATGCGGGAGGGGAGACAGGTACAATAAGTTGCATTTGACAATTTACACAGGTTGAAGCACCCTCCCCGCCATCGAAAACGGGGAGGGTTTTCTTATGGATACAACGATACTCGCGCCTGCGGCCGTATTGGTTGCTTGGTCATTGGTAATGCTTGGCTGGTTGGCCATTGCCCGCTTTGGCACGCTTGCAAAATTGGGAAGCAAGGAGCCGCCTGCACCCGGACTGCGCGGACAGGATATCGATCCGATGCTCGGCACTGCCGCGTGGAAATCGCACAATTATACACACCTGATGGAGCAGCCGACTATCTTTTATGCGGTGGTTTTCATCCTGCACATATCGCAGGCGGCCACACCGCTGATGGTGAAATTTGCATGGGCCTATGTTGCCTTACGCATCATCCATTCGGTTTATCAGGCGGTCGTCAACAAGGTGATGGTCCGTTTTTCAATATTTTCGCTGTCGACCGTGTGTCTGGTCGTGCTTGCAGTAAACGCCTTGATGGCAACGCTTTGATAACAGAACGGGAGGAGATTCCATGGAACATGCCGAAATATTGAAGCCGGTCGCGGTGCTCGCGGGCTGGACGATGCTGATGTGGATATGGATGTACGCTACGCGTATCCCCGCAATCAACAAACTGCCCAAGGATAACAGTGAAGGGGCAGATGTCGGTTGGACAAGTGCCAAATTGGAAGGGCTATTGCCGGGCAATATCCAGTGGAAAGCACATAACTATAATCACCTGCACGAGGCGCCGACGGTGTTCTACGCAGTTGCGCTGTTGCTCGCCATGATTGGCCAGGGCGATGGCCTCAACGCCACTATCGCTTGGGCCTATGTTGGTCTGCGCATAGCGCATAGCCTGTGGCATTCGCTGGTAAACAAGGTTGCCGTGCGCTTCCTGCTGTTCGCCCTGTCATCGCTCGCGCTGATGGCACTGGTGCTGCACGCCATATTGGCAGTATTTCATTGATTTGAACGTCCCTGGCGGGTGAATTCGCCCGCCAGTTCGACATGGGTTGACCAGCGAAATTGCCCGACAGGCCATATCCGCTGAAGCCTGAAGCCACCTGAAATTAGTGTCTTTGCATCGCGTGCAAAGCTGGATGGGTTGCAGCTTACATAGACGATCTTCGACACATCCGCTTTCGCAAGTTCCGCAACCTGCTCACGCGCACCAGCCCGCGGCGGATCAAGGATCACTGCGGAAAAGCGGTTGAGTTCTGCCGGCGTCAAAGGTCGCCGAAAAAGGTCCCGATGCTCGGCAAACAACTGCAATCCTGCCTTGCCTGCGGCGGCCTTCATTGAAAGCAAGGCCGCCCGCTCCGCTTCAGCCGCGAACACCTTTCGACCCTGCGCGACCGCGAAGGCAAAAGTACCCAGCCCTGAAAACAGGTCGGCCACAAGCTTTGCGTCTCCAACCACCTCCTGCACGGCCATGGATAAAGCCTGCTCCCCATCGCGCGTTGCCTGCAGAAAGCCATAAGGCGGATAGACAACAGCAATCCCACCCAGCGTAACTGTCGCTGGTTCGGGTTCCCAATAGGTTGTCGGGCCATATCCATCGTCTGTGGAGAGCCGTGCCAGATGATTGGCGGTTGCAAAGGCCGTCATCGCCTCATGCGTTTCCAGACCCTCCGGCGACCAATTCTCGATCAAGACATCGACGCCCTGATCAACCAGCGCCAGCTTGATTTCCACATTGCGCTTTGGCCCGATGCGGGGGGCGAGAAAAGCCCGTAACGGTTGCAGTAGCGCAAACAGTTCCTGCGCCATAATATCGCATTGCTTCAAATCGACAATCCGATGGCTTTTTTCCGAGCTGAAGCCGAGCTGAAATTGCTTGCCCGCCCAAGCTGATCGTACCGCTACCCGGCGCCGGCTATGCGGTGGAGAGATATGAACCGGCATGAATTCTGGCAGATCGATATCCTGCGCCACAAGGGCATGGACGATGCGATCCCTGACGAAAATCTTCAGCGTCTCATCGTCCAAATGCTGCAACTGGCATCCACCACATAATTGAAAATGCGGGCAAGGAGGCTCGGAATGGTGCGGGCCGTGGATCAATCCGCCACCGGGATTAAGGCAATCACCAGGGGCTGCGAAAGGCACATGCCGCCCGTCTGCGGTAACGCCGTCGCCGCGTGAGGCTATACGGATGATTTCGCTGCTATCGTTCACGCTATGCGCCTTGCCTTCGCACGCAGGCAGAAGCAAGCTTGGCGGTCTATTTCTGCCCGGATGATTTGGTATCGGCAGGCAAGCGGTAGATATCGTCGCCCGAGTTGACCTCGATTATTCCACCACCAAGGATCTTGATACCGGTTTCATCGAAACCGTCTGCAGGTGCCAGCCCGCGACCGTCGGTGAGGATGTTGAAACGGCGAAACCCGCCATCGGGATGACGCACCACCAGCATCTTGCCCTTTTCACCAGGCATGGTTTCGGTGGCGCACACCCGTTCGAATTTGGTTGAACCAGCGAGCGCGCATTCGATGCGGTCAGCCTCGGCAACGCCTTCGACCCCGCTGGAAGGCGCACCATCGCCGCAGGCAGCCAATGTCAGGCTGGCGGCCGTAGCAACGAAAAGGAAACGCGCGGAAACAGTCATGGCTGTCCTATAGGCTGCAAGCTGTGCCTAAGCCTAGAGCATTAACCCTGCTTTGCTGCTCTCTATCCGCGTGGCTTTGATACCAGTTGCGAAACATCGCGGATCGCTCCGCGCGCTGCGCTGGTGGTCATCGCTGCATAGGCCTGCAAGGCAACCGAGACTTTACGCGGGCGTTCTTTCGCCGGTTGCCAGCCCTTGGCATCCTGCACTGCACGGCGTTTGGCCAGTTCTTCATCGCTGACTGACAGATGGATAGTGCGGTTTGGAATATCGATTTCGATCCGGTCGCCATTTTCGACAAGCCCGATCGTGCCACCCTCCGCAGCCTCGGGCGAGACATGGCCGATCGACAGCCCGGATGTACCACCCGAAAAACGCCCGTCGGTCAGCAGCGCACAGGCGGCACCCAATCCCTTCGATTTTAGATAGCTGGTCGGGTAGAGCATTTCCTGCATTCCCGGACCACCTTTCGGGCCCTCATAGCGGATGACAACGACATCGCCAGCCTCGACCTGGCCGGTCAAAATCGCGGTTACCGCCGCGTCCTGGCTTTCATAGACCTTGGCGGGGCCCGTAAACTTCAGGATGCTTTCATCCACGCCTGCCGTTTTCACGATGCAGCCATCAAGCGCGATGTTGCCGTTCAACACAGCCAGGCCACCATCTTTCGAAAAGGCGTGTTCGGCCGAACGGATCACGCCGCCTTCGCGGTCCAGATCAAGCTCGTCCCAACGGCGTGATTGGCTGAAGGCGGTTTGCGTTGGCACGCCACCGGGAGCGGCTTTGAAGAAATTCTGCACATCCGGATCGTTGGTGCGCACAATATCCCATTGGTTGAGCGCATCGCCTATTGTGCGGCTATGAACGGTTGGCAAATGCGTATGCAGCAGTCCGGCCCGATCCAATTCCCCAAGGATCGACATGATGCCGCCGGCACGGTGGACATCCTCCATATGAACGTCCTGCTTGGCCGGTGCGACCTTTGACAGGCAGGGCACTTTCCGTGACAGCCGGTCAATATCGGTCATGGTGAAATCAACCCCTGCCTCATAAGCGGCGGCCAGCAGGTGGAGCACGGTATTGGTCGAGCCGCCCATGGCAATGTCGAGGCTCATCGCATTTTCGAAGGCTTCGAATGTCGCGATGTTGCGCGGCAGAACGCTCTCGTCGTCCTGCTCATAATAGCGGCGACATAGCTCGACCGCGAGTTCACCTGCACGCAGGAATAACGCCTTTCGGTCAGCATGGGTCGCAAGTGTCGAGCCATTACCGGGAAGCGAAAGCCCCAGCGCCTCGGTCAGGCAGTTCATCGAATTGGCGGTAAACATGCCCGAACAGGAACCGCAGGTCGGGCAAGCCGACCGTTCGATAGTTGCGACTTCCTCGTCACTATATTTTTCGTCGGCAGCGGCAACCATCGCGTCGACAAGATCGAGCGCAACTTCCTTGCCTTTCAGGATGACCTTGCCCGCCTCCATCGGCCCGCCGGAGACGAACACCACGGGAATGTTGATGCGCAGCGCAGCCATCAACATGCCGGGCGTAATTTTGTCGCAGTTGGAAATGCAAACCATCGCGTCGGCGCAATGCGCGTTGACCATATATTCGACGCTGTCGGCAATCAGATCGCGACTTGGCAAGGAATAGAGCATCCCGTCATGCCCCATGGCGATACCATCATCGACGGCGATGGTATTGAATTCCTTGGCAACGCCGCCTGCAGCTTCAATTTCACGCGCGACCATCTGGCCGAGGTCCTTCAAATGGACATGCCCCGGCACGAACTGGGTGAAGCTGTTGACCACCGCAACAATCGGCTTGCCGAAGTCGCTATCCTTCATGCCCGTTGCGCGCCAAAGCCCGCGCGCGCCTGCCATATTACGGCCATGGGTTGAGGTGCGCGAACGAAGGGCGGGCATGAGGGAGACTCCTGTAATATTATTTCGCCAACAGGGCGTTTGCATGCGCCTTACAGCGCTAAGCCCGCAGTTTCAACGCCACTTCGTTGCAAATCCGCACAAGGCGTTCTGCCCAGATAGACTGCCCCGTTCCGTCTCCAATCTGGTCCTGCCGGATTTCGATGCCCAGATAGGGCCTGCCATGAGCTTCGCAATGGCGGTTCATCGTCGCGTTGAGCAGTTTGCCGGAATAGGGTTGCTGGTCGCCGACGCACAGGCCCTCCGCCTCAAGCAAGGGAATGGCAATCCGCGCTGCGTGGTCATCCTCATTGTACAAAACGCCAATTTGCCACGGCCGTTTCTGCTCTGGATGGCTTTCCAATTGTGGAGTGAAGCTGTGCAGCGAAAGGATTAATGCGGGCCGATGCTGTTCCAGCAGTTCGGCGAGTTTTGCATGATAGGGCCGGAAGAAGCAATTGAGGCGCGCCTCATGCGCTTCATGGTCAAGGGCGTTTCCCGGGATCGCATGTCCATCGCTGGCGATCGGAATCGCCGCAGGCTGATGCTCCTCCCGGTTGAAATCGCAAACAAGGCGGCTGACATTGCCGAGAAAGGCAGCATAGCCCGCACTTTCTGACATGATTTCAGCCACGCCTGCAACGCCTATGTCGATGGCAATGTGCTGGTTCAGCAAAACCGGATCGATGCCCAGATCGATATCATCCGGAATGCGGTTCGACGCATGATCACTGACAATCAGGATACCGCCCGCCTCGGGTTCACCAATCAGGTTCCAAGCGTCATTCATCGCAGCACCGTCGGCAGCAACCACCAGTTCGGCCTCGATGCCGATATGGTCTGTGCAGACCTGTCTCTGTCATCCAACGACCCGAACAGCGCAAAGCAAGTCGCACCGGAACCTGACATGCGCACAAAAGTGACGCCCGGTTGAACCTTAAGCTCAGCAATCACCTCAGCAATTTCTGGAACCAATGCGATCGCCGGCGCCTCCAGATCATTGCGGGCATGCCGCCAGTCCTGCACATCCAGTGCGCCGCGATCGACACCATCCCAGGCATTGAACACAGGACCGGTCGGACAGGGCTTCAAAGGATTGACGAGCAGGATCGGTGCGCCAGTGATGTCGTGGACATCTAATGCGGTAAGCTTTTCACCGACGCCACTACCGAAAACGGTCTGCGACTGCAGGCATGCCGGAACATCTGCGCCAAGGCGGACTGCGATTTCCTGCATCGCTGCATCGGGAATAGCGACACCCCAGAGACGCGTCAGGAGGCGTAACGCGGCGGCGGCGTCAGCCGAACCACCGCCAATACCGGCAGCAACAGGCAGGCGCTTGTCGAGCCTGATTGTCGCCCCCTGACCCGTCCCACTGGCCACCTGCAGCGCCTTTGCAGCGCGCAGAACCAAATTGGTGTCATCGACCTCCAAACCCTTGGCAAACGGCCCGGCAATCGTAAGCGCGATTGTATCTGCCTGCTCCGCCGTCAAGAGGTCGCCATCTTCCGCAAAAGCAAAAAGCGTCTCTAGTTCATGATAGCCATCCTCGCGCCGCTGCCGGACATGAAGCGCAAGGTTGATTTTGGCGTAGGCGGTTTCGCTCAACAGCATCGGATCAGGGTGCCGCCGTCTCTTTGGTCCAGCCAAAGTCGATTTTTCTGGTCAAACGCTCTGCCACATTACCTTCGGCAGCCAGCGCCGCAGCCTTCCAGGCGAAACGCGCTTCTGTCCGCCGTCCGCTGGCCCAATAGGCATCGCCCAGATGTTCGTTGATCGCCACATCAGCAATAGCACCCTTAACCGCGCGTTCGAGCAACGGTATCGCCGCGTCGGTTTCGCCACGCAGGAAATGCGCCCAGCCCAGCGAGTCCGTGATCGCAGCGGATTGTGGCGCGAGTTGGTGTGCCTTCGAAACAAGGTCGAACCCTCGTGTGACGTCAATCCGTCGTTCGAGCAGTGAATATCCCAGATAGTTCAGGATTTGCGCGTTTTTGGGGTCAAGAACAGCCGCATCCTCCAATGCATTTCGGGCGCTGTCCCAATCGCCATTTGCATCGAGGGCCGACGCGAGCAAGAGCAGGTAGACCGCGCGCCTTGGCCCATTTGCTCCTCCCGCATCCTGAGCAAGCAGACTGCGATATACTGTTATGGCCTGATCTCGCCTTTCTGCCTTTTCAAGCGTTTGCGCGTAGAGCAGTTTCAGTTGCGACGAAGCAGGCTGCATCTCCGAAGCCGCCCGGGCAATTGCGACCGCCTGTGCGGGCGCAGCCGCCAATTGGGTTTGGTTGACAATGGACTGCGTCCAGAAAGGCGAAGTTGGCGCAATCGCTTTCAGTAGCATAGACGCCTTCGCATCCAGCTCGTGCTGGTCAAACAATTCCGCCAGGGACAATTTGGCAGCATCGCTGGTCGGCGCAATCCAGTTGGCGATACGCGCGAAGTACAGTGCTTTCTGCGGCTGCCCCTGTTCGCCAAGCGCCAATCCAAGCCGGGCAAACAGCATTGCCAGCCCTAGTTCTGGAGTCACCGGTGGCGTTGCATAATTGCCCGCATCCAGACCGATTTGTCGCCCCAGCGCGGATGCGAACTCAGCATCCCCGTTGCGCGAAAACTCCCCCATGGCGTGCCCGGCAAGGAAGCGGCCATGCGGCTCATCATAACCCCTGAAATTGCGCAGTCGTAATTTGGCTTGCGCAATATTTCGTTCGGCAAGATCGAAGTAAATCAGCTGGTCATCGCTGTAATAGGCGGTGAGTCCAGATGACTGGAATGTGCTTGCATCGACGCCGGAATCGCGCCCTTGCGCAACATTCAACCAGCCCTTGAGCATCGGCATCATGAAGGCAAAATCGCCTGCTGCTTCCAGATCAGTCAATGTGCGATCCGCTTCACCCAACTTTTTCCGGCGAAAGGCATCGGCAAGTATCAAAAGCGGCGCATCACTGTCTGCCTGTTTCGCCCGTTGGGCCGCCTTCACGGCAGCTAGTGCGTCGATGAAGCTCCCTTCACGAACGGCTGCATTCAACAGGTTGTTAGCAGCTGCCTCGCTATCCGGGCTACGCGCAAGCAGCTTCGCATAGCTCTTCAACGCCTCATCACCGCGGCCGGTTATTTCCTGCCGCTGCGCATTCCAGTAAATGTCGCTCGCCTCCTGCGCCGCCGAGGCTGGCGTGGCAATCGCCAGCAACGCGGAAACAGAAAGGATCTTACATATTCGGATAATTGGGGCCACCTCCGCCCTCGGGCGTCACCCAGTTGATGTTCTGCGTCGGATCCTTGATGTCGCAAGTTTTGCAGTGGACACAGTTTTGCGCGTTAATCTGAAGGCGCGGTTGCCCTTCATCCTTACCGACGATTTCATAAACACCTGCCGGACAATAGCGCGTTTCCGGCGCATCATAGAGCGCGAGGTTGACCGTGATGGGCACTTCGGGGTCTTTGAGCTGCAAATGGCAGGGCTGGTCTTCCTCATGATTGGTGTTTGACAGAAACACCGAGGAAAGCCGGTCAAAGCTGATCACGCCATCGGGTTTTGGATAATTAACGGGCTGATACAGGTCCTTGCGGCCAAGTGATTCATTGTCAGCATGATGCTTCATCTCGATCGGCAGGCCGATCTTCAGCGTGCGCATCCACATGTCGATACCTGCGAAGATTGTACCATAGGTTTCGCCATATTTGGCGACAGCAGGCTGGGCATTTTTCACTAGCTTGAGCTCGGTCGCGATCCAGCTTTCGTTGAGATTGGCCTGATAATCCGACAATTCGTCATGCGCACGGCCCGCCGCCAGCGCAGCCGAGATGCTTTCTGCCGCCAGCATGCCCGATTTCATCGCGGTGTGACTGCCCTTGATACGGGGAACATTGACGAAACCTGCCGAGCAACCAATCAGCGCGCCGCCCGGGAAGGCGAGCTTCGGTACCGATTGCCAGCCACCTTCGTTGATCGCACGCGCGCCGTAGGACACACGCTTGCCGCCTTCCAAAATCTTGCGGATTTCGGGATGCTGTTTCCAACGCTGAAATTCCTCAAACGGGAATACGTGCGGATTGGTATAATCGAGTGCGACGACGAAGCCCAAGGCCACTTGACCATTTGCCTGGTGATAGAGGAAGCCCCCGCCCCAACTTTCGGTTTCAGACAGCGGCCAGCCTTGGGTGTGGATTACCCTGCCCGGCTTGTGTTTTTCAGGCTCGATATCCCACAATTCCTTCATGCCGATGCCGTAAACCTGCGGCTGGCAATCGCGTTCCAGATCATATTTTGATTTCAATTGCTTTGTGAGATGTCCGCGCGCACCCTCTGCAAACAGGGTATATTTTGCGTGCAACTCCATCCCCGGCATATAATCTGGCTTTTGGCTGCCATCGCGGGCTACACCCATGTCTCCGGTCGCAACGCCCTTCACCGATCCATCGTCATTGTAGAGGATTTCGGCAGCCGGAAAACCGGGAAAGATTTCGACACCCAGATTTTCCGCCTGTGTACCCAGCCAGCGGCACAGATTGCCGAGTGAGCCTGTGTAGGTGCCCTTGTTGTGCATCCAGCCCGGCGTAAAAAGGTGCGGAATCGCCATATGGCCACCGCGCGAAAGCACCCAGTGGTGGTTTTCGGTGACCGGAACTTCGGCCATCGGACAGCCTTGATCTTTCCAGTCCGGCAGCAGCTCGTCGATAGCTTTGGGATCGAATACCGCGCCAGAAAGGATATGGGCGCCGATTTCCGACCCCTTTTCAAGGATGCAAACAGAAGTTTCAGGGTTAATCTGTTTGAGGCGAATGGCCGCAGATAGGCCTGCCGGACCGCCACCGACGATCACCACATCATAGGGCATCGACTCCCGTTCGCTCATAGCAATTCATCCTTCCCTTTGCCCTGATATCGGGCTGTCTCGATTTTGCCTCAACTGACAGGATTCGCCATGCCAAGCAATTGACCTTCGCGTCAACCAGTGACTGATACGAAACATGCAGGTCGCACCGCAGGACAGGGGAAAAATCCTCGCAGACTCTTTTATCGGCTGGTGGCGCGATGCCGGCGTTGATTATCTGTGCGGTGAAGCGACGACCAACTGGCTTGATGAGCCTGCCCCGCCTTCAACAAAGCTGGAAGAACCCATCAGGCGCGCAACACCGTCGCCGGTTGCCCCCGTTGCGGCAATATCTGTACGTAAAGACTGGCCGACCGATTTTGAAACGTTGCAAAAGGTCATCGCCAGCGATGCATCGCTTCCCGGCAATGGCTACAGCCCGGCTCGCGCAGCGCCTCATGCGGTACAAACACCCGAATTAATGGTTCTTGTTGACTTCCCCGAAGAAGCAGATTTGGCGGCCGGAAAATTGGGTAGCGGGCCCGTTGGGCAATTGCTGCAGGCGATGTTGAAAGCCTGCGGATACGCACCCCAAAGCGTCCACCTCGCAGCGCTTGCGCACAGCCGCCCGGCGAGCGGCGCACTACCACCGCAAGACGTGCCAATTCTTGGCGATTTTGCGCGCCACCAGATCAAAGTCGCGCAGCCAGGAAGGTTGCTGCTGCTCGGCTCTGCGGTGTCCGAAGCCCTGTTGGGTGAAGAACTGATGTCGGCTCGCGCAAATTTACCGGATTTTAACCAAGATGGCGGCATTTTGACCGCAGTGGCAACATTCCATCCGCGAACCCTCCTCGCGCGCCCGGTTTTGAAGGCGCAGGCTTGGAAGGATTTGCAGCGGATCGTGCAGAAAGATCAGCAGTGATCAAGACCGTGCAACTGGGCAAATCCTTCATTCTGGCAGCTTCGGCGCTCGGCATTTCAACAGCCGCGTCTGCGGGGACTGCCGATAGCGTTCGCCAAGCGGTCTCGCCCGATGCGCTTGACGCACTTGGAGCGATGCCGACAAGCAAGGACAAGCAGGCATATACTGCCATCTTTGCTGCGATTGACGGCAAGAACTGGGTGGAAGCAGCGCGATTGATTGAGGCTGCACCCAAAGGACCGATGACTTCTATGGCACGCGCCGAACTATATCTGGCGGCGGGCAGCCCGAAAGTAGAGGCGGCTCAACTACAGGCGCTGCTCGAAGAGGCCCCCTGGCTGCCGCAAGCCGAACAGATCGAAAAAATGGCGATCAAGCGCGGCGTCGCCGATCTGCCGGTACGACCAGGCACCCGCCGTTTTTCCTTCCTTGGCAGCGCCCCCAAACGTGATCTGCCGGATAGCAACCAAAGCGCAGCAGCCCTGCGCTCCAAGCTGCAGGAATTTATCAAGGCCGACAATCCGACTGAAGCGGAAGCGCTATTGAACGAACAAGGCCTTTCGCTCGACAGCGAAGCCCTCACCGAACTGCGTTATCGCGTTGCCTGGTCTTACTATATCGAAAATGATGACGCTAACGCTCGCCGATTGGCCGCAACGGCAATGGCAGCAGGTGGAGCCTGGGCCACCCAATCACAATGGGTACATGGTCTGGCTAGCTGGCGTCTCGGTGACCAGCGCGAGGCGTTTGCCAGTTTCGACAAGGTCGCACGCACTGCCGATAACGACGAACTACGTAGCGCTGCGCTATTCTGGAGCAGCCGTGCGGCAATGGCTTCGCGTCAACCGCAACAAGTGCAACCGCGTCTTCAGGCAGCGGCCCGCCTTCAGGAAACCTTTTACGGTCTGCTGGCAAGCGAAGCACTGGGTATGGAACCGGTCGCGAGCAAGACGATGCGATACCATTCGACCAACTGGAAGCAGCTGGGCCAGCAAGAAAATGTCCGCACTGCCGTCACGCTCGCTTCAATCGGCAAAAATAGTCTTGCTGACGAAGCGCTCCGCCATCAGGCCAAGATCGGCAACCCCGAACAACATTCGGCACTCGCCCAGATTGCAGGCGCGTTGAATCTGCCCGCAACGCAGCTTTGGATGGGGCATTATGGCCCATCGGGCGGGAAACTCGATCCTATGATGCGCTATCCCTATCCGAACTGGACGCCAATTGGCGGTTGGCGCATTGACCCATCGCTGGTTTATGCCCACTCACTGCAGGAGTCCGCTTTCCGCACCTCAGTGATCAGCAGCGCGGGCGCGCGCGGCCTGATGCAGGTAAAGCCAACTACCGCCCAGGAAATGGCGCGCGCGCGCGGCTCTTTCCTGTCAGCGAGCGATCTCGACCGCCCTTCGGTCAATCTGGAATATGGCCAGAGCTATATCGAGAAATTACGCGACATGAACGCGACCGGAGGGCTGCTGCCGAAGGTCATCGCTGCCTATAACGCCGGACCTGCCCCCGTCACGCGCTGGAATAGCGAAATCCGCGACAATGGCGATCCACTGCTGTTTATAGAATCGATCCCTTATTGGGAAACCCGCGGCTATGTGTCGATCATCCTGCGCAACTACTGGATGTATGAAATTCAGCGCGGAAAGAATGGCGGCAGCATGAAGGGACTTGCGCAATATTTATGGCCCACTGTCCCGAAGGAAGGCCGCGTGGCCACTGTTCGCATGGGCAACACGCCACGAAATGGAGGCAGCATTGCCGCTCGATGAAACCAAGCGCTTCAAGCCAGTTAACATCGCGTTGATCACGGTGTCGGACACCCGCACATTTGCGGACGATACCAGTGGCGATCTTCTGGCTGATTTCATTGTCGAGGCCGGACATAAATTGGCTGACCGCGTGATCGAGCAAGACGATACCTCCCGCTTGGTCGCGCGGCTGCATATGCTTATCGATGATGACAATATCGACGTTGTCATTTTGACTGGTGGTACCGGCCTGACCGGACGCGACATCACGCCCGAGGCGCTCGACCGCGTAAAGAGCAAAGACATACCTGGATTTGGCGAATTGTTCCGGATGCTGAGTTATGAAACCATCGGCACTTCAACAGTCCAGAGCCGCGCCTGCGCAGTGCTGGCACGGGGTACCTACATTTTTGCCTTGCCGGGTTCGAACGGTGCGGTGAAAGATGGCTGGACCAAGATCTTGGTCCACCAGCTCGACAGCCGTCATAAACCGTGCAACTTCGTTGAACTGATGCCTCGGCTCCGCGAACAATAATTGTTCTTTATTTGTTCCTATCTTGATGTTACCCTTTCCGGGTGCCCAAAAGCTGTTACCCGGATTTTGTGGCGGGACGAGGCGCTCCCGCCAACACCTCTCCTTCGCGTTTCAATCTGAATTCGCGGGAGGCGGATGGCGATTGGCTGGATGAACGCGTAGAGATTGACGGAGGCACTGCCCCGCTGAGAACGCAAGTGACGTCGGAACGTCCAAAATCCATCCTTGCCCGCAATACATCTCCTGACATCCCGTTCGACAAATCGGTCAACCCCTATCGTGGCTGCGAACATGGATGCATCTATTGCTATGCCCGGCCTACCCATGCCTATCATGACATGTCGCCAGGGCTGGATTTTGAAAGCCGCTTATTCGCCAAACCCGATGCAGCCAGCTTGCTGCGTAAGGAAATCGGGCGCAGGGGGCATGTGCCCACACCCATAGCTTTTGGCACGAACACCGACGCCTATCAGCCCATCGAACGCGAATGGAGAATCATGCGGCAATGCCTCGAAGTGCTGGCTGAGGCCAATCATCCGCTAACTATCACGACAAAGTCTGACCGGGTTCTGCGCGATCTGGAACTGTTGGTACCTATGGCCGCGAAAGGATTGGTGGCGGTAGCAGTATCGGTGACGATGCTCGATCCAGCTTTGCACCGGATTTTAGAACCGCGCGCACCTCGCCCGGAGAAGCGATTGGCGGCAATTAAAGAGCTGGCGACCGCAGGCATCCCCACGCATGTCAACGTCGCGCCAATCATTCCTGCTATTAATGACTATGAAATCGAGGCGATACTTGAGCGCGCTGCAGAGGCTGGTGCGAAAACCGCAAGCTGGATCCCGCTGCGCTTGCCACATGAAGTCGCACCTTTATTTCAGGATTGGCTGCAAGTGCATTTTCCCGACCGAGCAGGCAAGGTTATGTCGATTGTTCGCTCAATCCGTGAAGGCAGAGACAACGATCCGAACTTTTTCCAGCGGATGCGCGGGTCGGGACCTTGGGCTGATTTGATCAGGAACCGTTTTAGAATCGCTGCGCGAAAGGCCGGACTAAACCAGACAAGGATAGAATTGCGCAGCGACCTGTTCATTCCGCCCCGCTGCGACGGACAACTGGCGCTGTTCTGACACCCTATACTCGCAGTCTGCCTAATGTTACGCTTCCCGCTGGGGGGAAGTAAAATGCACAGATTTGTGTTATGTTTGCTAGCAATCACTTTTGTGACAGGCTGCAGCCCCCAAAAGCAGCAAGCTATCCGTTTCGACAACCAATCAGACAGCGAGGCAGCGCACGGCCGACGTATTGCCGGTGTTCTCGGCTGCACGGGTTGTCATGATTCAAATCTGGCGGGCAAAGATTGGAGTGCACCCGGTTTTGCAATCGTTTGGACGTCAAATCTGTCGGTAGAGATGAAAAAATATGACGACGCGGCTTTCCGCCGAGCCCTTCAAAAAGGCTATCGTTACGATGGAAACGAATTGTGGGATATGCCCTCCTTCCTGTTCTCGGAATTGTCCGAAACTGATCTGGTCGCGCTGACCACATATCTAAGAGGTGTGCCGCCAACAGGGAAAAGCCACCCGAGGCCAATATTGCTCGAAGAAGCTTTGAAAGAGATCAAGCAGGGCATCTACAGATCAAGTGCGGCCGAGGCGAAATTGAGAGCAGGCACTTTTCCGCCAGATGCAGGCCCGCAGCACAGACTGGGCCGCTACATCGCACGCGCAACTTGCGCGGAATGTCATGGCATGGATCTGCGCGGCGGAACTCCCTATCCTGGCGCGCCTCCGCGCCCTGATATCCGTATGGTTGCTGCCTATGACAAAGCCGATTTCGTCAAACTCATGAAAACCGGCAAGGCTGCGGGTAATCGGGAATTGCAATTGATGAGCGGCGTCGCACGCGGACGGTACAGCCAGTTCACGCCGCGAGAGGTAGACGCGCTTTATGAATATCTGAAAGCCTTGTCGGTAACGAATCCTTAGGTTGCAGTTTCAACCGAAGCTGCTGGAATCGCCTTCCATCGGTGCAAAACGAATAAGTCGGCTCGTTCGCACCGCAGCTTGGCGGTTGACCACCGCGAGACGATAATCAGGATCGGTGACCATTTCCAAAAACGCCCCGGCATTGGGATAATGCGCGATGAAAGCTGCGTCCCAATGCTCGTCTGCCGGGCCGGTCAGTACGGTCTGAAAGGCACCGCGCCACACGACGCAGCCCCCGACGCGCTGGAAAATCGGCCCACTGGTTTTACCATATTCCTGATAGGCGCGCGCGCCTGTCCAGCCCTTGCCGGCATTTTCGTGCCCCTCCGGATATGCGGCAACGTCGCGATAGCGGAGCAGGTTGAGCATCTGGATCGGTACATCGCGCGGCAGCGCCTTGAAGGCGTTGAATGCCTCGCGCGTGGGATCGACATGTGCCTCGGCCGACATCAGCCAAGGCTCCGCAGCTTGTAATCCTTATACTGTTTGCGCAGTTCCGCCTTCTGGATCTTGCCCGTTCCGGTAATTGGCATGCTGTCGACAAAGTGCACCTCATCGGGCAGCCACCATTTGGCGATGCGCTCCTTAAGATAGTCGATCACGTCCGTTTCAGTCAGCGTTTCCGCCTCGGGCTTTTTCACCGCAACAATGATCGGCCGTTCATCCCATTTCGGGTGATAGACACCGATCGCTGCGGCCTGTGCGACGCCCGGGCATCCGACAGCGGCATTTTCCAGTTCAACCGAACTGATCCATTCGCCGCCCGATTTGATCACGTCTTTTACCCGGTCGGTAATCTGCATCGTGCCGTCGGGGTGGATCACCGAAACGTCGCCGGTGTCGAACCACTGATCGGCATCGGTCGCATCCGCCTCTGCCTTGAAATAGCGCTTGATGACCCAGGGTCCACGGATTTGAAGCGCGCCCTCGGTCTTGCCATCGCGCTGGGCGACATTGCCATCCTTGTCAATCACGCGCAGTTCAACGCCAAAGGGTATCTTGCCCTGTTTGGATACAACATCAATTTGTTGGTCCATGGTCATTTCATCCCAACCCGGAATGGGCGCACCCATGGTTCCGATTGGCGACGTTTCCGTCATGCCCCAAGCGTGGGCGACACGCACACCCTGCGTCATCAGCCGCTCAATCATCATGTGGGGAGCCGCCGTGCCTCCAATGGTCACCAGCTGTAATTTGCCAAGGTCATAGCGGCGCCCCGCTGCCTTTTCAGCATCGAGGTGCTGGAACATCGCAAGCCACACCGTCGGCACGCCAGCGCTATGGGTGACGCCTTCATCGAGCATCAGTTTATGCAAAACGGACGCTTCATTGGTTGTGGAGAAAACGAACTTCACGCCGGCCATCGCACCCGCAAAAGGCAGACCCCAACTGGCCGCGTGGAACATTGGGACGATCGGCAACAAAGCCGCCGTCATCGAAAGGTTGAAAATCGTAGGCGCAACCTCCGCCATGGCGTGGAGCATGGTTGAGCGATGCTGGTATAATACACCCTTCGGATTGCCGGTCGTGCCGCTGGTATAGCAGAGCATGCAAGGGTCGCGCTCGTCACCCCCAACCCAGTCGAAATTGCCGTCCTGCGCGCCGAGCCATTCTTCATACTGCGCGCTATCGAAGACGATATAGTGCTCCACTGTCTTCAGGTGCGGCTTCAACCGGTCGATGACAGGCTGGAACTGCGCATCATAAAGCAGCACCTTATCCTCGGCATGGTTCATGATGTAGATAAGGTCTTCATCGAACAACCGAACGTTTACTGTGTGGATCACGCCGCCGCAGCCAATTGCGCCATACCAGGCAGCAAGATGGCGATGGTGGTTCATCGCAAAGGTTGCGACACGATCTGCCGGTTTCAGTCCCATGGCGACAAAAGCCTGCGCCATCTTGCGCGCTTCAGACGCGACATTGGCCCAATTGGTACGCTCGATGCTGCCATCGGCCCAGCGAGTCACAATTTCGCGGGTGCCATGTTCGCGTTCGGCATAATCGATAAGATGCGTGACCCTCAGGTCCCAATCCTGCATTCCACCCAGCATTTTACTCTCCCCTGCCCGCTATATTTTCAGCGGACGCTCATCAGATGCGGTTTGACCGGCGCGAGTTCCACATTCTCCACGCCCCGTATTTCTTTGACCTTCTCGACCAGTTCTACGTCAAGCCTGAATTTGCGTCCTAGTACGATATCGGCGGTCTTGCCATCGCCAATGCGAGTTCGCGCAACGACTTCGCCGCGTCCGCCGCCAAGCGGCAGGATCAGGCCTTGAAGCCGCAGAAAGGCATCGGCGCTGTCGATATCCAGCAGCATTTTGAACTGGGTGTTCGAAACCAACCCTGCAAGCGGCTTTGCGCTGCGTACAGCAATGCGGGGAATTTCCTCACCCGAAGGCAGGTCCATTTCCACCGTCAGGAGCAGGCATTCCCCGGACTTAGCCCATTCAGCAAGGCTCGCGCA
Source organism: Sphingorhabdus sp. (assembly GCF_035329025.1). Classification (GTDB taxonomy): domain Bacteria; phylum Pseudomonadota; class Alphaproteobacteria; order Sphingomonadales; family Sphingomonadaceae; genus Sphingorhabdus_B. The sequence goes on along the minus strand of NZ_DAOLHN010000018.1, from coordinate 8,869 downwards.
GACATCTTCATCGAAACAGCTTGCCTGAAACTGGCCGCTGCTGTCTGAAAACTCCGCCTGCACAAAGCGCTTGCCGCGCTTGGATTCACGCCACTTAACCGATTGGACCATTGCAGCAATTGCCGCCGATTTTCGGCTGCCTTCCGGAATGGGGCCGCAATCAATGGTTTCGAGATAGCTTTTGGCGCCATGGCTGGCCGCGATCTGGGTGAATTGCGAAATGGGGTGTGACGAGAAGTAGAAACCGAACGCTTCACGTTCGTGCTCCATCGTTTCAGCCACTGACCATTTCTCTGCATTGGGCAGTCGCATCTTGCCGGCATCCGCTGCAGCGTCCCCACCGAACAATCCACCCTGCCCGCTTTCGCGCTGGTCGCGAGCCGACTGAGCGGTAGCAAGAATGGTTTCGATACCGCCAAAGACCGACGCGCGATTCGCCTCAAACTCGTCAAATGCGCCTGCAGACGCCAGGTTTTCAAGGCTGCGACGGTTGATTTGCGCCGGATCGGCGCGGTTGGCAAAATCGTCAAGGTCGCGATAGGGTCCATTGGCCTCGCGCTCCGCGACAATGCCTTCCATTGCCTTTTCGCCGACATTTTTGAGGCCAGCGAGCGCGTAGCGCACTGCCAATCCGGATTCACATTCTTCAACGCTATACTCGGCCTCACTGTGGTTGATCGAAGGCGGCAGGCAATGTGTGCCCAGACGCCGCATATCGTCGACAAACACCGCCAGCTTGTCGGTCTGGTGCATGTCGAAACACATGGATGCGGCGTAAAAGGCCTCAGGATGGTGCCGCTTCAGCCAGCCCGTATGATAGGACAGCAATGCATAAGCCGCAGCGTGCGACTTGTTGAAGCCATAGCCTGCAAATTTGTCGATCAAGTCGAACAGCTCGTTCGCCTTGGCAGCGTCTATCTGGTTGTGCTCTGCGCAGCCCTTGACGAAGATCGCGCGCTGCTCGTCCATCTCCGACTTGATCTTCTTGCCCATCGCGCGACGGAGAAGGTCTGCACCACCCAGCGAGTAGCCAGCCAGGATCTGTGCGGCCTGCATCACCTGCTCCTGATAGACGAAGATACCGTAGGTTTCGGCTAATATGCCTTCGAGAAGCGGGTGCGGATATTCGATCTTCTCTTCGCCATTTTTACGGCGGCCAAACATCGGGATGTTGTCCATCGGACCGGGACGATAGAGCGAAACCAGCGCAATAATATCGCCGAAATTGGTTGGTCGCACCGCCGCCAGAGTTCGACGCATGCCCTCGGATTCCAACTGGAACACGCCCACTGTGTCACCTGATTGCAGCAATTCATATGTTGCCGGATCGTCAAGCGCCAGCTTGTCAAATTCAACGATGATGCCGCGCTTGGCCAGCATTTGCGCCGCCTTTTGCAGCACCGATAGCGTCTTCAGACCGAGAAAGTCGAATTTGACCAGCCCTGCGGCCTCGACAAATTTCATGTCGAATTGCGTGACGGGGATATCCGAGCGCGGATCGCGATAGAGTGGGACCAGTTCGGAAAGCGGGCGATCGCCGATCACCACGCCCGCAGCGTGGGTGGAACTGTGGCGCGGCAAGCCTTCCAGCTTCATCGCAAGATCGAACAGCCGCTTGACCTGTTCGTCGCGCCGATACTCTTCGCGCAGTTCGGGAACACCGCCCAGTGCCTTTTCCAGATCCCACGGGTCGGTCGGGTGGTTCGGCACCAGCTTGCACAGCCGGTCCACCTGCCCATAGCTCATCTGCAACACACGCCCGGTATCGCGCAACACGGCGCGCGCCTTCAGCTTACCAAAGGTGATGATCTGCGCGACCTGGTTGCGGCCATATTTCTCCTGCACATAGCGGATCACCTCGCCACGACGCGTTTCGCAGAAGTCGATATCGAAGTCGGGCATCGATACACGTTCGGGATTGAGGAAACGTTCGAACAGCAAGCCAAGTTGCAGCGGATCGAGGTCGGTGATTGTCAACGCCCATGCTACCACTGAACCCGCACCCGAACCACGACCAGGCCCCACCGCAATATCATGCGATTTGGCCCATTTGATGAAATCGGCAACGATCAGGAAGTAGCCGGGAAAACCCATCGAGCAGATAACATCGCATTCGAATTCGAGGCGCTCGAAATAAGGTTTGCGCGCTTCTTCCTCTTTGATCCCGACATGTTCAAGCCGCGCAATAAGTCCCTCGCGCGCATCGTCGCGTAACTGCTGTTCTTCTGCCTCTCGGTTGCCCGCAAGACTGGGGAGAATTGGTTTACGTTTGGGTGCACCTACCCCGCAGCGCTGCGCAACGACCAGCGTGTTGGCCAGCGCCTCAGGCATATCGGCGAACAGCTCTGACATCTGTTGCCAGGTCTTGATCCACGCGTGCGGGCTGCTTTTACGGCGATCTTCGTTCTCGACATATTCGCCATCGGAAATGCACAGCATCGCATCGTGCGCGGCGTAGAAATCCGGCTCGGCAAAACAGGCGGGGTTGGTTGCCACTAGCGGCAAGTCACGTTCATAGGCGAGTGCGAGCAAGGCCTCTTCGGCTGCTTCCTCAATCGCATCGCCACGCCGGGCGAGCTCTATATACAGCCGGTCAGGGAATAGCTTTTGCAGCCTCGAACAATAGTCTGCCGCGCTATCAAGCTGACCATCCGCAAACAGTCGTGCCAGCCCGCCCTCACCCGCTGCCGTCAACGCAATCAGGCCATTAGTATGGCCTTCGAGTTGCGCAAAGGTCACTTGCGCTTCACCATCGTCGGGATGCTCAAGATGCGCCATCGAGGTAAGACGGCAGAGATTTTCGTAACCTGCCTCATCCTGCGCATAAAGTGCGATCCAATCGCGCACTACTTGGCCACCGGTATATTCAGGAGGCCTTTGCAGGCCAAGCATCAGCCCCATGATCGGCTGCACGCCCACACCGCGACAACCGTCCTCGAATGGCATTACGCCATACAGACCATTCCGGTCAGTAATAGCGATGGCTGGGAAACCCAGCCCTTTAGCATATTTGCCGATAGCCTTGGGTTCGATCGCACCTTCGAGCATCGTATAGGCGGAAAAGACCCGCAAAGGTACAAAAGGTGCGATGGCCATAACGGCAAAGTGCGGCAGCCGCGCTGATTCTGCAAATGAAAGCAGCGGCTAATTTGTGGACAATTGCTAACAATCAGGCGGGCAATTAACCCAGCAGCTTCTCGATATCCTTTTCAAGCGATCCCGGCGCAACCTGCGGGCCATAGCGACCGGCAACCTTGCCATCGCGATCGACAAGAAATTTGGTGAAATTCCATTTGATCCCCCGGCTGCCCAGCAAGCCAGCCTGTTGGTCTTTCAGATGCTTCCACAGCGGATCGGCATTATCTCCATTGACGTCGATCTTCTTCGCCAGCGGGAAGGTGACGTCATAGGTCAGCGAGCAGAAATTCTTGATCTCCTCCTCGTCACCGGGCTCTTGCGCGCCGAACTGATTGCAAGGGAATGCCATCACCACAAGGCCCTTATCGCCATATTTCTCGTGCAACGCCTCAAGCCCCTTATATTGTGGCGTGAAGCCACATTTCGACGCGGTATTCACCAGCAAAAGCACCTTGCCCTTGAATTCGGACATATCCTGCTTGCCCCCGCCAGGCATGTCGACGGTGAAATCATGTACGTTCATTGCAATCTCCGGCGCTATTTGGCCGGAATGGGCTCTTTGCGCTTCCTGTATATAAAATCGAAATTGGTGGACCATGTCAAACCCTGGTCGGTTGATTGTTCGCCATGTTGGCGGACAGAACCGTCGCTTTGAAGCGAATAGATCATTCGGATCAGCGCATCCTGACCGGGGCCGTTTACTCCGGCCCACAAGCCCGTGAGCACCATCTTCCCGCCCGTAAATCCACCATCGAAATTTACATGGCCCGGCGCGGAACCGACCCAAGTCTGGTGCCAGCTCTTCGTTGCCGGGTTGTAGGCGTTCAGACTCCCACCTCCCGGCCCTTTTAGTGGCATCCAGTTCTCGCGGATCGCGCAGCCCGTATAGAGTTTCTCAATTTTGCTATGTGCCACCTTATTGTCTTTGCCATTGGGATAGACATCCCATTCACCTATCCAGAAATCAAACTGGCTGAATTCCGGTGCGGCACAAGGAGGCGGCGCTGGGGCGGGCGCCGTCTGGAATGCAAGTAAAATTACGGACGTAAAAAGACTCACTGATGTTTCTCCCCAGATTTGGGGATCATGACAAGGAGTCGAATTCCAGCAATCGTTAGTAGTCCATTCGACTTGAAGTTTCGATAAACGTCAACCTAGCCGAGCAGGCCATCGTGCAGGCGAACGACGCGGTCCATCTTGGCCGCAAGCCGTTCATTATGTGTGGCGACCAGCGCTGCCGAGCCTTGCTCGCGCACCAGCGCCATAAACTCGCGCAACACTATGTCGGCGGTATGTTCGTCCAAATTGCCGGTCGGCTCGTCTGCCAAGACAAGGCGAGGCTTGTTCGCAAGCGCGCGTGCGACCGCAACGCGCTGCTGTTCTCCGCCGGATAGCTTCGAAGGGCGATGTTCGAGCCGTTCACCCAGGCCCAGTGTCGACAGCAACGAAGTCGCGCGCTCGGTCGCTGCATCAGGCTCGACGCCTGCGATCAGTTGCGGCAGGACAACATTTTCGAGTGCATCGAAATCGGGCAACAGGTGATGGAATTGATACACAAAGCCCAGCTTCGCCCTGCGCACGTCGGTTGCGCGGTCCGGCCCGGCATCGCGCATTTCCTCGCCGTCAATCAGGATCGAGCCGGTAAAGCCCCCCTCAAGCAATCCCAGCGCCTGCAAAAGTGTCGACTTGCCGGTGCCCGAAGGCCCAAGCAATGCCACCAGTTCGCCCTCGGCTATCGTAAGGTTTACCCCACGCAAGACATCAATGGTTACGTCGCCTTGCGTAAAGCTGCGGCGCACGTCGCGCATTTCGGCGACAATCTTACTCATAGCGTAGCACCTGTACCGGATCGGTTCCTGCTGCCTTGAAAGCCGGATACAGTGTCGCGAGGAAGCTGAAGAACAGGGCCAGAGTGCAGATAGCCAGCACCTCGAACGGATCGGTGCGTGACGGTAGCTCGGTCAAGAAACGGATTGAAGGATCCCACAATTCGAGACCGGTTACGAACTGAATGAAAGTCACGATCGACTGGCGGAAAAACAGGAAGATGAATCCGAGGATCAGCCCGGCAACCATGCCAGCAGCACCGATCAGCAGACCGACGGTCACAAAAATCTTTAGCAGCGACTGCCGCGATGCGCCCATCGTGCGCAATATCGCGATGTCGCGTGTTTTGGCGCGCACCAGCATGATCAGTGACGACAAAATATTGAACACCGCCACCAGCACAATGATCGATAGCACAATGAACATCGCTACCCGCTCGATCGCGAGCGCCTCGAACAGGGTGGCGTTCATGCTTTTCCAGTCAACGATCACCGCCTTGTCCGCTATTTTGGGCTGCAGCGGTGCCAGAATGTCATTGACCTTGTCCGGATCGGTGGTGGTCAGTTCGATCATCCCGATCTGGTCGCCCATCAGCATCAGGATTTGCGCGTCTTCAATGGGCATGATGACAAAGGCTTTGTCATAATCATAGACGCCCACTTCGAAAATGGCGGCAATTTCATAGGAAATCTCGCGCGGGACGGTACCAAAAGGCGTCGTCCGGCCCGCCGGATTGATAATCGTAATGCGTTGTCCAACACGAGTGCCCAGATTTTGTGCGAGGCGCGAACCGATGGCGACCCGTTCGCTCCCGGGGCGAAGCAGCTTCATGTCACCCGCCAGTGTTTTACCCTTGAGCGTCGGGTTGGTCAGAATATCCCTGACCTCCATCCCGCGGGCAAGGATCGCTTCGACGCGGCCTTCGCTGGTCGCGAGCAGCGGCTGCTCGATCAGTGGAGACGCTTCGGTCACGCCGGGCGTGGCGCGCACATCCTTCAGCACTTCCCGCCAGTCAGACAGACGCCCGCCATAACCTTGTACAACAGCATGGCCGTTAAGGCCGACGATCTTGTCAAACAATTCTGCACGAAAGCCATTCATCACGCTCATCACGATGATGAGCGCTGCGACTCCAAGCGCAACGGCGATCAGGCTGATCGTGGCGACCAGGAAGATGAACCCTTCCCCCTTGCCCGGCAGCACATAGCGCCTGGCGATCATGCGTTCGTATCGATTGAGGATCATGTCGGTCTTGGTTCCGGCATAGTGTTTGCGGACAATCCCTTAGGCGGCGCTTTGACTGCGTGCAAGCCAAAGCCTGTATTACACTTCTGTTGCAGCGATGACACACTGTTTGAAAAAGCGTTCGATCGAAACAGAGAATCGTTGCGAACGCGCCGGATTGCGTCATTTTGGTGTTGCTGAATAGGTTCATCGCTGAATGGCCGTGGTTCAGGGGGATTTGGTCCTACGCGATTTTGCGAAAAGCGAAACGGTGAGACCCTGACGATTTTTCGTCAATCAGGCCGTCCAATTTCTATTGGGCGGCCTTGATTTTTGCCTTTCACATTCCATCTAAGCCGTGAGGGAGCCGGAGACGGTCCCTCAACCTAAAAGAAAGCGCCGTGCATGCGGGCTTTCACCAAAACCAAATTGCTCAACAGGAGAATTTGACATGAACCGTTTTGATTTCACCCCCTATCGCCGCAATACTGTAGGGTTCGACCGCCTCTTCGACATGCTCGAAAATGCCCGCGGCGTTACCCAGGGCGACAATTATCCTCCGTTCAACATCGAACGCACCTCCGAAACAGAATATGTAGTGACGATTGCGGTCGCAGGCTTCAAGCCCGACGAAATCGACATTACCGCGCAGCAGAATCAGTTGGTGGTTGCCGGCCAGAAAAAGGTCGATGGCAATGACAACCGCGATTTCCTGCATCTTGGCATCGCCAACCGCAATTTCGAACGCCGCTTCCAGCTTGCAGACCATGTGTTTGTAAAAGGCGCCGACCTTGCCGATGGTCTTTTGATCATTCAGCTTGAGCGTCAGGTTCCCGAAGAGCTGAAACCGCGCAAAATCCTGATCGGCGGCACTACGCCAACCGTCATTGAGCATGATGAAACCAAGAAAAAGGGCGGCAAGGCTGCCTAAACGATAGTCGTCGTCCCCGCTCAGGCGGGGACCGCTGGAAGTTTATACGGACAGTTTCGTGCAAACTCAGAGCGGCCCCGGCCTTCGCCGGGGCGACGCATTTCTAAACCAAACGACTCTGCTCCACCGCCGCCGCGATAAAGCTGGCAAATAGCGGGTGCGGATCAAAAGGCTTCGATTTCAGTTCGGGGTGAAACTGCACCCCAATAAACCAGGGATGGTCGGGCCGCTCTACAATCTCCGGCAGCAAGCCATCGGGCGACATGCCAGAGAACATCAGACCGCCCTTTTCTAATGGTTCCTTGTATGCACCGTTGACTTCGTACCGATGGCGATGGCGTTCCGAAATAACGGTCGATCCATATATGCCCGACACATGGCTGTTACCGGCAAGCCGCGCTTCATATGCCCCAAGTCGCATTGTTCCACCCAGATCGCCACCTGCCTCGCGGGTCTGCAAACCTTCCTCGGTCATCCATTCGGTAATGATGCCGACAACCGGTTCATCGGTCGGGCCAAATTCTGTGCTGGACGCGTTTTCAATGCCCGCCGTGTTCCGCGCGCCTTCGATGCAAGCCATTTGCATACCAAGGCAGATACCAAAAAATGGTACTTTTCGTTCACGCGCAAAACGGACGGCGGCGATCTTGCCTTCCGAACCGCGCTCACCGAAGCCACCAGGAACCAGGATCGCGTGCATGGGCTCCAACGCTGCGGTAATGTCGCTATCGCCCTTCTCGAATAGCTCGGCATCGATCCAGTTTATGTTGACTTTCACCCGGTTGGCAAAGCCGCCATGCGCCAGTGCTTCGTTCAATGACTTATAAGCGTCTGCAAGGCCGACATATTTTCCGACCACGCCGATCGTAACTTCTCCCTCGGGATTCTGCTGCCGGTCGAGAATATCCTCCCACCGACGCAAATCAGGGGCCACGCCAGGCGTGATGCCAAAGGCGCGCAACACTTCATAATCGAGCCCTTCTGCATGATATTGCAGCGGCACGGCATAAATAGATTTCGCATCGAGCGCCGGAATAACGGCTTCCTTGCGCACATTACAGAAAGCCGCAATCTTCGCCTGCTCATTTTCAGGCAGCGGATGTTCGCAACGACAGAGCAATATGTCAGGCTGCACTCCCAGCGCGGTCAGTTCCTTGACGCTGTGCTGGGTCGGCTTGGTCTTCAACTCACCAGCAGCCGCGATATAAGGGACCAGCGTCACATGGACAAATACGGTCTGTTCACGGCCCAATTCGTTGCGCATTTGACGAATGGCTTCGATGAAGGGCAGCGATTCAATATCCCCCACCGTGCCACCAATTTCGCATAGTACAAAGTCGAGGCCGTCCACATCGGCTTGCGCAAATGCCTTAATCTCATTGGTGACGTGCGGGATCACCTGCACAGTGGCACCCAGATAGTCTCCCCGCCGTTCCTTCGCGATGATGTCGCGATAGATGCGACCCGAAGTCACATTGTCTGATTGACGTGCCGAAACGCCCGTAAAGCGCTCATAATGGCCGAGATCGAGATCGGTTTCTGCGCCGTCATCGGTCACATAGACTTCGCCATGCTGATAGGGCGACATCGTGCCCGGATCGACATTCAGATAGGGATCAAACTTACGAATGCGGACCTTGTAGCCACGCGCCTGCAAAAGGGCCGCCAAAGAGGCTGCCATAAGACCTTTGCCAAGCGAGGAGACCACGCCGCCGGTGATGAAAATGTACCGCGCCATGGGAGGAAAGG
>NZ_DAOLHN010000017.1:0-54326 GCF_035329025.1 Sphingorhabdus sp. | reverse complement strand
GCATCGAACGCATCCATGTCGAGCAGGATGCCGGCAAGCTGATGCACGATCAGCATCCGACCATGTCTTATGTCGATTTGAACCGATCGGGCGTCGCCCTGATGGAAATCGTTTCACGCCCCGATATGCGCTCGCCTGCAGAGGCAGGGGCGTATGTGAAAAAGCTGCGCTCAATCCTGCGCTATGTCGGTTCTTGCGATGGCAATATGGAGGAAGGTTCGCTGCGTGCCGACGTCAACGTCTCGGTGCGCAAGCCCGGCGAAGAATTTGGCACGCGCACCGAGACTAAGAATGTCAACTCGATCCGCTTCGTCATGCAGGCAATCGAGGTTGAAGCGCGGCGGCAGGTCGATCTGATTGAAGATGGCGGCCAAGTCGTTCAGGAAACCCGTCTGTTCGATCCGAACAAGATGGAAACCCGTTCGATGCGGAGCAAGGAAGACGCGCACGACTATCGCTATTTCCCCGATCCGGACCTGTTGCCGCTCGAACTCGATGACGCATTTCTTGAGGAATGCCGTGCAAGTTTGCCCGAACTGCCTGACGCCAAGCGCGCGCGGTACGAGAATGAGCTGGGCCTGACGGCCTACAACGCAGCCGTTCTGACTGCCGAAGCCGAAACGGCCTGCTGGTTCGAAGATCTGCTGAGCTACGGTGTCGACCCGAAACAGGGTTCGAACTGGTTGCTGTCCGAACTGTTCGGCGCGCTGAACAAGCTCGGCAAGTCGCTCGACGAAAGCCCGGTCAGCCCCGCACAGGCCGCAGAACTGCTCAAGCTGGTCGCTGATGGCACCATTTCGGGCAGCATCGCTAAGCAGGTGTTCGAGATCATGCTCGAAACCGGGCAGGGTGCGGCTTCGATTGTCGAGGAAAAAGGCCTCAAGCAGACCAGTGATACTGGCACCATTGAGGCCGTCATCGCCGAAATCCTCGCCAACAATCCGGGACAACTCGAACAATATCGCGGCGGCAAGGAGCAGCTGTTTGGCTTCTTCGTCGGCCAGACGATGAAGGCGATGCAGGGCAAGGCCAATCCCGGCGTGGTCAATGAATTGCTCAAAAAGGCACTCGCGGGCTAAGGTGCGTGTGAAACGATTTCACATTCGGGTGGCAAATAGTCTCTTGCGCAGTGACATTATCGGCGCGAGAAATGCTCAATAGCGGCGGTTGGCCGCCTGGAGCGATAATGGCGCGAGGTTTAGGAATTGGGTTGGCATTGGCGGCATTGTTCGCCGCCAGCCCGATTCTGGCGCAATCTCCCGTGGCAACAGAAAAATATGCGGTGCGCGAGGGGTTTGCCTTTCCGCACGATAGAGCACCCCGCATACTGGTTTTTCGCCCTGAAGTTAAAGTGGGGGAGCAAACCACGGCGGGTATCTTCCAGAACAATGCCGAATGGCATGCCTCTGCGACGCGCGAACTTGGCAATGCGCTGATCGCGGCGGGGAGCAGGCGCGGGATCGAAATGGTGCTGTATGACGATCGAGCCGCGAATAGCCAGTTATTGACAGAGCATCGTGCGCTGTTCCGTCTGGTGGTCGGCACGATCATCCGGCACAAATTGTTCGGCAAAGATCCTCTGCCTTCCAAGGTTGACAGTTTCGACTGGAGCTTGGGCAGCGGTGTTGCGAAAATCGCACCTGCGGCAAAGGCCGACTATGGCCTGTTCCTTCTCAGCCACGACAGTTTTGAATCGGCCGGGCGCCGCGCCGCGAAACTGGTCGCCGCGCTGATGGGCAATGGCGACATTGCAGGCACGCATTTCGGCTATGCTGCACTGGTCGATATGAAAAATGGCGACATTGTCTGGCTGGGGGTCGATTTGAAGGCGCGAGGAGACGTTCGCACGGCAGAGGGTGCTGCGCTACGCGTCGAGCAATTGCTGACCGGTTTTCCTGCCCGCGTCGCCGGAAAGGCCAATGGTCAATGAAGCATTTCATCCATGCTTTTGCGCTTGCGACTTGTGTCTTGGCTAGCTCTGCCTCACTCGCGGCCCAGCCGCTAGAACTGCTCCCGACTAGTGCGGGGTATCAACCAAAGGACGAGATAGAGAAGGGCCTTTGGCTCGAAATGGACGAGGCCGAGCAGCAGATGCGCGCGTCCAAATTCTTGATCGAGGACCCCGAACTGAATGCCTATGTGAAAGGCGTTCTGTGTCGCGCAGTTGGCACCGAAAAATGCGGTGCGGCGCGCATCTATCTGATGCGCACACCACAGTTCAACGCGGCGATGGCACCCAATGGCATGATGCTGGTGTGGAGTGGCCTGCTGTTGCGGGCGCGCAATGAGGCTGAACTGGCCGCGGTTCTAGGCCATGAATTCGTTCATTTTGAACAGCAGCACAGCTTGAAATCCTTTCATGACATCAAGGCAAAATCCAATGCGATGACCTGGTTGGGATTTGTACCCGGCGGCATGCTGGCGCAGATCGGGCTTATGGGGTCTGTCTTCCGCTTCAACCGCGAAATGGAAAAACAGGCAGATATTGCCGCACTCGACTATCTTAGCGCCAGCGGATATGACCCGACGGCACCCTCCAAAATATGGGAACAGCTTCTTGGCGAAATGGAGGTGCAGGCCAAGGCGAACAAAAGCGGGGCCGTGGCGCAGGAGGCGAGCGACTTTTTCTCGTCGCACCCAAATACTCGTGATCGCATGGAATATCTGCGCGCTGCGGCCCAGCATAAAGCCCCGAGCAGCGACGATGGGGCAGGGCGCTATCGTGCTGCCATCGCCCGCTGGTGGCCGCGCCTGATCGATGACCAAGTGAAGCTCAATGATTTCGCAACCACCGAATTTTTACTCGAAGGCTTGGCGCGCGGAAATTGGACGGCAGACCTGCTTTTCGCCCGTGGTGAACTGTATCGTGCGCGCGGGAAAGAGGGCGATCTGGCGAAGGCGGAGGGGTTTTACCGTCAATCGCTTATGAAGGATCCCGCATTGGCCGAAAGCTGGCGCAGCCTTGGAATGCTTTTGCTGCGTCAGCGTAAGTTGGTCGAGGGTCGGAAGACGCTACGCCGCTATCTGGAAAGCGCCCCGACCGCGAGTGATCGACCGATGATCGAGGCAATGGCGCGGGAGCCGCAGAAATGAGACTGGTTCCCATGGCGATCTCGCTGTTGGCGCTGGTCGGTGCGTCTGTTCCCGGCTTTGCGGAATGGAAGGCGCTGGTAGCCGATGAAGGCGTAAATGTTGCGGGGAAGCTGATATTTGCAACGCCCAAATCGGGTTGGAACAGATCATCAGCCCGTCCGTCCGACCATGGAGAACGTTGGACCCGCGATGGCCTCGCGCTCAACGAACTTACTTTCTTTGCCGCCATTCCAGATGGCAGTACAATCTACAACGCGCCTTATGGTTCAGCGAAAAAACTGCCCCAATTCCGCTCGAATATGCTGGCGACCGAGATTGTCGAACTGTTCGAGAACAGCAACCGTATCCTTCTGGACTCATCGGTTTTTTCCATCGATGCGGTCGAACCCGCGAAATTGGGCACATATGAAGGCGTCCGTTTCGCTTATAGTTATGCCGCGCAGGATGAAGGCCTGACCCGCAAGGGGGAGGGGGTTGCCGCGATAGTCGAGGGTAAGCTCTATCTGGTCAATTTTATAGCGCCTGAAATCCACTATTTCGATCGCGACATCGAAGAGATCAGGCAGTTGGTGGCAACGTTGCAATTGCGTCCACCCCAAGCCATACGGCCCTGAAAACGGGTTGTCGTAACAGCGAGCAATCCTGCCGCTTTCGGCACTTGCCCTAGGCCGACTTTGCCGTTAGAGGCACCCGACCGCACGGCCAATACGGGTGTGGCGGAGCGGGCGTGGCGGAATTGGTAGACGCGCTGGTTTTAGGTACCAGTATCGCAAGATGTGGGGGTTCGAGTCCCTTCGCCCGCACCAGTTCACAAGCGCCCGGCTTCCCAGCCAAGTCCGTCCACAGATTTTTGACGCGCAAATCTGCGCAGAGTTGAGGATTAGAGTTTTAGTTATGCAAGCCCAGGAAACCCAGAATGAAGGCCTGAAGCGGGCCTATCGCCTCACCGTCACCGTTGCCGATATCGAATCGCGGATCGACGCCGAAGTGCAGAAAATCGCGCCGCAGGTGCGTATGCCCGGCTTCCGCCCCGGCAAGGTTCCTGCAAACCTCGTCAAGAAAATGCACAAGGATGCACTGCTTCAGGAAGCGCTGAACACATCTATCCAGGAAGGCGTGCAGAAAACGATCACTGACAACAAGCTGCGCCCAGCGACCCAGCCCCACGTGCATCTCGATCATGACTATGCGCCCGGCAAGGATGCAGTCGTCGATTTTCACTTCGAAATCCTGCCGAGCATCCCCGAAGTAAAGATTGAAGGCCTGTCGCTCGAACGTCTGACGGTTGAAGCCGAAGGCGCGGAAATCGATGCTGCGCTGGGGCGTCTTGCATCGGGTCACAAGAATTTCGAAACCGCTGCGAAGAGCTATAAGGCTGCGACGGGCGACGTCGTTGTCATCGATTTCGAAGGCAAGGTTGACGGCGTTCCGTTCGACGGCGGCAAGGGCGAGGGCATGTCGGTCGAGCTTGGTTCGGGCCAGCTGATCCCCGGCTTTGAAGACCAGCTTGTTGGCGTAAAGGCCAATGACAGCAAGGTCATCAACGTAACCTTCCCCGAAAATTATGGTGCCAAGGAACTGGCGGGCAAAGCCGCAACCTTTGACATCGTTGTCGGCGAAGTGAAGAAACCGGTTGAAAGCAAGGCTGATGACAGCCTCGCCCAAGCCTTCGGTCTCGAAAGCCTCGACAAGCTCAAGGAACTGATGAAGGTCCAGGTCGAGCAGGAACTGAACGGCCTGACCCGCACCTATATGAAGCGCCAGTTGCTCGACCAGTTGGCCGCGGATCATGATTTCGAAGTGCCCCCCTCGATGGTTGAGGCCGAGTTCGAACAGATCTGGGCGCAGCTTGAACAGGAAGCGGATCGCGAAGACGATCCCGAAGCTGCCCGCAAGGAAATGGAAGCTGAACGCGAAGATTATCGCGATATCGCGGTTCGCCGCGTGCGCCTTGGCCTGCTGCTTTCGGAAATCGGCCAGGCGAATGGTGTCGAAGTCAGTCAGCAGGAAATGAACATGCTGGTGACACAGGCTGCACAGCAATATCGTCAGGAAGACCGCCAGCGTTTCGTGCAATATCTGCAGGAAAACCCGATGGCAGCAGCACAGCTTCGTGCTCCGCTGTTCGAAGACAAGGTTGTCGACTTTTTGTTCGACAAGGCAAGTGTGACCGAAAAGACCGTGACCCGCGCTGAACTCGAAGCGGCGATCGAGGCCGAACCCGAAGCGAAGCCCGCCAAAAAGGCTCCGGCGAAGAAGGCCGCTGCCAAGAAGGAAGCCGCCCCCGCCAAGGAAGAAAAGCCTGCTGCCAAAAAGGCCGCTACCAAAAAGGAAGTGGCTAAGGACGAGGGCGAAAAACCTGCGAAAAAGGCTCCGGCCAAAAAGGCAGCAGCCAAGAAATAATCGCTTAGGGCGATACATAATAAAGGGCTCGGAGTGATCCGGGCCCTTTCTGTTTTGTATTGTTGGTAGCCAGCGATTAAGTGACAAGGTCTGTAAAATGCGGTCTTGGCCGGGTTTCCAGGCAGACAAGAAGGGTCCAATAGGCGATACAGCGCAGGATAGGCCCGATCTTAACCCTTTTCCTGCTTGAAACTTTCACCCGCTGCCCCGATGTAGGCATTGTTCAGAAACACAAAGCACAGAGGCGTTCATGCACGATCCGTTCCGCGATCCCACCCAGGCACTAGTTCCCGTCGTTATCGAGCAATCGAACCGCGGCGAACGGAGCTGGGATATTTTCTCTCGGCTGCTGCGCGAACGCATCATTTTCGTGACCGGCGAGGTTGAGGACAATATGGCTGCAGTCATCACGGCGCAGCTGCTGTTCCTCGAATCCGATAATCCCAAAAAGGATATCTGGATGTACATCAACTCGCCTGGCGGCGTTGTGACAGCCGGTATGGCGATCCACGATACCATGCAATATATCCGCCCGCGCGTTGGTACTGTCTGCATTGGTCAGGCTGCGTCGATGGGCAGTTTTCTGCTCGCAGCGGGTGAGCCGGGGATGCGGATCGCCTTAACCAATGCCCGCATCATGGTGCACCAGCCCTCGGGCGGTGCGCGCGGCATGGCTTCCGACATCCAGATTCAGGCCAATGAGATCCTGCGCATTCGCAAGCGTATGAATGATCTTTACGCCAAATATACCGGCAAGCCTTTGAAGGACATTGAAAAGGCGATGGATCGCGACACTTTCCTTGAGGCCGATGAAGCCAAGGCATTCGGCATTGTGGACGAGGTATTCGACAAGCGTCCCGCGACTACCGAAGGCAGTGATAGCTGATCCGCATTGCCCGTCTTTACCGTTTATCGACCGCGTTTCTGAAACAGAATTGCGGATTTTTCAGCTATTGCGAAATTATGACATCGCGATAGGATGGCAATGTTTGGGCAATTCAGCTCGAGTTTTGTCGTGCGTAGTACAGGAAGTTTATGACCAAGTTGAGCGGCTCCGATACCAAGAGCACCCTATATTGCTCCTTCTGCGGCAAGTCGCAGCACGAAGTGCGCAAGCTGATTGCGGGCCCGACCGTCTTCATCTGCGATGAATGCGTCGATCTGTGCAACGACATCATCCGCGAGGAAACCAAGGGCGCGCTCACTGGCAAGAAAGACGGTGAAGTCCCGACACCGCAGGAAATCTGCGATGTTTTGGACGATTATGTCATCGGTCAGTTTCAAGCGAAACGCGTTCTGTCAGTCGCGGTTCACAACCACTACAAGCGTCTCAACCATGCGCAGAAGAATGGCGATGTCGAACTTGCCAAGTCGAACATCTTGCTGATCGGCCCGACTGGTTGCGGCAAGACGCTCCTTGCACAGACGCTGGCGAAGACCTTTGACGTGCCTTTTACCATGGCCGATGCGACGACTCTGACCGAAGCAGGCTATGTTGGTGAGGACGTCGAGAATATCATTCTCAAGCTGTTGCAGGCCTCCGATTACAATGTTGAGCGTGCCCAGCGCGGTATCGTTTATATCGATGAAATTGATAAAATCAGCCGCAAGGCCGAAAACCCTTCGATTACTCGTGACGTCAGTGGTGAGGGCGTGCAACAGGCACTGCTCAAGCTGATGGAAGGCACGACCGCCAGCGTTCCTCCGCAAGGCGGGCGCAAGCATCCGCAGCAGGAATTTCTGCAGGTTGATACGACGAATATTCTTTTCATCTGCGGCGGCGCCTTTGCCGGCCTTGAAAAGATCATTGCGAACCGACTCGAAGGCAAGTCGATCGGATTTGGCGCGCATGTTGCCGATCCGGACGAGCGTCGCACGGGTGAGGTGTTGAAGCAGATCGAACCCGAAGATCTGTTGAAATATGGCCTTATTCCGGAATTTGTCGGGCGTTTGCCGGTCACGGCGACACTGGAAGACCTAGATGTTGCTGCGCTGGTCAAGATTTTGGCTGAGCCCAAAAATGCTTTGGTGAAACAGTATCGCAAGCTGTTTGAAATGGAGAATGTCGGGCTGACATTCACCGACGATGCACTGGAAGCGGTGGCCAAGCGCGCCATCGAGCGCAAGACTGGCGCGCGAGGCCTTCGATCAATTCTCGAGGCGATCCTGCTCGATACCATGTTCGAATTGCCATCGATGCACGGTGTCAGCGAGGTAGTAGTTGACAAGGACGTGGTCGAAGGCCGGAAAGAGCCCGTGCGCGTCTTCTCCGAGACAGCAAAAGAGTCTGCGGCCTAATTTTTTCTAAAGCTGTTGCTGGCGTGCAACAGTCGAAAGAACTCGGCTTGGAAATCGCGAATTTCCGAGGGTTTTTTGTTCTTTCTGGCTGTCCGAGGACCGCATGATACTCGTAGCCATGCTGCAAAGCAGCAAATGTCACATTCCTGACACACAAAGGGGGCACCGAATGGGTAGGCCGAGCTTTGCCGAATCGTCAGATTCAAGCTAACGGCGGGATATGGGGGCGTTCGCCTTCGCACATATATAGGGGTATAAGATGCAAATCCGTTTCTATCTGGCGGCAGGCGTAGCCGCGCTCTCGATTGCGAGCTTTACGGCGACACCCGCCGAAGCCCAGCAGATTACAACCGGTATCGAAGGTTCCGTAGTTGACGACTCGGGTAACCCGATTGGCGGCGCTGAAGTTGTCATAACGGACACCCGTACCGGTGCGACACGCACGATCACAACGGGCGCAGATGGCAAATTCAATGCATCGAACCTTGTGACCGGAGGTCCCTACACCATTTCCGCCAATGCTTCTGGCTATGAGGGCCAGTCGGCTGAGGGCATTAATACCACCCTTCAGGGTAACACCAGCCTGACTTTCACCCTTGCTTCGGGCGCTGGCGAAATCGTCGTCACCGGCAGCCGCGTTCAGGCAACGCAACTGGCAGTTGGCCCGGGTCAGACTTTCACCACCGAAATTCTGGAAGCGGCCCCGACTTTTAACCGCGACGTTCGCGACGTCATCCGTATCGACCCGCGCGTCAGCCTCGACCGCGACGACACTGGTTCGGGTCAGGACCGCATTTCATGCCTTGGCGGCAATGACCGCGGGAATGCATTCACCGTTGACGGTATAAGCCAGGGTGACATTTACGGCCTTAACGACACCGGCTTCTCTTCGCGCAGTTCTACCCCGCTGCCCTATGCCGCTATTCGTGAATCACAGGTGCAGTTCGCTCCCTTCGACGTAGATTATGGCCAGTTCACTGGTTGTGCAATCAACGTCGTGACCAAGTCGGGAACCAACGACTACAAGTTCGGTGGCTTCTATGAATTTTCCAACAACGATCTGCGTGCAGACGACGTTTTCGACAGCAACACCAATGCCAGCCGCGTTGTAGCACCGATCAAGCCCGACAAGCGCTGGGGCGTTTATCTTGGTGGTCCGATCATCAAGGACAAGCTGTTTATTTTCGGTGCCTATGAAAACCAGCGCGCTGGTCAGTCGCAGGATGACGGTCCGGCAGGCGCAGGCTATGCCAACGAAATGTCGGGCGTTCCGGTTGCCGAATTCAACCGTATCCGCGAAATTCTCAATCGCGTTTACAAGATTGACACGGGCGACTTGGTGACCAGTCGCCCATACAAGAATGATCGTTATTTTGCCCGTGCAGACTGGCAGATTACTGATGACCATCGTCTTGAGGCAACATATCAGAAACTGGAAGAGTCGACGCTTCGTACGGACGACTTATTCACAGGCAACTCACCGCAAGCGATAGGCCAGAATACCTTCTATCTCTCAGGCACCAAGTCGGACTATTATTCTGGTCGCCTCTATTCGCAGTGGACCGATGTACTCTCGACAGAGCTGCGTTATTCGCGTTCGGAAGTTCAGGATCTTCAGGATCCGTTTGGCGGCGGTGAAGCCCAATCAGGCAGCCCGATTCCACGCATCATTGTCGGTATTGACAATGCAACAGGCAACGACGGTGCAGTGCTGGCAGGTCCGGGCAATTCGCGATCAGCCAACGATCTGCGCACAACGCTGGAGCAGTATCGTGCCGTAGCGAAGCTGGACATGGGAGACCACCAGATCAAATTTGGTGCAGAACTGAACCGCGCGAACTTGTTCAACCTATTTGTTCAAAATGCGACTGGAACCATGGTGTTCCGTAACGCAACCGATTTGGAAGCTGGCTTGCTCTCGCCAGGTCTGGGCAACAATCAGACTTCGACCACACCCGCAAATGTGATCGCAGGTAACACCGAAGGTGCTTTTGGTAACTTCTCTCAGACGGGTGATGTGAACGATGCAGCTGCGCGTTTCAACCGCAGCATCTACTCGATCTTTGCCCAAGATGACTGGCAGGTCACCGACGCCCTCAGTGCCGTGATCGGTATTCGTGCCGACTGGTATGATGGCGGGGCACCGGAATTTAATCCGAACTTCTTCACTCGCTATGGCTTCGGCAACAACACAGGCTTCAGCAACCTGCCCCCGATTATTATGCCGCGTGCAGCGCTGACTTATGACATGGGCGACTTTGCTGTATTCTCGCGTGCACAGGTACGTGCAGGCGTTGGTATCTTCTCCGGCGGTGATCCGCTTGTGTGGTTCGGTAATGCATTCCAGAATGATGGTAGTGGCTTTGCCCAAGGAACAACGCAGGCTGCCGGATGCCCGGCTGGTCAGATCGATGTTGTCACAGGTGGAACTTTCACTGGTCTTCCCACCTGCTTCCGGCAGGCAGCAATCGATTCTGCGGCACGGGGCCTTGGCTTTACTCAAGCCATCGATACCGATATCAAAATGCCTTCGGTGCTGCGCGCCAACTTAGGTTTCACATCGGAGCTGAATTTTGCCGAAAGCGGCTTCTTCAGCGGGTGGAACCTGACACTCGACTACATCTACAGCAAGTACAAGAACCCGTTCACCGTGGTTGACCTGTCGCAGGTGCCTGAATTCCGTGCAGGCCGCGCAAGCCAGACCGTCGACGGTCGCCCGATCTATGTCACAATCGACCCGAGCAATGCAGGCTGTACAGCGAAATTTGTTTCGGCTGATCCTACCCCGGTGTTCACTGGGGTTAATGCGGCATGCTTCACTACCGCGCGTGAGGACGAGTTGATGCTGACCAATGCTGGCAGCTTCCGCAGCCACAATGCATCGTTCCTGCTGTCGAAATATTTCGACGGTGGCGTCTTTACCGATGGTGGTTCGACTTTCGTCAGCTTTGGCTATGCATTTTCTGACAGTCAGGATCGTCGCAACATGTACAGCTCGACCGCTGGGTCGAACTACGACATTACTGCGGCTTTCGATCGCCAGAACCCTGCTGCCTCACGTGGTTTTTACAACAGCCGTCACAACGTCACCTTTAACACCAGCTTTAAGGAAGAGTTTTTTGGTGATTATGCGACACGTTTTGGCCTGACCTTCGTTGCACGTTCTGGACGTCCGTACAGCCTGACCTTTACTGGTTCGGGCGTATTCAATGACAGTGCGTCCGGCTCTGACAACGCTCTGATCTATCTGCCAACCGGCCTTACCGACCCGAATGTGTCGCCCAGCTCGACGATCACAGCTACACAGATGCAGTCGCTGGTCGATTTTGCTAACGGCCTTGGGTGTGCAAAGAAGTATATCGGTAAAACCGTTCCGCGTAACAGCTGCTCGAACAACTGGTATTATGATATGGACCTCTCGGTGTCGCAAGAACTGCCCGGACCGGGCCATTTCTTCGGCAAGAGCGACAAGATCCGTCTCTACGCCAGCTTCGACAACTTCTTGAACATGCTCGACTCGGGTTGGAATGTTCAGCGTCGTCGTGATTTTGGTGGTCGTCAGGATCTGGCAACGGTTACCGGGGTCGATGCACAGGGCCGCTATATCTTTTCGAGCGCTGCGGGCCTGAACTCGTTCGACTCTGACAACTTCATCAACGTCAGTTCATCGGTCTGGCGCATCAAGCTCGGCGTGTCGTACGACTTCTAATCGCTTGGATTAAAATTGAATTCGGAAAGGGCGGAGCTGAAAAGTTCCGCCCTTTTTGTTTGGGTGACAGAATTCGGTCGCCGTTAGTCCCTGCGATGCAGTTGAAAGGCTACTTATAAATACAACTGTCCAGCCCGTCGCGCTTCACCACGCCAATCCGTGCGGCGATACTGTTGCCATAGCGGCGGGTGAAGCCGCTAGCACCGTTGACGGCGCGTTTCTTGGGTAGGGGCAGGGCCGCCGCCATGCGGGCCGCTTCGACGCGGCTGAGGTTGGCGGCGCTTTTATTGAAATAGCGTTGCGCGCCCGATTCCGCGCCATAGGTGCCAATACCTGTCTCCGCGACGTTCAGGTACACTTCCATAATCCGACGCTTTCCCCAGAATGTTTCGATGAGGAAGGTGAAATAGGTTTCGGGTACTTTGCGGACATAGCGTGTCCAGCCACTGCCTTGCCAAAGGAACACATTTTTAGCCGTCTGTTGGCTGATGGTCGAACCGCCACGAATACGTCCGCCGCGCTGGTTGCGCTGGATCGCTTTTTCGATCGCTTCGGTATCAAATCCGCTGTGCTGGCAAAATTTCCCGTCTTCGGCGGCGATGACTGCACGCACCAGATTGGGGGATATGTTCGATAAAGGCTCCCAATCGCGCTCGGCTCCATTGCTGTCGAACAGCATGGTCAAGGTCGTCGGTGCCGGTACGAAGCGATACAGCAACACCAAGGCGAAGGTGATCGCCAGATACCAGAGCAGGCAGCGGATGAGGAATGAGAAGAAACGGGCGACGGGCGAACGCTTTGCTTGGGCCATAGCCTTAGCTAGCGCGCACCCGTGGCCGCGTCATCCATTTTTACAAATGCCTTTAGACGGCAGCGAGCAAACGCTTTTCGCCCGCGATCCGTAACATCGCCTTTTGCAGCTTTTCAAATGCGCGCACCTCGATCTGGCGCACGCGTTCGCGGCTGACATTATATTCCTGGCTGAGTTCCTCAAGCGTCCGGGGCTCTTCAATCAGGCGGCGTTCGGTCAGGATATGCTTTTCACGGTCGTTCAGGCTGCCCATGGCCTCCAGCAGCAACTGGTGGCGCACATCACTTTCCTGCGCTTCAGCGACGCGTTCGTCCTGCAGCGGTTCGTGGTCGACCAGCCAATCCTGCCACTGGCCATCGCCATCCTCACGCATTGAAACGTTCAGTGAGGTATCTCCACCCATCGCCATGCGACGGTTCATTTCGATGACTTCGCTTTCGGACACGCCAAGGTCGGTCGAGATTTTGGCAACGTCTTCAGGCCGCAGATCGCCATCCTCAAACGCTTGCATGTTGTTTTTCATGCGGCGGAGGTTGAAGAAAAGCTTCTTTTGCGCGGCGGTGGTGCCGATTTTGACCAGACTCCAGCTGCGCAGGATAAATTCCTGCATCGACGCCTTGATCCACCACATCGCATAGGTTGCGAGGCGGAAGCCGCGATCGGGATCGAATTTCTTCACGCCCTGCATCAGGCCGACATTGCCTTCGGAGATCAGCTCCGAAACGGGCAGGCCATAGCCACGATAGCCCATGGCGATTTTCGCAACGAGTCGCAGGTGCGACGATACGAGCTGCGCAGCAGCGGCAGGGTCTTCATGCTCCTGATAGCGCTTGGCGAGCATATATTCTTGCTCGGGCGCAAGTATCGGATATTTTTTTATTTCCGCCAGATAGCGGTTGAGGCTGTCGTCCCCCCCAAGGGCAGGGATAGTTGCCGGAACATTTTTAGTCTCTGACATTATCTTCCTCTTTCATGTCCGCGCCGGGGCCTCATCAAGCACCCCTTTGTCGAACCGTTACAGTGAATTCTATACCCTGAGCGACGTTAGCAGAAGGTGAATATCATCAGGCAATCTGCTTTCGAAACCCAGCTTTTCACCGGTAATGGGATGAATAAACCCCAGTGACACCGCGTGCAAGGCTTGTCGGTCGAAATAGGACTGATTTGGTCCAAATTTAAATGCTTTTCGTCGATTATTATAAGTGGAATCTCCAACCAATGGGTGGCCGATATGTGCCATATGGACGCGGACCTGATGCGTGCGTCCGGTTTCCAGGCGGCATTCGACCAGCGATGCATCCTTGAACTGCTCAATTGTGCGGTAATGGGTGACGGCGTGTTTGCCCTTGCCTTCAGGCAGGACAGCCATTTTCTTGCGATTGGTGGTCGAACGACCGATTTGGGTGCGGATTGTTCCGCCTGCGGGGGAGGGCTGGCCGACGACCACCGCAAGATAACGACGTTCGATGTCGTGGGTAGCGAAGAGCTTTGCCAAGCCTTCATGTGCGGCATCGGATTTGGCAACGACCAGCAGCCCCGAAGTATCTCGGTCGATGCGATGGACAATTCCCGGGCGCTGAACCCCGCCTATTCCGGACAATTTGCCTTTGCAGTGGTGGAGCAGGGCATTCACCAATGTGCCGTCGGCATGGCCTGCCGCCGGATGCACTACAAGCCCGGCGGGCTTGTTGACAATGATCAGATGTTCGTCCTCGAACACAATGTCGAGTTCGATGTCTTGCGGTGCTGCCTTGTCTGGAACAGGAGCAGGAACGGTGAGGGTAAAAGCCTGGCCCTGATGACGCTTGCTGGATGGATCCGACACGGCTTGACCTGCGATTTGAAGCGCGTCAGCTTCCAGCAACGCCTGAATACGGGCGCGTGACAGCGAGGGAATTGCTTCCGCCAGAGCGCGGTCCAAACGTCCCGGGCCCAAAATGCCGCTATGCGTGACTTCTTGCCCCTCCATGGCCCGAATGTGGGGGCATTTTGTTGTTTATCAAGCATGGTTTGCCGATTTTGCGGATGTAACCGCGATTGAAGGGTTGAAACGGCATTGCACTGCGTTCATTGCACTGACGTCATGACCAACAGGGGACCCGGCTGACCATGTCCGACAATGATATCGACCTTGCTGCATTGCTGTGCTCGCGGCTATGCCACGACTTGCTCAGTCCGGTAGGGGCCATGAACAATGGCTTGGAACTTCTTGCGGATGAACATGATCCGGAAATGCGGAAACGCTGTATGGATTTGCTGGCTGAAAGCGCGAAATCAGCAGCCGACAAACTGAAGTTTTTTCGCCTCGCATTCGGCGCAGCGGGCGGTTTTGGCAGTGAAGTGGACCCGATGGAGGCCAAAGCGGTCATTGAACCGCTTGTCACCAGCGATGGGCGCACGACCTTGCACTGGGGCGTACCGGCGGGCTTGATGCCCAAAAAGGCGGTGAAGGTTCTGTTGAACCTGGTGCTGATTGCCAAAGATACGCTGGTTCGAGGTGGCGAACTCCATGTGGGCGCCGAAGCACGCGAAGGTGAGCAGGAAATCGTCATTCGCGCAACCGGGCCGCGGATAATCATGGATCAGTCAGTGCGTGACGCGCTTTCCGGCGAGTTGACCGAAAGCCAGATTGACTCTCGAACTGCTGCTGCCTGGATGGTTCGCGGGCTTTGTGCGGCCAATGGCGGGCTGGTGCAAATTGCAGGGCCGGATGACACACAAATTGTTATCGGAGCACTTGTTCGCTGACGCCACATAAGGTGCCAGCGTAAAGCCCTTTTTAACCAAGATTGCCCCATAAGACGTCCTGTTGATTTATTGGGGCGCCTGAAATGGATGATCTGCGCGAAGAATTTATCGCGGAAACCCGGGAAACCTTGGAAATTCTTGCCGGACAGTTGGTCCAGTGGGAGAAAACGCCCGATGATCTGGGGCTGATCGACAGCGCCTTTCGCTTCGTTCACACGGTAAAGGGGAGCTGCGGCTTTCTGGACCTGCCTCGTTTGTTGCGGCTTAGTCATGCGGCCGAAGATGTTTTGAGCCACGCCCGCGATGGCCGAATAACCGTATGTCCTGAACTGGTGTCAGCTACTTTGGCGGTAATCGACCGGATTGCGGCCTTGACCGATGCACTCGAAACGGGTGAATCGGTTTTTGACAATGATCCCGACCTTATTTCGGCGATGATTGCGTTTTTGCCTTCTGAGGCTGATGCGCATGATTCAGTGTCAGTGCCCGCCGCTGATGATGTCAAAGATGAAAATCTAACGGTTATTGACGACACCATAAGTCGCAACAAGAACCGGACTGTTCGCGTCTCGTTAAACTTGCTCGACAAGCTGATGAACGGAGTGTCCGATCTTGTGCTTGCACGCAATGAGGTGTCTCGCCAGCTCCGCAGATATGGCGCATCGACCGAAATCGATCATGCCTTCGGTCGCCTTTCGACAACCGTCGCGGAAATGCGCGATGCCATCGGAATGATGCGTATGCAGCATATCGACCGGTTGTTTTCCTCCCTGCCACGATTGTTACGCGACATCTGCATTGATCTCGACAAGCAAATTGAGCTGACCGTCGAAGGCAGCGAAGTTGAAGTCGACCGGGAGATGGTCGAGGCACTGCGCGATCCGTTGACCCACATTTTGCGCAATTCAGCCGACCACGGGATAGAAAGCGCCGAGGAGCGGCGTGCTGCTGGCAAAGACCCGGTCGGCCATATCCATGTTATTGCCCGCCAGTCGGGCAACCAGATTCTGGTCGAGATCAGCGATGACGGCCGCGGCATTGATTTGGAAAAATTGGGCCAGAAGGCGATTGCGCGGAAATTGTTGACGGCCAGCCAGTGGCAAAAAATGTCTGACCGCGCCAAACTTGATACGATTTTTGCGCCTGGACTTTCCACTGCCGACGCAGTGACAGCCATTTCCGGACGCGGCGTGGGTATGGATGTGGTTCGCAACAATATGCATGCGATTGGTGGAACCATCGATCTTGAAAACCATGAGGGGCATGGTTTGAAGATTACTTTGCGCCTGCCGCTGACCCTGTCGATCATTGCGGGTCTCTCCCTTCGGGCGGGTGGGCAATTGTTCGGGATTTCCCGGTCTTCTGTGGTGGAAATCATTTCAGTCTCCAACCGTAATGTAGAAATCGAACATATCGGCGAAATGCCCATTGCCAAAGTGCGCGGCGAACGTCTGGCTTATGCAAAGCTGGAAGAATTGCTGGACCTTGCAGAAACTGAATGCAGCCAGGGGATGGCGCGCACGCTGGTGATTATTCGCCCTGCGGTCGGTGCGACCTTCGCGCTGGATGTAGAGGCAGTCGTTGATAATGAGGAACTGGTGGTCAAGCCGGGTGCCCCGCTCATCATGGCAACCGGGCTATATGCCGGTACGACGCTTCCCGACAATGGTCGCCCCATGCTGTTGCTCGACGCCAGTGGTTTGGCCGCTACGATCGGTATCGAAGAGGATATATTCGACCGCCAATCGGAACGGCAGGATTCGACACATCTCGAAAAACGACAACTGGATTCTGGTTTGTTGTTCGAAACGATGGATGGTTCGATCCGGGCGATCCGTCTGGCCGCCGTTGAGCGGATGGAGGATTTCGAACGCACAGCGTTTCACGAAGTGGGCGGGCGTCTATGTATTTCGGCGAACGAAACGCTAATCGATGTCTATGGCCTGGACCAGATTCCTGACGAAGGGCATGTGAAACTTCTGCGCCTTTCCGATGGGACGAGCACAGTATTCCTGGCTGTCGCGGATGTGATCGATATTTTTGCAATCGATGCAGAGGTTGCGCCCTCGCTTAATCCGGAGATCTATGAAGGCATCGTGCATGTGGATGGCCGGCCGATCGAACTGCTCAGTAGCTACAGCTTTTTCGAACTGAAATCTGGCGAAGTCAGGGCTCATGCATCCCAAAGGCCATTGTGCTTTATCAGTGCCCATCAAGAAGATGGTTGGGAGCATAGGGTTCTGGCACCGCTTCTTAGGGCATCCGGTTATGATGTGACATTCGATGAACATCAAAGGCCTTCGGCGTCGGTTGTCCTTTCGCTCGACGCCGGCACCGACAATTTGGTTGGTGATAGCCGCCTCGTTAAATTACGGGACAGTCTGCGCTCGAGTGAAGACGGGCGAGATTCCATTTATCGCTATGATCGTGCGGCACTGCTTTCTGCGGTTAGTGCAAAAATTGCGGGGGGTGTGTGAAATGACCAAGCTATTTTTGATCGCAGAAATTGCCGGCACGTCTATCGCAATTTGCAGCGACGTGATCGAGTCCGTTGTGACGATCGGCGATGTGGTCGATGTGCCGCGCAGTGACCCCGTTATTGCGGGCCTGTTCGCGCTACGCAGCCGCGTGTTGACCTTGATTGACTGTCAGTATCGGGTGACGGGCCAACGCAAAGCTGTTGAGCATAAGGGACTTGCGGTTGTCGCTTCGATCGGTGGACACAATTTCGGCCTGATGGTTGACAGGGTCCGAGATGTTGTTTCGGTCGCGGACGACGCCTTGGTCCAAGCTGCAAAACTCGACCGCAAATGGCGCGACCTGGTAAGTGAGCTCGTTGAAATCGATGGCAAATTGCACATGGTCGTCGATCCGGAGCGGTTGGTTGCCATCGATGATCGCATGGCGGCTTGAACTTGGGCATCGATTTTTGTTGCCGGATGCCCTGGAATTAACCGGTCACTAACAGCCTGGCACTAGATTTGGTTCAATATGGACCAAGGAGCATCCGCAATGAAAACCTGCCTGATTGTCGATGACAGCAAAGTCATACGGAAGGTGGCTCGCCACATATTGGAAACATTGGAATTTCAGGTGAACGAGGCTGCCGACGGAAATGAGGCGCTCGATCAATGTGCCAGTCGCCAGCCCGACGTCATCCTGCTCGACTGGAATATGCCGATTATGAGCGGGATGGACTTTTTGCGCGCATATCGCGCTTCCACAGCCGCTTCCGCCAAGGTGATATTCTGCACGACAGAAAATGGCATCGGGCATATCCAGGCAGCGATCGAAGCGGGGGCGGACGAATATGTCATGAAACCGTTCGATCGCGAAACTCTGGAAACCAAATTGCAGATGGTGGGATGTATCTGAACCACTGATCATGCGCGTGTCTTCCGGCCTTGCAACTCCGCCTCAGGAACAAAGCGATCGTCCGATAAGGGTACTGCTTGTCGACGACAGCAATGTTGTGCGTTCGATTTTTGCGCGGATGTTGAGCGACAGCGGAGAGATCGAGGTTGTCGGCGAAGCTGGAAACAGCGAAGAAGCGTTGAAGCTGCTCAAAACTGTGCGGCCCGACATCATCCTCCTTGATATCGAAATGCCCGAACGGTCGGGCCTGGATGCGCTGCCCGACATATTGGATGCCGCCGGTGGAGGCAGAGTGCTGGTGGTATCGTCCTTCGTTGAAGAGAACGGCCCCGCGGCAATAAGAGCGCTCGAGCTCGGTGCTTGTGATACGCTTTCAAAGCCCGGTCGCTTCGGCTTTGCCGGTCGATTCCCGGAACTGCTTGTCGAAAAGGTTGTTCGCTTAGGGAGCTCATCCAGACTGGTTGCGCGGAAGAATGCGGCGCCTGAAAATGCCATTCCGATTTCGGATAGTAAATTTGAGATACCGGTGCCGGATTGTATCGCGATTGGTGCATCTACGGGCGGGATACCGGTTATTTACGAAATCGTTCGTAACCTGCCGGCTGAGTTGCATTGTCCGGTGTTCATCGCGCAGCATCTGCCCGACGCATTTATGGAGTTTTTTGCACGCCAGCTTTCGGCTCATACTGATCGCACGGTTTGCGTGCCAAAACCGGGAATGGAAATCTCTGAGCGCACAATCTATGTTTCACCAGGAAGCGCGCATTTGACTTGTGCGCAAAACGGTCGTCGCCGCAAAATTGAGCATCTCGATTATTATCCGAGCAGTCGGTATAGCCCGTCTGTCGACGCTCTGTTCGAATCGGTTGCGCAGGTTTACGGTTCGGGTGCTCTGGCGATCGTTTTGAGCGGCATGGGGAATGATGGCGCTGCGGGCGCTGTTCGTCTTTCTGCTGCTGGTGCCAATGTCATCGTACAAGACGCCGAAAGCTCCGTGGTCTGGGGAATGCCTGGAGCCGTTGCCAAGGCAGGGCTTGCCGATGCAATATTGCCGCCGCCACTCATGTCCCGATTGCTCGCCAGAGCGGTACAGCAATGACCGAGGGTCAAATCGCGCGCGCGCATCGCAAGCTTTCCGAATTGCTCGCGCGGGAGACCGGCCAACAATTGTTAGCAAACCGGCACTGGCGCGTAGAGATGGCGCTGAAGCCGATACTGCGAAAGCATTCCATCCCTGATATCGATATGCTGGCCACGATCCTTGATGGTGGAGGCGAACCAGAACTTCTCAAGGAATGCATGGAATCCATGGTCAACAATGAAACCTGCTTCTTCCGCGACCAGGCGAACTTTGCGCTGCTGACCGGACCGGTAATGGATTCGCTGCGTGCAGCAAGGGCGAATACAAAGCGTTTGCGGATATGGTCGGCGGCCTGCTCGACAGGGCAAGAGCCCCATTCGCTTGCCATGTCATTTCTCGAAAATGCCGAGAAATGGCGCGGTTGGAACATCCAGATTCTGGCGACTGATATTTCGACAACTGCTTTGGCCAAGGCACGCAAGGGCCAATATTCACAGTTTGAGATTCAGCGCGGCCTTCCGGTAATGCTGATGCTTAAATATTTCGACCAGGTTGACGGTGATTGGGTGGCAAAGCCTGAAGTCCGCAAAATGGTCACTTTTGCACAGCATAATCAGCTCGATAGCCCTCGCCATATGGGGCAGTTCGACCTCATACTTTGTCGCAACATGCTGATGTATCTCTGCGATGATAAAAGGCGTGAGGTTTTGGAGCAACTCGCATCGGCGTTGACTGCCGATGGCATATTGATGTTGGGTGCCGCCGAGACCGTTATAGGCCAAACGGAGAAATTCGTGGCGTCGCGCGAATTTCGCGGTTTCTATCAGCGAACGGTTTCAGGCAATGTTGCCGCGACCGGCCAGCAACGCCTCGCTATCTAAGCAGGCTTTGCATTGAAGCACTTGCAGCCTATTAAAGCCGAATGATCTGGTATCCATCACCAAATTTCGGCGAGCGAACGCTTCCAATTACGATGCTCGTTCTGCACTATACAGGTATGAAGAGCGGTCCAGAAGCCGTCGAATGGCTGGCCAACCCGGCGTCGAAGGTTTCTGCACATTTTGTCGTCGAGGAAGACGGACAAATCATCCACATGGTCCGTGAAGAGCAACGCGCGCAGCATGCGGGCCTCTCCTATTGGCGTGGGATTACCGATTGCAATAGCGCGAGCATTGGGATCGAAATCGTCAATCCAGGGCATGAATGGGGCTATCGACCATTTCCCGAGGAACAGATGGCGGCACTTGTTCCTTTGGTCGCCGAAATCGTTCGGACCTATGGAATTCCGCCGCGCAACGTTGTTGGCCACAGCGATGTTGCGCCTGCGCGCAAGCAGGATCCCGGCGAATTGTTCGATTGGGAACGCCTGGCGAAAGTCGGGCTTGCGGTTCCGCGACCAACCAAAAATCTTGTAGATCCCGGCTGGGGCGATGCTGCTTTCCTGCTGGCCCTCGAACGATATGGCTACGGCATCGCAGATGGCCCCAAGGCCGTGGTCGCATTCCAGCGCCGTTTCCGGCCGGAAACTGTTGATGGCGTGATCGATGGCCAGTGCCGGGCAATCCTGTGGAGCCTTCTCTTGGAACATGAAGGCGGACCTGCTATCGGCTAACGCGCCAGAGGGTCGGGCGACCGCCGGTGCTTCGCTTGCGGGGTGCGGGAGGAAAGTCCGGGCTCCAGCGAGGAACGGTGCCGGATAACTTCCGGCTGGGGTAACCCAAGGGAAAGTGCCACAGAAAGCAAACCGCCACGGCTTCGGTCGGGTAAGGGCGAAAGGGTGCGGCAAGAGCGCACCGCGCGGGCGGCAACGTCAGCGGCACGGCAAACCCCACCGGGAGCAAAATCGAATAGGGGCGGCACATGGCATCCTCCTGCCAGTCGCCCGGGTTGATTGCTTGACCCTTGTTGCAAGACAAGGGCTAGAGGAATGGTCGCCTATCCCTGAAAAGGGTGGACAGAACCCGGCTTACAGACCCTCTGGCAGTTTTTTCCAGTACAGATAGATGCTTCCCAACAGCGTGAGCACGACGGCCTCAACCACCATTGGTTCAAAAACTTGCGAGGAGCCGCCATCCAGTGCGAGGCTGACAAAACGACCCATTAAGGCAAGGGCAGGGAGAAGCCACGTCGCCGCGAGCCAGGTCGAACTGAGTTTCCATGCTGCGACAAAGGCGAACACGGCAATTGCCAGAAAAAGGCCTCCGATATCGGCCCGAATATTGGCATTTCCGATTGCACCGACCGTCTGAATACCTCGTGCGTCCGCCAAGGAGGCAAGGTCGAACCAATGTTGATACGCTGAAATCAGCGACAATAGCCCGATAATGGCAACAAATATGCGTGATGCAGCCAGCATGAAGCATTCTCCCTTTTGATTTACTTATTGAACCAATTGTGGTTCTCTCCTGTCAGAGGGTATCTACATTGATGAGGGGAAAGCAAATGTCATTAGTCGATAGAGCAAAGAATATCCTTCTTAACCCGAAAGCCGAATGGGATGTCATCGCCAAAGAGCCTGCTACTGTGGGAAGCTTGTTCACTGGCTATGCGATTCCGTTGTCCGTGCTTCCAATTATCGGATCGGTCATTGCGCTGGGGCTGCTGGGCATCGGCGCAGGATCGCTCGCCCCTATGGGCATTGCTTCCGTCGGAGTAGGAATAGCTGCCGGCATGGCCGCCGTGGGCTTTGTTATCGGTCTGGTCATGCTCTATGTGATGAGCCTCATCGTCAATGCGGTGTCGCCAAGCTTCAATGGCAAATCGGACATTGTCAGCGCAACGAAGTTGATGGCCTATGCGTCGACTCCGTCATGGATTGCGGGCCTTATCTCGCCGTTTCTTGGTCCTGTCGGCGGGCTCGTTTCGCTGGCAGCGATCGCCTATGTCGTATATCTGATTTACACGGGTATTGGCCCGATTATGGAAGCTCCGGCGGAGAAAGTTGCCGGTTTTACTGTAGTTATCATATTGATTTACATTGTTCTTTCGGCGGTGCTGACAATGTTTATCGGTGGTATGCTGATCGCCACTTTCTTTGGTGGCGCTATGATGGCTGGCGCAGCCAGCATGTAATTTGGCTGAATTCGGCCTAGCATCGGAGCCATGCCATCGCTAAGGCGGCGGCATGGCTCGTTCTTCACGCAGTAATGACTGGGGATTTCCCCGCTGGCGCGGCTATGGCACCTCGCGTGAAGCGCAGGCTGTCCGGCTGTGCGACAGAGTGGGATGCGATCGTGCAGGGAATTGTCCCGCTCCCAAGTCACCGAACAGCCCGGAACGCTGGATGTTTTGCGAGGATCATGCCGCTGAATATAATCGGGGCTATGATTATTTTGCCGGGCTGAGCGCTGAAGAAGCTGCGGAGCGTGAATCGAACGAACGTCGCGACAATAGCGGCTACCACGAATCTGCACATTATGGTTGGGCTGGGTCCGGTGACGGTAGCCGCAGTCGCGATGAAATGCGTGCGCTCGAACTGCTCGGACTGGATCCGGATGCCGATTTCGAAGAAGTGAAAAAAGCCTGGCGCAAGATTGCCAAGGAAACGCACCCGGACGTGCGACCTAATGATTCAGATGCTGCTAAGGCTTTTCAGGCGGGGCAAGCTGCATTCGATGTTTTGCGCGCGGCAGAAGAGCGGCGCGTCTGGAAGGGCTGAGCACCCTCAGGAGTAGCGCGCGGCGGTTTCGCGTATCAACGCAATCATGTTGGGGATACCCTGAGTCCGGTTCGAGCTCAGCTGGTTTTTGAGATCAAAGGGCGCAAGCGCAGCTTCGATATTGAGCGATCCAATCTCGGCTGCGGTCTTGCCTTCCACCGTTTTTAGCACAAGCGCGATAATGCCTTTGGTTATGGCAGCGTTGCTATCGGCAAGGAACGACAATTGGTTGTCATCTGTCACCGGGTAAACCCATACGCTAGCCGAACAACCACGCACCAAGGTGGCATCTGTTTTTAGCGCATCGGGCATGGGGGGCAGCGCCTTGCCCAGATCGATCAACAGACGATAGCGGTCATCGCCATCGAGAAACTCATATTCGTCGAGAATGTCGGCCAGCGCAGTCATAGGCGCTGCGCTTATGGCCTTGGACTTCAGATATCAATGCCCGCTGCAATGGCTTCAAGCTTTTTAACACGTTCCTTCAGATCGGCTACCTCGATGCGCGACACTGTGGAAGGAGCCCCATCATGCGATGGGCGATGCTGGCTTTCCATTTCGATGCGCTTGAGTTCGATCCAGTCGCGCCATCCGCGCAGGCTGGCGGCAGCGATTATGCCGACGGTTGCCAGCGCAAGGGCACTTACAGTCAGATAGAAGCTGGGGTCCTGTGGCATGGGTCCTTCCTTCCTTTTGGGTTACCGGTCGCGCAGCGCTTCGATTTCACGGCTGACGTCGATGGCGCTTGAATTGTCTGTGGCGATGCGTTCCAGAACTTTAATCCGCTCTTTCAGCTCGCTGATTTCGTTCTGCAGCGCTTGCGTATCGACATTGTTCGCCAGGCGCTGGGTTTTGTTTCCCAACATATCCTGATCTTCGATAATGCCGTACTTCGCCTGATGCTTGCTCTGGATGATCTTGCCGATCGTGATGATGGCAATGATGGCCACAACCATCGTGAAGGGATCGCCAATCATTTGATTACTTCCTTTTCATGCAATGGCTGAGCAGGCAGGCTGCGAAGCGCTTCGATTTCATTGGCAAGACTGTAACCCTGATCAGTCACAATGCGTTCCAAAACAGCAACACGTTCTTCAAGTCGCCCCTTGTCAGCGGCATATTGCGCGGCTTTCTCGGCGATGCTCTGGGCATTCAGTTCCATCTGCCGTTCTTTCATTTTCAACCAAGGACGGAAAATTGCCCCGGCAAATATGGCCAGCAATCCGCAGCAAATGCCCAAAATAGGTATGAGTAAGGGGCTCATAGAAACAGCTTCCTTTTTTATTTCAGTTTGCCGGGCCGCGCAGGGCTTCGATTTCGGCGGTCAACTTGTGGGTATCATCGACTACAATCTTCTCCACACTGGCAAGGCGATCCTTGATCGAACCCAGTTCGGCGCGCAGTTGCGCATTTTCCTGGCTCAGCAGCTTGATCCGTTCGACCGATTCCTGATCAGTCTTGGGATAGACCGCCTGGCCCCACGCACCATCAAGCGGATAGCCATTTTTGATGCGTAGCCAGGTTGTAATAACCCAGCCGGCTGAAATTGAGACAATTCCCACGCCGATCATCGGACCAATTGCAGAAATGATAGCTAGTTTATCCGGATCCATTTGCTTTGCCCTATTGGTCGCGCTCAGCGCAGACTTTCAATTTCATCGGCCAGACGCACGCCTTTGTCAGTCGCGATGCGCTCCAGAACGGCGATCCGTTCTTCCAGCCGGCTGATCTTGCCGCCAAGTTGTTCATTCTCGCTGGTCAACAGTCCGATTTTGCGCTCTGCTTCGGGCAGTTCCTTGGTGGTCTTGCCGCCCCATTCATCTTCCAACGCATAGCCATGCTTGGCGCGGATCCAGTTGTTGATCACCCAGCCTGCGGTGCAAAGACCGACTATCCAGATTATCGTGTCGGGTCCCATATCCCTTTTCCCTTTCCTTGACGCGCTCAGCGCAAGCGTTCGATTTCGCGGCCCAGATTGAGGCTGCTGTCGGTCGCAATCCGTTCCATCACTGAAAGCCTATCTTCCAGGCGGAGCATTTGGCCGCGCATCGCTTCATTCTCGTTGACCAACAATTCGGTCTGGCGCGACGGTGCGAGCCCGTCCTGCTTGAGCGCTGCCCTGACTTTGCGACGACCATACCATTGGATGGTCAGCGTTGCGGCCACGCCCAGCATGCTGCCCAGAAACAGGACAAACATGAATTCGCCTTCGTGCATGTATTTTCTCCCAAGCCGATCTGCTGCTTAGCGCAGGCTTTCGATTTCGTCGGCGAGCTGTTTGTTATTGCTGACATAGAAGGTTTCCATGTCGGCAAGGCGACGGTCGATTTCGCGGAAGCGTGAACGGATGTCGCGGGTGGTTCGGGCAGGGGACTGGCGGACGCCCTGCCAGAATTTCTGCTCGACCTTGTCCTCGGCGTAGAGGTGGATCGGCTTTTTGTCGGCCATCCAGGCGGTGATCCAGTAAGCAATCAGCGTCCAAGGAAAGCCGCCCATCAATGTGAGCATGACCGCGCCCAGCCGAACCCAGAGGACATTGACCCCTGTATAGTCCGCTATGCCTGCGCAAACGCCTTTCCATTTGCCATTCTGCTTATCGAGATAGAATTTGGTGTGCATGCCAGACATCTCAGTTCTTCCTCTCCAGTCGGCGGATATTGTCTAAGTCGGCATATTCCTCACTCTCATGATCGAGGCGGCGGGGATGCCAATCTGGGTTGTCGGCAGCGACAAGGCGTTCGACTGTGTCTAGACGGTCTTCGAGGCGGCGTGCCAGTTCGTGCATGTCACCGAGCATGCGCTCATCATCATTGGTCAGCGTTGCCGCGGTTTTCCACTTGGTGACATAGTGCATGATCAGCCAGGGTAGCCCGATGAAGAGCATCCCGACTACGAATATGGGTACAAGTTCGTCTGCCATCGGCTCAGCCCTTCTTCATTGCTTTTTTCATGGCTTCGAGTTCGGCATCAACTTCGTCGATGGCGTTCAAAGCGTCGATTTCTTCGCCCAGTGTCTTGGGACCATCGGCGCCGATCGACAGAGCATCGGCATAGCCCTGTGCTTCATCGACCCGCCGTTCAAGATCATCGAAACGGCTGAACGCGTCGCGGACCTTGTCACCATTATACATGGTACGCAGCTTGACCTGGTTTTCGGCGCTTTCGAGGCGCGTCATCAAGGCGTTCTGGCGCGAGCGGGCGTCGATCAGCTTTTTCTGCAGCTTGTGAATGTCGGTTTCTGACGCCTTCAGGGCATCGTCGAGCACGGCTACTTCCGAACGGAGCTGTTCCGCCATGTCGACTGCCTTTTTGCGTTCGACCAATGCGGCCTTGGCCAGATCTTCGCGTTCCTTTGACAGAGCCAGCTGGGCTTTTTCGGTCCAATCAGCCTGAAGATGGTCGAGCTTGGCGATATGGCGTTGCAGCTCCTTCTTGTCGGCAATCGTGCGTGCGGCAGAGGCGCGCACTTCGACAAGGGTTTCTTCCATCTCCATTATGATCATGCGGATCAGCTTCGCCGGGTCTTCCGACCTGTCGAGCAGGTCGGTGACATTGGCGGCGATGATATCGCGTGTCCTGGAAAATATGCCCATTGGGTAACTCCGGATATTGAAACGTTCAGTCGACTGGAACATTGCACGAAAAGGGGCGACCGGGGCAAGCTCTTGTAGGGGAGCTGGGGGAGAGCTTTCGCGCCCCGGTCGGCGGCTTGCAGCGTCAGGCAAGATAGGCACTAACGCCGACAGGCCGGTTGGACTGTTCTGCTGCATGGTGGCTGGCATCTTTCTGCTGGATGACAAAGGACGAAAGCCCGAATGCGATGAGCAGCAGCATCGAGATCGACGCGCCGACGATCGTTCCGGTCGGCTGGGTTTCGGTCTGGTTGAGCTTTTGCATTTTCTTTCCTCTTGGTTTCGGCCTTTGAGCGGCTTGCAAGACATATAGCAGGAGGCGTGCCAATTTGATGACAATGGCAGAAATCCGTGCAAATTATACAAAGCTGACGCCAAAATCGGTTTTTGAACCATGTAAATCTTGCCAAATGATGGTGAAATATGCCAACAGTGAGGAATGGAACGCGGTACGCAATTCATCGGCCAAAGTTCGGCCTTTCTCGATGCGGTCGAACGCGCCAGCCGGGCCGCTTCATTGAATCGCCCGATCCTTGTCATCGGCGAACGCGGAACGGGCAAGGAATTGATCGCAGAGCGTCTCCATCGCCTGTCGCAGCGTTGGGACGGCCCGTTGGTAACAATGAACTGCGCCGCTTTGCCCGAAACGCTGATCGAGGCCGAACTGTTTGGGCATGAGGCAGGTGCCTTTACCGGTGCCACCCGCGCACGCGAAGGGCGCTTTGAAGAGGCGCATGGCGGCACATTATTTCTCGACGAGTTGGGCACGCTTTCGATGGGTGCACAAGAGCGCCTGCTGCGGGCCGTCGAATATGGCGAGGTCACACGGATCGGCTCATCCAAGCCCATTCGCGTCGACGTCCGCATCGTAGGGGCAACCAACGAAAGCCTGCCTGACATGGTCGCAAAGGAGCGCTTCCGTGCCGACCTTCTCGACCGTTTGAGTTTCGAGGTCATCACCCTACCGCCTTTGCGTGTCCGTGAGGGGGATATCGAGGTGTTATCCGACTATTTCGGGCGTCGCATGGCGAATGAGCTTGAATGGGATAGCTGGCCGGGCTTTGGTCCGGTCGCACGCCGGGCGATGGAAAATTACAGCTGGCCAGGCAATGTGCGTGAACTGCGCAACGTCGTCGAACGTGCGGTGTATCGCTGGAATTCGCCCGAACAGCCGGTCGATTATGTCCAGTTCGACCCGTTCGAAAGCCCTTGGACTGCACTTCCCAACTCTAGCCCCCAGCCTCGTGAAAGCGAAAGTGGTGGCGGGAAGGAAGAAGACGCTGGTGCATCACGCCATTCGACCGATTTCTCGGCAATCAGTGAGGCGCAGATCAAGGTCGGCGACTTCAAGGCAACCACCGAAGCCTTCGAAAAAGCGCTGCTGGAACAAGCGCTTGCGCAGCATCGCTACAACCAGCGGCAGACGGCGAAGGCGCTCAATCTGAGTTATGACCAGCTACGGCACAGCCTAAAAAAGCACGATCTGCTAGGTTGATAAATCAGCCTTCGGAAACCACCAGCCGGTAACCGACATCGAGTTCATCCAGTTCGAGAATATCGGCATGACGGCGCGCCCATGCTCCGCTATCAAGATCCGCAGCTAGTTGCTCCAAAGCGGCCTCTGCGCCCTCGATTTTCCAGAATGAGGACATTCCTTTCCGGATGATAGGGTCGAGATACGCCCGCGGTCGCCTCCAATAGGCATAGAGGAAGCCGTCGGAGCAATCATGCGGCACTGGCACGGTCGTGACGGACACAGGGCCAAGCCAGTTTTGATATTCGTCGATTCCGGGCATTTGCCCCTCATCGAGTGTCACAAGCGCTGGCAGATATTCGGTCAGCCAGCATCCGCGATGCGACGGATCAAAAGTAAGCAGGACAATTGGCCCGCGCGTAACCCGGCGTATCTCGGCCAAGCCCTTCGCCTTGTCAGGCCAATGGTGAATTGTCAGAATTGCCATCGAGGCATCGAAACTTTTGTCTTCAAAGGGCAGCCTGTCGACGCTCGCCTGCACAGCCGGCCCAAGATGTGGGGGGCGTTGCGCAATCATTTCGGCGGATGGTTCGACTGCCGTTACCGAACGGTCAGTCGGCTCATAATTGCCAGCACCAGCCCCTACATTGAGAACGGTTTCCGCATTTTCCAATGCCGCATGGATATGCGCCGCAATGCGCGGGTCAGCCTTGCGCAAATTGGCGTAATCAACGCCGATCCTGTCATAAGTTGCAGACATGGATTGGCTCTAACGCCCGTAAGAACTTCAAGCAATTACCCCTTTTGGTCAGCGCGTTCCGCCCCTTTGCCGTCGAGATTGAGAGCGACAAAATCCCAGTCGATTGCCTTGTTCAAAATCGCCTCGATATGCGCGGCGCGGTCGTTGCGGTAATCGATATAATAGGCATGCTCCCATACATCGAGGATCAGTAGCGGCGTATCGCCATGCTTCACCGGGCAATCGGCATCATGATAGCTTTTGATCTGCAGCCTCTCGCCTTCGAGCAACAGCGCGGTCCAGCCGCTGCCGAAATGGCCGGTTGCTTCTTCTTTCAGTTTTGCGAGTAGATCGGCGTGCGAACCAAATTGATCGGCAATCATATCGGCCAGTTTACCGCCGGGCGTTTTGGCTTCGGGGCTCAAGCATAGCCAGTAGAAACTATGGTTCCAGATTTGGCCGACTTGGTTGAATAAGCTGCCCTTCGCGCTTAGGATCAGTTCAACCAGCGATTTTCCCGCAAGAGCCTCGTCTTCAGCAACAAGCTTGTTCGCTTTGTCGACATAGGATTTGTGGTGTTTGCCATGGTGATATTCGAATGTTTCTGCCGAAATCAGATCGCCGAAAGCTGTTGTGGAATAGGGGAGCAGGGGGAGGGTGAACATCGCTTGTCCTTTTTTTAGCGCGGGAGTGGCGCTGAAATAGCGATGTAAGCACCCGCGCAATGTTTACGACAAACGCGGCGATAGATGGATGCAATGTCACGATAGACTGCATTATCGACGGAAAAAGGCGGCGAAGTCAGCCGCCATTCCCGTTGATTGTTGATGTAGCGTTTAGTCTGTAAAACCCACGAACGTAGCGGCCTCGGCCACCGACTTCCGCGGAGGTACGACGGCGTTTGACGGAAAGTCCATGTCGGGCCAACCCAATGCGATGCTTTTCATGATCACCTGATCGTCCGCAATTCCGGCGTGTTCGCGGACCACGGGTGACTGCATGATGCCCTGGCTGTTGATCACCGTACCGAGGCCGCGCGACCATGCAGCATTGACCAGAGCCGTTGCGACTGCGCCGCAATCAAACGGCGTATCATCACTGCCATCGAGAACTTTGTCATAGGTGATAATCACACAGACCGGGGCGTCGAACTGGCGGAAACCGCGCAGCACCCAGTCCTGCCGTTTTTCCTTGTTGTCGCGTTCAATGCCCATCGCGCCAAACAACTGCTTGGCGACATCGACCTGTCGTTCGCGATGGATGCCTTCAAAGGGTTGGCCGGTTCGGAACTCGCGCGATTGCGGGACGCCCGCCAGTGTGCGTTCGGTGTTACCCTTGCGGATGCGGTCGAGCGGTTCACCGGTGATGACGTAGAAATTCCACGGCTGCGTATTCATCGACGACGGCGCGCGCATCGCCAGCGTCAGGATTTCCTCGATCAGTTCGCGCGGAACCGGATCAGGCTTATAGCCTCTAATGCTGCGCCGACCTAAAATGACTTCGTCAAATTGCATCTCTCTCTCCCGTTAAAAAAAGGCGGCTCAAAGGCCGCCTTTTCCATTTTCCTGTGTTGGCTATCAGCCGCCGTTGAACCCGATCATTGCGTAGAGCATGGGGATGGATAGCAGCGTGTTGGTGCGTGAGAACATCATCGCAGTTGATGCTGCCTTTGCTTTGGTCGCGTCGTCCGCCTCTACCATGCCGAGGGCTTTTTTCTGGTTGGGCCAGATCACGAACCAGACGTTGAACGCCATGATCAGCGCCAGCCACATGCCGATACCGATCAGGCGGTGGCTTTCAGCAAGCATCAGCGCATCCATCAGATATCCTGCGCGCAAGGCAATGATGAGGCCGAATAAAACGGTCATTGCCGCACCCCAGCGGAAGAAAAACAATGCAGACGGAGCGATATGCTTCGACACGCCCGGCTTCAGTTCAGCCGGGATTTTGGGCATTGTCGGGATCTGGACGAAATTGAAATAATAGAGCAGGCCGATCCAGAGGATTCCAAAGAACGTGTGCAGCCAACGAATGGTCTGTTGCTCCAGATCGCCATTGGCCGGAACCGCGAATATCAGGGCTAGCGCGAGAACAAGGCCAACGCCCAGCACCGCGTGCAGATTTCCAAAAAACTTAGCCATATTTCTTCCCCTTTTTGGCTTGGTTAACCCGAATGCTGCGAAGCCTAGCCAAGCCTGCCTTGTGTTACAAGGGGAAGGGTGGCTTTGTTAGCTACAGGATTAGCCCTGCGGCGGCACATTGGGCTCGTCACCCAGTTTCAGGCCATGCTTCAACAACATCGGGATATTCGCCATTGCGAAAAGGAAGGTGATGATTGTCACGCCCCAGACCTTTAGTGTGAGCCACAGATCAAAGCTGAGCGTTGCGCGCATCGCCTCGTTCGCAGTGGCCAAGGCGGCAAAGAACAGGCCCCAGTTGAGCGACAGTTTGAGCCAGCCCTTATCATCAAGGCCGTCATAGGCGGCCTCCAATACATAGCGCAGCAGCGCTTTCCCCCGCACCCAGCCGCCAATCAACAATAGGCCGAAAAAGGCGTAAATCAGTGTTGGTTTGATCTGGATAAAGCGTTCGTCGTGGAACCAGAGGGTCAGTGCGCCGAAAAACACGCCCAGCGCCGCTGTCAATTTGAGCATCGGCGATATCTTGCCGATTTTCCATTTCGACACGATCACCGCAATCACGATGGCGACCATGAAGGTGCCGGTGCCGACAATTGCGCCTTGCTTGGGATCGGCATCAGATGAACCCAGCTTTGATGCCACGAAGAACAGCAGCAGCGGCCCAAAATCGAGCAGGAAGTTGAGCATGCCATGTTTGGGCTTGGCGGTTGGCGTATCGTTCATGCGGATCCTGCAATCGCAACCGCGAGGTCGCGAGCATCAAAGGGGCGGAGGTCGTTAATCGTTTCACCAACACCAATGGCGTGGATCGGAAGGCCGAACTGTTTGGCTGCGGCAACTAGAACGCCACCTCGTGCGCTGCCATCCAGCTTGGTCATCACAAGGCCGGTCACGCCAGCCACTTCCTTGAAGATTTCAATCTGGCTGAGCGCATTCTGCCCGGTGGTCGCGTCGAGGACGAGGACGACATCATGCGGTGCAGCCGGGTTCAGGCGACCCAGAACGCGGCGTATTTTGGCGAGCTCGTCCATCAATTCGCGTTTGTTCTGCAGGCGGCCTGCGGTGTCGACGATCAGCACGTCGATGCCTTCTGCCGTCGCTTTCTTCACGGCATCAAAGACTACGCCTGCGGCATCACCGCCTTCGGGTCCGGTGACGATTGGTACGCCAATCCGGTCAGCCCAGACCTTGAGCTGGCCGATGGCAGCCGCACGGAATGTGTCGCCGGCCGCCAGCATCACGCCATAGTCCTGTTCAAGGAAATTATGCGCCAGCTTGGCAATGGTGGTGGTTTTGCCCGATCCGTTGACGCCGATCACGAGGATGACCTGCGGACGCGGGAAGGCGTCGATTTCGAGCGGCTTGGCCACTGGCGTCAGGATTTGCGTAAGTTCTTCCTCGACCACTTCGCGCAGGTCGGCCATGTCGATGCCCTTGTCGAAGCGCGTGGCCGCAAGCTTGTCGCGGATTTGTGCAGCGGTTGCGGGGCCAAGATCGGTGACGATCAACGCCTCTTCGATCTCGTCGAGCATTTCCGCATCAAGCTTGCCCTTGGTAATCAGGCCGGTCAGATTTTCGCTGAGTTTGCTCGACGTTTTCTTGAGGCCGCCAAGCAGCTTGTCGCGCCAGCCGGGATTGTCACTCATCCGGCGACCCTTCCTTGGAGCCGTCCATTTTCCTGTCCTTCGATCAATGCGGTTACAATAGCGCCTTCAGGCACCTTGCGGTCGAGTTCGACATAAGCGAAATTTTCCGAATGGCCAGATGTGCCGCCTGCCTCGACGACAATTTTTTGTGTGCTGCAGATCAGAGATTTGAGCCATGCATCGCGTTTGGCCGCGACGGCTTCACGCAGTCTGCGCGCGCGATCTTTGATGTCTTGCGCCCGGACTTGCGGCATTTTTGCGGCAGGCGTTCCGGCTTTTGGCGAGTAAGGGAAGATGTGGCCGTGGACGATGGCGCAATCTTCGACCAGCGCGAGGCTGTTTCCGAACATCGCTTCATCTTCGGTCGGGAAACCGGCGATGATGTCCGCGCCGATGGCGATATCATAGCGCTTGGCCTTCATGCGCGCCACAATCTCGATCGCCTGCTCGCGCGAATGGCGACGCTTCATGCGTTTCAGGATCAGGTTATCGCCCGCCTGCAAGCTCAGATGCACATGCGGCATGATGCGGGGTTCGCCAGTAATCAGGTCGAATAGACGCTGGTCGATTTCGACCCCGTCAATGGAAGACAGGCGAAGGCGGGGCAGGGTGGGGACATGGCGGATGATCTGCTCCACCAACCGCCCGAAATTGGGTTGGCCAGGAAGGTCGTGGCCATAGCTGGTAACATCAACACCGGTCAGCACCACTTCGGCGATGCCCCGGTCGACCAGTCGCTGGATATGCTCGACAACCTGGCCGGCAGGAACCGAACGGCTGTTCCCGCGGCCGTAGGGTATGATGCAGAAAGTGCAGCGATGGTCGCAGCCGGTCTGCACCTCGACAAACGCACGGGTGTTGCCGGAAAAGGCGGTGGCAAGGTGCGGCGCGGTCTGCTGCACCGCCATGATGTCGCTGACGCGCACCTTGGGGCCGTCGATAGCAAACAGGGCAGGGGATTGTTTCTCGATGTTGCCGATGACCGCATCGGCCTCTGCCATCACCTCGAAGGTCTGCGGTTCGATCTGCGCTGCGCAGCCGGTGACGATGATGCGCGCATCGGGGCGGCGCTTACGTGCCTGACGGATAGCCTGACGGGTTTGGCGCACCGCTTCGTTGGTCACCGCACAGCTGTTGACGATAACCAAATTGGGTTCGTCACCCAGTTGCTCCGCCAAGGCATGGCTTTCCGCCAAGTTTAGACGGCAGCCCATGGTAATGATTTCGGGGCTGCTCAACCGAATGCGCTCCAGTCAGCTTCGCCGGTGAAGACGTGTGTGGCTGCACCCTCCATCTCGATCGGGGCGCCTTCCTGCCAGCCGATGCGCAAATCGCCGCCGGGCAGGTGGACAGTGACCGGCGATACTGCCTTGCCACTGCGGATTGCGGCAACGGCTGTGGCGCACGCACCGGTGCCGCACGCCAGCGTCAGCCCCACGCCGCGCTCCCACACGCGCAGCCGGATATTTTGGGGATCGACGATGGTCGCCACATTGACGTTTATTTTTTCAGGAAACAACGGGTCCGTCTCGATGACCGGCCCTAGTCGCTCAAGGTCGACGGCGTCGGTGTCGGGGACAAAGAAAATGACATGCGGATTGCCGACATTGACCGCCATCGGTCGTTCGAGGTCTTCCCAGCCAACCGGCATGTCGAACGTATCCATAGGCATGGCGAGCGGGATGAACTCCCAATCAAAGGCTGGCGGGTTCAGGAATACCGTCGCACTGTTTTCCTGTGGCTGCGTTTCGAGGATTCCACCTTTGGTTTCGATGCGGGCCGGCTTGCCCAGCAATGTCGCGACACAGCGCGTCGCGTTGCCACACGCTTCCACTTCTCCACCGTCGGCATTGAAAATGCGCATCCGCACGTCGGCGGATGAAGAGGGCTCGAGCAAAATGAGCTGGTCGCAGCCAATCCCCGTCCGGCGGTCGGCGATCGCATGCGCGCGCGGTCCAGTCATTTTGACAGGGTCGCTGCGGGCATCGATGACAACG
This sequence comes from Sphingorhabdus sp., assembly GCF_035329025.1. Taxonomy (GTDB): domain Bacteria; phylum Pseudomonadota; class Alphaproteobacteria; order Sphingomonadales; family Sphingomonadaceae; genus Sphingorhabdus_B. Next base: position 19,521 of record NZ_DAOLHN010000017.1, on the reverse strand, counting down.
AAATCGTTGCCCAGTCCGTGCATCTTGTGAAAAGGCGCTGCCATAACGGCAGCGCATTAGGCTATCGTCTAGTCCCAAGTCCAGAGAAAGCCGCGCCTTGCCTTATCGTTGTCAGCTAGCGGCGCGTTGCACCTTGCTGCCATAGGCAGGCTGTTCGTCTGCCTCGGCCTTATCGCCCAGATTTGAAGATTTGCGGCTGACCAGAAGATTGCGTTCAGCCAGCATTTTCCGAACATTGTCGACCGACATGGGCTGGCCATAAAACCATCCCTGGCCCTTGGTGCAGCCCAGTTCTCGGAGCTTGTCTACCAGTGCCTGTTCTTCAATTCCTTCTGCGGTAATCGGCACGCTCAGGCTGGATCCAAGTCCGGCAATGGCATTTACGATCGCCGCACTCTCCGGGTTTTCCAGCATCGTCGAGACAAAACTGCGATCGATCTTGATGCGATCGAACGGTAATGCGCGCAGATGTGCAAGTGAGCTGTATCCAGTGCCGAAATCGTCCAAGGCAATCTGAATGCCCTGGTTCTTCAGGCTGCCTACAATCGATTGGGCAAGGCTGAGATTTTTAAACAGCGAGCTCTCGGTAATCTCGACTTCAAGTCGCTGGGCCGGAAAGCCCGTTTCAACCAGCAGCTTTACGATTTTCTGCGCGAGCCAAGGGTCTTTTAACTGGACGGGCGAAATGTTGACCGAGATGGTCAGTTTCGGGTCCCAATTCTTCGCCTCAAGCATGGCCTTGCGAATTATGCTGATCGAAAGATCCCCGATCATGCCGGTTTCTTCGGCGACGGGAATGAATTCGTCAGGCGGAATCAGACCGCGCATGGGTGAGACCCAGCGTGCGAGCATTTCAAAGCCCGCCAGTTCGCCAGTCTGCAAGTCGATCTGTTGTTCGAAATAGGGAACGAACTCGTCATTGGGGATGGCCGCACGGATATCGGCTTCAAGCGAATTGCGGGTACGCAGTTCGACTTCCATACCGTTCTCAAACCAGCAGAAGCCGTTACGGCCGTTTTTCTTTGCTGCGTAAAGGGCAATGTCTGCACGGCGGATCAGCATATCTATGCCGTCGCAGTCCAACTCCGGCCTACTGATACCGATCGACGCGGTGATGCTATGGTCGGTATCGCCGATGGTAACCGGTCGAGACAGGGCTTCTATCAAATCTTCAGCAACACGATCGACGGTTTCCGGAAATTCGGGTTCAAACACCATACAGATGCCGAACTCATCACCGCCCAGACGCGACAGCACGCTGGAAGGGGGGACGGTATCGCGCATGCGATCCGCAACTTCGCGCAGCAGCTGATCACCGCTGTCGTGACCATAAAGATCGTTGATCTTTTTGAAACCATCCAGATCAATCATCAGGAAAGCAACCGATTTGCCTCGCCGCGAAGCCCGCGTCGTCAATTCGGCCGTCTTTTCCTTGATAGCTCTTCGATTGAACAGGTTTGTCAGCGGGTCGGTGATGGCCAAGTGCTGGGCGCGAACTTCAGCCTGGCGATAGACATCGACTTCGTCACTCAGCGCGCTGGTGCGACGCCAAATCAGCAATATGAGGGCAATATTGAGTAGCAGTGCGGAAACCATGGCCTGGTCGGTCGTCGCACCTTGACCGAAATACTGCTTCACCAGCTGTGTGCCTACTGATCCGCCAATATAGACGAACATGGCAAGTACCGAAAAGATAAGTAGCAGACTTGTCCGGGAAGCTGAATCGCCCCGAATGACTTGTCCGTCTTCACCGATTTCTGGGCGATTGTTCCGCGTGGCCCGCATATCATCCTTACCCCTGTATTCGCAGGCTTTCTGCAGAAGAAAGGTCAAAATTGGGTTAATCCAGGGTTGCTAGTGCAGTCGGGTTGCCGTCTCTTATAACCGGCTTGCATTTTTGCACAGTCGGGGCTAATGGCCCGTCCACACGGGGCTTTGGCTCTATTTATCGATGTGCAGCAACATCACACGCCGGTCAGCGAGGTTTCGCCCACCGGCGTGTTGTGCGTTTCTGCACGGACAGTGTTGAAGGAAGTTCGATGTTCGACAAGCTGAGCGACCGGTTAGGAGGCGTATTCGATCGCCTGCGCGGTCGCGGTGCGCTGAACGAGGCAGACGTCCGCGAAGCGATGCGTGAGGTTCGCGTTGCGCTTCTTGAGGCCGACGTCGCGCTTCCGGTGGCACGCGAATTTGTCGAGAAGGTTACCGAGCAGGCCGTCGGCCAGTCGGTGCTTAAATCGGTTACGCCTGGCCAGCAGGTCGTCAAAATCGTCAATGATGCGCTTGTCGAAATGCTCGGCTCGGATGCGAGCGAACTGAACCTCGCCGTTGCGCCGCCCGCGATCATCATGATGGTTGGCCTGCAAGGGTCGGGTAAAACCACCACGACTGCAAAGATTGCCAAACTTCTCAAGGAGAAGGAGCGCAAAAAGGTATTGATGGCGTCGCTGGACGTCAACCGCCCGGCCGCGCAGGAGCAGTTGGCGACGCTCGGTACCCAAGTCGATGTTGCAACTTTGCCAATTGTTGCGGGCCAGCAGCCGGTGGATATTGCCAAGCGCGCGATGCAGGCGGCAAAGCTGCAGGGCTTCGACGTCCTGATGCTTGATACCGCAGGTCGCCTGCATGTTGACCAGCAACTGATGGACGAAATGAAGGCTGTCGCCAACGTTTCAACGCCGCAGGAAATCCTGCTCGTGGTCGACTCTTTGACCGGTCAGGATGCAGTCAACGTCGCACAGAATTTTAGCGAACAGGTTGATCTGACTGGCGTCGTGCTGACCCGTATGGACGGCGATGCGCGCGGCGGTGCTGCACTTTCGATGCGCGCCGTTACCGGAAAGCCGATCAAATTCGCGGGCGTCGGCGAAAAGATGGACGCCATCGAGGCCTTCCATCCGGAACGCGTTGCCGGCCGTATTCTTGGCATGGGCGACGTTGTCGGCCTGGTTGAGCGCGCCGCACAGGTTGTCGATCAGGAAGAGTCGGAAAAGCTCGCCGCCAAAATGGCGAAAGGCCAGTTCGACCTCAATGATCTGCGCGCCCAGCTTCGCCAGATGACCAAGATGGGCGGTCTTGGTGCTCTTGCTGGTATGATGCCGGGCATGAAAAAGGCCAAGGCGGCGATGGCGCAAGGCGGTATGGACGACAAAATACTGCACCGCATGGATGCAATCATCGGCTCGATGACGCCTAAAGAACGCGAAAAGCCAGCATTATTGAACGCGAAGCGCAAGATCCGCGTCGCCAATGGTTCGGGCACCACGGTGCAAGACGTCAACCGCCTCCTGAAAATGCATCAGGAGATGGAAAGCGCGATGAAGCGCATCAAGAAAATGGGCGGGCTGAAAGGGCTTGCCGCGTTGTTCGGCAAATCGGGCGGCGATCTGGGCGCGACGATGGAGGGCATGCACGGGTTGCCGCCGGGTTCGATGCCCAAAGGAATGGGTGGCCTTCCGGGTATGCCTGGTGGTGGTGCGGGCGGCTTGCCGCCGGACATCGCTCGGTTGCTGAATAAGAAAAAATAGAACTTCACATTAATTCAAAGAATTGTTTCAGAAAGGTAAAGGTAAATATCATGGCATTGGCAATGCGTTTGTCGCGCGGCGGTTCAAAGAAGCGCCCTTATTACAAAATCGTCGTCGCTGACGCGCGTGCACCGCGCGACGGCAAGTTCATCGAGCGTATCGGCAGCTACAATCCGCTGCTTGCCAAGGATGATGCTGCGCGTATCGTTCTCGATGCCGACCGCGCGAAGCACTGGCTCGCCGCTGGTGCGCAGCCTTCGGACCGTGTTGCACGCTTTCTCGACGCCGCTGGCGTGAAGGAACGCGCTGCGAAGAACAATCCGAACAAGGGCGAACCCGGCCAGAAAGCCAAGGACCGCGCTGAAGACAAGGCTGCCAAGATCGCAGAAGCTGAAGAAGCTGCTGCTGCGGCTCCTGCGGTTGAAGAAGTTGTTGAAGAAGCCGCTCCCGCAGAGGAAGTCGCTGCCGAAGCACCCGCTGCCGAAGAAGCTGCTCCTGTCGAAGCCGCCGCTGAAGAAGCGCCTGCTTCTGACGAGGCCAGCGAAGAAAAGGCTGAGGGTTAATCCTTGGCTGACAAGGCCGTCACGCTTGCCGCCATTTCGGGCGCGCACGGCGTGACGGGCGAAGTCCGGTTAAAGCTGTTCGCCGAGAGCGTGGATAGCCTCAAACGGCATAAAAATTACAATGGCGGTGCGCTGACACTGAAATCGGTACGCCCGCACAAGGGCGGCGCGATCGCGCGTTTCGCCGAAATCACCGACCGCAATGCCGCAGAAGCGCTGCGCAGCACATTGCTGACCGTACCACGCAGCGAACTGCCAGCGTTGGACGATGGCGAATATTATTACAGCGATCTGATAGGGCTGCCATGCGTGTCCACCGACGGTGCCGATCTGGGCACCTGCATTGCAGTCGAAAATTTCGGCGCAGGCGACATATTGGAAATCGGAAAGCCCGACCGCAAGAAATTCATGGTGCCGATGAATGAACGCGCGGTGCCTGAATGGGGAGAGCGGATTGTCGTTGACGCTGCCTTTGCTCAATAGTATATACATCATGTATATACGGAGGCGCGTATGGGCAAAGAATATCCTGCAAAAAGCTTTAAATCGGGCAATTCCGTAGCAATTCGAATGCCTGCGGCACTGGGCATCGAGCCGGATCGGGAATGGACGGTTGTGATGGATGATGACCGCATCGTTATCGAGCCAATGGAAAAGCCCAAACGCAAGTTCAACATCGCGAAAGTAGCCGGATCGGCCAGTACCTTGAGATATATTGCTCCCGAAAGTCGGTTGTTCGAACCGCGACCATCGACGAACGAAGAGATCAAGCGCAATTGATGCGGTACCTATTGGATACCAACATCATCGTCGCGTTGACAATCGATGCCGATGAAAAGGTCGTTAGTCGTGCTGCCGAATGCGACTCCGATGATATAGTAACCTCGTCAATCGCGCTTGCCGAGGTTGCTTTGGGCGTTGAGAAAGGCAAGCCGCCAACGATGGAAGAGTTGGGTGCGTTCATGGAAGAAGTGCCTGTTCTCGATTTCGATCACGCAGCGGCCATGGAATATGCACGTTTGCCGTTCAAACGGGGTAGCTTTGATCGATTGATCGCCGCTCATGCGCTTTCGCGGAACTTAGTCGTTGTGACCGGAAATGAAAAGGACTTTGCCGATGTGCCGGGGCTGAAGGTTGAGAATTGGACGGTTTGACATGATCTATCTGATGGCGTGGTGTCTTCCGTCATTCTTGCTTTCGTCTTTGGTCGCCCTGTTTGCCCGATTGGAAGGAAGGCAAAAAGCCTACTGGGTTTCGGTGGTTTTGATTGGCTATGCGCCGCTGCCCGTATTGGCATACTTGGCGATGTTTGGCTTGAGCTTGATGCGCGAGGTCGACATGAGCATTACTGACGCGAGTGCCTTCATCGTGGGAATTCCTTTCGTTGGCTGTTCGATCGGCATAGCAGGCGGACTTGTTGTTGCTTCACTCAAATCCGTCCCGCCAAAATCCTGATGACCTTCGAAACCAAAATCCTCACCCTCTATCCGGAGATGTTCCCTGGCCCGCTTGGTGTGTCGCTCGCTGGCCGCGCATTGGCGGAGGGCAGATGGGCCTGCAATCCCATCCACATCCGTGACTTTGCGAGCGACAAGCATCGCACTGTCGATGACACACCTGCAGGTGGTGGAGCGGGGATGGTGTTGAAGGCCGCCGTCATGGCGGCAGCGGTCGATCATGCGGTTGAAAAAACACCGGATTTACCCATTCTCGCCATGACACCGCGCGGTAAACCCATCACCCAAGCGCGCATTCGCGAACTCGCAACCGGCCCCGGTGTCACCATCCTTTGCGGCCGTTTTGAGGGCTTTGACGAGCGCCTGTTCGACGCCCGTCCGCAAATCGAGCAGGTCAGCATGGGCGACATCATCCTTTCCGGTGGGGAAATGGGCGCTTTGATGCTTTTAGATGCTTGCATTCGGCTGCTTCCCGGCGTAATGGGCGCGGCTTCAAGCGGGGACGACGAATCCTTTGAACAGGGTTTGTTAGAATATCCGCACTATACCCGACCCCAAGAGTGGGAAGGGCGCACGATCCCTGAAGTGCTGCGGTCGGGGGATCATGCGAAGATCAAAGCCTGGCGGAAACAACAGGCCGAGAACGATACACGGCTACGCAGGCCAGACCTTTGGGAGCGTTACAAGAACGCTCGGGACTGACCTGCCTCTGGTGTGCAGTTGAAGAAGGAAGAAGACAGGCCATGAACCTGATCCAGACACTTGAGCAAGAGGCGATTGCCGAACTTGCCACCAAGAAGAACATCCCGGAATTCCGGGCCGGTGACACCCTGCGCGTTGGCGTGAAGGTGATCGAAGGTGATCGTACCCGTGTGCAGAATTATGAAGGCGTGTGCATCGCGCGTTCGAACAAGGGCATGGGATCGAACTTCACCGTCCGCAAGATTTCGTTCGGCGAAGGCGTAGAGCGCGTATTCCCGCTTTATTCGCCGAACGTTGAAAGCATCGAAGTTGTCCGCCGCGGCGCTGTTCGTCGTGCGAAGCTTTACTATTTGCGCGGCCGCACCGGTAAAAAGGCGCGTATCGCCGAACGCAAGATTACTACCAAACAGGATGCCGCAGGCTGATCCCGTCTGGTTGTTTGAAACCAAGATACCGAAAGGGCCGGGATCCGCTAAAGGGACCCCGGCCTTTTTTATGCCTGCCCCCGTGAAAGCGGGGGTCCCGATAGCAAGTTCGAATGTGAGGAAGTCATAATGGGTTATCGAGTTGTAGTTGCGGGTGCCACGGGCAATGTCGGGCGCGAAATGCTGAATATCCTGGCGGAGCGGGAATTCCCGATCGATGAACTGGCCGCGCTTGCCTCGTCGCGTTCTGCTGGTGACACGATCGAGTTTGGTGAAACCGGTCAGACGCTGAAGGTCCAGAATATCGAGCATTTCGATCCGGCTGGTTGGGATATTGCGCTGTTCGCCATCGGCACCGACGGGTCAAAGGAATATGCACCCAAATTTGCGGCTGCGGGCTGTGTGGTGATCGATAACGCATCGCTCTATCGGATGGATCCCGACGTGCCGTTGATCGTGCCAGAGGTCAATCCAGACGCGATTGACGGATATAAGGCGCGTAACATCATCGCCAACCCGAACTGCTCAACAGCACAGCTGGTTGTGGCTCTCAAGCCGTTGCACGATGCCGCGAAAATTAAGCGCGTTGTGGTGTCGACCTATCAGTCCGCCTCAGGGGCGGGCAAAGCAGGCATGGACGAATTGTTCGAACAGTCGCGTGCCATATTCGTGGGCGACCAGGTTGAGCCGCGCAAATTCACCAAGCAGATAGCTTTCAACGTCATACCGCATATTGACAAGTTTCTCGAGGACGGGTCGACCAAGGAAGAATGGAAGATGGTGGTTGAGACCAAGAAGATCCTCGATCCCAAGATCAAGGTGACGGCAACTTGCGTTCGTGTACCCGTCTTTGTCGGCCATTCGGAATCGATCAACATCGAATTCGAAAATGAACTGTCTGCCGAAGAGGCGCAAAACATCCTGCGTGAAGCCCCTGGCGTGATGCTGGTCGATAAGCGCGAGGATGGCGGATACGTCACTCCCATCGAATGTGTCGGCGACTATGCGACCTTTATCAGCCGCGTACGTGACGATTCGACCGTCGATAATGGCCTCAATCTTTGGTGCGTCTCGGATAACCTCCGCAAAGGTGCAGCGCTAAACGCTGTGCAAATTGCTGAATTGCTGGGCCGTCGGCACTTGAAGAAGGGCTAAATGCAGTTCAGGGTGTCGGCATGACACTTCATGCCGACCTCTTCTTCTCGTTTCGCTCGCCTTATTCCTACCTCGCCATCGGACGATATCGTGCGATGGCGGAGGAATGGGGAATCGATATTGCGCTTCGTCCGGTCTATCCACTTGCCATTCGCGAGCCAGATTTCTTCGAGCGGAACCACCCTAACTGGCTGCGCTACACCTTTACCGACATGATGCGGGTCGCTCAATATCACGGCATAGCATTCGGCCCGCCCCGTCCCGATCCGATCGTACAGAACGTTGTGACGCGGCAGATTTCCGAGGATCAGCCCTATATATATCGCCTGACGCGTATCGGGCAGGCAGCGGCGCGTCGGGGCAAGGGTTTGGGTTTTGCACATGAGGCCGCCAAGCTGATCTGGGGCGGAGCGGAAAACTGGCACGAAGGCGATCATCTGGCGGGTGCCGCCGAGCGAGCCGGTCTTGACCTTGCCGAACTGGATGCTGAGGCTCTGAACGACGCAGAAGCGCTTGACGCAGAAATCCATGCCAACCAGGCCGCACTCGAAGCAGGCGGCCATTGGGGAGTGCCAACGCTGGTGTTTGAAAGTGAGCCCTTTTTTGGGCAAGACCGGATTGAAATGGCGCTATGGCGGATGCAGCAAAAGGGACTTCAAAAACGCGGTTAGTCAGGCAGGTGCTGCGGAGGTTCGAGCTCGGGTTTGACGGGCTTTATCAGCAAGACCAGCGGCAGGAACGCGAGCACCATATAGAACATCAGCTGGAAGTCGCTCAGATAGGCAATCATTGCCGCTTGCCGGTTTATCTCCAGGTCCAGAACGCGCATCACGGCATCGCCGAGTACGCCGAAGCGGTCGGCTGTTGACGGATCGATTACGTCAAAGCTGGATGAGGTAATCCTGCCGCCCAATTCTTCATGGTTGATTTGCATGCTGCGTGTCAGCATCGTGACGCTGATTGAAATACCCAAACTACCGCCCAGACTGCGGGCGAGATAGAGCAGGCTGGAGGCATCGGTGCGTACCGACAAGGGCAGGGTGGAAAAGGCAATGACGTTGGTGGGCATGAAGGTCACGCCCATGCCAAAGCCCTGCAGCAGGCCAACGGTGATGAAGTGCCAAGCCCCCATTTCGATGGCCCAACCGGTCATCAGCCACATCGACAGCGCGACGAGTGAAAAGCCCGAAAAAATGATCCAGCGAATGTCGAGGAAGGTGACCAACCGGCCAGCCACCACCATCCCGATCAATATCCCAATCCCGCGCGGGGCAAGCAGCGCGCCGGTGTCGAATACGGTGTAGCCATAGATGTTCTGCAGCATAGGCGGCAGCAATGCGAAAATGCCATACATCATCAGGCCAATCAACGACCCGAACATCAGCGCGGTCAGGAAGTTACCGTTGGTGATCATATTGGGATCGAATAACGGCTTTTTGGTCGTCATGCTGTGGATGGCGAACATCCAGAATGCAGCGATCGCAACACCCAGCTCAATGATGATTTCCCAGCTTTCGAACCAGTCTTCATGCTGGCCACGATCGAGCATCAATTGCAAGGAGGCCAGGCCAAGCGCGAGCATCGCAAAGCCGAAAACGTCGAGCTTTCTCTCGGTAACCGGGCGCGATGGCAATAACCACCAGAGCAAGGCCAATGTTGGAATGCCGATGGGCAGATTGATGTAGAAGACCCAGCGCCAGTTATAGCTTTCAGTCAGCCACCCACCGATCATCGGTCCGAAAATGGGGGCAATCATAATACCCATGCCCCAGACCTGCATCGCGCGTGGCGCTTTTTCCGGCGGATTGATATCCAGCAATATGGTCTGGGAAAGCGGGCCGATAAAGGCGGCGCATATCCCCTGCAGGATACGGAACAGAACCATTTGTGTGAGGCTGGTCGCGATGCCGCACAGCATCGACGTCACGATAAAACCGGCAACGGCAAACAGAAACAGCCGGCGGGATCCGACACGATCCGAAAGCCATCCAGCCGCAGGCATCGCCACGGCGCTTGCCAGGATATAGCTGGTCAATACCCATGTGACGCTGTCGATGGTCGCGCCCAGGCTGGTCTGCATATGGGGTATTGCGACATTGGCGATGGTGGAATCGAGGATCTGGATAATCGACGCGCCCATGACGGCAACGGTCAGCAAACCCCGATGCTCGACGGGTAGCGCTGCCTTGCCCGGGGTGTAGTTACTTGCTGGTGTCGATGCGGACATAGGCCGACAATCCGGCGATCATTTGCCGCTTTGGCTTTTCGAGAATTTCGATCCGTACCGGAACGCGCTGTGTGACCTTTACCCAATTGCCACTGGCATTTTGTGCCGGAAGAACCGAGAATTCAGAGCCAGTGCCTGCGCCGATGCTAGCGACACGGCCTTTGATCTTGAGGCCGGGATAGGCGTCAAAGCTGACTTTGGCGGGTTGGCCCACGCGCATTTTGGCGAGGTCTGTTTCCTTGAAGTTGGCTTCTACCCAGCCATTGCCATCTGTGACGATCGTCAATGCAGGCAGGCCTTGCACCATCATCTGGCCATATTGCAGCCGGTCTGCCTGGCTAACAATGCCGCTGGCAGGTGCGCGAATTTCGGTTTTGGATAGGTCAAGCAGCGCCTTGTCGCGCTGGACCTGTCCGGCAAGCACGCCCGGGTTTACACCGGGAGCCGCTGCGCCGGTGGCAAGGGCAGCGCGCGCCATTTTTGCGTCTGCTTCGGCACCGGCCAGTTTGCTGCGGGCCGTCGACAGCGCATGTTCAGCTGCCTGCAGACGGGCCTTGGTGGTGAAGCCGCTCTGCATCAGCGACGACTGACGCTTATACTCTTCAGTAAAAAAGGCGACATCATCGCGCGCAGCCTGAATGTCGACGCCGCTATTGCCGAGGTCCGTTTCGAGCGTCACTACTTTCACCTGTGCGGCGGCAATCGATGCCTCTGCTTGGGCAATCGCAATCTTGAATGGTTCGGGGTCTATGCGAAACAGCAGGTCGCCTGCGTTGACATGCTGGTTTTCCTTTACGCCGACTTCGACAATCCGGCCCCCGACTTCGGCGGCGACCGAAACCTTGTCCTGCTGCACATAGGCATTGTCGGTTGAGACATAATGGTCATTGGCAAGATAATAGGCGATGCCACCGACCAGCAGGAGCAATGGAACTGATACCATTGCCAGCAAGCGCAACCATTTGCGCGGATGCTTTAGCGGTTGTGACTCCATTTGCGCGCTGGGCTTCATTTGGGCATCGGCTTCAGCCATTGGCGGCCTCCGGTGCTTTGCGGGTAAGGTTGAGGCGGATGGTGTCGAGCATTGCTTCAAGATTAGCTTGCTGGGCATCGTTCAAACCCGAAACGGCATCGGCAAACAATTCAGTGGCGAGCGGCTTCAGGTCTTCGAGGCGCGATTCGCCTGACGCTGTCAGATAGACGCGCCATGCACGGCGATCGCTTGGGTCAGCGCGGCGCTCGACCAGACCTGCATCCTGCATCCTGTCAATCATGCGGCCCAATGTAATCGGTTCGACATCCATCATTTCGGCGAGCGCGACCTGTGTGCTGCCTCCGAAGCGGTTTAGAAGCCCCAGCACCCGCCATTGTGGGCGGGTAATGCCTTTGGTCCGGACACGCTCGTCAAATGCGCGACGCATAAGCCGCGCTGTATCGCCAATCAGGAAACCAAGATCTTCGCTCATAGGCACTGATATAATAGCAATGCTTATTATAGGCAATGCTCCAACTGCTTGCCTTGATACGTTGCTCTGCGTAACTTGGCCTCATGCAAAACTGGATATTCAAAACCGTCGACGGCATCGCCATCCATGTACGTGAAGTCGGGGAAGGCAGGCCCGTTATTCTGTTGCACGGCTATTTCAGCGAAGCGGAAACCAATTGGATCAAATATGGTCATGCGGCTCTCCTGGCTGAGGCTGGATTTCGCGTAATCATGCCAGACCTGCGCGCGCACGGGCTCAGCGACAAACCGCATGATCCGGCACATTATCCCAAGGACATATTGGCCGACGACCAACTTGCTTTGATCGACCATCTCGGCCTTAGTGATTTCGATCTGGGGGGCTATTCGCTGGGTGGACGAACAGTGGCGAGGATGCTCGCAAAAGGATGTCGTCCGCGACGTGTGGTGATTTCAGGCATGGGCCTCGAAGGACTGGCCGATACTGGCAAACGCGCCGGGCATTTTCGCCATGTACTCGAAAATCTGGGAAAGCATGAACGCGGATCGCCTGCGTTCATGGCCGAAGCATTTCTGAAAACGACGGGTGGCGATCCGGTGGCGTTATTGCGCATATTGGACACTTTCGTTGATACACCGGTTGACCTTCTTGCCCGCTTTGACTTGCCGATTGGTGTGGTCTGCGGAGAAGATGACAACGATAATGGTTCTGCAACTGCGCTGGCCCGAACATTGCCCCAGGGCCGGTTGATTTCAGTACCGGGCAATCACATGAGCGCTGTAATCAAACCCGAATTGGGAGAGGTCATCAGGGATTATTTGCTGGAGGCTTTGTGATGGAGGAGACGCCAATCGAAAAAGGCTTTTGGCGTTTCTGGTTGTCAGGGTTGATGCTGTTTGCCGTTATGATCGTCCTGAACCCGTCGATATCGAACAGCATTGCGCCGACAGGCATATCCGACCATCAGGCAGCGGCAACTGCAGCCAGGGTGGATGCCATCCAGTCGGCGTGGCGGGCGGATAGAGTGTTGTGGCTGGCGCGGGTCAGCATGGCGATCGATCTGGTTTTCATAGCCGTATATAGTTGGGGTGCCTGGCTTGGCGGCAAGACAATGCGTTCAGAAAGTGCCCCCGGCTTGTCGCGGCTCGGGATAGTCATCATGGTCGCTTCAGCTCTGTTCTGCGTGACAGACTATGCCGAAACAATCTCTCAATTCATCCAGGTTATGCGCTATGAAGGCAGCGATGCGCTGGCCGGACTGGCGGCCGCGGTACGCCCATTGAAGACGGTGGCTTGGCTGGTCACTTTCGTCGGTCTGTTAGCAGCACTCCTGCTTCGACAAATGGCGCGCAGGGACTCTTGACCAAATCGGCCAGCAGGCGCAGTGCTGTATCATATATAGATCTCTGGGGAGTTTTCAGATGAATAAATTCATATCGTCAGTCGCACTCGCGGCTGCGCTTCTTGCAACTCCAGTTGCGGCGCAGGATGCGCCTTCTGTCGCTGATGCTGAAGCCTTTATCGCGAAGGCAGAAAAAGATCTGTTCGATTTTTCCATCGAAGCCGGTCGGGTTTACTGGGTCAACGCCACCCATATCACCGATGATACCGATGCCCTGGCAGCGAAATATGGCGAGATTGGCACCGAAAAGTCGGTTCAATATGCGCTGGAAGCCGCAAAGTTCCAGAATGTCGCAGGCCTCTCCGCTGAGACACGGCGGAAGCTTGATATTTTGCGTGGCGGCCTTGTTCTGCCAGCGCCGACCAAAGCGGGAGCTGCTGCCGAGCTAAGCACCATCGCAACCAAGCTGAATTCGACCTATGGCAAGGGGAAAGGCACGCTCAAGGGCAAGGAAATCAACGGCTCCGACATTGAAGCGGAAATGGGCACCAACCGGAACCCCGAAGAGCTGAAGGAAATGTGGACCAGCTGGCACGACAATGTCGGTAAGCCGATGGGCAAGGATTATGCCCGCATGGTCGAAATTGCCAATGAAGGAGCGAACGAGCTGGGCTTCAAGGACGTCGGTGCCATGTGGCGTTCGGGCTATGATATGCCCGCCGATGATTTTGCCAAACTGACCGACAAGCTTTGGCTCGAGGTGAAACCGCTTTACGATGAACTGCACACCTACACGCGGAACAAGCTGAACGCGGAATATGGAGATGCGGTACAACCCAAAACCGGACCGATCCGCGCTGACTTGCTCGGCAATATGTGGGCACAGGAATGGGGTGGCATTTACGATATTGTAGCGCCTGCAGGTGCCGGTGATATCGGTTATGATATTGGCGATCTGCTGAAAGCCAAGAATATCGACGAAATCGGCATGGTGAAAATCGGCGAGGGCTTCTTCTCGTCGCTGGGCTTCGACCCGCTGCCAAAAAGTTTTTATGACCGCTCACAATTTCTCAAGCCGCGCGATCGGGAAGTGGTCTGTCACGCTTCGGCCTGGGATATCGACAATGTCGATGATCTGCGCATCAAGATGTGCATAAAGGTCAACAGCAGCGATTTCGTGACCATTCATCACGAGTTGGGCCACAATTATTATCAGCGGGCCTATAACAAGCAAAGCTATCTGCATCTGAATGGTGCGAATGATGGCTTCCATGAAGCGATTGGTGATGCCATTGCGCTGTCGATAACACCGGAATATCTGGTGCAGATCGGCCTGCTCGATAAATCGAAGGTACCCAGTGCGGATAAGGACACTGGCCTGTTGCTGCGTCAGGCTATGGACAAGGTGGCATTCCTGCCCTTTGGTCTGCTCGTCGACAAATGGCGTTGGGGCGTGTTCAACGGAACGATCACTCCGGCAAACTACAACAAGGGCTGGACTGACCTTCGTCGGCAGTATCAGGGCATTGTTCCGCCGGTTGAACGTCCTGCAGATGCCTTCGATCCGGGGGCAAAATACCATATCCCGGGTAACACGCCTTACACCCGCTATTTCCTGGCCCGCATCCTGCAATTCCAGTTCTACAAGGCCGCCTGCGATGCCGCTGGCTGGAAAGGACCGCTGCACCGTTGTTCCTTCTATGGCAACAAAGAGGTCGGCCAGAAGTTGAATGCGATGCTCGAAATGGGCGCATCCAAGCCGTGGCCAGACGCACTCGAAGCCTTCACCGGAAGCCGCGAAATGTCGGGCAAGGCGATGATCGAATATTTTAAACCCTTGATGGATTGGTTGAAAAAGCAGAATAAGGGGCAGAAGAAGGGCTGGTAAAGCTCGGAGGAGGAAATGGCGCCATGCGTAAATCGATAGCCTGCCTTGGTTTGGCACTTTCGATACCGGGCGCCGTTTCCGCCCAGTCAGTCAATTATCAGTCGCAGTTGCTGCAGGGCGAAGTTGTTCTCAACATCTCGGGGTCTGGAAGTTATACGCAAAGGGGCAATATTGTCTATCTGAGCGGACAGATGGTCTCGGATGCCGCCAGCGCGGTCGATGCCGATGCCCTGAACCAGCAGAATTTTGATATGCTGGTCAACAGCCTTGGTACAATGGGCGTCAGCCCGGCGCAGATCAGGAAAACCAAAACGGCACCATCCAGCCAACCAACAGCGGGGCAGGCGCGGTCGGTTTGGCATATTTACATCGATCTTTATGACCAGACTCGTCTCAGCGAAGTGATTTCGTCGATGGAGGGTGCCGAGGTGCGGTCGATCCAGCCGCCGCAATATGATGTAACTGACCGCAACGCACTGCTGACTTTCGCCCGCCAGCGCGCAATCGACGATGCCAAGCGACAGGCGGATGCTTATGCAACAGCACTCACTATGGTAGTACGGCGCATAACGCGGATAGAGGAAGTATCATCAGGGGTGTCGACGACGCCCAATGGTGGTTCGGTCAACGAAGGCGATGTTGTTGCCAATGCCAATGTAAAGATCGACATTGTGTTCGGGCCGATGTTCAATTCGGCACCTGCACCCGGTACGCCCTGAAAGCAGCGGTCAGGCGTTCCTTGCCATCAAGCCGCCGTCTACAGGGATGACGGCGCCCGTGATGAAGCTGGCGGCGGGTAGAACAAGACTGAGCGTCATGTGCGCCACCTCTTCGGGCCACGCATAGCGGCGCAGTGCGGTGCGGCGTTTGGCGTAAAGCATCTTGTCGTCTTCGGGTACATTGTTGGTCATGCCGGTCCGGATCGGCCCGGGGCAGATGCAGTTGACGGTGATGCCCTCCTTGCCCAAATCGACAGCCATGCCGCGTGTCAGACCGGTTACTCCGGTCTTGGCTGCGACATAGGGCGTATCGCCGGGGGTGGCGCCTAGCCCTTCGGTGGAAGCGATATTGACGATACGGGCGGCGTCGCTCTTGCGCAGCCAAGGAAGCGCAGCGCGCACCGTGCGTTGGTGAGCGGTCAGCAGAATGGCCAGTGCGCGGTCCCAGATTGCATCATATTCGTCCGCAGCATCTAGAGGGCAGAATGCAGAGATGCCGGCATTGTTGACAAGGATATCGATGCCCCCAAAATCATTGGCAACATTCGCGATCACCGACTTGATCGCATCGTGATTTGAAACATCCAGGGCATAGGCGTTCGCTGTACCACTATTAGCTTTGATCTCGGCTACAACCGCATCGCACGCCGCCTGATCCAAATCCGTGACTGCAACCTTGGCGCCTTCGCTGGCGAACAGGATGGCGGTCGCCCGCCCCATGCCGCTGGCTGCTCCGGTAATTATAGCCGTGCGGCCTGCAATCGAGCGCGACAATGGGGGGCATATTTCCATGATAATCCTCAGCGGAATGGGGGTTCGTTGAAAGCGCGCAGCTTGCGACTATGAAGGCTGTTTCCTGCTTCGCGCAGTAGCTCACATGTCTGGATACCGATTTGGAGGTGGGCTGCGATAGCTTCTTCGTAAAAGCGGTTGGCCTGACCCGGCAGCTTGATTTCGCCGTGCAGCGGCTTGTCCGAAACGCAGAGCAGAGTGCCGTAGGGCACACGGAAACGATAGCCTTGCGCGGCAATGGTGGCGGATTCCATATCGATGGCAACGGCACGCGATTGCGAGAAACGCAACGCGCTGTCGGTGTAACGCAATTCCCAGTTGCGATCATCAGTGGTGACGACAGTTCCCGTGCGCATCCGGCGTTTAAGGTTCGCGCCGCTGGTGCCCGATACCTGCACGGCGGCAGCTTCAAGCGCCTGCTGAACCTCGGCAATCGGGGGAATGGGAATTTCCGGCGGCAGTACTCGGTCCAGTATGTTGTCGTCGCGCAAATAAGCGTGGGCGAGCACATAGTCGCCTATGCGTTGTGTATCACGCAGGCCGCCGCAATGGCCAATCATCAGCCAGACTTCGGGGCGCAGGACGGCAAGGTGATCGCAGATATTTTTCGCGTTTGAAGGGCCAACGCCGATATTGACCAACGTTATGCCGCTCTCACCCTCAGCCATCAAGTGGTAAGCGGGCATCTGGTGCTTGCGCCATGTGCTGTCCGCAACCAATTGGGCGTGGTCTTCTGTTGCTTCATCAACATATAGGCCACCTGCGCCGGACAGTGCGGTGTAGCGGCCCTTGCCGACCTGCTGGCAGGCCCAGGCAACGAATTCGTCGACATAGCGGTTGTAGTTGGTGAACAGGATGTAGCGTTGGAAATGCTCGGCAGGCGTGCCGGTATAGTGCTTCAGGCGAGCGAGCGAGAAGTCAGTACGCAATCCGTCAAACAGCGACAGCGGCGAGCCATCTTCATTCGCAATCAGCAAGCCGTCGGCGGCCTCATCGCCAATGTCTGCCAGATCGGTAGCCGGGAACCATTTCGACAGCTCGGTCGGGGAAACGTCTCCCAGTTCCAGTCCATCGAGCACGTAAGGAAAGGGGATTTCCTGTTTGCCGGGGCGGACTTGCATTTCCAGTTCATATTGGTCGACCAGCAGATCGATCTGGCTGCGGAGATAGTCGCCAAAAATTTCGGGGCGGGTCAAAGTGATGCTGTAGGTGCCGGGCTTTTCCAGTCGTCCGAAGGCAAGGTTTGCAGCATGATCGCGCTCGGTACCGTGATAGCGGATGACCAGTTCGGGATAAGCAAATGCACCAATTGCGCGGTCTGCCATGTCGGGCAGGGTGCGGTCTTTGAGATAGGCGGCAAGCGCATCGCGAAGGCGGGCAACCGATGCGTCATAATGTTCGGTGATTTGGCGGATTATGTCTTGTGTCTGTTTATTGGCCATGGAGGCGGATTGTCCATTTCATGCAATTTGGCAAGCAAAAAGGGCGGGAATCACCCCGCCCATATTTTTGGCAGGATGGCTTCGGCCACACTACCAATAGCTTGTTTCAGCCTTATGTCAGAGCTGGCCAAGCATATAATCGGCTGAGCTGACTTTGAAATCGCCAGGCGCCTCGACGTTGATTTGTTCAACCACACCGTCGTTGACGACCATTGAGAAACGCTGGCCGCGCTTGCCCATGCCAAAGCCCGAACCGTCCATGGTCAGGCCGACAGCTTCCGCAAAATCGGCATTGCCGTCTGCCAGCATGGTGATCGCGTCAGAGCCACCCGATTTGTTCCAGGCGCCGAGAACGAACGCGTCATTGACCGCCGTGCAGGCGATTTCATCAATGCCCTTGGCTTTGAGCTCATCGGCCTTTTCGACGAAGCCGGGGAGGTGGCGCGCCGAGCAGGTCGGCGTAAATGCACCCGGTACCGAAAACAGGGCAACCTTGCGGCCTGCAAAATATTCCGAGCTCTGCACCGGCTGAGGGCCTTCTGCAGTCGCCTTAACCAGTTTCACATCGGGGAGTTTGTCACCTACTTTGATCGTCACGGCATTTCCTTCCATAGCCAAAATATCGAGTGCCTCCTGACGCATAGTGGGATGCGTATGCCAAGCAAATAGGGATTGTCTTTGTCGGTTCCAAGGTCCGCTTGTCGATACGACGTGACATTAGGGCAACAGGCCGCTTGGTTAATGATGCTTCATCATTCAAGTTGAAATTTCGGTAAACACGATCCCGCATTGTCGCCTCTCCATATAAGATGGAGGGGTGTTGAAATGAAGAAATATAGAGGGAGTATCGCTGCCGCTCTAATGGCGCTTTCTTTGGTGGCGACACCGGCGCAGGCTTGCTGGAACAATGCCGAACAGGATGCGGCGCGCATCGCCAATATGAATCAGATGCTGATGGTCTCGGCGCTTCGCTGCCGCTTTGGAAAGCAAAATTTCCTGAGCGATTATAATAGGTTCATCCGGTTCAATAATGACGTTCTAGCCAGTCAGCACCATCTGATAAAGGCGAGATATGCCAGAACCATGGGGGACAAGGCAGCATTCGCTGAATTGGACCGCTTCATCATTAGTTTGTCGAACTATTATGGCGGAGGCCATGGTGACCCTGACTGTACCGAACTGGAAAAGCTGTCGAAACAACTCGCTGTGGGACGCCACGACGTTAACACGCTTGCCCAAATGGCTGATCGTGTTGTCGGCGTTCCCAAACAGGCAGCTCAAGCCTGTGCGGTTTCAATCGCGGCGCGGCGATAGAGAATAGCATATAAAGCAATCTTTATATTGATATTGCCTTGCTTTAAATTCTCGGCTAGGGGGCTGGCAATTCAAATCCCCTAGCCGGAGTTTATCCTGTGTCCGCAGATTATGTCGTCGCCGACCTTTCGCTTGCCGAATATGGCCGAGCAGAAATTGCCATCGCTGAAACCGAAATGCCGGGCCTGATGGCCCTTCGTTCCGAATATGGTGCAGCGCAGCCCTTGAAGGGCGCGCGGATCACGGGTTCGCTTCACATGACGATCCAGACTGCCGTGCTGATCGAAACACTCGTGGCTCTGGGCGCCGAAGTGCGTTGGGCGACCTGCAACATCTTCTCGACCCAGGATCATGCGGCGGCGGCAATTGCGGCTGCAGGCATTCCGGTGTTTGCTGTGAAGGGCGAAACCCTGGCCGACTATTGGGACTATGTTGGCAAGATTTTTGATTGGGATGATGGCACTGGCCGCACCGCCAACATGATCCTCGACGATGGCGGCGA
>NZ_DAOLHN010000016.1:0-57923 GCF_035329025.1 Sphingorhabdus sp. | reverse complement strand
AGGATGTCCATCGATTGCGCGCGGGTGATGCGCGGCATGAATTCCATCGCCAGCGCCTCAACCCCAGCTGCAGCATATTCATCCACGCGCTTGCGCTGACCAAAAGGATCAAGCCCGGCGACAATCCATGCGCCTTTGGCCGCACCTTTCAGCGCCTTGGGATCGGGTCCCTGCACGCCAAGGACAATGTCTGCATCCTTGATAACCGCGCTGGCCGTGCCGATAGTCGCACCGACGGCTTCATAGTCTGCGTCGGAAATCGAAGCCGCAAGGCCTGCGCCTTTTTCGACGGCAACACTTGCACCCAGTCCGATGAATTTCTTCACCGTCTCCGGCGAGGCCGCAACCCGGGTTTCGCCGGATGCGACTTCCTTGAGAACTGCGATTTTGGTCACGTTATGCGATAATCAGCACGACGAGAACGGTGACCGCAACCGACGCAATGGTTCCCCATTTCAACAGCGAAAGAAACCCCGAATAGGTTTCACTTGCTGCGCGCATGTCCTGATTTCCAGCCATTTCAGCCTCCCTAAAAACCTGCCCCAAACATAGGCTATGCGGGGCTAATAGCCAGATGGGCGGTATTGCTCAAGCGCCTCGACCACAGAAATTTTACTGGATGCTTAATCGCCTCTTTACCTCTTCTTGTTACCGCATTGCTTCACCAAGTGCCCGATGGGATTTCGATGGCGGAAAAAGAGACACGATTGCTGATGCTTGTCGACGACGAGCCTGCCCAGTGCAGGTTGGTGTCGGCTATTGCCAGTCGTGCAGGTTGGCGGACGATTTTCGCCCGCGATGCCGAAACTGCCATTGCCATGCTGGGTACCCAGGATGGCATGATGCTCGACGCTATCCTTCTCGATCAATGGGTTCCGGGATCGGATGCCGCTACACTGATCGCCGAACTCAAATCGCGCCGTCCCGCTTTGCCTGTGTTGCTGATGACCGCCATCGGATCGACTGACAGCGCGATCGAGGCGATGCGTGCAGGCGCTTCGGACTATATCATCAAGCCAGTCGCGGCAGAGCGTCTCATCGCGGCGCTCAGTCTGGCCGCCGATCATGCCAAGGATTTTGGCGAACTCCAGCCATTGACGGAAAAAATCGGGCACCAGCTTGAATTTGACGAGATCATCGGTTCAGCACCTGCCTTCCGCACGGCGCTGGCCATTGCGGCGAAGGCGGCGCGTAGCAAGGCCCCGATTTTGATCGAAGGCGAAGGCGGAGTCGGCAAGGAAGTCGTTGCCGATGCCATTCATGCCGCGTCACCGCGCGCACGCTTGCCGTTCCTGAAAGTGAATTGCGGTGCTCTTGCACCCAATCTGCTCGATTCCGTTCTTTTCGGTCATGAAAAGGATGCATTTGCCGGCGCTTTTGATCGCCGCGTCGGCATATTGCAGCAAGCCGATACCGGGACTGTATTTCTCGACGAGATCGACCAGCTGCCATCGGAAACGCAGGTCCGGTTGGTGCGCTTGCTAACCGAGGGCGAAATACAGCCATTGGGTTCTCCGCACGGCTATCGCATCGATGTGCGCGTAATTACCGCCTGCAACCATGACTTGATGGCCAAAGTGGCGAGCGGCGCACTCCGCGAAGACCTGTATTACCGTATCAATGTGGTTCAACTCCACATACCACCGCTACGTGACCGTATCGGCGATATTCCCGCTCTTGCCCGCCACTTTCTGGGACGCATGTCAAACCAGCCTGGCCTGCGCAGCTTGGGGATTACCGAAGAAGCCCTTGAGCTTCTCCGCAACTATGACTGGCCGGGGAATGTTCGCCAACTGCAGAGTGCGCTTTTCCGTGCCGCAGTGCTCTGCGATCGCGATGCGTTGACGCCCGACGAATTTCCCCAAATCGCAACTGCAGTCGGCAGACGAACCGAAGCTGTATCCAGCCATAAAGAAGGTGCCGGCGTCTCGCTGTTCGAACAGGACGGCAATATGCGGCCGCTTGAGGAAATCGAGGCCGATGTCATCCGCCTCGCCATCGGCCATTATCGTGGCCGTATGACCGAGGTCGCCCGGCGCCTCGGCATTGGCCGATCGACGCTGTACCGCAAGCTTGCCGATCTAGGTATCGAAAGCAGCGCCGCTTAATTCTTCCCGAGGATCAGCGTGGTCGCCCACCATCCGCATAGGGATGCGGAACCGGTTAAAATTGTTCCCCAGATAATGTCGAGCACAGTCACCTTGGTGCTCCAAACCTTCAGCGTGGCATAGTTGGTCAGATCATAGGTCATATAGCAAAAGAAGCCGAGCAGCGCGCCCCAAAGCAAGGCGGTCTGCCACTTGCCGTTGTGCAACGCGGGGCCGACAGCGAAGATCATCATGCCCAATATGTAGAGCAGATAGAAGACCACCGCTGGCCCAAGACGGAAGCCACCCTCGTACATCAAGCTGCCGATTTCGGGTTTATACAGACGCTCATACATGGTTCGCAGCCAGACGCTGTCGATCAATGCAAAAGAGACGCCCGTCGCGATATAGGCGACAACATATTTTGCGATCATGGTTGAATCTCCTGCTTGAAGGATAGCATCGGAGCCTTCACAAACGATACGGGTGAAACCCGCCGCCTAACCCGCGGTCAAAGCTGCATCGCGCAAGCCGCGCCAGACATGGATCGCTTGCACTGTTTCAGGCACATCGTGAACACGAACGATATGAGCGCCTTGCTCGACGGCCTTCATCGCGAGGAAAATCGAGCCGCCCAACCGCGCGTCGGCGGGGGCCTCATTTGACAGGGCACCTATCATGCGTTTTCGACTGGCCCCGAATAGGACGGGACAACCGATGCCATGAAACAGAGACAGATTGTTTGCCAGTGTCAGATTGTCGGATAGCGATTTGCCGAAACCGATGCCGGGATCGACCAATAAACGGTCACGCGTAATCCCGGCTGCCACCAACGCCTCTACGCGCTCCTCAAGCCAGTCATACACATCGAACAGCACGTCATGATAGCCGTCACTCTTGTGCGGATCGCTCGACTGGCTAGGCGCGTGCATCAGCACAATCGGGCAGTTGCTTGTTTTCGCAACCTCAAGCGTGCGATCATCGAACAGCAAGGCCGAGATATCGTTGATCATCTTCGCACCCGATTGCAAGGCAGCCTCCATCACCGCGGCCTTGCGGGTATCAATCGAAACGGCGTGGCCCGCTTTGGCCAAGCGTTCGACCACGGGTTGCACCCGCTTGATCTCGTCGCCTTCCCAGACCAGCGGAGCGCCGGGACGGGTAGATTCGCCACCAATGTCGATAATGGCTGCACCAGCAGCTGCCATTGCACCGCCAGTCTGAGCTTGCGTTTCCGGATCGTCACCATGCTTGCCACCATCGGAGAAACTGTCCGGCGTGCAGTTCAAAATACCCATGACCCGTGGTTGATCGAGCAGGATGTTGCGCACACCCATTTTTAGCGCAGGCCGTGGCGACGTGATATTGGAAAGTTGCGACCGGGCCTTTTCGGCCAGCTCGGCCGGCAGTCTGCCAAGATACGCTACCAATTCGGCAAGAGGTACCAGTGCTTTTGACGCCCGCTGACCACCCTCGGTTTCGATGACTTCAACTGCCGAAAAATAGACCATCGTCCCGGCAAGCCGCGCGGCCTGCCCGTCAAACCCGATGGGCGTCTCGATAAATGCGCAGGGGCGTAGGTAGATCTGCCTCACGGCTCATTGGCGAGCAGATAATTCTGCCGCAACTCGTCAATTACCTTCAATTCGCCCTCACGGGTCTGGTAATACCAGAACATCCAGCCATTGCAGCTCGGCGCATTCTGCACCAGCGCACCGATTTTGTGGATCGAGCCATATTTGTTGTTCCACACAAGCGAGCCGTCGGCCCGGACAATCGCACCAAAGCGGCGCTTCTTGTCGGTCAATTGCGCGCCAGCCCGCAAATAGCCATTCTCGACCAATTGGCCAAAGGCAACGCGGGGTTGCGACTTGGGCGATTGCATCGTTTCAAGCGAACTTTCATCAAGCGGCAGCGCCATTTCGATGCGCTCTTCGGCGACCTTGCAATAAGTGCTGTCACGCTCACAGCCGATCCAATGCCGTTGCAGCCTCTTCGCCACCGCACCCGTGGTGCCAGTGCCGAAAAACGGATCAAGCACGACATCGCCTGGATTGGTGCAGGCAAGAAGGATGCGATAGAGCAGCGCCTCGGGCTTTTGCGTCGGATGCGCCTTGGTGCCGTTCAGCTTCAGACGCTCCTTGCCGCCGCAAATCGGGATCACCCAGTCCGAACGCATCTGCAGCTCGTCGTTCAGCGTCTTCATGGAGCGATAATGGAAGGTGTAGCGTGCCTTGTCGCTCTTCGCCGCCCAGATCAGCGTTTCATGCGCATTGGTGAAGCGCGTGCCTTTGAAATTCGGCATCGGGTTCGACTTGCGCCAGATGATGTCGTTGAGGATCCAGAAGCCCTGATCCTGCAACGTCGCGCCGACGCGGAAAATATTGTGATAGCTGCCGATAACCCACAAAGTACCGTCGGGCTTCAGGATACGGCGCGCCTCAGCCAGCCATTCTTGCGTGAATTTGTCATAGGCCGCGAAATTGTCGAACTTGTCCCAATCATCGTCAACGGCATCGACCTGGCTGCCATCGGGGCGCTGAAGATCGCCGCCGAGCTGGAGATTATAGGGCGGATCGGCAAAAACCATGTCGACGCAGGCATCCGGAAGCGACCGCATCGCCTCGATGCAGTCCATTTTCAGGATGCTATCGAGAGGCAGGCTTTTCTTATCAACTTTTGCGACCTTGGCTGCGGCTTTCGGCTTGACCGCAATTTTTTCCATAACACCCATTGAACGAGGCTCCCCGCCTGAACAGCGCAAATCAGAGGCCAGCGATGAGTCTTCGGAACTCGCAGGTCAAGCAGTTTCGATTGCTGCGAATCGTTGGATTCCCTCGCGGAATCGCAAATATGGGCGGAACGAAAGGAGTCCGGCACAAGATATGGAGTCTTACGATTCCAGCAAGACTCAACCCCTAGTGGTGTTGCTCTAAAGACTCACCGTCAAAGATTTTACATTCAGTTACAGCAATTCCATCTGCGCGACCGGGGCAAAACTCCGGCGATGCAGAGGCGTCGGCCCCAAGCGACGCAGCGCTGAGAGATGCCCGGCAGAGCCATAACCCTTGTTGGAGGCCCAGCCATAGCCGGGGTGCATCGCGTCATAACTGCGCATCAAACGGTCGCGATGCTCCTTGGCGATGATACTGGCAGCAGAGATGCAGGGGTGGATGGCATCGCCGCCAATTACCGCCTGTGCAGGGTAACGCCATTTAGGCAAGCGGTTACCGTCTACCAGCACTTGGACCGGCTCAATCGCTAACGCATCAACCGCGCGTGTCATCGCAAGCATCGTTGCCTGCAATATGTTGATACTGTCGATTTCCCCCACATCGGCGACGCCGATCGCCCAGCGACACGACGCCTTGATCTGCGCCTCCAATTGCTCGCGCTTTTTAGCACTCAGCTTCTTGCTATCGTCAAGACCGTCTATCCCGCCTTCGCAAAGCACAACGGCAGCAGCGACTACCGGGCCGGCCAATGGCCCCCTGCCCGCCTCGTCCACACCGACAATCATATCCGCCAAGCGGGATAGCGCCGGTTCTCGCCTGCGCTGTACAGGCATACGATATTTCCGGATGGATCCAACAGGCGTGCCTCGCGCCAGCCCCAGCTTTCATCCAGCGGCATTTGTTCGAAGGCAAAACCCTCGCTCAGCAATTCGCTCACCCAGGCATCAAGCCGCTTGCTTTCGAAATAGACGACGGTGGAAGTGCCGATATCTTCACTGGCGTGGATCGAGAAGGTTACGCCATTGGGTACCTCAAACCGGGCATAGCCGTTGGACGGGCTATCTACGATCTGCTGCAGTCCCAGCGCCTTGTAGAAATCGACCGATGCCGCATAGTTGGTGCAACCAACTGTCACCTGGTTGAGCGAAGGCCCTTCAACCATAGCGTCCTCACGGACATATTGGTGGCCCATTGGCCCATGGCCCTGCCCGAGTCCTGGCGCATCGTGGAGAGCAAGTCGAACAAACAGGCGTGCGCGTTCGATCGACTGTTCAAGCGTAAAGCCCTGCCCCAATCCGGTCGCAATAGCACTGGCGAGCGTGCAGCCGGTCCCGTGGGTGTTGCGCGTTTCGATCCGCGGATCGGCCCAGTCGAAACCTTGTCCCTCAGCCAGATCAAGGCGATCGACAATAAGGTCGCCTGCCGCATGCCCACCCTTGATGAGGAGCGGGATATGGCGTTCGAGCAAAGCCTCTCGCCCGCCCAACGCCTCCAGCTCAGGCAGATTGGGCGTCGTCAAAGTGGCAAGCCGCATCAAGCGTTCGAACGCCGAAATCGTATCGTCATCGGCAAGGATTGCCCCGCTGCTCGCAACCATTACGGGGTCGAATACAATCGGGCAGGACAATTCGGACAGGCTGTCCGCAACTGCATGCGCGGTTTCCGCACTACCAATCATCCCGATCTTGACTGCATCGACGCCTATGTCGCTGAGTACCGCCGCGATCTGGTCGATCACCATTTGCGTTGGGATCATATGGACCGCATCGACGCCCAGCGTATTTTGTGCGGTGATGGCGGTCACCGCTGTCATCGCGTGACCGCCCAACATGGTGACGGTCTTGATGTCGGCCTGAATGCCGGCCCCACCGCCGCTGTCGGAGCCAGCGATGATCAGGATGCGTGCGGTAGTCATCCCTTATACTTTCTCTCGGTTGAAGCTGGATATTTTTCCAGAAGCTTTGCCGAGCGCGTGGGCCTGTCAAGCAGCTCACCACCACAATTGGGGCAGCGTTCGTCGAGCGCATCGGCACATTCGGCGCAGAAAGTGCATTCGAACGAGCATATGAAAGCACCGCCAGATTGCGCCGGCAAATTGGCGCCGCACTTTTCGCAATCGGGGCGCATTTCGAGCATCAGGCGGCCTCCTCTACGGCAGCGCAGATACGGTCAACAACAGCACGCACCTGTTTGGCATCGTCACCTTCGGCCATAACACGGATCAACGGTTCTGTGCCTGATGGGCGAATGACTAGGCGCCCCGAACCCTCCAACTCCTTTTCCGCCTCGGCAATCACCGATTTGACCGAAACATTCTCCAGCGGCTTGCCACCCGAATAGCGTACGTTTTTGAGCAACTGCGGAACCGGATCGAAGAGATGCAGCAATTCACTGGCCTTCTTCCCGCTCTCGACCAGTTCGGCGAGAACCTGCAGCGCGGCTATGGTTCCGTCACCGGTAGTGGCATGGTCGAGCAGGATCATATGCCCTGATTGCTCCCCACCAACATTCATTCCACGCGCGCGCATTTCCTCCAGCACATAACGGTCACCAACCTTGGCGCGGACGAGCTCGAGATTCTGGCTTTGCAAATAGCGTTCAAGACCGAGGTTCGACATCACCGTTGCGACAATGCCTTTCCCACGTAACAAACCATTGCGGCTCATCGCGGTTCCGAGCAGTGCCATTATCTGATCACCATCAACAACGCGGCCTTGTTCATCCACGACAATCAGACGGTCGGCATCGCCATCCAGCGCAATACCTATGTCGGCACCTGCAGCGACCACGGTTTCCTGCAGCGTCGCCGTGTGGGTGGAACCGACGCGATCATTGATGTTCTTGCCATTAGGATTGACCCCAATCGCAGTAACCCTTGCTCCCAATTCCCAAATGGCGGCAGGCGCCACCTGATAGGCCGCTCCATGCGCGCAATCGAGCACGACATGCAGACCGTCAAAGCGGATATGCTCGGGCAAGGTCGCCTTTACCGCGTGGATATAACGCCCGCGCGCATCCTCAACGCGCCGAGCACGGCCGATATCCATCGACTTGGCAAGCTTGGGCGGCTGGTCGAGCAGCGCCTCGATCGCATGTTCGTCTTCGTCCGATAGCTTAAATCCGTCGGGTCCAAACAGCTTGATGCCGTTATCCTCATAGGGGTTATGGCTTGCCGAAATCATCACGCCCAGATCGGCGCGCATTGAACGGGTAAGCAGAGCAACGGCAGGGGTCGGGATGGGACCGAACTGGACGACATCCATGCCCACGCTGGTAAAACCGGCCACTAGCGCATTTTCAACCATATAGCCCGACAGCCTTGTATCCTTGCCAATCACGACGCGGTGTTTGTGATCGCCACGCAGGAAATGCGCACCCGCTGCCTGGCCGACCTTCATCGCCATTTCGGCGGTCATGGCGCTAGCATTGGTCCGTCCGCGGATACCGTCCGTGCCGAAATATTTCCTGCCGCCCAACTGTCAGACTCCCGTTATTTGTTACGCCCAGCCTTAGCCAGCCAGAAGGACAGGTCCAAGCTGGAAATTCACTTCCCGCCGTAAAGTCTTGCCGCTTGTCAGTTGTGTCCAGCAGTGCATAAGAGGCGCAAAATCGACAATGGGAGCTTGCATGAAAAAGGCGTGGATCATTTTGGCAGCGTTGATTGCCGGATTGCTGATCGGGATGGCGGTTGGCGACCGGTCGCCGCTTTTCCACGATGCCGCTGATGTGGTTGGCACCATCTGGCTCAACGGCCTTCGGATGACAGTGATCCCGCTCGTCGTCGCCTTGTTGATTACCGGAATTGTACAGACAGCCAACGCAGCGAGCGCCGGGCGTACTGCGACACGATCGGTGATCACCATGATCTCCATCCTCGTGCTGGTCACCATCATGGCAGCGATTGTCACCCCTGCCCTGCTGGCGATTTTCCCGCTCGATCCGGATGCTGCACAAGCCTTGCGTCAAGCCATGGGCGCAGTCGAACCGGCTGCTGCGCCGCCGCCGTTCAGCGAGTTCCTGAAAGCGGTGGTCCCGACCAATCCGTTCCAGGCTGCGGCAAGTGATGCGCTGCTTCCGCTCATCATCTTCACCATCGCCTTTGCTTTCGCAATTACGCGGCTGGAGGCTGGCAAGAAGCAGATATTGGCGGGCTTCTTCGAAGCCATGGCCGAAGCGATGGTAACGGTTATCAGCTGGGTGCTCGCCCTTGCTCCGATTGGCGTATTTGCATTGGGCGTGGTGCTGGGGATGACGGCAGGCGCAGCTGCTTTTGGCGCGCTCGTGCATTATGTATTGGTAGTCACCGCCATCGGCACAATCATCATGCTGTCCGCCTATCCGGTGGCGATGTTCGGCGCACGTTTCAACCTGTTTGATTTTGCTCGTGCAGCGATCCCGGCGCAGTCGGTAGCGATTTCGACCCAAAGCTCACTCGCTTCGCTTCCCGCAATGGTGCAGGGAGCCAGGCAACTCGGCGTAGGTGCGCGCAGCACCGATATCGTCCTGCCGATGGCAGTCGCGATTTTCCGCGCAACCAGCCCGGCGATGAACCTGGCGGTTGCCATCTACGTCGCGCACTGGATGGGCATCGAACTAGGACCCGAGCAGATCGTCATCGGCGTTGCCGTGGCCTCGATCACCACGCTTGGCTCAGTCAGCCTTCCCGGCTCGATCAGCTTCATCGCAGCGATTGCGCCGATCTGCATCGCCATGGGCATTCCCATCGAACCGCTGGCCGTACTGGTTGCCATTGAGACATTCCCCGATATCATGCGCACATTTGGCAATGTAACCATGGATATCGCCGTAACCGGCACCATCGCCCGCGCAGAGGGCGACCTTGAAAAAGGAGAGGCAGCATGAAATATCGTGAATTAGGCCATGGCCTGAAAGTTTCCGCAATCGGTGTCGGCTGCATGCCGATGATCAAGGGCGGTAACATTCTCTATGGCGAAGCCGCCGATCCGGATGAGGCGATCAAGACCATCCACCGCGCGATCGATCTGGGCATCACCTTTTTCGATACTGCGCAGATCTATGGCCCGTTCCAGAATGAGGAACTGGTCGGCGAAGCGATCAAGGGCAAGCGCGACGGGTTGGTGATCGCGACCAAATTCGGTTTCCGTTTTGATGGCAAGCAGATCGTTGGTGTTGACGGCTCTGCGGCCAATGCAAAGCAGTCGGTCGAAGGTTGCCTCAAAAGGCTGGGCATCGACTGCATCGACCTTTTCTACCAGCACCGCGTCGATCCCAATGTGCCGATCGAGGAAACCGTCGGCGCGATGGCAGACCTCGTCAAAGAAGGGAAGATCAAGCATATCGGCTTGTCCGAAGCTGGCCCCGCGACATTGCGCCGGGCCGCTGCAGTCGCCCCGATAAGCGCGCTGCAGAGCGAATATTCGCTTTGGGAGCGTGACATCGAAGAGGATATCCTGCCCACCTGCCGCGAACTCGGCATCGGCTTTGTGCCATATTCGCCGCTCGGGCGCGGGTTCCTGACAGGATCGATCCGCAGCCTTGATGATCTGCCCGAAAATGACTGGCGCCGAAACGATCCGCGCTATCAGGGCGACAATTTCACAGCCAATTTGAAAGTTGTGGATGCCGTCAGCGAAGTCGCGGCCAAACATGGCGCGTCGAACGCGCAGGTAGCGCTGGCATGGCTGCTGGCACAAGGTGATGACATCGTTCCCATCCCGGGCTTCAAGCGCCGCGTCACTATGGAAGACAGCGCCAGGGCCGCAGATGTGACATTGGATGCGGACGATCTGGCCAAGCTCGAAGCCGCCGCACCGCGCGGTGGAACGGCTGGACCGCGCTATGGCGAAGCAGGCATGCGGATGGTCAGGCTATAGACCGACCCAGCGGTAAATGCCTGCCCCATAATTGCCGAACAGATTGTGCGCCCAGGTGGCCGCAAGCCAGAAGATTACGCCGATGAGCAATATGCGTGGCTCAACCTTCGCCAGTTGCGACAGGCGCGGTAGGAAGCTCGTCTGCCGTTCCCACTTGACCCAAGCGTCCCCGAGTGAAGCTTCTTTCTTGCGATCCTGCCCGTAAGAACCGGCTAGCGCTAGGAACACAAGGCTACCGTTAAACAGGAAAATGTCCATGCGCGGCGCAACCAGCATGTGCGACAGCCCCCATAGCGCAAATCCCCACATCATCGGATGGCGGGTGACGCGGAAAACGCCAGTAGGCACTTTGGCCGCTAGCGTGCGGATCATATCGCCATCGGGATCAGGCATTGCAGGATTGCCACGATGGGACCCAACGAACAGGATTGCCGCGAGCAAGGTCAGTATGCTCGCGACGATCCATATGGCATTGGTCGGAGCCCAATACAGCTCACCCACAGGCGCCTGCGAAAACGCCCAGATCATCCAGCCAAAACCCGCTAACGACACCAGCGAGTAAACGCCGAGAAAGCCCTTTTCACCAAGTCGCCCAATCATGGGTCGACGCAAGGGGTGCGACATCAGGAAATGGCTGCCCACGAAAAAAACGCAAGCCGTCAAAAGCGGTGCCAGACTATCCATTTCCCCATCCCATCCTTGAACCGGAGCCCTGAGCCTGTCGAAGGGCGTTTTACCGAGAGACGTGCTTCGACAGGCTCAGCACTACGGTGATGTATCAACCCACTTTAATCAATGTTCATAGGCTTTGGGCAATGCCCCTTCCTGCGGTGTACGATAACGGTCACGCAGCCTGTCTTGCCTGTTACCGAGCGGCTGTTCGACGCCATCAATCAGAACATGCGTCGGTGCGCTGGTCAGTTCGAGCGGATCGCCATCCCAAACCACCACATCTCCCGCCTTGCCAGCTTTCAAGCTGCCCAGGCGGTCGCCTACGCCGAGGATTTCGGCGGGGGCAGAGCTGATTGCAGCGAAGGCCTCATCCCATGTCAGGCCGCTGGCGCGCGGGACGCGCTGCAGGCTGACAAGGTTGCCGGCATATTGGGTGGTGTAGCGCAGCTGGTGCGAATCCCGGTCGTTGATCATCCCGATCGCCACCTTGACGCCAGCATCTTTCATACGTCCGATGTTGGACTGGGTGGCTCCCAGCATTTCAAATGTCGCAGGCAGATCGTTGAGCGCCGAAGCGATGACCGGCACGCCAGCCTGGGCCAGCTGCGAAGCCACCCGCCAGCCCTCGCTGGCACCAACGAAGACCATCTTGATCGCCGGAAATTCGCGTTTGAGCTCAAGCAGGCGAAGAATATCGTTCGCGCCCTCGACATGGATAAGCAGGCGCTGTTCACCGCGTAAAACGGCCTGCAATACGCGCGCATCTTCCTTCTTCAGCAGATCGTCGTCAAAGGCATCGGCACCCGCAGCATGATCCTGTGCTTCGCGCAGCATGGCGCGGAAGTGCAGATGATTGCCTGACCGGCTGCCGCCGGAAGCCTCTGCCCCAGCCTCACCAAATTCGACGAACTGGAAGGCACGCGCCCGCGTGACCGGATCGGTATCGGCACCCAGATCGGCAATAGCGCCCTGCCCCGCAAATATCCGGTCGCCTCCCTCGGGGGCGACCACGGCGCGGGTCACCCCGGCGCTGCGGTTGACGGCGATGGGGGAACGGAACGGATCGATTGCGGGTGCAACATCGATGGCAGCCGAAAAGCCGCTCTTGCCGCCGCCCTTGTCATTCGTGCCGTTGACCGCGTCGACCTCCGAAAGGCCAAGGCGGCTGAACCCGGCAAAAACGCCCGGCGTCACCCATTTGCCCGTTGCGTCGATAGTGCGCGCACCAGTGGGAACGGCTACACCCTTGCCCGCGGCAACGATGGTTCCATCGCGAACGACAACAGTTCCGCCTTCCATCGGGGCAGAGCCGTCGCCAACAACAAGCTTGCCGCCGGTAATGGCAATGGTTTCCGCAGCCGCAGGTGCAGTAAGCGACGCAATTGCGGCTGCAGCCAAAAGAAGATGCCTCATTTCACATCTCCTTCGCCGGGCTGGCCAAGTTCAAAGTCGCTCACCGGCCTGCGCTTTGCGTCGCTGGCATCGAACAACAGCGCTCCATCGACCCACACCTTGTCGGGTCGCGAATAGACCGACAATGGGTTACCGTTCCACAGCACAAGGTCGGCCATCTTGCCCGGTTTCAGGCTGCCGGTCATCTTGTCGATACCCAATGCCTTGGCCGGATTGTAGGTCAACCAGCTGATTGCGGTGGCATCCGATATCTGGAAACCCATGCGGCGGCCATTGGCCAGTGCCTTGGCTGCTTCCTGATTCAAACGCTGGATCTGGTTTTCATCATCCGAATGGATGATCACGCAGGCGCCCGCATTTTGCAATATACCTGCATTTTCGGGGATCGCGTCATAGGCTTCCATCTTGAAGCCCCACCAGTCGGCCCAAACTGCAGAGCAAACTTCATTTTCTTTCAGCAGGTCACCAATTTTATAGGCTTCGACTGCGTGGTGGAAGGTTGATACCTTATAGCCAAATTCCTTCGCCATATCGAGGACGATGGCCATCTCGTCGGCGCGATAGCAGTGGTTCTGGATCTTGATATCGCCATCCAACACGCCTGCGAGCGTTTCCATGCCGATGTCGCGGGTATATTCCTTCCCGCTGTCACGTTTTTTCTTATATTCCTGCGCCTTGATCCATGTTTGGCGATTGACCGCAAGATTGCCCATACGGGTCGAAGGCATGCGCCCCTTCGCGCCATAGACGCGCTTGGGATTTTCACCGCACGCCATTTTCAGGCCATAAGGGGCTCCCGGAAACTTCATTCCCTGTACCGTGCGGGCATAGACATTTTTAAGCACCACCGAACGGCCACCCATCAGGTTCGCCGATCCGGGCAGGACTTGGAGCGACGTCACGCCGCCATTGGCCAGCGCGCGGCTGAAGCCCGGATCCTGCGGCCAGACGCTATGTTCGGCCCAGACTTCAGGTGTGGTCGGAGACGTCGCTTCATTGCCATCATCATGCGCCGCGACCGACGGTGTCGGATAATCGCCGAGGTGCGAGTGGATATCGATGATGCCGGGCGTCACATATTTGCCAGCCCCATCAAACACAGCAATATCTGCCGGTATCGGAGTATCGGGGCCACCGACCGACTGGATCTTGTCGCCCGCAAAGAACACCACGCCATTGTCGATACGTCCGCCTTCACCATCAAAAATGGTGACATTGCGGATCGCCGTCGCCATCCCCGGATAAGGCTTATAGGTCGATGGATAGGGATCCTTGTTCAGCTTTGCCGGCTTTTCAGCAGGTGCCGCCGCCGAAGCGCTTTTGGGCGCTTCGGCGGTGTTCGAGCAGGCAATCAGGGCAAGCGGGGCGGCGAGGATAGACCAGCGGAACCGTTCCCTCATCTTCAGGCCGCCTTGTCCGCTGCAGGTTCCTCATCCTTCAGCGTATCCAGGTGCATCCAGCGCTTCACCATCGGCGACAGCAGGAGGACGACAACGGCAACGCCTATAGATATCCATCCGAACAGCTCATAGACGTCGAGCAGGCCCTGTTTGGTCATCTGGCCATCATGTCCGCCAGTGGCCTCACCGATCTTACCGGCTACGAAATTACCAACCGCAGTCATGTAGAACCAGGCGCCCATGATGAGCGAGGCGAGGAATTTCGGCGCAAGCCGGTTCATCGCCGACAGCCCGACGGGCGAGAGGCAAAGCTCTGCAGTCGTTGCCAGCAGATAATAGGCGAAGACCAGAATGACAGGCGTCATCGCTGCGACGCCGAAGGCTTCAGCGCCCCATACCAGCACCAGATTGGCAAAGCCCATTTGCAGCAATGCTAGACCGAATTTTGCGGGTGCTGAAGGCTCACTACCCCGCTTGCCTAGCCAAACCCAAAGGCCAGCAAAGACCGGCGCAAAAATCATGATGATAATCGGGTTGATCGACTGGAAGATCGCCGCAGGAACACCGCCACGATCCACAAACCGGTCGGTGAACAGGTTCATCGAACCACCTGCCTGTTCGAACAAACCCCAGAACAGCGGATTGAGCGAAATCAGGAACAGGATGGCAAACATGCGTTCACGCGGTTCCTTGTCCAGCTTGAAGCTTTCGTACAGCACATAACCAAGCAGTGAGACGCCGGAAACAACCAGCAAGCCCTGGATGACATCCTGATACTGCACCAGCGCCCAGATCACCGCGACCGATGCCAAGCCAATGCCGTAAAGGGTCATTTCCTTTGACTTTGTAAGCGGTGCAGGCGCTTCACCGGCGCCATTGAGGGCCTTCTTACCCAGCACGAAGACAACCAGACCGGCAAGCATGCCGATACCTGCAAGGCCAAAGCCCCAGCCCCAGCCAATGGTTTCACCCAGATAGCCGACAAGGATTGTACCGATCGCGGCACCGACATTGATGCCCATATAGAAAACCGTGTAGGCACCATCGCGGCGGATGTCGGTCAGCTTGTACAACTGCCCGACCATCACCGAGATATTGGCCTTCAGGAAGCCCGAGCCGACAATGATGAACGCCAAGGCGGCCCAGAATATGTTGATCGTGGGGTCGCTCTGTCCGCCTACACCCTCAACCGCCATCAGGGTGTGACCTGCCGCGAGCAAGAGCCCCCCAAACAGCACTGCCTTGCGCTGCCCCAGATATCGGTCGGCCAGATAGCCACCTAAAACAGGGGTGATGTAAACCAGACTGGTATAGGCACCATAGATCAAATTGGCCTTGCCATCGCTGAACAGCCAATGCTTGGTCAGATAGAAAATCAGCAGCGCGCGCATGCCGTAATAGGAAAAACGCTCCCACATTTCGGCGAAGAACAGCATGTAGAGCCCCTTGGGGTGCCCCGCAAATTCCGGTTCTTTCTGAATTGCGATTTTCGCGCCAATGGCGAGGAAAATGCCCAAAACGACGACGGTAATTGCAGCAATCCAGTCGCCTTCGACCCAAAGACCCATCGGTTTCATTCCGTTCACGCGAAACCCACCTTCCCAATTTTTGTTTGCTTCGCCCCTCCCCGGAGGCCATTGGGTAGGCAACCTAACGGAAAAATTGCGCCTGTGAAGAATTTTGTTGCGCTTGTTACCGCTTTTCGGTGAACGAAGGGCCGATGTTCAACGACCAAAGCTCACTCACCGCCTATCTTGCCTCCCGCCGTTCCGGCAAACCCCGTGACATGATCGCACCCGGGCCTGACGTCGGCCAGCTTGACGTCATCCTCACGCTCGCAATGCGCACGCCCGATCATGGCAAGCTCTTTCCCTGGCGCTTTGTAAAAATAGAGGATCGCCAAGCCTTCGCAGCACTGCTGGAGAAAGCATTTCTTACGTCCAATGCAGACGCCAGACCAGCGCAGATCGAGGCCGCAATTGCGCCAGCCTTCATGGCGCCGACGCTGGTCGCCCTGCTCTGTGCCCCACAGGAGAGCGCTAAGATTCCGGCGTGGGAACAGCAGTTGAGCGTCGGCGCGGTCGGGATGAACCTGCTGCACGCGGCGCATGCGCATGGCTTTGTCGCAAGCTGGATCACCGGCTGGGCCAGCTATGACCCTATTGTCCGCGAAGCCGTGTGCGATGGCGAGGAGCAGATTGCCGGGCTTTTCTACATCGGCACTGCAAGCCAGCCACTCGAAGAACGCCCTCGACCGGATCCTCAAAACATCATCCGTCATTGGCCCTGACTGCACAATTTAATCGCTAGGTTAAACTTGACGCGACATACTGTGTTATGGCAGTAAGGTGGTCATGAAAACCGAGAGCAAGCCCGTATATCTGAAACTGCGTGACGAGATCGCTGCAGCCATTCTTGATGGCCGCTTTTCAGAAGGTGACATGCTCCCCTCGGTCCGTGCCTTTGCCGCGCAGCAGGGTGCCAATCCGCTGACGGTGGCCAAGGCCTATCAATTGTTTCAGGACAATGGCTTGGTTGATGTGAAGCGCGGTGTCGGGCTGTTTGTAGCCCGTGGGGCGGTCACACGCCTGCGCACCACCGAACGCGACCATTTCATCAGCCATGTCTGGCCCGAAGTGCGCGCGCAGATGCAGCGCGCGGGAATCGATCCGGCGGAATTGCTCGCGCTTTCTTAAAGTTTCTGCGCTGCGCGGTAATCGCGCGCGATGTCCTTGTCGTCAGGCGCCAGCTTGCTTGCCTTGCGCAATAAGTCGCGGGCGCGTTTGGCATCATCACCCTGCAGCATCACTGCCCGGCCATAAGCATAGGTCGTCATCACATTCGCTGGATCAATCCGATAGGCCAATCGCGCTTCTCGCACCGCCTCATCATGCTCACCCAGCGCGGTCAAAGTGCGTGCGATATTGGCGTTCAACACAGAATCGTTGAAGCCGGTCCGCGCACGCATGCGGTACAAAATAGGCAACGCCTGATCCCACAGCTTTCGATCGATCAGATCAAAGGCGGCCAGCCTTTGACCTGGCAAACTGGATGGGTTGTAGACCAGATATTCGGCAATCACATTGCTGGCCGCATTGGCATTGCCAGCACCGCGATACGCCGCGACCAGCCGCCCCAGCACGGCATCATTCAGGGCAACCTTGCGGGCCTTCTCATAGGCCGCAATCGCCCCTACCCTATTGCCAGCTGCAAGTTCGACATCACCCGCTATCAGCTGGGCCTCGACCACGCCGTCATTTCCGGCGACCAGCGGAGATATGGCTTGGCGGGCTTGTCCAAATTGCCCTGCGGACAACAAAAGGCGCACATAGGGCAAAACCTTGCGCGCATTTTTGGGCTCGCGTGCGGCCTCTGCCGCAGCCGCACCCAACGCCTGTGTTTCAGCAAGCGCCAAGGGAGTGGTAATCGATGGATAGGCTGCCCTGTCCAGACGGAACGCGGCGGCATCACGCTCGCCCAACGCTTCCAATATGCGGCCAGCAAGCACTATGCTGTAGTGATCGGCATCTTCGCGGTTGGCGACGGGTGCAATTGCATCCCATGCTGCTGATTGGTCACCGGATCGGTGAAGCGCGCGCGCAAGCAAAGTACGCAGTTCAATATTATGTGGCTGTGCGGAAACCAGTCGCGTCAAGATTTCGATGGCGGTGTTGAAATTGCCCAATTCATATTCGCTGACCGCGACAAGCATTTGCGGCCCCGGCAGTTCGGCGAAGCGCCCGCCGACTTTTCCCATGATGCGTCGGGCGAGCGCATAATTCCCGGCGCGCGCCGCCAATATAGCCTGCATATAGAAAGCTTTGGCATTTTTTGTGTCGAGCGTCAGTATCTTGCGCGCCTGCACTAGCATTTCGCGATAGCGGCCCAACTCACCCAGCGTCGTGCCATATTCTTCAAGTGACGGCACGTCATTCGGGTCGATTTGCAATCCACGCTCAAACCAGGGCAACGCCGCCGCCAGCCCGAACTGGTCGCGCACCACACGACCACGC
This sequence comes from Sphingorhabdus sp., assembly GCF_035329025.1. GTDB lineage: Bacteria > Pseudomonadota > Alphaproteobacteria > Sphingomonadales > Sphingomonadaceae > Sphingorhabdus_B. The sequence continues at coordinate 39,748 of NZ_DAOLHN010000016.1, read as the reverse complement.
AACTCAAGTGCCCGCACATTGGCCGGGTTCAACGCCAACGCCCGTTCAAGCGCCGCCGTCGCCCCGCCCAGATCCGAAACCACGTAGCGCAGCCGCGCAACCTCGGTCCACAGACGATCATCTTTGGGTGCGAGTTTGAGACCGCTATCGAACGCCTGCCCGGCCGCAATGGTATCACCCTGGTCCATATAGACACGGCCCAATATGCGAAAGGCATAGGGCATGTTGGCGCGGGCCACAGTTTTTTGGGTCAAGGCCGTCTCTGCCTTGCCGGTCTCACCCGAAAGCCAAAGTGCGTGACCCAGAAGGTGGCTGTAAGCCGTCTCGGGCGCTCCCAGTTTTATGGCCTTGTCGATATGTTCGCGGGCCGTCTCCGGATCGAAAAGTTCCAGCGAAACTTCAGCCAGCTTCAGCTGCGCCTCGATCCATTCGGGTTCTGCGGCTGTTGCGTTGAGCAGTTCGACCTTGGCTGACCTGAGGTCGCGTTGATCAATATGATTTTGCGCGGCCTCAAAAGCTTCGCGAGCGTCGTCGTCAATCGCCGCGTGAGCAATGCCCGCCAGTAACGCAATCGCCAGCACGCTCCGCAATCCCGAAGTCAGCAACTGGCGAGAGGCGTGGGGCATCAGACATGGATCTCATATTGTTTCAGGAGATCATAAAGCGTTGGTCGACTGATGCCCAGCAGCTTGGCAGCGTTGGAAATATTGCCTTCCGTGCGCGCAATGGCCCGACCTATAGCCCGCCTGTCCGCGGCTTCGCGTGCCGCCTTCAGGTTGAGCAACCGGTCATCGTCATCGATCAGATCAAACTGGAGATCATCGACCGTTATGAACTTGCCCTCTGCCATGATTACGGCACGCTTTACACGGTTTTCGAGCTCGCGGACATTGCCTGGCCAATCCCATTGATCAATCGCGGTCAGCGCGCTTGAAGCGAAACCCTTGATCGATGGATTCATCTCTCGGGCAAAGCGGCTCAGGAAATGCTTCGCCAGAAGGACTGAATCACCCTGCCGTTCAGCCAGCCGGGGGATATGCACCGGAACTTCGGCCAGACGGTAATACAGGTCATCGCGAAATGTCTTGTCCGTGATCATCTGGTTAAGATCGCGGTGCGTCGCACAGACGATGCGAACATCTACCGGAATGGTTTTCCGCCCGCCAATGCGCTCGATAACGCGTTCCTGGATAAAGCGCAGCAATTTCACCTGCAGCGGCAATGGGATATCTCCCACTTCATCAAGAAACAGCGTGCCGCCATTGGCCAATTCGATCTTGCCTTCGGTGGTCTTGATTGCGCCTGTAAAAGCACCTTTTTCATGCCCGAACAGTTCGGACTCAAGAAGGGTCTCCGGGATTGCGCCGCAGTTAATTGCAACAAAGGGTTTGCCTTTACGCTCGCTCGCGTCGTGCAGTCCGCGCGCCAGCAGTTCCTTGCCGGTGCCGCTGGCCCCCAACAGCATAACCGACGCATTGGTATTGGCCACCCGCTCAATCGTACGCGCGGCCTTCAGCATTTCGGGGGACGCGGTGATCATCGAACCGAACAGCATTTCACCATCAGACGCTGGTGCCTGTGCCTTCTGGTTCTGCAACTCAAGGTCACGCACATGGAAGGCGCGCTTTACGATCAGGTGCAGCTCATCGATATCAACGGGTTTCTGGTAAAAATCCCACGCCCCGGCAGAGATGGCATGCAGCGCGCTCTCTTTTGCATTGTGACCGGAAGCAACGATCACCTTGGTATCCGGCTTGATCAACAGCATTTCTTCTAGCGCGGCAAAGCCCTCGGTCACGCCGTCAGGGTCAGGCGGAAGGCCTAAATCGAGTGTCACCACGTCGGGTTCTTCCGCGCGCAGCAACGCCATCGCCTCGGTACGGTTCGACGCGCAAAAGACCTCAAAATCCTCATAGGACCATTTCAGTTGCCGCTGCAGCCCCTGGTCGTCCTCGACAATCAGCAGTTTTTTCTTTGGCTGTTCCATCGTCATGCCGCCTCTTCGATGTCGTTGACTTGTGCCGCTTCTTTTGCCGCTGGGAGCAGCAGCGTCATTCGTGTGCCCTTCCCTACGCGGCTATCGACATGCAGATGCCCACCTAGCGACTGTGCCAACGCGCGGGCTTCATAAGCGCCGATGCCAAAGCCGCCGCTTTTGGTGGACTCGAACGGTTTGAAAAGCTGGTTCGCCACAAAGACTTCCGTCATGCCGCAACCCTTGTCCGTCACCCTGATGGCAACCCAATCATCCTGACGCGCAGCACTGACTCGAATCGGGGATCCGTCGTCGGTCGCATCGATCGCGTTCTGGACCAAATGGTTCAAAATGGTTTCGACCCGACCTGCATCCGCCATCGCGAGCAATCCCGGTGAAAAATCGGACTCAATCGGGTAGATCAACCTCTTTCCATGGATCACAGCGCTCACAGTCGTTTCGACATCCATCGGTGCGATCGCCGAATGGCGGGTCTGGCTGTGCTGCGACAGGCGAGCGAGCAGATCGTTCATCTTGCCAACCGAACCTTTGAGAGTCTCTATCATATCTGCCTGGAAATCAGGATTGCTCGCATGTTTTTCGGCATTGCGCGCGAGCAGACTCAGCTGGCTGACGAGGTTTTTGATGTCATGCATCACAAAGGCAAAGCGCCGGTTGAACTGTTCGAACTGCCGGCTTTCGGTCAGCTGTTCCTGGCTGGTCGCTTCGGCCAGATAGCTGGCAAGCTGGCGACCGACCACACGCATCATGTCCAGATCTTCCCAATCGAGCGACCGTTTGATCGGGGGTTTGGCAAGCACCGCAATGCCGGCAAGACGCCCGAAATGCACCAGCGGGATTACAGCCCAAGCACGTGTTTCGTCATACAACCATTGGGGAATCGCCGATTGATCAACCCGGTCATCGGTGCCTTCGCGCACTTCGTCCATCAACAATATATGTCCGGTACGTTCGAAGAAGGGCACTGTCTGCGAATTGCCTGCATAGGTCGGGATTTCGGCCGTTGGCCAGTTCCAGCGTGCCTGCAACACCAACCGCGATTCGCTGTCGCGGGTAAGCAACAGGCCAGCAGGTGATTCAAAAATGTCGGCCAGCGACTTGATAACCCGTTCGTGAAAAGGGGCGGCATCACTCGGGAACCCGATTGTTTCGGCAAAGCGCATCCATTCAGCCCGATAATCATAGCGGTGCTGGAAAAAATTCTTGGCGATAACGACATTCAGCCAGGCGCGGAACTTGCCGGACGGCAGGATCAACATGGCCCCAAGCGACATGGCAAAGATCAGGGTGATCTGGGCCATCCGTACATAACTGCCGCCCACAAGCTGCAACCCTGTCGCGAGCAGCACCATGCCAAACAGATAGGCGCCGATTGCGAGCAAAGAGACTGATTGAAACGTTACCGACCGCGATAGGCGAATCCGCCAACTGCTGTTGCGCCGCGTCCCCATTGCGAACACCGGCACCAGAATTGTCATGATCAGCCCGCGCATGGCGATGAATTCGGCGGGCCAATCACCCGAAAGATAGCCGATGGTGTAGAGGTTCAGGTCGTACATCCAGGTCGCGGCAAGCGCGGCCATGGGCAAGCTGATTCCCCAACGGGCCTCCGGTGCGGATACGGTGTATAGATTGTGGACCAGCACAATCGCCCCGATCGCGAAAATCATGCGCAAGAGCTGGACCGATTTGGCGGCTGCCGCGCTCGCCTGGGCATTGTCCGGGAAGGTCGCGAGCAAGGCAAAATCGATAACAGGCTGCAGCAACAGCGCCAGAAACAAGGCTCCGTAAAGGATCTTGATTGTGCGCGGGTGCGAATTGCCCTCACCGTTGAGCAGTAGCGCGTAAAGGAAGCCCAGCCAGCCAAGATTGCGCAGTGTCTCGCCGCTTGACGCCAGCAGGCTACCCGGCCCGCCCAGGATCGTGGCAATGCCCCAAAATGCCGTAACCGAAAGCGCAGCGATGAGTGCAATTTGCTGTCGGCTTTTGCCACCGAACTGCTGGAATACCCAGATGGCCAGCGCGGCATATAAAAAGCCGACCGCTGCATGGCCCCAAAAGCCGACCCAGGCGAGCGCTCCGCCCATTTCAGCGCGCTCCTTCCGGCCAGATGACCACGCGGATCGTCTGCAGCAGGATTAAAAGGTCGAGGAACGGCGTATAATTCTTGGCGTAATAGAGATCATATTCCAGCTTCTGGCGGCTGTCGTCGATCGACGCGCCATAGGGAAAATTGACCTGTGCCCAACCGGTGATGCCCGGCTTTACCATGTGCCTTTCGGCAAAATAGGGCAGCTGCTGTTCAAGGTCGGCCACAAATTCGGGCCGTTCCGGACGCGGGCCGACAAAGCTCATATCGCCCTTCAACACACACCATGTCTGCGGCAGCTCGTCTATGCGAACCTTGCGGATGAACTTGCCTATCCGCGTCACACGATCGTCGTTCTTGGCAGCCCAGATTGCCTTGCCATCTGCCTCTGCGTCGGCGCGCATGGAACGCAATTTGATCAGGTCAAAAGAAACGCCATAACGGCCAACACGTTGCTGGCGGTAAAAGGCAGGGCCTTTGCTTTCCAGCTTCACCAGCAGGGCAAACAGAAGGATCACGGGCAGCGTCAGCGCCACAAGGATCGCACTCGCGGTAATATCGAAGAGCCGTTTGGCAATTCCAGACAAACGTCGGCCCGATGAGAAGCCATCGGAGAAAATGAGCCAGCTTGGGTTGACGCTATCCAGATCGACGCGCCCGGTTTCACGCTCCAGAAAGCTGGAGATATCGTTTACATGGACACCCGTGGTCTTGATCCGCAGCAGATCCTGTAACGGCAGCGCGTTACGCCTTTCTTCAAGCGCCAGCACCACCTCACTCGCCCCAAGTTTCACGACAAAATCGGCAAGGTTGTAAATCGCCGAACGATTGATCGCTTCGGGGATGATACGCTTGGATTCGTCCATTGCGATGAAGCCGACAACAACAAAGCCGGAACCGCGCCGTGCCTCCAGATCCTTGATCCGCTGCGCCCGCTTCCCTGCCCCGAGCACCAGCAGACGGCGCTTAAAGCTCTCTCCGCCGATCAGGCTCCCCAATATCATGCGGCTGAGAGCGAGATAGGCGAACGACAGCACCATCGCGTAAAGTGAGTTGGAGCGCCAGAGCGTCATCCCCGGCAGCGCGAACGCCATGATTGCCATGAAGATAACACCGAGCGACACCGCAACGATCAGGCGGGCAATGGCGAAACGCAGCGACTGCAAGGCTTCGGCGCTATAGACGCCCACCGCCATTGCGGCGAGTTGCACGGCGGCGGCAAAAGTAACGAGCGGCCAGATGCGATTGCCAATATAGTCGACATGCATGCCGATCTGGTTGGCACGGATCACCCATGCGGTTTCGGCGGCAACCAGCAACAGGCACAAGTCCACCAACGCCAAAAACAACACGGCGTAGGGGACATAATGCTTGAACAGCCTGATCATATGTGGGCGCGACCTGCCATAATCTTGCACGATAGATAGCGGGCAAAAGTAAAGTGTCGCTTAATTTTACACTTCTTTATAAAGCGACATTTTATCAGGGATTTAGTTCCAACACCAACTGTCAAAAACTGCGACAGTCGGCGATTGCGGAAATAGCCGCCATCGAATAGGAATCATTTATGAAAATTACACCGGTGATCCTCTCTGGCGGCGGCGGCACGCGGCTTTGGCCGATGTCGACCCCTGAATGCCCCAAGCAGTTCCTGAAACTCGCTGACGATGCGACGATGTTTCAGATGACGTTGGCGCGGGTGATGGACCGGGATTTCTTCGGCCCGCCGCTAATCGTCGGCAACGCCGCGCATGCCGCCTTGATCGAAGAGCAAGCGCGTGAGGCAGGCGTGCCAGACGCCCTCACCGTCCTTGAACCCTGCGCCCGCAACACCGCGCCTGCCATCGCCCTCGCCGCGCTCGCGGTCGATGACGCCAAGGCCCCATTGCTGGTGATGCCGAGCGACCATCTGATCGCCGATGTTCCTGCCTTTCACGCCGCGATCATGGCTGCGCTGCCTCTGGTCGAGGATGGCTGGCTCGTCACCTTCGGCATCACCCCCACCGCGCCCGAAACCGGCTATGGCTATATCCGCATCGGGGAGGAATTGACGGCGGCGGTATCGCGCGTCGAACGCTTTGTCGAAAAGCCCGACGCCGCCACCGCGCAGGCGATGATCGATGCAGGCAACCATGCGTGGAATGGTGGCATCTTTCTGTTCCGCGCCGACATCTATCTCGGCCGGCTGGCGAGCCTAGTACCCGACATGCTGCACGCCGCACAAGCCGCGATGGACGGGGCCAAACGGCAAGGCGCGATGATGCGCCCGCAAGAATCCGCCTTCGCCGCCTCCCCCGCCGACAGCATCGACTATGCCGTGATGGAAAAGGCAGACCGCGTTGCCGTCGCCCCGGTCAGCATCGGCTGGTCCGACGTCGGCAGCTGGGACAGCCTGTATGAAATCAGCACAAAGGATGCGGCAGGCAACAGCATTCAAGGCGAAACCCGTCTGCTCGATAGCCACAACAATCTGGTGCGCAGCGACGGCCTGCGTATCAACCTGATCGGCGCGCACGACCTGATCGTTGTGGCGCATGGCAATGAAGTGCTCATCCTGCCGCGCGGGCACAGCCAGGATGTGAAGAAGTTCAGCAGTTAGGCGGGCACGCTGTCCGCAAACCAGCGCCGCCCAAACCAGAAGGCGACGTTGACCAGCAGGATCAGCACCGGCACCTCGACCAGCGGCCCGATCACCGCTGCAAATGCCACCGGGGATGCAAGTCCGTAGGCCGCAATCGCAACTGCAATCGCCAGCTCGAAATTGTTGCCCGCCGCGGTAAATGCCACCGCCGTGGTGCGCGGATAGTCGCTCTCGATCAGCTTGCCCATGAAGAAGCTGATCGTGAACTGGACCACGAAATAGATGGTCAGCGGGATGGCGATGCGGATCGTATCCCCCGGCAAGGTCAGTATCTCATTCCCCTTCAGGCTGAACATCGCGACGATGGTGAACAGCAGAGCGACAAGGGTGACGGGGCCGATCTTCGGCAGGAAGACATGCTCATACCATGCCTCCCCTTTGGCTTTGGCCAGCCATTTGCGCGTCAGGAACCCGGCGAGGAAGGGTATGCCGAGATAGATCAGCACCGCCTCTGCAATCGTCCAGAAACTGACATTGACGACGCTGCCCTCCAGCCCGAACAGCGGCGGCAGGAAGGCAAGGAAGAACCAGGCATAGACGCTGAAAAACAAGATCTGGAAGATCGAGTTGAACGCCACCAGCGCCGCAACATATTGGTTGTCACCCTTCGCCAACTGGTTCCACACGATCACCATCGCGATGCACCGCGCCAGCCCGATCAGGATCAGGCCGGTCATATATTCAGGCCTATCCGACAGGAAAATCACTGCAAGCGCGAACATCAGCACCGGGCCGATGATCCAGTTCTGCACCAGCGAGATCGCCAGCACCCTTTTATCCTCAAACACGCGCGGCAATTCTTCATAGCGCACACGAGCGAGCGGCGGATACATCATCAGGATCAGGCCGATGGCGATGGGGATATTGGTCGATCCCCAGGACAGGCTGTTGATCGCCTCGGGCAATCCGGCAAAAGTTGAGCCCAGACCAACCCCCAGCACCATCGCCATGAAAATCCACAGCGTCAGATAGCGATCAAGGAAAGACAGCCGCTTCAAATTGCCTTCAGTCATTTCAGGCTGCCCCTTCCATTGCACCAATCTCTGCCAGAGCCTTTTGCGCTTCCGCGTTGTCCATTGCCTCAAGGTCGAGCGCCATGAACGCCTTCACCCGCATTTCAAGCAAGCGCCAGGCCTCCTCGAACGCCGCATCGACCTCGGCCTCGCTACCTTCAACATCTGCTGGATCGGGCAGCCCCCAATGCGCTTTCAACGGGCTTCCGATGAAGACCGGACAGACTTCGCCCGCCGCATTGCCGCACACGGTAATCGCAAGGTCGATTTGCGGCGCATCGGCTGCGCTGAATTCATCCCAGCTTTTCGATCGGAAACCCGACACATCAATCCCGCGCCGCGCGAGCAGGCGGAGCGCGCCGGGGTGTGGCACACCCTTGGGCTTGCTCCCTGCGCTAAAGCCGCGCACGCGCCCTTCCCCATGGAGGTTGAACAAAGCCTCCCCCAATATCGAACGGGCGCTGTTGCCGGTGCACAGCACCAGCACATTGCGTATCTCGGGCATTCAGAACCTCAGCCGCAGCAGCCAGTGTTGGTGGCGGCGGGCGCAGCCGCTTCCTGCTTCGGCGCGCAGCAGGCATTGGCCGCGGCATTGGCCGAAACCAGCTGCTGCAATTCAGGATTGCCGCCGTAAACGGTTGCTTCGCCATTGGTGAGGAAAGCCTCCCACACCACGCCATCGGGGTCGGCGATCCAGCTTTTTTCCGATTGCGCATAGCAACAGGTGGTCGCGCCTTCCTCCAGCACCGGGCGGTCGGCGGCTTTCAGACGACCATAGACTTCGGCGAGCTCGCCCTGGTCCTCAACCTGGATACCCAGATGCTCAATGCCCTTCACCGCGCCGCATTTCTGCGAAATGGCAAAATTGATGCGCGGATCCTCCAGCATCCATTTGGCATAATCGGGCTTCACCACCGAAGGCTCCTGCCCGAACAGGCCCGAATAAAATGCGATAGAGGCGTCGAGTTTTTCGACCCCGACATGCACGTGAAAGCGTTTCATGCACTTTTCCTTTCATCGGATATGGCGGGCGCACAGCCAGACGAAGCATCGTCCGAACCGCAAACCGCACCCGCACAGCAATTTTCCATGAGGTAACCGATCAGCCCGTTCATCGCGGCATAATCGGCGGAGTAGATCAACGAACGCCCCTGCCGCTCCTGCCGGATCAAACCGGCATGGCTCAATTGGGCAAGATGGAAGGACAGCGAGCTGTTCGGCACCGCAAGCCGCTCCGCCAGCACCCCGGCAGGCAACCCCGAAGCCCCCGCCTGCACAAGCAAGCGAAACGCCGCCAAGCGATGCTCCTGCGCCAAGGCCCCAAGTGCCCGGATAATAGTGTCGGCGTCCATAACGACTCCTTATTTCGATATTCGTTGAAATATCGAACCATAGAAGGGAGTCAAGAGATATTTCGAGATTATTGGAAATATAAAGGCTGGCCCGGGTATGGGAGCTTGAGGCCGACAAGCAAATTTGAACGCTTCCGCTTTATATGGCGGCGCGATGCAGGTCCTTTTGCTTGCTTATCCACATTTTGAGTAACCGCACTCCAAACATTTGTTGCAGCCCTCTTCGCGTATCATGCCTGTCGCGCTGCATTGAGGGCAAATCGGACCGTGGGGAGCTGCGACCTGCTGAGTCGAATCTGCTTTGTAAATTACAGGAAGTTCTAATTGCCCCGGTGCAAATTGATGAAGATGCTTTTCGATTACCCCGCCAATGGCGGCCAGCAATGACGGAACATATTTGCCGTTCATCCATGAACCACCTCGCGGGTCGAACACGGCCTTTAATTCGTCTGCGACAAATGACACGTCACCTCCACGTCGAAAAACAGCCGAAACCATCCGGGTAAGGCCCAGCGTCCAGGCATAATGCTCCATATTTTTGGAGTTGATGAATATCTCGAACGGACGAACCGCTCCTTCAGCCTCAATGTTGTTTATCGTCACATAAACGGCATGTGCGCTGTCGGGCCATTTGAGTTTGTAGGTTGTTCCCTCTAGCGCATCGTCGCGCTGTTCCAGCATCGGCGGGTTCGAAATAGGCGCTTCAGCAGGCGTAACGCTCAGCACAGATCCTGTCACCGCGTTTGGCCGGTAGGTCGTGAGCCCCTTGCACCCGCGCCTGTAGCCCTCAAGATAAACATCAGAAAAATCTTCAAAGCTGATGTCTTCGGGAACATTCACCGTTTTCGAAATCGAACTGTCGATCAACATTTGTGCAGCCGCCTGCATGCGCACATGAGCGGAAGGGGCCAGGGATTGCGCACTCACAAACAGTTCGTCGGGCGGTACGACGTCACCCTTCACTTGACGCCAGGCGCGCAGAGCATAGTCCTCCACCGTTTCATGGCGCGCTGATCCGTCGGGGTTCAGGATACGACGCTGGTAGGAATAGGCGAATACGGGTTCAACGCCCGATGACACATTTCCAGCGAGCAACGAGGTTGTGCCGGTGGGCGCTATTGAGGTCAGGCAACCATTGCGCAATCCATGCTTCGAAATCAGCGATCTCAATTCCACATCAAGCGCCTGCAAATTCGGCTGATCGAGTATCGCAGGGTCATAAAGGCTAAATGCCCCTTTCTCTTCCGCTAGCAGGGCCGAGGCGCGATAGGCTGCGTCGCGAATAACCGTCAGCCAGCGTTCTGTCAGCGCTATTGCCGCATCGCTGCCATAGGCCCGTCCGCAGAACAGTAATGCGTCCGCCAGACCGGTAATACCAAGCCCTATCCGACGTTTCGCTTTTGCCTCAGCCTCCTGTTCTGAAAGGGGGTAACGGCTAATATCGATGATATTATCAAGAAAGCGGACGGCTGTAGCCGTCAGATCTGCCAGCGATGCCTCGTCGATCGATGCTCCCTGCTCAAAAGGAATGTCGACCAGTGCCGCTAGATTGATTGAGCCGAGCAGGCATGCTCCATAAGGCGGCAGCATCTGCTCGCCGCATGGGTTGGAGGCGCTGATGGTCTCACAATATGCAAGATTATTTTTATGGTTTACCCGATCAATGAAGATCACACCCGGCTCGGCCACGTCATACGTCGCCTGCATCAGCTTTTGCCACAATTCGCTCGCCTGCACAGTGCGATAGGTCTCACTACCGAAAACGAGCGGCCATTCCGCATCTCGTTCCAAAGCCTCCATAAAGGCATCGGTGACCAAAACTGAAAAGTTGAAATTGCGAAAGCGGCTGCCGTCGCGTTTGGCATCGATAAAATCTTCGATATCGGGATGGTCGATACGCAGACAGCCCATCATCGCCCCCCGCCGGGCACCCGCCGAGTGAACTGTCCGGCACATCGAATCCCAGCAATCCATGAACGACATTGGCCCTGAGGCGTCAGATCCCACGCCTTTAACCTCTGCACCCTTGGGCCGGATCGTCGAGAAGTCCATCCCGACTCCTCCGCCTTGCTGCATCGTCAGCGCCGCTTGCTTCAAATGATCGAAAATGCCTTCCAGGCTGTCGGGAATAGTACCCATGACAAAACAGTTGAATAACGTGACGGCACGTTCGGTTCCCGCGCCCGCCAATATCCTTCCGGCCGGGATGAACTGCATCTTGGCGATGGCATCTTCAAACCGCGCTTGCCACACGGGGCGCTCAATTTCACTTTCATTGCTTGCCGCGGCTTTGGCTACTCTGGCGGCAGTAGCTTCAAAATCAACATCACCGGGAAGATCGCCTTTGCCGCTGAAACGATACTTTGCTGCCCAGATCTCTTTGGCTATCGCAACATCGAAAAACATGTGATCCTCCAGTTTGTTCAACAGTCATAGGATCAGCGCGCGCTCACTAATTGATGCAAATCAATTCAAATAATATATATCAATTAAGCCGCTGCCTTTCGTCATCAGCTTCACTCCCCCGCCCAGACAAAGGGCGTCAATCCCCGTTCGCGTTCGTTGAACACAAGCACCCGACCTGCGGGCGGCGCGCTGCGTTGGGGGCAATCGGGGCGGGTGCAGGCGCGGCAGCCCAGGCCTATGGGGGTGGCCTCCCCCGCGCTCAGGTCTATTCCGCGCGCGGCGGCGAGCGGCGCGGCGAGTTGCGCGTTCAGCCCCAACCCAACGGCAAATTCGGCGCGGATGCCGCCTTCCCTGCCCGCCTGCGGTTGCACGGTGCGCGCGATGGTGAACCAGCGGCTGCCATCCTCCAGCTCGACCATATCCTTTACCAGATGGCCGGGCCGATCGAACGCGGTGTGCAGCCGCCATAAGGGGCAGCGCGCGTCGCTTTCCACCAGCGGCGATGCGCTGGCCCCGGCATAGCGTTTGCTCGATTGCCCTGCCCGGTCGATGCGCAGCATGAAGAATGGCAGGCCGCGCGCGCCGACGCGTTGCAAGGTGGTCAGCCGGTGCGCGACCTGTTCAAAGCCCGCGCCGAAGCGCCGCTGCAGCAGCTCTATGTCATAGCCCGTACCCTCGCATGCACGCAGGAAACGGGCATAGGGCATCATCAACGCGGCGGCGAAATAGCTGGTCAGATGGCGGCGATAGAAACGCTCGCTCGCGCGTTCGGCAAAGTTCGCGCCTTTGACCAGACCGTCAATCTCGGCACGCGCCTCCAGCGTGGCAAGCTCGGCTGCTGCGGCAAAGGTGCGGCTGGCGGGATCGAGCAGCTCGGAAAGCTGAAGCTGCCGCGCGTGCAGATCAAGCCGCTTCAGCCTGTCAGGCAGCACATCGACGGGCAGGATGCGGATGGAGAGCTGGTGCTTGACGCGGAGGCGTTCTGCGATGGCGCCATAAAGGTCGGCATTGGCAAGGCGCAGCTCGTCCGCAAGCGCCTCTGCCTGTGCGTCGAGATCGGCAAAATGGTTGCGCCAGCGTTCGATTTCCGCGCGGACGGCAGCGATGGCGTCGGCCTCTTGGCGCTCGCCTGCGCCCGACAGCCGGTCAAAGGCGCGGGCGAAGGCTTCGGCGGCATCGGGGGCGGCGGCGATCCAGTCCTCCAATTGCAATTTGTCGAGGTTGAGATCGCCGAATAGCGGGTCGGCGAGGCGCCGGCGGAGCGCCTCCACCCCGCCGCCGGGGGTTGCGCCGGTCAGGCTGCGCGCATCGAAATCGAACCGCTCGGCAAGACGCAGCAGGATCGCGGCGGTCAACGGGCGCTGGTTGCGCTCGATGAGGTTGAGGTAGCTCGGCGAAACCGCCAGCGCCTCCGCCATCGCGGTTTGCGTGAGGCCATTGGCGCGGCGGATACGGCGCACGGCATGGCCTGCGAAAAGTTTCTGCTCGGTCATAGGCGTAACTTATGTCAATTTATTTACAATATTACAAGCATGGGCGCATTTTGTGCGACGCACACACAACATTTTTGACAAATCTGACTCACAGGAAGGCCGCCTACATAGGTAAGACGTCTCCATATCAGACCTCCCAAACAAGGATTTGTCACAATGACCTATCAGGAAGAAATCAAGGCAGCTGGCCAACTCATTGGTTCGCAAAACGGAACCTGGGATTCGATCAGCCCCGAATCCGTCGCCCGCATGCGCCTGCAAAACCGTTTCCAGACCGGTCTCGACATCGCCCGCTACACCGCAAAGATCATGCGCGAAGACATGGCTGCTTATGATGCCGACCCTGCCAACTACACCCAATCATTAGGCTGCTGGCACGGCTTTATCGCGCAGCAAAAGATGATTTCGGTGAAGAAGCATTTCGGCACCACCAAGAAGCGCTACCTCTATCTTTCCGGCTGGATGATTGCCGCGCTGCGCAGCGAATTCGGCCCCCTGCCCGACCAGTCGATGCACGAAAAGACCAGCGTTCCCGCACTGATTGAAGAACTCTACACCTTCCTGCGTCAGGCCGACAGCCGCGAACTCAACCTGCTCTTCCGCGACCTCGACAAGGCACGTGAAGAAGGCAATGCGGCGGCTGAAGCCGAACTGCTGAACAAGATCGAGAATTACGAAACCCACGTCGTTCCGATTATCGCCGACATCGACGCAGGTTTCGGCAATGCCGAGGCAACCTATCTGCTCGCCAAGAAGATGATCGAAGCCGGTGCCTGTGCCCTTCAGATCGAAAACCAGGTTTCGGACGAAAAGCAGTGCGGCCACCAAGACGGTAAAGTCACCGTTCCGCATGAGGATTTCCTGCAGAAGATCCGCGCCTGCCGCTATGCCTTCCTCGAACTCGGTGTTCCCGATGGCATCATCGTTGCCCGCACCGACTCGCTCGGCGCTGGCCTGACCAAGCAGATTGCAGTGTCGAAGGAACCGGGCGATCTGGGTGATCTGTATAACAGCTTCCTCGATTGCGAAGAAATCGACCCGGCAACCGCGCAGAATGGCGATGTCATCCTCAACCGCAACGGCAAACTGCTGAAGCCGAAGCGCCTGCCTTCGAATCTTTTCCAGTTCCGTTCGGGAACCGGTGAAGACCGCTGCGTGCTCGATTGCATCACCTCGCTGCAGAATGGCGCCGACCTTATCTGGATAGAAACCGAAAAGCCGCACATCGAACAGATTGCTGGTATGGTCGACCGTATCCGCGAAGTCGTTCCCAATGCGAAGCTCGCCTACAACAACTCGCCCAGCTTCAACTGGACGCTCAATTTCCGCCAGCAGGTGTTCGACGCCTGGACCGCAGAAGGCAAGGACGTGTCGGCCTATGACCGTGCGAACCTGATGAGCGCATCCTATGACGAAAGCGAACTGGGTATCGAAGCGGACCGTCGCATCCAGACTTTCCAGCGCGATGCTGCAAAGCGGGCGGGCATCTTCCACCACCTGATCACCCTGCCGACCTATCACACCGCAGCACTCAGCACCGACAACCTTGCCAAGGATTATTTCGGCGAGATGGGAATGCTTGGTTATGTCGCAGGCGTGCAGCGCAAGGAAATCCGCCAGGGCATCGCCTGCGTCAAGCACCAGAACATGTCCGGTTCCGACATTGGCGATGACCACAAGGAATATTTCGCCGGTGAAGCTGCCCTGAAGGCCGGCGGCAAGGACAACACCATGAACCAGTTCGCCAACGCGGCCTGATTTAACCGTCCAAAAGGAGTTAGCTATGAGTGAACCAGCACGTTCCCGCGCAGTCCTTTCAACCGAGGACTTCAAGCTGATCCGCAAGGCGCTCGCGCAATATCTGCCCACTGTGGAAGATGGCGAAGAATCGAAGAAATTCGCCCGCCTCTACCACCGCTTGGGGAGCGCCGCCAAACTGGGCTGAACGAGTTTTCCTGGGGAGGAAAAACTGCCTTGGGCCGCCGGTAAAATTACCGGCGGCCTTTTTCTATGCAAACGCCAATCAATCGTTTTTTAACGATAAAGCTCTAGAAAACCGGCTGTATTTCGCGAAACTGAGGTTGATCATGGATAATATCCAGAAAAGCGTCGTAGCCGTCCTGTGCGTTGCCGTATTTGCTGCGTTGATTATACCATCTGAAAGCAGCGTCAAAACCGAACAGGCTAGTGCGCCTGAAGCTCCGGTGCCCACGCCGCAACCTGTAGTTGCTCAGGAAACTGCCGATGCACCGGCAGAGGGCGATGAATTTGCGGAGCAAGAAGAAGCTGAATTTCCTGACGAGTTTGAAACATTCGGGCAACCGATGAACGACGCCCAACCTTTGGGCACGAATTCAAACTCAAGTGAAACACAATCCCAGCAGACGAATTTGCCGGCAGGTGCCCTCAACGGACAATCGGCGAACGTGGGTCAAAATTATGCTGATCAGGTGGCAGCTGGCTCAACCGGCGCGCCGATACGCACCAACCAACCCGTCGAATAACGCCCAGATAATCATCCTGCATTTAACGCATGAAAAAGGCCGCCGCGCAGCATGCGCAGCGGCCTTTTCAATATCCATTGCAATCAGGCGAGGTCGAACCTGTCAGCGTTCATGACCTTTACCCATGCCTTGACGAAGTCGGCGACGAACTTCTGCTCATTGCCTTTCTCCGCATAGACTTCGGCCACTGCGCGCAATTGCGAGTTGGAGCCAAAGACGAGGTCGGCCCGCGTTGCGCGCCAACGCTCTGTGCGACCGCCGCGTGTGTAACCGACAAATTCCTCATCCTGGCTGCCTTCAACGGCCTCCCAGAAAGTATCCATGTCGAGCAGGTTCACGAAAAAGTCATTGGTCAACTGGCCAACGCGGTTGGTGAATACGCCATGTGAACGCCCCCCATGGTTGGCACCCAGCACGCGCAGACCACCAACGAGAGCCGTCATTTCCGGAGCTGAAAGACCGAGCAATGCCGCGCGATCAATCAGCAATTCTTCGGTCTTCACCGAGAATTTGTTCGACAGATAGTTACGGAAACCGTCGGCGCGAGGTTCGAGCACGTCGAAGCTCTCGACATCGGTCCATTCCGCAGTCGCGTCACCACGGCCACCGGTGAAGGGAACGGTGACGTCATAGCCGGCATCCTTGGCAGCCTTTTCGACCGCCGCGCTGCCTGCCAGCACGATTGCATCGGCCATCGACAAAGAACCACGCAGTTCATCAATCTTTGCAAGCGTCGCAGCCAGCTGCTCGGGTTCGTTTACAGCCCAGCCATTTTGCGGCGCCAAGCGGACGCGCGCTCCATTTGCGCCACCACGGTGATCGCTCTTGCGATAAGTCGATGCTGATGCCCAAGCTGCTTTGATAAGATCGCTGGCAGCGACACCGCTAGCAAGGATCTTGGTCTTGAATGCAGCAACGTCTGCGTCCGAAGGCATCGTGCCTGCGGGAACCGGATCCTGCCAGATCAGGTCTTCCTTCGGCACTTCCGGACCATGATAGCGGGCTTTGGGGCCCATATCGCGGTGACATAGCTTGAACCATGCACGTGCAAAGGCATCGTCAAGTGCCGCCTGATCATCACGGAAGCGTTCGGAAATCTTGCGATACTCCGGATCCATCTTCAGTGCCATGTCGGCTGTGGTCATCATCGTCGGCACACGCTTCGAAGGGTCGCGCGCATCGGGGGCCAGATCTTCCGGATCGGGATCGATGGGCGTCCACTGCTGTGCGCCAGCTGGGCTGTGGACGAGCTTATAGTCATATTTGAACAACAAGCGGAAATAGTCACCGCCCCATTTGATGGGGTTATTCGACCATGCGCCTTCGATGCCGGACGTCGTAATCTTGCCCGATGCAATTTGCTCCGGATCCGTCGCCCAGCCAAATCCCATCTTTTCCAAAACTTCCGACTCGGGGCTTGCGCTCAACTGGTCAGCGGGAATTGCGCCATGTGCTTTACCAAAAGCGTGGCCGCCTGCAGTCAGTGCAACGGTTTCTTCGTCGTTCATCGCCATGCGCGCAAAGGTAATCCGCATGTCGCGTGCCGACAAAAGCGGGTCAGGATTTCCGCCCGGGCCTTCCGGATTGACGTAGATCAGACCCATCTGAATCGCAGCCAGAGGATTTTCGAGATCGAGCTGCTTCTCCGGCTGGATGCGGGTTTCGGCACCCTGGTCGACCCAAAGATCTTCTTCACCCCAGTAAATGTCTTTTTCGGGTTCGTAGACGTCGGCTCGGCCGCCGCCGAAACCGAATACTGGTCCACCCATCGACTCGATGGCGACATTGCCTGCGAGAATGAACAGGTCAGCCCAGCTGATTTTCTGGCCATATTTCTGTTTGATCGGCCACAAAAGGCGACGCGCCTTGTCCAGGTTGCCATTGTCGGGCCAGCTGTTCAGCGGAGCAAAACGCTGCTGACCACTATTGGCGCCACCGCGGCCATCAGCGGTGCGATAGGTGCCTGCAGCGTGCCAGGCCATACGGATGAATAAAGGACCATAATGGCCATAATCGGCCGGCCACCAAGGCTTGCTGTCTGTCATCAGCGCTGTCAGGTCAGCCTTTAGAGCCTGATAGTCGATCGACTTGAACGCTTTGACATAATCAAAGTCCGGCCCCATCGGGTCGGGCGAAACGCCGCCCTGGTGCAGGATGTCGACGGGAAGAGCTTCAGGCCACCAATCCTTGTTGGTACGGCCCAGCAGCGAGCGCGCTGCATCCTTGTGGACCGGGCAACCGCCGCCGGTGTTGATGGGAGTTTGGTCGTTCATGGCTTTTCCTATCCTGTTTATGAGTTCGCGTTCTGGTGCGTCAGACAGCACTATAAGTTCAAACTATCTCAACCCCATGACAATACCATCGAGTTTTTCCTTGCACTGTTATCGACTAAATCGATTGCTTGAGTGCCAAAGTTCCAATTTTTCGAAAATGCGGCACATTTTGGCTATTGAGCTGTCCAGCCCCCATCCATCGAGAGATTGGCGCCGGTGATAGCTCCTGCCGCATCGCTGCACAGATAGACTGCCAGCGAAGCCAACTGCTCCACCTGCACAAATTGCTTCTGCGGCTGCGCGGCGAGTAACACGTCGTTTATCACCTGATCGCGTGTCAGCCCGCGTGCTTTCATAGTATCGGGGATCTGGTTTTCTACCAGCGACGTCCAGACATAGCCCGGGCAGATATTGTTTACGGTGATGCCATCACGGGCGACTTCCAACGCTATGGTCTTAGTAAAACCGGCAATACCGTGTTTTGCGGCGTTGTACGCGCTCTTGAACGGCGATGCGACGAGACTGTGCATCGAACCGGTGTTAATGATGCGGCCCCAGCCCTTTTCCTTCATCGCGGGCACAACCGCCTTGGTAGTGTGGAAAGCAGACGACAAAATTATTGCGATAATTGCATCCCATTTGTCCTCCGGGAAGCTGTCGACTGGCGAAACATGCTGGATGCCGGCATTGTTGATCAATATGTCAGGCGCGCCCAATTTGGCGGTGCAATCAGCGACCATCGCACGAATTTCCTCCGGCTTAGTCATGTCCGCTGGCGAGTAAAGCGCACCTGCATTGCTGGTGCGGATCAGTTCTTCAACATGCCCCTGAATTTCAGCCGCATCGCCAAAGCCGTTGATCATCACGCTGGCACCTTCGGCGGCCAAGGCACGTGCATAGCCAAGGCCTATGCCCGATGTGGAGCCGGTAATCAGAGCGGTTTTGCCTTTGAGAAACATGGGAGAAGTCCTTTGCGGTACTGTTTGTAAATACGCCTTCTTCCTTGCGCTTTTGCAGCAAAACCGCAATGCTTGATTGAACGCGAGTAGGGAGAATCGCCATGCGTCTCGACGATCTGGATCCAAGCAGCAACACCCGTGACCACGGCACCGGTGGCGGAGGTTTCAGCATGGGTGGCGGCGGTGGCGGCATGGGCTCGCTGATATTCGGGCTGCTTCCTCTATTGTTCGGTCGAAAAATGGGATGCGGCACATTGCTGATTTTGGCTGTTGTCGGCTATTTTGTATTTTCCAGTGGCATGCTCAATCTGAGTGGCAGCGAAATGGCGCCAACTGAAACAGCACAGCAGAGCGCGGGCGGCAATCAGGCGTGCGACACGCAGGAAGAGCTGTTTGCTTGCCGCGTTCTCAAATCGACCGAGGACACATGGGGCGCACTGTTCGCGCAAGCTGGCCAACGTTACCAGCCAACGACACTCAATTTCTATCAGCAGGGCACACAATCAGGCTGCGGCTCTGCACAATCGGCAATGGGGCCATTCTATTGCCCTGCTGACCAAGGTGTCTATCTCGACACGACCTTCTTCCAGCAAATGCAGCAGATGAGTGGCGGCGGCGATTTCGCTTATGCTTATGTCATCGCGCATGAAGTCGGGCATCATATCCAGAATTTGACGGGCGTCGCTGATCAGGTTCGCCGCGAACAGGCACGCGCAAGCCAGGCCGAAGGCAATGCTTTGCAAGTGCGGATGGAGTTGCAGGCAGATTGCTATGCCGGTGTTTGGGCAGCCAAAAATGCTGCTCGCATCGAAGCTGGGGATATCGAAGAAGGCATGCGTGCCGCCCATGCAATCGGCGATGACAAGCTTATGCGCGATGCCGGACGCGCTCCCGTCGAGAGCATGTTCACGCATGGCACGAGCGAACAGCGGATGGCAGCGTTGAAACAGGGTCTACAAAGCGGTGATCCCAATAGTTGCGACTATTTCGGCGGCGCATCCTGACCTTCAATGCGTCTCTCCGATTGCCACAATGTTGAAGATTTCCGGCGGCTGGCAAAACGCCGCCTACCCTCGCCTGTCTTTAACTATATCGACGGAGCGGGTGATGATGAGGTAACCAAGGAACGTAATACATCGTCGTTCGACGATTGCGACCTTGTGCCCAATGTTCTTGCCGGTGTTGAAAACATCGACATGTCGGCAACCGTGATGGGCAAGAAAATCGGAATGCCGTTGTTTCTCTCTCCGACAGCGTTGCAGCGGCTGTTCCACTGGCAGGGGGAACGCGCGGTGGCGGCTGTGGCCGAGCGCTTCAACACCTGGTTCGGCATTTCGAGCCTTGCGACGGTCAGCATCGAAGAGGTCGGTGCTGCAATCAAGACGCCCAAGATGTTCCAGCTTTACATCCATAAGGACAAGGGGCTGAACAGGTCGATGGTCGAGCGCTGCAAGGCAGCAAATTTCGATGCCATCACGTTGACGGTAGACACCATAGTAGCTGGCAATCGCGAACGTTGTTTGCGTACCGGCTTCACCTCTCCGCCGCGCTTCACACCTTCTTCGGTGCTGAGCTATGCCACACACCCCGGCTGGGTGATGAACTATCTGTTCCGCGAGAAATTTTCGCTGCCCAATCTTTCAACGCATGTCAGTGAGGGTACCAATGTCGCGGTTTCGGTGGCGGATTATTTCAACACCATGCTCGATCAGTCGATGGACTGGAAAATGGCCGAGGCGATCCGCGCCGAATGGGGCGGGCAATTTTGCCTGAAGGGTGTGATGTCGGTCGAGGATGCCAAGCGCGCAGTAGATATAGGAGCGACGGCGATCATGGTTTCGAACCATGGCGGGCGGCAGCTCGATGGCTCGCGTTCGCCCTTCGATCAGATCGCCGAGATCGCCGATGCCGTAGGCGGGAAAATCGATATCATTTGCGACGGTGGCATAAGGCGCGGAACGCATGTGTTGAAAGCGCTCGCGGCAGGAGCAACGGCTTGCTCGGGTGGCAGGCTGTATCTTTATGCTTTGGCGGCTGCGGGCGAACCCGGGGTTGACCGTGTGGTCGGCAAGCTGCGCGACGAGATCGAACGCGGCATGAAACTCATGGGCGTCCGATCCGTCGCTAAACTTGACCGCTCTATGCTGCGTTGGCGGTAGGCTCCTCGCCGCCCCGCTTTGCTCCCCAATCGATGTGCCGGGTTGCCCACATCACCACCGCGAGGGCGACAAAGAGCAGGATCGATCCAATAATCAGAGCATAGGCTTCAAGATTGAGCAGGACGTAGAGCGTGGCATACAGCCCGACCAGCAGCCCGCCGATCACCCGCGCGCGCAGCCAGCTTTTCAGTACCGCTGCGGAATAGGCAGTCAGCAAGCCGGTAATCGCGCCACCCGCCAGCAGATAAGCCCAGGTGAAGCCGATGACCTCGGCAAAGGCGAGCAGCATCACGAAGAACAGCACTAGCCCTGCCCCGGTCAGCAGATATTCTGCTGCCGCAACCTTTGCCCCGCCGACCACGTCAAACATCAGGAAAGCGAGGAAGGTGAAGCCGATGAACAGGAAGCCATATTTCACCGAACGATCGACCTGGCTGTAAAGGTCAACAGGTTCGATAAGGCCTATCGTGGCGGCTTGCGAAGGTCCGCCCACGGGCTGCGCACTGGCCGATGAAGCCACCATCGGTGCGACATAGCCGCCATCAAGCTGCGGCATGCCGAGGTCTTCTTTCAGCACAAGAGACTGGCCAAGAGCCAGGTTGGTAACCTTGTGCGCCGAAGAAAAGCCCTTGTCCGAAATCGTGCGCTTGGTCGGGAGGAAATCACCGGCAAAGCTTGGGCTGGGCCAAGTCGACTTGACTTCCCAACTGGTTTCCTTGCCACGCGGTACCATTGTCAGCGATTTGTTGCCGCGGAAGGCATAGCTGTAATTGACGTTCAGGGGCGTCGTGCCATCCCAGTCGATGAAGGTAAAAAACCCTGAATTGCCTGAGGCCGCCAGCCCCTTGCCCGGTTGCAATTCCAGTGCAGTTCCATTGACTTGCACTTTGCTGTCCGCCTGCAATCCCCGCGCATCCGAAATACCAAAGCGCAATTCAGCTCCGGCCAGGTTGAGGCTATCACGGGGGATGCCGTAGCGGGCGAAATCGGCTGGCAGTGCAAACCGCGCACTGCCGCTATTTTCGGCAACAAACAGCACGCTTTCATAGATCGACTTCTTCTTCCGCTCGGGGCGAAGGTCGGTCTTCATCGCGTTGGTTTCAGGCGAAAGAAACAATTCGCGCTGCACCCGCACGGTCCGCGTTGTCTGTTGGCCATTTTCGGTCACGGTTTCGACATTGTCGGTGGTGTAAGGAATGACCAGCACCGGCCCGACCACAACCTGCGGCCCGCCCCAGCCTGCAGCAATCGAGGTCTGGGCGGTATTGGCCTGTTCCTGCCTGTCCCAAGACAGTGCAAAAACCATCATCAGTGGGATGGCGAGCACAAGGCCGATCAGCCCCGCAAAAAACAGTTTGAAACCGGGAGAACGTTCGGTGGCCATAAGAGCTGCTCCTCTCCACTCAATTCATCGATAAATTTGCACGCTTCATCTGCGACCGCCAAACTGAACGGCGAGTGAACGCCACCATCAATTCGCTGTACTGATAAGAAACCAGATTGCGACCGCCGCGATCAACAGTGCACATGCCTTCCGGACAAGAACAGCATTTTGTCCTCGCTCAAACCACTCATGCGCCCGCCCGGCCAGCAAGGCGAGCAAGAGGTGCACAAGCGTCGCCACAGCGACATAGGTCGCGGACAGCAGCAGCGTCTGCGGCATAATCGGCGCAGCACTATCGACATAGCTGGGCAGGATTGCCACGAAAAACAGAGCTGCTTTCGGGTTCAACAGGTTGAGCAAAAGCCCGTGGCGAAACCAGCGCACATTGCCGTTGTGGGCATGTTCGGGCGAAACGTCGCTCTTTCCTTCCCACGCTTTCCAGGCAAGCCAAAGCAGATAGGCTGCCCCTGCGTAGCGCAACAGAGCAAACAAATGGGGAGAGGCCTTCGCCAATTCTGCCAGCCCGAAGGCCGCCGCTGCTCCGACAACGGAAAGACCCAATGCAATGCCTGCAGTGGCTGCCAGCGCAGCCCGTTTTCCAACGCTAGCACCGGTCAACGCAATCCAGGCCATATTGGGGCCGGGCGTTAGCTCGATCAGAATTGCGGTAAGCAAAAAGGGAAGGAAATTGGACGTGAACATTCACCCTGCCTATGGCAGCACCCACGGCCACTGTCGATTGCTGCTTGGCATTTTCGGGGCGGCGTGACTAGATGATCGCGATGACAGCTTATTCCATTCTCGATCTCGTATCCGTCGTTGAAGGCGGAACAGTGCCACAGGCGCTGGCCAATGCCGCTGATATGGCCGCTTATGCGGAAAGCTTGGGCTTTACCCGTTTCTGGGTAGCCGAACATCACGGGATGAAAGGCATTGCCAGCGCGGCGACCTCGGTCGTTATCGGCCATATCGCTGCCGCCACTCAATCGATCCGCGTCGGCGCAGGTGGCATCATGCTGCCCAACCATGCGCCACTGGTGATTGCAGAACAATTTGGGACGCTCGACGCCCTACATCCTGGGCGTATCGATCTCGGGCTGGGCCGTGCTCCAGGCAGCGACCAGCGCGTCGCCCACGCCATCCGACGCACGCTCGACAGCGATCCCAATGCGTTCGTCCGCGATATTGTCGAGCTGCAAAGCTATTTCGCAGACGATGGTCGCACCGGGATCAGTGCAACCCCCGGGGCTGGAGCTGATGTGCAACTCTATATCCTCGGTAGCAGCCTTTATGGCGCTCAAGTCGCGGCACTGCTTGGCCTGCCTTATGCTTTTGCCAGCCATTTCGCGCCGCAATTGCTAGACGAAGCGCTGCATATGTATCGCAGCAGCTTCAAGCCGAGTGCGGTGCTCGAAAAACCCCATGCCATGGTGGCGATGAACATCATCGCGGCGGATAGCGACGAAGAGGCAGAATATCTCGCCAGTTCGATCCAGCAAAGCTTTGTCGGCCTGCGCACCGGCAACCCTCGCCAGATGCAACCGCCCGTCGAAGGCTATAAAGCCGGTCTGCCCCCGCATATCGCCACGATGCTGGACGAACTGCTGTCGTGCAGCGCGATTGGCTCGCCCAATACGGTTGCGCAGGGGATTGCGAAGTTCATCGACCGAACGCAGGCCGACGAAATCATCGTCGCCTGTTCCATGTTCGATCATGAAAAGCGCAAGCGCAGCCTGGACCTGACGGCCCAGGCTTTCAATTCGCTTTAGTAAACGCGCGCCTTGGGCTTGATATACTCGACCTCATCGGTCAGCGTATAATCGTGCACGGGGCGATAGTCCAAAGTGACCTTGCCGCCCTTGCCGCCCCAGCCTTCGAACCAGCTGACGGTGTGCTTCATCCAGTTCTTGTCGTCGCGATCGGGGAAATCCTCATGCGCGTGCGCGCCGCGGCTTTCCTTGCGGGCGTTGGCACCTTCGATGGTGCAGATCGCCTGGCTCATCAGATTGTCGAGTTCGAGCGTTTCGACAAGATCGGTGTTCCAGATCAGGCTGCGGTCGCTGACCGAGATGTCCTGCATCCGCTGGTTCACCTTCTGCATGATTTCGCAGCCCTCGGCGAGCAACGCGCTGTCACGGAAAACTGCCGCATGCTTTTGCATCGTCTGCTGCATCTGCAAGCGCACTTCGGCGGTGGGTGAACCACCCTTGGCGTTGCGGAAATGGTCAACGCGAGCGAGTGCCAAATCGGCCGAATCCTTGGGCAACGCCTTTTGCGCAGCATTTGACTTCAGCGTTTCCTTGAGGTGCAGGCCGGTTGCGCGACCGAACACCACGAGGTCGATCAGCGAGTTCGATCCCAGACGGTTGGCCCCATGGACAGACACGCACGCCGCTTCACCAACAGCATAGAGGCCGGGAACAACAACTTCAGGGTCTTCGCCCTTCTTGGTCACAACCTGGCCGTGATAGTTGCAGGGTATACCGCCCATATTATAGTGAACGGTCGGGCAAACCGGCAGCGGTTGCCGCGTCAGGTCTACGCCCGCGAAAATCTTGCCGCTCTCGGTGATGCCCGGTAGGCGCTCTGCCAGCACCTTGGGATCGATATGGTCGAGGTGCAGGTAGATATGGTCCTTGTTCGGGCCGACACCACGACCTTCGCGCATTTCTAGTGCCATTGAACGCGACACGACGTCACGCGACGCAAGATCCTTGGCCGAAGGCGCATAGCGTTCCATGAAACGCTCACCCTCGCTGTTGGTCAGATAACCGCCCTCGCCGCGCGCACCTTCGGTGATCAACACGCCTGCGCCGTAAATACCGGTGGGGTGGAACTGGACGAACTCTAGGTCCTGCAACGGAAGGCCAGCGCGCAATACCATCCCACCACCGTCACCGGTGCAGGTGTGGGCGGAGGTTGCGCTGTAATAAGCGCGGCCATATCCGCCAGTGGCCAGCACAACCGATTGCGCCTTGAAACGGTGGATGCTGCCATCGTCCATGCACAGCGCAATAACGCCCCGGCACTCACCATCTTCCATGATCAGGTCGAGCGCGAAATATTCGATGAAAAAGTCTGCATCATATTTCAGGCTCTGCTGATAAAGCGCGTGCAGCATGGCGTGACCCGTGCGGTCAGCGGCAGCGCATGTGCGCTGCACCGGCGGGCCTTCGCCCATATTCTGCATATGGCCGCCAAAGGGGCGCTGGTAGATTGTGCCGTCGGCGTTGCGCGAAAACGGCACGCCGGCATGCTCCAGTTCGTAAACAGCCGCTGGAGCTTCACGCACCATATATTCGATAGCGTCCTGGTCACCCAGCCAATCCGAACCCTTGACGGTATCGTACATGTGCCAGGTCCAGTGATCGGGCGAGTTGTTCTGGAGCGAGGCAGCGATCCCCCCCTGAGCCGCAACGGTGTGCGAGCGCGTCGGGAACACCTTGGTGATGCAGGCGGTTTTCAAACCAGCTTCGGCAGCGCCCATAGTCGCGCGCAGACCCGAACCGCCTGCACCGACAACAACGACATCATAGGTATGATCGATGATCTTATAGGCTTCAGACATCAGGCGGGCACTCCGGCAAAGGCATGCTTGGCGACCATGAAAATGCCAAATGCGGCGGCGCCAATTACGTAAAAGTTCAAAAGGGTCAGCGCGGCAAATTTGTTGCCGTCGTCATGCACATAGTCCTCGATGAGAACCTGCAGGCCGAGGCGGACATGCCAGAAGATGCTGACCAGCATCAGGATCATGGGCACGGCAACCGATGGCTGGGCCAGCCAGGCAGCGACAGTCTCATGCTCAAAATTTGGCAACAACAATAGCGACAGCACCAGCCAGCTGGTGAGTAGCAAATTGCCGACAGCGGTCAGGCGCTGATCGATCCAATGCTTGCCGCCATGCTTGGCCGAGCCAAGCCCGCGAACGCGCCCGAGGTTGGTTCCGTTACCCATCTCAAATCCCCATAAAACGCGAAGCGACCAGCATCGCAACCAGCGCCGTTGCAGTCAGCGCCGCAATAAACACCGCAATAGACCAAGTGCGCACTGTGGTCAGTTCATAGCCGGCACCGAGATCCATCAACAAATGGCGGATGCCCGAGAAGAAATGCTGAAAAAAGCTGTATGTCACTGCCAGTCCGAGCAAGCGGAAGAACCAGTTAGCGGAAGTTTGCAGGCCCGTGGCTTCGGCACCCGCAGATACTACCCAGGATTGGAAGCTAGCATAGCTTTCCGGCCCACCCGCAATAGACGCAATCCACCATAGCAAGGTCAGCATTCCGGCAGTTGCGAGCACAAAGCCTGTCGCGCGGTGGAAGATGGACACCGCCATATGCGGCCCCCAGCGGTAGATCTGCAAGTGCGGCGAAATCGGCCGGTTCGGATTCTGCGCCATCGGCTAAGCTTCCCTGTTCAAGTTTGCGTCGCTCTTTACCGCTTTGAACCGTCTGCGCAAGGTGCGGGATACGGAATTTTGCCTGCCATGGATAACCGGGCGTTAACCAATCCCGCTTAACTTTGCACACCTAACAAGATGTAACGTGCAGGTCGCAATTCGGGAGTTCGCAATGTCGGATATGGAAAAGTCACTTTCGGCTGAGTTTGACACGATCGTCAAAGCCTTTGATTTTGATGGTCAGATGGCGTCGAAGTGCCGTGACTTGCTTGCGATCGTCGATGACGAAATGGATGCCTTTGCTTCCTATTATTGGGAATATTGGACAAGTTTCGGAGATACCGAACAGCTCCGCAATCCGGAATATGTGGCTGCAATGGTCAAATCGACCGCGAACTATATCCGTGAGCGCATGCGCGACATCAAAGGGACGATGTGGCGAGAATATCTGAAGGCACAGATTATTGCTGCTTGCAAGGATCGGGTTCCGCTGGGGCATTTGCTGGCCGCATCGACGCGTGCCAGCCAGCGCTATTTCGACATTTTTGATGCCAAGCTCGAAGCCAATGATCCGGCGCGCGACAGATTGATAAAGACCGTGCACGATTTTACAGCGGTAGAACTTGCCGTCACATCAGCCTGTTACGTCCATTATCAAAAGATCGTCCAGCGCGAACAGAAGGAAGGCTACACTGCCCAATTCGAAAGCGAGATCGGTTCCAGCACAGCTGAGATATCGGAACAGGCTAACATTCTCCGCCAACAGGCTGCAGCTAGCACTGCGGTTGCCCAAGGTATGCTTAGCAAGGCTTCAGAAGTAGCTACTGCATCCGAACAGTCTGCCGTAGCGATGCGCGAAGCGGCCCAAACTGCGGCTGGATTGATCCGTGCGATTGAGGATACGCGGAGCGAAGTTGAAACCGCGGCAGATGTTGCGAATCGCGCCACCGAGCGCGCTCAGGAAGCGGTTGAAGCGACCGACACTCTTTCAGAACAGTCGAAGTCGATCGAATCTATCCTTGGCCTGATCCGCGATATTGCAGGCCAGACTAACCTTCTCGCTTTGAACGCCACTATCGAAGCAGCGCGCGCTGGCGATGCCGGTCGCGGCTTTGCAGTTGTCGCGCAGGAAGTGAAAAGCCTCGCCAACCAGACCGCCGAAGCGACTGATGAAATTGCCGGCAAGATTACGGCTATCCAGAATGCCACCAAGGCGTCGGTCGAATCAAATGTCGCCATCAAGACTGCGGTTGAGGATGTGCAACATAGCGCAGAACGAATCCGCCATGCGATGGAAGAACAAGCCCAGACGGTGACCATGATCACGGCATCGGTCGATGAAACTGCACTCGCCGCAGACCTGATGTCGAACACCATCGCCGCAATCCGCGCCGATACGGAAAATGTCGTCTCGGAAATCTCGCAACTTGAAGCCGGGTTTGGCGATGTCGAAGGCAATATTTCCTCGCTGCAGGCCAATGCCGGAAAATTTGCCGCAAATCTGGTTCGCTAATCAGCGCATTCGCTAAGCAAGGTTGAATTTCATTGCCCGCTGTGGAAGGCAGCGGGCATGACCTTGCATATCTTAGTAACGGGCGGATCGCGCGGTATCGGCGCGGCCATTGTCGATGAGCTCGGCGACGACAACGTCCTCGTCCACGCAACTTCGAGCGCGCATGGCGACTTGAGCGATCCTACCGTTCCATCCGAAATCTGGCACAATGCGTTGCAGGAAATGGGCGGACGCGTTGACGTGCTCGTCAACAATGCAGGTGTGTTTGAAGCCAATCCGATCGATCTCAGCGATATCGAATGGCTCGATGGCTGGGAGCGGACGATGGCGATCAACTTGACGGCTTCCGCCCAGCTTTGCCGTCTTGCGATCCTCCACTGGCAGGCACTGGGCCAGGAAGGCCGGATCATCAATGTCGCCAGCCGAGCCGCCTATCGCGGCGACAGCCCTGCGCACTGGCATTATGCCGCATCAAAAGGCGGGATGGTCGCGATGACCAAGAGCATCGCCCGCGGTTTTGCCGCGCAACAGATCTATGCTTTTGCGATCTGCCCCGGCTTTACGATGACGGGAATGGCCGAGGACTATTTGGCAAGCCGCGGTGGTGACAAGCTTCTGGCCGACATACCCCTTGGACGGGTGGCGATGCCGGAGGAAGTGGCAACGCTCGTCCGTTTTTGCGCGCTGGAAGCTCCGCCATCGATGACTGGGGCGGTACTCGACATAAACGGAGCCAGCTATGTTCGCTAAATCGGTTGCAGCCCTTGCTCTCATTGGAACAGCCCTGACAGGTTGTGCCGCGAACAGTGGTACGCAGTCCGCCGCAACTGCCAAGTTTGAACCCATCGCCAAAGCCTGCGAAGGCCGCGATGGTTGGGGTGATCCTGCTCCACCGGCGCATGTCTATGCCAATGTATACATGGTAGGAACCTGTGGTATCGTTTCACTATTGATCACGACGCCACAGGGCCATTTCCTAATCGATGGCGCAATCCCGGAAGCAGCGACCGAAATCGCTCAAAATATCCGCGATCTCGGCTTCGATCCGAAGGATGTGCGTTATCTTTTGAATTCCCATGAGCATTTTGATCATTCTGGCGGCTTGGCAGGATTGAAACGGATCACTGGCGCCAAAATGGTTGCCCGTGCCGAGGCCAAGGATGCTCTCGAAAGCGGCACTGTGCATCCTTTGGATCCCCAAAGAGGGCTTTTCGATCCAGTCGAAGGGGTCAAAGTGGATCAGATAATCCGCGACGGCGAAACGCTGAAAATCGGCAATCAAGTTCTAACCGCGATTGCCTCGCCTGGTCATTCGCCCGGTGGCACAAGCTGGCGCTGGCAAAGCTGCAACAATGGAAAATGCTTAAACATCGTTTTTGCGGATAGCTTAAGTGCTGTTTCGGCGGACGATTATCATTTTAGCGACCATCCAGAATATATAGCGCCTTTGCGGGCGACCATCTCAAAAATCGCCTCGTTCGAGACTTGCGACATTCTGATCACCCCGCATCCTTCGCAAAGTGGTTTTTTCGAGCGTCTTAATGGCGACGAGCCGTTGATCGACGCGACATCTTGCTCTCAATATGCGGCGGGCTCGCTGGCAAGACTTGAAAACAGGCTCGCCAAAGAAGCCGCAAAATGAACTGGAAGCTTACCCTGCCCTGCTCGCGCGCCGAGGCAGAGGCGATGCATGAGGATGATGAATGGCTTGAGCAGTTCGAAAACCTGCCGACACTTGTCGCCGATGAGTTGGAGGCCTTTAACGACGTGAAATGGTCGATACAGGCCTATTTCAATGTAATGCCTTCACAGCATGATACTATACTGCTTGAAAGCCGATTGGGCGCAAAAGCTATTGTCGAGAAGCTCCCAGACGAAGATTGGCTAACGCTCAGCCAGACAAGCATCGATCCGGTGCATGCCGGGCGGTTCTATGTTCACACGTCAACCAACAAGGGCTCCATCCCCGCAGGCGCGAAGTCCTTTCTGATAGAGGCCGGACAGGCTTTCGGAACTGGCGGGCACGAAACGACCAGCGGGTGCCTTGCCATGCTTGACCGGTTGCACCGTAGCGGAAAACGCTATCATCATATTGCCGATATCGGCACTGGAACAGGCCTGCTGGCTTTCGCTGCACTACACCTTTGGCCACGGGCAATGGTGACCGCATCGGACATCGATCCCGTAAGCATAGATGTGACACGCGAAAACGCCTCTGTAAATGGCGTCTCCTTAGGCCGGAGAAGCGGCCAGGTCGCGCTCTATGTTGCGACAGGAACCGACCATCCGGGAATTGCTGCCCGCGCACCCTATGACCTGCTGATTGCCAATATCCTTGCAGGACCACTGGTGGAATTAGCCCCAAGTTTCGCCTCAGTCATCGCTGAAGGCGGCACATTGATCCTTGCCGGTTTGCTCGACACGCAAGCCGATAAGGTAGCCAGCGCCTATCGACGCAACGGCTTCCTGCTGGTCGACCGTCAGGATAACGGCGACTGGCCATGCCTGCGTCTGGTCAAGCGCCGACACTATGGATATCGCCGCCCGATCCACGCGTCAGGCCGCACCAGCCAGCCACCGGGCGATTTCGGTACCTGGTAGCGACTACCGGCCAAATCCCGTTTTGCGCTCGCCTGCTTGAGCGTCGATAATTGTCACATGAACGCGCAACCCGACGCAAGCCAGATGGCCATCGCACGCGCGACGCGCGAACGCGAATTGCTGAGCGATGCGCTGGGCCGGGTTGGCATCGGCGACAGAAAAGCGTTCGAATTTCTCTATCGGCGAACCTCGGCGAAACTTTTTGGCGTTTGCTTACGTATCTTCGGTAACCGGAACGAAGCCGAGGAAGCCTTGCAAGACGCCTATCTGACCATCTGGAGCCGTGCCGCCGCCTTTGACAGGGACAGAGCGAGCCCGATCAGCTGGCTGGTTGCCATCACGCGCAACCGCGCGATCGACAGGCTTCGCGCGCGCGACAAGGGCAAGCCTGTCGATCTCGAGGAAGCTTTGGCCATTCCCGATCCCGCACCCGATGCAGAAAAGCGATTGGAGGAAAAAGACGAAGCCCGCGTTGTGGATAGCTGCATAGAAAGACTCGACGATCGCGACGCCAATTTTATTCGCGCGGCCTTCTGGAACGGGCGGACCTATGCCGATCTTGCCGTTGCTGAATCGACACCGCTGCCAACGGTGAAAAGCCGCATCAGGCGTGCGCTGATCAAGCTGCGCCATTGCCTTGAGGGCATGAGCTGATGCGCTTGACCGATGAGGATATCGCAACCGCTGGCGAACTTGCATTGGGCCTGCTCGATAAGGCCGAGGCAGCACAGGCGCGCGCTCGACTTGCCGATGATCCCGAGTTTGCGACCGAATATGCCAAATGGCCAGACCGCATGACAGCAATGGAGCCGCTGATTGAGGACGCTCCTTCGCCCGCTGTCTGGTCGCGGATCGACGCTGCGATCGCTTCCCAACCGCGTCAGGACAATGCGGGCACTCACCTTCGCATCTGGCAAGGATTGACGGCCGCTTCATTCGCCGTTGCACTGGTGCTTGCGACCGTGCTGTGGCGCCAGCCCGAGACGCAACTTGTCCCGGCACAGCCGCAGATTCTGGTCGCAGCGATTGGAGCAGAAGGTGGACGCGAAAGCGTCGCCGCCAACTATTATCCGCAAACTGGGGCGTTGCAGATCATCCCGATTTCGCTTGATACAGGTAAGCTCTATCCCGAATTGTGGATCATACCGGAAGATGGCGTCGCAAGGTCGCTTGGCATGATCGACCCCTCAAAACCTGCTGTTCACTCCATCCCAGAAGCGATGCGACCGCATTTGCACAAAGGTGCGCTGTTCGCGATTACACCCGAACCAGCAGGCGGTGCACCGAACGGAAAGGCAACCGGACCAGTGATCGCCAAAGGTGCAATCGACACCATCTGAAAAAATTTTTCGTTCCGCTGCATCCATCTCGCTCGTCATTCCGTAACTGCGTCCGACATGTACATCCCCCACATGTCTTGCAGAAGGAAAGACCATGAAAAAGAACCTCTTCAAGATTGCAATTGCAACTGCAGCCATGGCTTCGGCCGCAACCGTTGGCCATGCGCATAACCATGGCCATAGCGGCCATTCGATGGCGGCGCCGAAGACCAATATCGTCGAAGCGGCCGTCGCTACGCCTGATCTCTCGACCCTCGTTACCGCTGTCAAAGCGGCTGGTCTGGTCGATACACTCGCCAGCCCCGGCCCCTTCACCGTGTTTGCGCCCACCAACGCTGCCTTTGGCAAGCTCCCTGCTGGCACTGTCGAAACGCTGGTTAAGCCTGAGAACAAGGGCACGCTGACCACCGTTCTGACCTATCATGTTGTTGCGGGCACCTTTGACAGCAAGGCTATCGCTGCCGCGATAAAGAGCGGTAATGGCAAGGCAACGCTCACCACGGTTCAAGGACAGAAGCTGACTGCATCCATGTATGGCGACAAGCTGATTGTTACCGATGCCAAGGGTGGCAAATCGACCGTCGCCCTCGCTGACCTTCGCCAAAAGAACGGCGTTGTCCACGTCATCGACAGCGTGTTGATGCCGTAACGCCCTTGTTGGCGACCGGTACTCCGATCCCCCCTCCCATCAGCCGGTTGTCAACCACGCCCCCTCCCCATTCGGGAGGGGGCTTTTCATTTGGCCTTGGAATGTGCGTAAGTCTGTGTGCCGTGCGTTATGACGTCGTCTTGGGGCAGGATATCGGCAATCGGAATATCGGGTAGCGATTC
Source organism: Sphingorhabdus sp. (assembly GCF_035329025.1). Lineage (GTDB taxonomy): Bacteria > Pseudomonadota > Alphaproteobacteria > Sphingomonadales > Sphingomonadaceae > Sphingorhabdus_B. The sequence goes on along the minus strand of NZ_DAOLHN010000016.1, from coordinate 6,795 downwards.
CAGTTGCGTATAAAGCGGTGCGAAATCGGTTTCGACCGTGACCTTCAGCAGATGCTCGAGTGACGGGATGACAAAATAATTCTGCTGGTAATCGTCGATCCGATATTCGGTGCGCATCAGGCGCAAAAGATCAAACCGGATCCGGTTGGGGCTCGGATCGTCGAGGCAGAAGATGCTCTCGCCATAGCTGGACACAATCCCAGCGCCGTAAATACGCAAGCCTGCTGGCTCCTCGATCAGTCCGAACTCGACGGTATACCAATATAGCCGCGCCAGCTTGTGCAGCGCGCCAAAGCCAAGGCTGCGCAGACCACCCTTGCCATAGGCTACCATATAATCCGCAAACACCGGATCGGCGAGCATCGGGACATGGCCGAAGACGTCGTGGAAGACATCAGGTTCCTGCAGATAATCGAGCTGTTCGGGGGTGCGGATGAAATTGCCGGCAGGAAAGCGACGGTTGGCGAGATGGTCGAAAAACACATCGTCGGGAACCAGACCCGGTACAGCCACCACCTGCCAGCCCGTCGCCGCCATCAGGCGTGAATTCAGTTCGCGATAGTCGGGAATCCCTGGCTTTTCGAGCTTCAGAACATCGATCCCGCGCATGAAGGCATCGCAGGCCCGACCGGGCAGCATTTCCGACTGACGTGCGAACAGCCGGTCCCACATCGCATGCTCATCGGCCGAAAAGGCCTCCCAAGATTGCGGAATTGTCCAATCCGGATTTGCGCCCGACGGCGGAGCATCATAGACATGGGTAAAGTCGGCCATGAAAGATAGTTACACTTGAAACTGTTTCGCATCAACAGCGTTGGTACTGCTTTGCGGGCTTTGATTAGCTGGCCGCTGCTTGTGATCGGCCTCTACTTCTTGGCGGCTTTTGCAGGCAGTTCCATTCCTGTAAACTCCGATTGGCGCGAACCTGATCAGGGCATACCGGTTTTTGTCGAAACCAATGGCGTTCATGTCAGTCTGATCGTCCCGATGTCCGCCGCTGGCGAAGATTTCTCGGATCTCATCCGTCCAGAGCATCTGTCAGACAGCAATATTTACGGCACCCATGCCATGATTGGTTGGGGCCATGGCCGTGTCTATCGGAACGCCCGCACCTGGGGTGACGTCAAAAGCGGTGACATAGCATCTGCGATCATCGGCTCTGACGAAACCACGCTCCATATCTACCACGTCATCGATCCACGCCCTGCCTCGCATCGCAAACGCTTTTTGGTGAGCCAACAGGCATATAAAAGCATTATCGCGTCCATCCGATCCACATTTCGTCTGACCACCGGCGGGCGAAGCAAGGCCTATCCTGCTTATGGAGCGAACAACCTGTTCTATGACAGCAAAGGCCATTATTCGGCCTATACCACGTGCAACGAATGGACCGGTGCGGTGCTTCGAAAAGCGGGTATTCGCATGGGCATCTGGACGCCTATGCCCGGCGGGGTGATGCGCTGGTTTGACTAGCCGGCGGAGGCAACAATCGCGGCCCAGGCGGCTTCGTCGATAACCTCTATGCCCAGTTCCTGCGCCTTTTTCAGTTTCGAACCCGCGCCAGGGCCAGCCACGACAAGATCGGTCTTGGCGGATACCGATCCTGCCGCTTTCGCGCCCAATGCCTGCGCCTGCGCCTTCGCCTCATCGCGGCTCATCGTTTCGAGTGCGCCGGTGAAGACCACGGTCTTGCCGGAAACCGACGATGCCTTGACCTCAACGACATAGTCGGGCGGCGAGACCTGCTGCAGCAGGTCTTCCCAAACCTCAACATTGTGCGGTTCGTGGAAGAATTCGCGCAAGGCTTCCGCCACCACGGGCCCTATGCCGTCGATTTGGGTGAGTTCGGCCTCGCCCGCTTCCGAAGTTGCCACTTCGCGCAAGCGCGGAAGTGTCTGGAAGTTCTTCAACAGGTCGCGCGCAGTAACGGCACCAACGTGCCGGATGCCCAAACCGAACAGCAAACGTGCTGCGTCTGGCGCTCTTTTCGCCTCAATGGCATTCAACAGGTTGTCCACAGACTTTTCCTGCCAGCCCTCGCGGCCCAATATCTCGGCGCGATGCTCTCGAAGACGGTAGATGTCTGCGGGTGAATGCAACCAACCAAGGTCAAAAAATTCCTGGATGGTCTTTTCGCCCAGCCCTTCGATATCGAGCGCGGCCCGGCTGACAAAATGCTTCAGCCGTTCAACCCGCTGCGCCGGGCAGATTAGTCCGCCGGTGCAGCGGACATCAACTTCGCCTTCCTCGGCGACGGCTTCGCTTCCGCATTCTGGGCAGTGATCGGGGAATTGGTAATCGGGCAGTGTTGCATCACGGGTCAGATTTTCGACGATCTGGGGGATTACATCCCCTGCCCGCTGCACCTTCACCCTATCACCGGGACGCACGCCCAGTCGCGCGATCTCATCGCGATTGTGGAGGGTCACGTTCGAGACGACGACCCCACCAACAGTCACCGGCTTCAACCGGCCTACCGGCGTCAGCTTGCCTGTGCGTCCAACCTGGATATCGATTGCTTCGAGCGTCGTCTCGGCCTGCTCCGCCGGGAATTTGTGGGCAATCGCCCAGCGCGGCGCCTTGGCGACAAAGCCCAATCGCTCCTGCCAGTCGAGACGGTCGACCTTATAGACCACGCCATCGATGTCATAAGGCAGGTCTGCACGCATGCGCTCGATCTCTCGATACTGCGCCAGCGCGCCCGACGCACCATCGACAGGCTTCAGAAAAGGCGAAACCGGAATGCCCCATTCCGCAATAGCCTGCATGACGCCAAATTGGTTGTCCGCGGGCATGGCGCTCGCCTCGCCCCAGCCGTGCGCCAGGAAACGCAAGGGCCGGGATGCCGTCACTTTTGGATCCTTTTGCCGCAGCGATCCTGCCGCAGCATTGCGGGGATTGGCAAATTGGCGGGCTTTTTCGGGATCTTCCGCCTCGGCCAGCAACCGGGCATTGAGCGCCTCGAAATCGGCCTTCGCCATGAACACTTCGCCGCGGACTTCAAAAACCGCCGGAACATTGCCGGACAAGCGATGCGGAATATCAGCTATCGTTCGCACATTGGCGGTCACATCTTCCCCAACTTGCCCGTCGCCTCGCGTGGCCGCCTGCACCAGTTCGCCATTTTCATAGCGCAACGAACAGGACAGGCCGTCAATCTTATCCTCTGCCGTCAGCGCGACCGACGTATCGGCAGGCAGATTCAGGAAGCGCCGTACGCGCGCCACGAAATCCTCGACATCCTCATCCGAAAACGCATTGTCGAGGCTCATCATCCGCTTGGCGTGCGTCACCTTGCTCAGTGGTGAGGCCTCCACGGCCGCCCCAACCTGTGCATTGGGGCTGTCCGCACGAACCAGATGCGGAAAAACCGCTTCCAGTTCGTTATTCCGCCTGACGAGCGCATCGAACTCAGCATCCGAAATCTCGGGTGCGTCATGCGCGTGATATAGCTTGTTATGATGCGCAATCGCCTTGGCCAGACGCATCAATTCGTTGGCAGCTTCGGCTTCGGAGAGGTTTTCAAACTCGCTCACACCCCCTCCATCAGCCGTGCAGCTTGGGCGCGCGCCTCATCAGTAACTTCAGCTCCGGAGAGCATTCGGGCAATTTCCTGTCGGCGCCCCTCAGAGTCGAGACGCGTTACACCGGTGCGCGTCACCGTGCCTTCGCTCGACTTGGCAATGAAATAATGCGCCTGCCCTTTGGCTGCGACCTGCGGGCTGTGGGTCACGGCAAGGAGTTGCTTACCCCCGCTGGCAAGACGGGCGAGACGTTCACCTATCGCCGAGGCAACGGCACCGCCTACCCCGCGATCAATTTCGTCGAAGATGATAGTTCCGGCCCCGCCCTCTTCGGCCAATGCAACCTTGAGCGATAGGATGAAGCGCGATAACTCCCCACCCGACGCGATTTTCGCCAGCGGTGCAAAGGGCGCGCCAGGGTTGGTCGAAATGAGGAATTCAACACGATCCATGCCCGATGCAGTCCAACGATCTTCCGGAAGCGTTTCCACGGCAGTCTGAAACTTCGCCGCGTCCAGTTTGAGCGGTGCCAGTTCCGCAGCAACCGAAGCATCGAGGCGCTTGGCGGCGTCCGTTCGCTGCGCGGACAATTCAGATGCCGATTTGCGATAGGCTTCGGCATGACGGGCAACTTCCGCCTCCAGCTTGGTCAGCCCTTCTCCACCCGCCTTGATGGCATCCAGTTTCGTCGCAAGCTCGTCAGTCAGCTTCGCCAACTCTTCAGGGCGGACATTGTGCTTGCGTGCCAAGCCGCGAAGGTCAAACAACCGCACTTCGATGGCATCAAGCCGTTCGGGATCGAAGCTCAAGGCTTGAGTCGCGGCGATCAACTTGTCCTCGGCTTCGCTTGCCTCAATGACGGCGCGATCCAGCGCGGTCAGGGCTTCAGCAAGCAAGGCATGTTCACCTGCAAGGCGATCAAGCTTTCGTGCCGCGCTACGCAGTTTTGCGAGACCGCTTTCTGAACCTTCAAAGGCTTCCAGCACTGCACGCAAATCTTCGGCGATGCGTTCGCCCTTCTGCATGTCGGCGCGTTCAGTCGCGAGCAGTTCTTCTTCGCCCTCTTCGGGTGCAAAGCGGCGCAATTCGGCGACGGCGTGCTCCAGCCATTCGCGATCGCGAGCGGCATTGTTCAGTGCCTCTCGGGCACTATCGAGCCGGGCCTTTGCCTCTTGCCATGCTTCAAAATGCCCCGACACCAATGCCGTATCGCATCGGCCAAAGCTATCGAGCAGCGCCCGGTGCCCACGCGGGTTCAGTAAGCCGCGATCATCATGCTGGCCGTGAATTTCAACCAAGTGAACACCTGCATCGCGGAGCAATGCAGCCGAACAAGGCTGGTCATTGATGAACGCCTTGCTGCCGCCATCAGCACGAACCGAACGGCGTACCATTACCGGTTCTCCGGCTTCGATAACGATGTCGTTTTCGGCGAGCAGTTTCAGGACATTGATCGGCGCATCGAAACTGGCCGTCACCTGTGCCTTGTCAGCACCTGAACGAACAAGCCCGCTGTCAGCGCGAGCGCCCAGCGCCAATCCAAGCGCATCAAGCAAGATCGATTTACCTGCGCCAGTCTCACCGGTGAGAACACCGAGGCCTGCTTCAAATTCGAGGTCAAGTGCCTCGATCAGCACCACGTCGCGGATCGAAAGGCCCGTCAACATAGCGGCAATGTCACGCTCCGGGAGCGTGTTTCTGCATCAGGTCGTATGCGCGCTGATACCATTTGCTGCCGGGATAGTTGGCACCCAAAACCGCAGCGGATCGTTTGGCTTCTTCCGGGATACCCATCGCGAGATAGCTTTCAGTCATGCGATACAGCGCTTCGGGAGCATGGGTCGTGGTTTCATATTTCTGCACGACTTCCTTGAAGCGAAGCGAAGCCGCAAGCCATAGTGCACGACGCTGATAGAAACGGCCGATTTCCATTTCTTTGCCCGCAAGATGGTCACGGACAAGGTCGATCTTCAAACCGGCATCAGCGGCATAACGCGTATTGGGATAGCGCCTCTGCACCTCACCCAGCGCAGAGAGAGCTTGCTCGGTAATCTTCTGGTCGCGGGTTACGTCGCTGATCTGCTCATAATAATTCAGAGCAATCAGATAATAAGCGTAAGGCGCATCCTTGTTGCCCGGATGGATCGACAGGAAGCGGCGAGCCGAAGATGTGGATTCGTTATATTTCTGCGCCATGTAATAGCTGAACGCACTCATCAACTGCGCACGGCGCGCCCAGGGCGAATAAGGATGCTGGCGCTCCACTTCGTCAAACAATGCAGCTGCAATTTGATACTGCCCTTTATCCAGCTTTTCCTTCGCCGCCATGTATAGCGTATTGACGTCACGCGCGACGTAACGGGTATCCGAGCCACCGCCACCTCCGCCAAGCCCCAATGAGGAGCATCCTGACAGTAATAAGACGGACATACCGAGCGCGAGTGGTGCGATAAGCTTTTTCTGCATGGGCATCCCTTAATGGCACTTGGCGCCGTCGCCAAGGCTTTTGCGCTTTCTTTATTCGCAGGTCTGTATCCGCGATGAACCAGTTCGCAAGAAGACAGCCGATACAACGAAAAAGGGCCGCCGAAGCAGCCCTTTCCCTTAGTCTCTAGCTGAAAGATCAGTCTTTCAGGAAATCCGGAACATGGTTCGGATCTCCGCCTTCTCCGCCTTCCGAACGCTCCCGACGCGGGCCGCGATCACGTCCGCCGCCGTCACGACGCGGTCCACGGCCACGATCGCCACCTTCACGGCGGGGACCACGGTCTCCGCGGTCGCCACGATCCGAACGCTCACGCGGTTCGCGAGGCGGGCGGGTGTCTTCCAATTCTTCACCGGTTTCCTGATCGACCAGACGCATTGACAGGCGAACCTTACCACGCGGGTCGATTTCGAGGACCTTGACCTTGACGTCCATGCCTTCGCTGACAACATCGGTCGGCTTTTCAACGCGCTCGTTCTTCATTTCACTGACATGGACGAGACCGTCCTTACCACCCATGAAGTTCACAAACGCACCGAAATCAACGATGTTGACGACCTTGCCGTCATAGATTTTGCCGACTTCAGCTTCTTCGACGATGCCCGAAATCCATTTGCGGGCGGCTTCGATCTGCGAAAGGTCGCTCGACGAAATCTTGATCAGGCCTTCATCATCGATGTCGACCTTCGCACCAGTGGTGGCGACGATTTCACGGATGACCTTGCCGCCGGTACCGATGATGTCACGGATCTTCGACTTGTCGATCTGCATCGTTTCGATGCGCGG
>NZ_DAOLHN010000015.1:0-60521 GCF_035329025.1 Sphingorhabdus sp. | reverse complement strand
CCGATGATGTCACGGATCTTCGACTTGTCGATCTGCATCGTTTCGATGCGCGGTGCGTAGTCAGACAGTTCGGTACGGGCCGAACCCAACGCCTTCGCCATTTCGCCAAGGATGTGCGCACGGCCTTCCTTCGCCTGGTTCAGCGCAGCTTCAAAGATTTCGCGTGTGATACCCGCAATCTTGATGTCCATCTGCATCGTGGTGATGCCTTCAGATGTACCAGCTACCTTGAAATCCATGTCGCCGAGATGGTCTTCATCGCCGAGGATATCCGAGAGGATCGCATAATCCTTGCCTTCGAGGATGAGACCCATGGCGATACCCGAAACCGGACGCTTGATGGGGACGCCAGCGTCCATCATCGAGAGCGAACCGCCGCAAACCGACGCCATTGACGACGAGCCGTTCGACTCGGTGATGTCGCTGGTCAGGCGGATGGTATAGGGAAACTCGTCCTTGCTCGGCAGCACGGGGTGCAGCGCACGCCATGCCAACTTGCCATGGCCGACTTCACGACGGCCCGGCGCGCCAAAGCGACCGACTTCACCGACCGAATAGGGTGGGAAGTTATAGTGCAGCATGAAGTTCTGGTATGACAGGCCATTGAGACCGTCGATCATCTGCTCCGCATCCTTGGTTCCCAAGGTGCAGGTTGCGATGGTCTGCGTTTCACCGCGCGTGAACAGGCACGAACCATGTGCACGGGGCAGGAAGTGCGTTTCGGCGAGGATCGGACGGATCTGCGTCGTCGAACGGCCATCGATGCGGGTACCGTCCTTCAGGATCGCGCCACGGACGATTTCAGCTTCCAGCTTCTTCATCAGCTTTTGCGCGGCCATCTGGTCCTGCGGGGTTGCGTCGCTAAACGCTTCCTTCGCCTTGGCGCGGGCTTCGTTCAACGCGTTCGAACGGGCCGATTTGTCAGTTAGCTTGTAAGCAGCGGCAATATCCTTGCCGATCAGCTTCTTCAGCTTGTCCTTGGCAGCCGAGAGATCGGCCTGCTCAGCCATTTCCCAAGGATCCTTGGCAGCCTTCTCGGCCAGCTTGACGATCGCTTTCACGACTTCCTTACAGGCGTCATGTGCAAACATGACGGCGCCGAGCATGATTTCTTCAGAAAGCTCATTGGCTTCGGATTCAACCATCATCACCGCATCATAAGTTGCAGCAACAACCAGATCGAGATCGCCTTCAGCAACCTGTTCATCGGTCGGGTTGAGGATATATTCGCCATTCAGGTAACCAACGCGCGCTGCGCCGATGGGGCCCATGAAAGGGACGCCCGAAATGGTGAGCGCAGCAGATGCTGCAACCATTGCGAGGATATCGGGCTCGTTCTGGCCGTCATAGCTCAAAACCTGCGCAATAGCGTTGATTTCGTTGTAGAAACCTTCCGGGAACAGAGGACGGACCGGCCGGTCGATCAGGCGCGAAACCAGCGTTTCCTTTTCGGTGGCACCGCGTTCACGCTTGAAGAAGCCACCGGGAATGCGGCCTGCAGCCGAATATTTTTCCTGATAGTGAACAGTGAGCGGGAAGAAATCCTGGCCCTCTTTCACCGACTTTGCCGCGGTGACCGCGCAAAGCACAACAGTTTCGCCAAGGGTCGCGATGACAGCGCCGTCGGCTTGACGGGCAACCTTGCCCGTTTCGAGTGTCAGGGTTTGTCCGCCCCACTCGATTGATACATTCTTTACATCAAACATAGATTTTCCTTGAGATGCCTTCGCGCCCTATTGCGCAAAGGGGCCTCCTGTTTTCCGGGATCTCCGGCCCGGGCCGGTTGGAGCATTTTGCGCCCCCATGGCCGGGTTCGCCGAAATGCGAACCCACCCCATATAGCAAAAGCGGCCCGCAGAGGGGGCCGCTTCGCAATTTCTTATTTACGCAGACCGAGCTTGGAAATCAGCGCATTATAACGCGCGACATCCTTTTTCTTGAGGTAGTCAAGAAGCGAACGGCGCCGATTGACCATCTGGAGAAGTCCGCGACGCGAGTGGTTATCCTTGGCGTGGCTTTTGAAGTGTGCGGTCAGGGTGTTGATGCGATCGGTGAGGATTGCAACCTGGACTTCCGGTGAACCGGTGTCGCCCTTGCCCTGGGCGTTGTCCTTGATAACTTCGGCTTTGCGTTCAGCAGTAATAGACATGTTTTTCCTTCGAACATCGTATTTTAAAGGTTGAAGCCACGAACGGTTCTTAACTCACCGCCGATTTGCTCTACCAGCGCCAAGGCACGCATTTCTGCGTCTCGCGCCCAATATAGCCCATCTTTCGTGGCAACCCCGGTCAAGACACGACCCTGCTGGATCGCCTTTGCCGCATCCGGGGAGAGATCAAGAGCCGGGATGTCGACCAGCCCTGCCTCCAACGGCAAGATAATGTCTTTTGCAGGCGCGCCCTTACCAATTTCATTGAGTTTGTCCAGCGAAATCGCGCGATCCAGCGTGAACGGCCCCGCTTTGGTGCGCCGGAGCATAGTGACATGCCCTACTGTGCCAAGGGCATGCGAAATGTCACGTGCCAGCGACCGGATATAAGTGCCTTTGGAAACATGCGCAGAGAGGGTAACCTCTTCCATTGCGGCTTCACCTGCCGGTTCCGAAACAGAAAGAGCGTATATGGTCACTTGCCGGGCCGCAATCTCGATGACCTCCCCTGCCCTTGCCCGATCATAAGCGCGTTTCCCGTCAATCTTTATCGCCGAGTAAGCAGGTGGTATTTGCTCAATTACTCCGGTGAATATCGGCAGAACAGCCTCGATCTGCGCCATTGTGGGCCGTATGTCGGAAGTCGCTACAACCTCTCCCTCAGCATCCAATCCCGCCGTTTCGTCGCCGAATTTGATTGTAAAGTCATAGACTTTGGACGCATCGAGCATCCGACCGCACAATTTGGTTGCTTCGCCAATGGCAATCGGCAAAACGCCCGTTGCGAGAGGATCGAGCGTGCCGCCATGGCCGACCTTAACTTTTCCAAATCCGGCTTCGCGCAGGTTGCGCTTTACCGCCGCGACGGCCTGCGTCGAACCTAAACCAATCGGTTTGTCCAAAATGATCCAGCCGTTCATTGCCCCGCCTTTGGCGGAGCGACACCACGGCGTCAATCGTCAGGAGCAACGGCCTTCTTTGCTTCCGCGCGGACCTCTTTGCGTATTTGTATTCGCTCTTTGCGGGGTAAGGGTTTCTCAGCTGTCACCAGACTATCAAACTGGCAATAATCCCGGCCAGCAATAACACCGCCAAATTTGTCGAGCGATGCCGCCCCGCGCGTATCGAAAGCCAGCCCATTGGCATGGCTCAAATTGTGGCACGGCCCGATTATCCGCGCATAATACCAGCGCCGCTGGCGGTCCTCGATCCATATGCCACGATCACCATTGGCTTCGAAGTTTCGAATGCCACCATGGTTGGCGAAAGGAATTTTTGCCTCAACACCATATTCGGCCCACTCTTTAGGCTTTGCTGCTTGGGACGATGTGGCAACAAAAGCTGTCAATGCAGCACCAAAGATGGAAATGACTGTTTTCATGGCTCTTCTTATGTCGTCTCCAAGCTTAACGCTGAATGAGCGGCAGATTCATTCCGCGCTTCCATGAAATGGCGGCGGCACATCGCGACATAGCGGTCATTCCCGCCAATTTCGGTTTGTTTGCCGTCAATCACGGCATGGCCTTCGGCATCCACACGCAGGTTCATCGTCGATTTTCGGCCGCAGTGGCAGACCGCCTTTAATTCGACCAACGCATCGGCAAGCCCCAAAAGTGCGGCAGAGCCGGGGAAAAGTTCAGCGGCAAAATCTGTCCTCAGGCCGTAGCACAAGACTGGAATGCCCGCTTCATCGGCGATGCGTGCCAGCTGCAGAACTTGTTCCCTTGACAAAAACTGCGCTTCGTCAATCAGGACGCAGGCCAACGGGTTGCTATGGTGTTCTGCGACGATATCGTTCCACAAGTCGGATTCCGGAGAAAATTTACATGCTTCCGCCTGAAGACCGATACGCGATGTCACATAGCCCTTCCCGTACCGGTCGTCGAGCGCGGCCGTCCAGACCATCGTGTTCATTCCGCGTTCGCGATAATTGAAATCGGCCTGCAATAATGTGGTCGATTTGCCCGCGTTCATCGAGGAGTAATAGAAATACAGCTTAGCCATGAGGCTACATAATAGTCCGTGCTAGACGAAGCCAAGCGCAATATGCCATGGGCAATGACGGTCGCGATTGAGGAGTGAATAATGCAGTGGAAAACTGCTCATTGGACTGCTGCACTGTTTATTTTGTGCACAGCCAGCGTAGGGTATTCAGCATCGACATACCGGTTCACGCTGGATCCCGGCTCAAGCTCGGTCGATGCAAAGGTCGCATTCATGGGGGTTGGCAATCGCAAAGCCTATTTTCCTGCGCTTCGCGGCAAGGTGCTGCTTTCTCCGGCACAAATGAACCAGATCGATCTGGATGTTTCAATCGACGCCACACAGCTTAAGTCCGATGACAATGTCACAACCGGTCGTTTGAAGGGCAAAGACTTTTTTTATGTCGACAAATTTCCGACCGTACGGTTCGAAGGCACCCAATTGGCGATGACGACCGCGACCAGTGGCGTTGTCCGTGGCGATCTGACCGCGCGCGGGGTGACCCGTCCGGTGGCACTGAACGTCGTTTTTTCCGAACCGCCTGCGCAGGCCAATGGAAAGGAAGCAATCCGGTTGACCGGAGTCACCACAATCAATCGCAAAGATTTCGGGATGACGGCTTATTCGCTGGTGGTGGGCAAAAAGGTGTCGATTACAATCCGGACGCGGCTGTTGCCGAGCTAGACTTCGGCGTCGCCATCGGGCGTCAAATCCTGGGTCACGTGGGGATTCGATAACAGCTTCTCGATATGGCTGGCCTCATCGAAGCTTTCATCTGCCAGAAACTTCAGTTTCGCCGCATATTTCAATCGAACCCGCGAAGCGACTTCACGCTGCAAGAATGCGGTGTTCGTGCGCAAGGCTTTCAACACCTCTGCCTCATCCGCGCCAAGCAAGGATTTCACAAACACGGTTGCGTGCCGCAAATCCGGCGACATCCGCACCTCGGTGATACTGACGCTGTGGCTGGTCAGGACATCATCATGCACATCGCCACGCGCCAACAGCTCGGAGAGGATATGCCGGAACTGTTCGCCTACGCGCAGCAAGCGAACCGACCGGCCTTCAGGGGTTTCGTTGTGGCGGGCCATCAATTCTCACTTCCCGGGATTGGCGTCGGAATCGCGGTCGAGGTCGAACGCGCATAAATCGTCGTCCAGCTCTCGTCCCACAATTCGCCTTCAAGGAATATGACGCGGCGGCCGCGACGCACTACCCTGCCCTTGCCCATCAATGGCCCGGGCGGAATCAGCTTTAGCAGCGTCATGGAAATCTCAAGGTTCAGCGGGGCTTCCGTGCCGCCGGTGGCTTGAACATGCGCCCATCCCATCGCTTCATCAAGGAATCCAGCCACCAGTCCGCCCTGTACACCGCCACGACCTGTGATGAAACTGTCCGGCGCGACGAAGCGCATAGTTATGGTTTCGCTGACGGGATCGAAGTCAACAAACTCCGCTCCCATCAGGTCAACATGTGCGCCGCCTTTTCCAAGGAACTCCGTCACAGCGTCCGTTCACGCTCCTCGACTTCAAAGATTTCGAGCATATCGCCCGCCTTGATGTCGTTTGTATCCTGAAGCACGACACCGCATTCGAGGCCCGCGCGAACTTCGTCGACATCGTCCTTGAAACGACGCAGCGAGGCAATGACGGTCTTCGAAACGATGACATCTTCTCGGGTAAGGCGGGTGTGATAGCCCTTGCGGATATGGCCTTCGAGGACGAGCAAGCCAGCAGCCTTGTCCTTTTTGCCCGCGTTGAAGACTTCCTGGATCTTCGCACGACCGACAACGGTTTCGATGATTTCGGGACCGAGGATACCCGCCATTTCCTTGGCGACATCTTCGGTGAGATGATAAATCACATCGAAATATTTGAACCGTGTCTTTTCGCGTTGCGCAATCTCGCGTGCCTTGGCGTTGGGACGGACATTGAAGCCGATAATCGGCGCTTTGGTCGCGTTGGCCAGCGTCACATCGCTTTCGGTAATCGCACCGACACCTGATTGCAGCACTCGCACCTTGATTTCATCGGTCGAAATCTTGTGCAGTGCGTTGACGATGGCTTCAACCGAACCCTGAACGTCTGCTTTGACGACAACGGCATATTCCTTCGCACGGTTGGCAGCCAATGCCGAGAACATGTTGTCAACCGAAACCGGTGCTTGCGTTGTCCGCTTCAGCTTTGCCTGTTCCTTGCGGAAAGCGGCAACTTCGCGGGCACGGGCTTCGTTTTCAACGACCGTCAGGATTTCGCCCGCCCCGGGAACACCGGTGAGACCCAATACCTCGACCGGCATGGCCGGCCCTGCAGTTTTCACCTGCTGCCCCTGATCGTTGATCAATGCGCGAACCTTGCCCGATTCCTCGCCGACAACGAAAATGTCGCCGGTCTTCAGCGTACCGCGACGGATGAGCAGCGTTGCAACCGCACCGCGCCCCTTGTCGAGCTTCGCTTCAACTACCACAGCTTCCGCCGCGCGATCGGGGTTGGCTTTGAGTTCCATAAGCTCCGCTTGCAGCGCCAGCTTGTCGAGCAGGTCGTCGATGCCGGTTTTCTTCAGTGCCGAGATTTCAACGTCCTGCACTTCACCGCCCATTTTTTCGACAATGACTTCATGCTCCAGTAAGCGTTCACGGATGCGCTGTGGATTGGCGCCGTCCTTGTCGCATTTGTTGATCGCGATAATCATCGGCACATTGGCCGAGCGGGCATGATTGATAGCCTCAATTGTCTGCGGCATGATGCCATCATCGGCAGCGACTACGAGGATGATAATGTCCGTCACAGTAGCACCGCGTGCGCGCATTTCGGTGAAGGCTTCGTGACCAGGTGTATCAAGGAAGGTGATAAGATCACCATTCTTGGTTTTCACCTGATAGGCACCGATATGCTGGGTAATGCCGCCAGCTTCACCGGCCTGCACATTCGCCCCGCGCAATGCATCGAGCAGCGAAGTTTTGCCATGGTCGACATGGCCCATCACGGTCACAACCGGCGGACGCGGCTTCAATGTTTCGGGGGCGTCGACATCGTCATCATGGGCAATATCGACGTCGGCGTCAGAAACGCGGGTGATGTTGTGACCAAATTCGGTCACCAGCAATTCGGCGGTATCCTGGTCGATGCTCTGCGTCAGTGTGACAGGCATGCCCATCTTGAACAGCGCCTTGACCAGATCGCTGCCCTTTTCGGCCATACGGATCGCCAGTTCCTGAACGGTAATGACTTCCGGAACGACTACATCGCGCACCTGCTTGGGTTGCGCATCGCGCTGCATGCCCGACATATGCGAGCGACGCTCTTTTTCGCGCGCGCGCTTGAGTGCGGCGAGCGAACGGGCGCGTGCACCTTCATCGTCGTCCAGAGCGCGCGTTACGGTCAATTTGCCCGATTGACGGCGGCTATCGCCCGCACGGTCACGGCTAGGCTTGTGCGGTACCTTCTTCGGATCTTCGCGGCGAACCTCTTCGCGGACCCCGCGAACTTCCTCACGCGGCGCTGCCGGAGCAGGACGCTTGGGCGATTCAACCGGAGTGAATCTGCGGGCCGGCGGGGGTGACACAGCGTCGCTGGTTTCCGCAGCCTCAACTTCATCGGCTTGCGCAACCGCAGGAGGCGGAGCCTTGGCAGCCTCAGCTTCAGCCTTACGATTCTCTTCAGCACGGCGACGCTCTTCATCTGCCGCACGCGCACGTTCCTCTTGCTCGCGCCTATTGGCTTCTTCGGCAAGACGCAGCCGGTCTTCTTCTGCTTCACGCTGTAGACGGGCTACGCGCTCTTGCGGCGTTTCACCGCTCGGTGCTGCTGCACGCGGCGCAGGTGCGGCGGGCGGCGGCGGCGGCGGAGGGGGTGGCGGAGGCGCGGCTACTTCCGGCTCGGGAGCATAGCCCGGCTTACCGACAAGTTTTTTGCGTTTCACCTCAACCACAACCTTGTTGGTGCGGCCATGGCTGAAGGTCTGCTTCACCTCGCCCGACTCCAGTCGCGGCTTCAGCCCAAGCGGCTTGCGACCCAATGTCGGTTTATTCTCGTTTTCGTCACTCATTTTCTACAGACCTTGCCTTCAATCAATTACCGTCCGGTGCATCAAGTGCTCGACGGTCCGCCTTGGCGTCGCCGCGCGCGTTACTGCATCCTATGAAATAAAGCCAGCGGTCTAGGTGATGTTTCACCCGCTCCGCTGCTTTTGCATCGGTGATCGCCACATGCACCGAATTTGAGCGCCCCAGTGCCGCCGATAGCCGGTCGCGATCAACCGGCAAGCGCGTGCCCTTGCGACCACTACCCTCTTCTTCAAGCCCGACGCGCCAACTCTGGTCACGTTTGGATGCTCCATCGTCACTGGCATCAGAGGCGTGCAGCAAGAGCGCGACCGCACCGCTACGGGCCGCTGCATCGACCTTTTCCGCGCCAGCGAGCAAATTGCTCGACCGGGCTTCCAGACCGAGGCGATCAAGTGTCGCCTTTTCCAGGCCAAACCGGATTCGGTCAACCAGATCGTCGGGAACTGAAAGTTCAGATACCTTGAAAGCACGTTTCAACAGACCGGCGAGCTTTCCTTTCGCGCGTGCGGCTTCGATCTCTTCTGCCGGCACGCCGATCCACGCTCCGCGACCGGGCACTTTTCCGTGAATATCAGGCGCTACCTGCCCGTCAGGGCCCAGCGCAAGACGGATCAGCAGGCGTTGCTCCGCCCGCTCACCCGTCAAAATGCACCTTCTTACAGGGCTATCAAGGTTCTCATTGGGAGTCTTCCGCGACAACGGCGTCCTCCTCAACTGTTTCGGGTTCGTCATCGAACCAATGCGCACGGGCGGCCATGATAATCTCGTTGCCTTGCTCTTCGTTCAGGCCGAAAACCGCCAATATGCCGGGTTTGTCTTCGACGCGGTGGCGACGATTGTCGCTGCGACGCTGTTCGCTGCGACCCTTCTGGATCAGTTCGTCGGTCGCAAGGTCTGCAAGATCGTCAAGCGTCTTGATACCCGCCTTGCCCAGCGTCACCAGCATTGCTTCGGTGAGGTGCGGCAGTTCGGCAAGGGCATCTTCGACGCCCAGTTCCCGGCGTTCGGCACGTGCGGACTCTTCCTTGCGCTCCAGCGCTTCGAGTGCACGGCTTTGCAGTTCTTCAGCCAGTTCATCGTCCAGGCCTTCGATGCCAGCGATTTCTTCAAGCGCGACATAGGCAACTTCTTCAAGCTCGCTGAAGCCTTCTGCCACAAGCAGCTGCGCCAAGGTTTCGTCGACGTCGAGTTCCTGCTGGAACATTTCCGAACGCTCGACAAATTCCTTCTGGCGCTTCTCGCTCGATTCCGCCTCGGTCATAATGTCGATTGCACGACCGGTCAGCTGGCTTGCAAGACGGACGTTCTGGCCGCGGCGACCAATGGCCAGGCTCAGCTGATCGTCGGGAACGACCACTTCGATGCGGCTTTCTTCTTCATCGATGACGACGCGGCTGACCGTTGCAGGCTGTAGCGCATTGACGATGAAGGTTGCGGCATCGTCCGACCAGGGGATGATGTCGATTTTTTCGCCCTGCATTTCCTGCACGACCGCCTGCACACGGCTGCCCTTCATGCCGACGCAAGCGCCAACCGGGTCTATCGAACTGTCATAGCTGATTACACCAATCTTGGCACGGCTGCCCGGATCGCGGGCTGCGGCCTTAATCTCGATGATGCCATCGTAAATTTCGGGTACTTCCTGTGCGAACAGCTTCTTCATGAAGTCCGGATGTGCACGGCTGAGCAGAATCTGCGGACCGCGGTTTTCACGAACGACCTTCATGATCAGCGCACGAACGCGATCACCGGGGCGAACAACTTCGCGCGGGATTTGCTGGTCGCGGCGGATAACGCCTTCGGCACGACCAAGATCGACGACGACATGGCCGAATTCGACCGACTTCACGACGCCAGTGATGATTTCGCCTGCGCGGTCCTTGAATTCTTCAAACTGGCGCTCGCGTTCGGCGTCTCGCACCTTCTGGAAGATGACCTGCTTTGCCGACTGCGCGTCAATACGGCCAAGATCGACCGGAGGCAGCGGATCGACGATGAAGTCGCCAACAGCCGCGCCCTTTTGCAGCTTTTCGGCCTGCTTGAGATCGACCTGCTTGAAATAGTCTTCAACAACCTCAACCACTTCGACAACGCGCCACAAGCGCAAGTCGCCGGTCTGCGTATCGAGCTTAGCGCGAATATCGTTTTCGGCGCCATAGCGCGCACGGGCGGCGCGCTGAATCGCTTCTTCGAGTGCCTCGACGACGATCGCCTTGTCGATCATCTTCTCGCTGGCGACTGCGTTTGCGATTGCGAGCAGTTCAGCCTTGTTGGCAGCAATCGGACTGGCCATGACTTTAGTCTTCCTGTTCTTGGTCGGGGTTTTCTTCGTCGATTTCGTCGACCCCGGCGCTGTTGAGCGGCGCAGTCGACGCAATCAGCCGGTCTGTCAAGACCAGCTTGGCGGAATGTATATTGGAAAAGTGTATTGCGTGTGTGACGCCAGTACGATCGGTGATTGCAACCACCTCATCGTCAACTCCCGCAAGCTCACCACGAAATCTCTTTTGGTTTTCAATAGGCTCTATCGCCTCAATTTTGGCTTCATGCCCTGCCCAATCGGAAAAGTCCTTCAACCGGGTCAGCGGACGGTCAATGCCGGGGGAGCTTACCTCCAACCGATAGGCCTCTTCGATCGGATCAAGTTCGTCGAACAGATCAGAAATCCGATGCGACAATGCCGCACAATCGTCGATTACCAATTGGCGCGTATCCGGCCGTTCAGCCATGACTTGCAAAGTCGGCTCATCCGAACCTTCTGCGCCGCGATCAAACCATGCAACGCGTACGAGATCAAACCCCAAGGCTTTGGCCTCAGGTTCGATAATCTCGGCAAGTTTTTTTAAATCGGGCATGGTGCTCCAAATGTGCAGAAGACAATGCGAATAACCGATCGTGCCAGCCCCTTTCGGCGCCAGCCCCTTCAGTGTTTCGCAATGTCGGGATAAACCCCATCTAGGCGGAGCTACGCTAAAATGCAACCCTCTTGCAATTACGCGAAGCATTGGCATCTAAACGCCGGAATAAAAGAGGAGCCCTCCCCATGTTGCGAGCCTTCAGTTTGACCGCGATCAGTTTTGTAGCGGTTGCCTGCGCCCCTTCGACAAGCAACGCCGAAGTCTCAACAGGCCCCAAACCATTTGAGGTCACAGCGGTTGCAACTTTCAATGAACCTTGGGCAATGGCCTTTGTTCCCGGCACGCCCTATGCGCTGATTACCGAAAAGAGCGGCAAGCTGAAACTGTGGCAAGCGGATGGACCTGTTCGCGATGTCGCCGGTGTCCCTACGGTTGACTATGGCGGACAAGGTGGTTTTGGCGATGTGATCGTCGCTTCCGATTTTTCGGAATCTGGCCTCGTTTATCTCAGCTGGGTGGAAGCCGGCGCAAACGACACACGCGGCGCAGTCGTTGGCCGCGCAAAGCTGGAATATCAGGATAATGAACCCAAGTTGGTTGGCCTGCAGAAAATCTGGGAGCAGAATCCGAAGGTCACCGGGCGCGGCCATTATGGCCATCGCCTCGCATTCTCGCCCGATGGCAAATATCTGTTCATCGCCTCTGGCGAGCGGCAGAAATTCGATCCGGCTCAGGACATGAACGCCAATCTTGGCAAGGTGCTGCGCCTCTTCCCCGATGGCAGCGTGCCGAGGGACAACCCGTTTTACGATGCGGCCAATCCGGTAAAGTCACAAATCTGGTCATTAGGGCATCGCAACCCGCTTGGGCTGACCTTTGATGACAAGGGGCAGCTGTGGAACCAGGAAATGGGTCCGCGCCACGGTGATGAACTCAACCTTGTTAAGCGCGGCGCCAATTATGGCTATCCCAAGGCGTCCAATGGCGATCATTACGACGGCCGCGACATCCCCGATCACAAACCGGGCGACGGCTTTGAAGCACCCAAGGCCTATTGGGTGCCCGCAATTTCTCCGGGCGGCCTGATGTTCTATAATGGCGACCTGTTTCCGGCATGGAAGGGCTCACTCTTCTTAGGCGGGTTGGGCGGCGAGGCCCTGGTCCGCGTCAAGGTGAATGGCGAAAATGTCGAAAAGGCCGACCATTGGCCGATGAACGCCCGTATCCGGGAAGTCGAACAGGGCCCTGACGGAGCAGTATGGCTGCTTGAAGACGGCAGCGAAGGGCGTCTGCTGAAGCTTACGCCCCCAAAACCTTAACCCGCTGGATTAGTACCTGCGAGGTCTGCAATGAAACTGCGGACCCGTTTGGCGTTCATGCCCAGATCGCTGATGCCAACGCGGCTGATAGACCGCATATCCACAATGCTACCCGTACCGTCTTCGGTTGGACGCACGCGGACAACAACATCGTCTTTGAAGCGAAAGAAACGGGTGGTGTCGGTCGCCTCAAGACGGCCTTCAACCGGATCGGTTACAGCAACCTCCCAACCGCGAACCTTGGCCAGCCGCTCTGCCTTGGCAATGGCTTCCGCAACCGGCATCGCGATACGAACCGAACGGATGTCGCCATAAGCTTTCTGGTGCAGCGCCGCCCAGCGCTGTTGCGGGTTCATACCTTTCATTTGCGGATCATTCTCGCCCGGAATCTGGTCAAGATTGTCCGCCCGCACTTCGAGCATCCTGAATTGAGGTGGGTCGGCAAGATCGGTCGAAATATCGTGGATGGCGGGAACGGTGCGCGCCGTATAGGCAAAACTCAAAAGCCAAAGCGACAAGGCGCCCCCCATTGCCATGCCCAACCAGCGCAAGGGGCGCGCAGCCACCCTGCCCTTGCGTTTTGCCCACCATCCGACCAGCACACCACCAAGCACAGCCAACAAACCTGCGCCAAAGGCAAGCATCAGCAATTGGAAACCGAAGCCGAAATTCCATAGCCCCCAGCCCGAACCCAGCGCCGCCAACAAGGCGAGCAATATTGATCCGAAGCCCAAAAAGAAAATCGATTTTCCGCTCCAATTTGCAGGTTTCGCGACCACCGGTGCGGATGTCCCCGTTTCTTGAACCGGTTCCTGTGCTGGCTGCTGAACAGTTTCAGCCACAGCTTCGTTCACATTTTCGTTTTGTGCTGGTGTGTTTTCATCATTCTGCATCTGCGGATCCCCTCGGTCCAATACCATCATCAAACTAACGCAACTCGGGCAAAAGCCAAAGTAAATCCGTCCATTCGGTCAAAGCCTGACAATCAAAAAACATGGACAAAGCGAAAGTCGGCTGACAAGGCCCGCGCGATGGTGATGGACCCTGCCCTCAAGCGCCGCGCGAGCCGCTTCGTGCTGTTGACTGTGCTCATTTATTCAATGGGTTTCGGTATCATCATGCCTGTTCTGCCTGACCTCATCAAACATCTTGCGCAGGTCGACGCGGCCGAAGCGGCGCGCATCGGGGCATGGATCGGCGCAACTTATGGCTTGTTCCAGATTCTGCTGATGCCCGCCGTCGGCAATCTGGGGGATCGTTTCGGGCGGCGACCGATCTTCCTGATTTCGCTCTTCGCCTTCGGGTTCGATTTCCTGCTGATGGGTCTTGCTCCCAATATAGGCTGGCTGTTCGTCGGGCGTGCGATTGCCGGCGGCTTAGGTGCTGTTTTCGGCCCTGCCAATGCCGCCATGGCGGACATGTCTACACCAGAAGAGCGCGCAGCAAGTTTTGGCAAAGTTGGTGCTGCCTTTGGTCTCGGATTTATATTCGGCCCGGTCATAGGCGGACTGCTTGGCGATTTCGGGCCAAGGGTGCCTTTCTATGTTGCGGGTGCGCTCGCGATCGCGAATGGCATCTACGGCTGGATCGTATTTCCCGAAACCATGCCCGAAGAAAAGCGCCGCCCGTTTGAATGGAAACGCGCCAATCCGCTCGGGGCATTTGCATCGCTGGGCAAAATTGAGGGAATTGTTCCCGTTGCCTTGATCTACTTCCTCTGGTCGCTCGCAGGGAATGTATATCCGGCAAGCTGGTCCTTCTTTGCGCCGATCCAATATGGCTGGGGCAGCGGCATGGTTGGCGTTTCGCTGGGCCTTGTCGGCATTTCGATGGCGGTTTTCCAGGCGCTGGTCATCCGTCGCTTCATCACCCGCTTTGGAGAACGCAAGACCGCCTATATCGGCATGATCTCCGGGATAACCAGTTATCTGATTGTCGCCTTTGTTCCATTTGCCGGGATCATATTGGTGCTTCTGCTGGTCAATGGCTTTTCCGGGATGGTCATGCCTGCGCTTAACGCAATGATGTCGCAGCGTGCGCCTGCCTCTCAACAGGGTGAACTGCAGGGTCTGGTTGGCTCACTTGCTGCCTTCAGCCTGATGATCGGCCAATTTGCCTATAACTATGCGCTCGCAGCCTTTACCGAGGCGGGAGCCCCGATACGATTTCCCGGTGCACCTTATCTGATCGCCGCTACAGCAGGTCTTGCTGCCTTGGTCGCATTGGCCATGTTGCGCAAACGGCAATTGCCCGAGGCTATGCCGGATGCCTGAACTTGTCCCGCTCAATAAAGTTGCGCCGGAAAAGGTGGAGCGATTGCTCGACGATGCCTTCGGTGCTGATCGCTTTGGTCGGACCGCCTATTTGTTGCGGAAACGCAGTAAGCCGATTGGTTCGCTGTCTTTCGCGCTCATCGAAGAAGGCGAACCCGTCGGCAGCATCCAGTGCTGGCCCGTTCGCATCGGGGATTTCCCCATAGTGCTGGTCGGCCCAGTGGCGGTTACACCCGAGCTGCAAGGCAGGGGTATTGGCCACCAATTAATGTACCGTATGCTTGAAGCAGCATCCAAAATCGGGGAACCGGTGATGGTGATGATCGGCGATCCGGAATATTATGGCCGCTTCGGCTTCACTGCCGAGCAGACCGGCGGGTGGTCTTTGCCCGGTCCATGGGAGCCGCGTCGCTTGCTTGCTCGCAATGCAATGGGTGTCGCAACGCCGCATGCAGGTATGCTGGAGGAGGACGACCGTGCCCTATGATCCCCCTCCTTCTTTGGGCGACCTCAGCCTCAACCAGATTGCAGGCCTTGCGTCGCAACGAAAGCTGCCTCCGGTCGACAGCTGGAATCCCGCCAAAACGGGAATCAGCGAGATGCGCATCGCCGCCGACGGCCGCTGGTTCCACCAAGGCGGCGAAATCACCCGCCCAGCGATGGTGCGCGCCTTTTCTGGTTTGCTCAGGCTCGAATCCGACTACAGCTATTGGCTGGTGACCCCACAGGAAAAATTTTCGATCACGGTGGAAGACGTGCCGTTCATTGCAGTTGAAGCGCAATTCCGCGAGGCAAGCATTGCGTTCCGGCTCAACACCGATGATCTGGTCGTTGCTGGACCTGTAAATCCGATTGAAACGCGGCTCTACGAAGGTGTTCCAGTACCCTATTTGCATGTCAGGTCCGGATTATGGGCACGCTGTTCGCGGCCGGTCTATTATGAACTTGCCGAACTAGCGATCGATACCAATCCGGAAAAGCCGGGTCTTTGGAGTGAAGGGGCGTTTTTCGCGCTGGATATTGCCGGATGAGCTGGAAAAAACAGTTTGCCGAGGCCTTGCACCCCTCGCGTTCAATCGCGATTGAGGATGAGCGCGCCTATCCGCGTCACGTCGGAGATTATCGGCATGCGGCGGTGCTGGTTCCCATAACCGACCGCAGCGACCCCGGGGTTATCCTGACGCGTCGTCCAGCCTGGCTGCGCAGCCATGCCGGGCAAGTGGCTTTCCCTGGCGGCAAGGTCGATCCCGAAGACGAGAATGCTGTCATTGCTGCCCTGCGCGAAGCGGAAGAGGAAATCGCCTTGCCCCGCCACGAAGTCGATATATTGGGCGCGGCCGATGATTATTACTCCGGCAGCGGATACCAAATCACACCCGTTATCGGCGTCGTCCCACCCGACCTGCCTCTGATGCCCAATCCGGAGGAAGTCGAAGAGTGGTTTGAAGTGCCGCTTGCGATTTTGTTTGATCGTGCCAATTACGCCAGACGGCGGGTCGAATGGCAGGGGCAGATGCGCGAATATTACGACATGGATTGGGAAGGCCGCCGCATTTGGGGCGTGACAGCCGGTATCATTGCCAATCTATCCCGCCGCCTGCTGGGCGACGATTGATGCAGTTACCCGACGCACCCTGGCTGCACGACCTTTCTCTGCGCCGCGTCATTGATGCCCTGAGAACCGATGGCCAATCGCCGCGTATTGTTGGCGGTGCGGTGCGCGATGCTTTGCTCGGCATAGAAGTTGCCGATGTTGATATTGCTACTCCGCTGGTTCCAAAGGAAGTAATCCGGCGACTGGAGGCAGCACATGTCAAGGCCGTTCCAACAGGCATCGATCACGGCACCATTACAGCCGTCGCCGATGGCCACACATTTGAAGTCACGACGCTACGCCGCGATGTGTCGACCGATGGCCGTCGCGCTGCCGTCGAATTTGCTACGGATTGGATCGAGGATGCAGCTCGGCGCGATTTCACGATCAATGCGCTCTATGCCGATCCCGACAGCCGGGAGATTTTCGACTATTTCGATGGCCTGACCGATTTAAAGGCGCATCACGTGCGCTTCATCGGGAATGCCGATCAACGGATTGCCGAGGATCACCTCCGCATACTGCGCCTCTTCCGCTTCCATGCGCGTTTCGGGCAGGGCGCGATCGACGCGGACGCAGTGCGAGCAGCATCGACACATGCCAACAAGCTCATGGCCCTGTCGCGCGAGCGCATTGCGGACGAACTGCGTAAATTGCTCTCTGTGGCCAACCCGGCACCAGCGGTACAGGCGATGATCGATAACGGCATTTTTGCAACCTTCCTGCCGGAAATTATCAGCGACGCAGGGAGCAAGCTTGCAAAATTGATCGAGCGGGAACAGCTGTCCGCATCCAAAGCCTCGGTCAGCCGCAGGTTGAGCGCCATACTTCCCGTCGATGCCGCAATCGTCGAAAAGGTTGCCGCACGCTTGAAGCTGTCAAACCGATTGCGCACCGACTTGATGCATTTGGCAACCAATGCCAAATCAGATCAATCAGCCCGCCAATTGGCTTATGCCATTGGTCCCGAAAATGCCCGCGATCTCGTTTTGCTGAACTCCGAAGAGCAAAACTGGCGCGAGGAGCTAGCGAGTCTGCAGGATTGGGAAGTCCCCGAACTGCCCGTCAAAGGGGGTGATCTGATTGCCAAGGGCCTGCGCGCCGGGCCGGTCGTCGCAAAAACATTGCAGGCGATCGAACGTCAATGGGTAGCAGAAACCTTTCCCGCTGAACCGCGCGTTCGCGAGATTGCTGATCAGCTGGTTGCGGGTGCGCTGCGCGACGACAAAAAGGCGTAAGCTGCCTCTGAGGTCAGCGGTCGGGCAAAGTAATAACCTTGCCCATTGGTGCAACCCAGTCCTTTGAGTTCAGCGGAAACAGCGGCGCATTCAATGCCCTCCGCGGTCGTTTTCATTCCCAGCGCCGATGCCAACGACAATATGGTGCTGACAATCGCACGATTGTCGCGATTGGCGAGCATGTCGGAAACGAAACTGCGATCGATTTTCAAAACATCGATCGGAAGCTTCTGAAGATAGGCCAGGTTCGAATAGCCGGTGCCGAAATCATCCATCGCCAGATTGGTGTTCAGCGCTTTCAACGCTTCGAGAACTCGGCGTGCGCCATCCGGATCATCGACAAAGGCACTTTCCGTCAGTTCAAGCGTCAGACGGTTACCGTCGATACCCGCGGAGCGGATGGCATGTTCTACGGCTTTTGGCACGTCATCGCGCAGTAACTGGACGGCAGACAGGTTGACCGACACCTTTATGGGCAGGTCGTCTCCCATACTGCCTTCCCATCGAGCGATCGTCTTGGCTGCTTTTTCGAGCGCCCAACGACCAAGTGGAACGATCAGCCCGCTTTCCTCCGCAACCGGTATGAAATCCATCGGCGAAACCATACCGAGTGTCGGATGGTTCCAGCGCGCCAATGCTTCAAAACCATTCAATTGGCCGCTTTCCAGATCGATCAGCGGTTGATAGTGAAGCTCCAGCTCGTCACGCTCCAATGCACGGCGCAGATCGGTTTCAAGCGAGAAGCGGTGGAGAGCCCGGTCCAGCTTGTCAGCCGAGAAAAGTTCAAACTTCTTCGATTGCTTCGCTCGTTTGAGGGCGATTTGGGAATGGCGCAACACGTCCATTGGATCGTCTGTTTCCAAATCCCCCACGGCTGCAGCAACCGCGCAATCAATCTGGATTTCCAGATTGGACAACTTGCAGGGGTCATCAAACACTTTCACGACCCGCGATGCGATTGCCTCGGCGCCGCGTACATCTTCCAACGGCGCAAACAGTGCGAATTCATTGCCACCAAGTCGGCCGATTATTTCGCTGCTCCGAAGCCTTGACGTCAACCGCTTTGCGACCGTGATGATCAGTTCATCGCCGGCCAGAACGCCTACCGATTCATTGATCCGGCTGAACCGCGCGAGATCGAACATGACGAGTGCAAATTTTTTGTCACTGCCTTCTGACCGCATTTCATCGACGGCATCGACAATGCGTTCTTCGAAACCGATGCGATTCGCAAAGCCCGTCAGACTGTCGTTCATCATTTCGCGACGCAGGTTCACATTGCCTTGGACTTCGGCCGTCCTGTCAACCAGCGACACCAGAACATGGGGGACTTCATTGCCAAAACGCGAGACGCTGATTTCGACATCAAGCGGCCGGATATTGTCTGGCGAACGCCAGCGTTCGAAATGTTCTTGTCGGCCATTGTCGACCATATCGAGGATCAAGTCATTGAAGTAGCAGGGATCAAATCCGGCATCGCGGGCTCGCCCGAGCGCGAGATAATCAAATTGACCGTTGGTCGCGATCCGCTTCGCGCCGCTGATATCAACACGATAAATAGCCGCAGCAATGGGCAGCGAGTTCAGCCATGCATGGCTCGCTTCCTCTCCTTCGGGAACAGTTCTCTGGACAAGACTTGAAGTCAGAGATGCTGGCGACCCGTGGGCGAATGAATTTTTGTCCCACATCTTCATGGATTTTGAACTAGGAGAAAGATGTAAAAATTTGCTTCACAGCGGGTATAGAATAAAAGCTATACCAGCGTAGTAAACAAACCTAGTCGAAGCGATTGTTCCTTGGAAAACCTTGCGGTGGAAGTCGTCCTGCAGCGCCACGCGCCACGCGCCATTGGGTGAGGTCAGTCTCAGTGCGTGTCCGCCCGCTGTCGCCGCCCATCGTCCAGCTCAAACCTTCGCTCAGATTGAAACAGATCGCATCTGAGAGTCCGCCATCCTTATAGCGCTGCAGGGTGACGCCCTGCCCCTTCGCCATTTCGGGGATCTCGTTCATCGGGAAAATCACCAGTTTCCGGTTTTCACCGACCACGGCGACATATTGATCTTTGGCAACAGCCTCATCCGACGTCTCAGCGGGAGCGAGGCGAACAACCTGCAACCTTGCGCCAGGCTTCAGTGTTACGACGCCCCTGCCCTTTCGCGTTTCGGCGACAACATCTTCCATCTTGCAGACGAAGCCCTTGCCGGTCGACGCAGCGAGCAGCATCCGGCCACCGGGGGTGACCGGCAAAAGCGTAAGAACATCGTTCCCCGCCTCGATATCGATCATCGTACCCAGTGGCTCACCAAAGCCGCGCGCACCGGGCAGCTTGTCTGCGCCAATCGTATAGAAACGGCCATTGGCCGTCGCGACAAGGATCTTGTCGGTGGTCTGGGCATGGAAGACCTGCGAGAGCGCATCGCCTTCCTTGAACTTGTAATCCGCCTTGGCCGAAAGGTCGGCATGGCCCTTCATCGCCTTGATCCAGCCACGCTTCGAGAGGATGATCGTCACCGGTTCGCGCTCGACAAAGGCTTCGAGTGAAATTTCGCGCGCGGGGGCCGCTTCGATCAGCGATGTGCGCCTGCGGCCAAGGTCGGTGTCCTCGGCATAGCCGATGCGCAGCTTCGTCAGATCCTTCTTCAACCGCGTGCGTTGCCGAGCCGGGCTTTCGATCAGCTTGACCAGCTCCTCGCGCTCTGCATGCAGTTCGTCACGCTCGCGGCGCAGCTCCATTTCCTCCAGCTTGCGCAAGGAGCGCAGACGCATGTTGAGGATCGCCTCGGCCTGCCTGTCGGTAAGCTGGAACTCGGCCATCATCACCGGCTTGGGTTCATCCTCGGTCCGGATGATCTCAATGATCCGGTCGAGGTTGAGATAGGCAATGATATAGCCTTCGAGCAACTCCAGCCGCGCGTCGATTTTCTCGAGCCGATGCTGCGACCGGCGTACGAGCACCTCGATTTGGTGCGTTAGCCATTCGCGCAACACTTCACCCAGCCCCATCACTTTGGGGACGCGGTTGGCATCGAGCACGTTCATGTTGAGCCCAAAACGCGTTTCGAGATCGGTTAGCCGGAACAGCGCATTCTTCAAATCTTCGGGATCAACATTGCGGCTCTTGGGCACCAGCACAATGCGGATTTCCGCATCGGATTCATCGCGCACATCGTCGAGGATCGGCAGCTTCTTGTCGGCAATAAGCTGGGCGATCTGCTCGATCAACTTGCCCTTTTGCACCTGATACGGAATTTCGGTGATGACCAACTGCCATGTGCCGCCCGAAAGGCGTTCAATCCCGGCCTCGCGATCCGCCGCATCCTTGGCCTCGGCGGCATGGAAGCGGGCTCGTACGCGAAGCGCGCCGCGACCGGTTTCATAGGCCGCACTGATTGTTTCCCGGCTGTCGACCAGAACACCGCCAGTTGCGAAGTCGGGCCCCTGGACGATCTGCATCAACTGCTCATGCGTCGCGCGCGGCTCGTCAATCAGCAGCATCGCAGCATCAATGACTTCTGCGGCATTGTGCGAAGGGATGCTTGTCGCCATGCCCACCGCAATGCCGCTAGCGCCATTGGCGAGCAAATTGGGAAACAGCCCGGGCATGACCTCCGGCTCTTCATCCTCGCCATTATAGGTTGGTTTGAAGTCGGTCGCGTTTTCATCGAGCCCTTGCATCAGCTCGATTGCGGTCTTGGTCAGTCTGGCTTCGGTATAGCGATAGGCAGCGGCGTTATCACCATCGATATTGCCGAAATTACCCTGCCCGTCGACCAGCGGATAGCGGAGCGAGAAGGTTTGGGCCAAGCGGACCATCGCGTCGTAAACCGACTGGTCGCCATGCGGGTGATATTTACCGATGACATCGCCGACCACACGCGCACATTTCTTGTACCCGCTCGAAGGATCGAGCTTCAGCTGGCGCATTGCCCAGAGCAGGCGGCGATGCACCGGTTTCAACCCGTCGCGCAGATCGGGCAGCGAGCGCGCCGTGATCGTCGACATCGCGTAGATCAAATAGCGTTCGGAAATCGCCGCATCGAACGGCGCATTGACGATCTGGTCGAACGGATCTTCGGCGGGCAAGTCTGTATCGGTGGTATCAGCCATTCCCGCCCCGATAGCGAGCCAGCGAGTCAGCGCAAAGCGGGGAATGCATCAATCCACAGAAATCTGCGTCTAAAGCTGCATTATGCTGCGTTGCAATAATGACACAGGAATGACAGAAAATGAACGGAAATTGCGCCCGCGCTGGCCATATCTTTGCATTAGTGGCAGCATCGGATGCACCAATTCTTTTGAACAGGGCAAAGGACAAAAAATGAAAAAATCGAACTCCGGATCGCTCCTTGCAATCTCCGCCTCACTCGCCGCCATGATGGTTGCGACCGCCGCACCAGCCTATGCACAAGATGAAGCGCAGGCCGAAGATACTGCAGACCAGCCAGCCATCATCGTCACAGGCACACGTCGCACCGATCGCACGGTGGCCGACAGCCCTGTTCCGGTCGACGTGCTTTCCGCCGCCGATCTGGTGAACAGCGGTTCGACCGAAACCAATCGCTTGCTCAACCAGCTGGTGCCCTCATTCAACTTCCCGCAGCCGTCGCTGACCGACGGTACGGACTCGCTGCGTCCTGCAACGCTACGCGGCCTCGCGCCGGATCAGGTGCTCGTGCTCGTTAACGGCAAGCGCCGCCACCAGTCGTCGCTGATCAACCTCAACGGTTCGGTCGGACGTGGATCGACGGCAGTCGACATGAACACCATCCCGCCGCTGGCCATCGAACGCATCGAAGTGCTGCGCGATGGCGCTGCCTCGCTTTATGGGTCTGACGCGATTGCGGGCGTTATCAACGTCCAGCTAAAAAAGGGTGTCGGCGGTCGCGCACAAGCAACCTATGGCAAGTACATCACCGAAATGGAAGATGTC
Source organism: Sphingorhabdus sp. (assembly GCF_035329025.1). Classification (GTDB taxonomy): domain Bacteria; phylum Pseudomonadota; class Alphaproteobacteria; order Sphingomonadales; family Sphingomonadaceae; genus Sphingorhabdus_B. The sequence continues at coordinate 38,111 of NZ_DAOLHN010000015.1, read as the reverse complement.
GGCCAGGTGGCATCGGTTGCTTTGACGACGACGAATCCGGTCTTGGCGCTCAATAGTGCAACGCCACCGGTATATACGCTCACAGGTGGTGATAACCCTGTTATTACTTATACAGGTCAAGACCGGAAACGTCGCGACGGGGACACTTATACTTTCGCGTCGAACTTCGGTCTCCCTCTTGGAGACAGCGGTTATCTGAACTTCACCGCTGAATATAAGGATCGTTCCCCGACCAACCGTTCTGGCCCCGACATACGCCGCAACTATTTTGCAGCAGGCGATCCGCGCGAGGCAACCTTCAATCGTTACGCGCACCGCTACGGTGACGGTGTTTCTAAGGACCTGAATTTCTTCCTGAACGCTGGTTACGATCTGTCGGATAATATCGAATTCTACACCTTCGGTAGCTATGGTGTGCGCGACGGTAATGGCGCGGGCTTCTATCGCCGTTCATTTGATCTTCGCAACCAAAACTGGGCTGGCTTCACTGGCGCGTTCAACCCGATCTATGCCGACGGCTTCCTGCCTCTCATTATCAGCGAAATCGTCGATATCTCCGCCGCCGCCGGCTTGCGGGGCGCGCTCGGATCGTGGGACTATGACCTGTCGGTTGTCTATGGCTCCAACCTTTTGAACTATAAGGTCGAAAACAGCGTTAACACCTCGCTCGGCGGCACCGACAGCGCCCGTCGCTTTAACGCGGGCGGAATGCGCGCTGGCCAGACGACGGTCAATCTCGACATGCGTCGTGACCTTGATCTGGGCATCGGTGACAGCGTGTCGCTGGCCTTTGGTGGCGAATATCGCGACGAAAATTACAAAATCGTCGCGGGCGAATTACAGAGCTATGTCAATGGCCCCTTCTCGGCACCGCCGTTCGGCGCAGCTGGTGGTTCACAGGTGTTCCCGGGCTTCCGCCCGAGCAATGCGACCGATGAATCGCGCGATAGCTATGCCGGCTATGTCGAACTGGATGCTGATCTGAGCTCGAGCTTCACATTGCAGCTTGCAGGCCGCTATGAACATTATAGCGACTTTGGCAGCACCGTGAATGGCAAGGCCGCTGCACGCTTTGAACCCATTGACGGCCTGGCCTTCCGCGGTTCGATTTCGACCGGCTTCCGCGCACCAAGCCTTGCGCAACAATCCTTTGCAACGACATCGACCAACAATGTCGGCGGCACCCTGATTGAAATTGGGACCTTTCCCGTATCTTCGCCCGTTGCGATTGCCCTCGGTGCAGAACCGCTCAAACCGGAAAAGTCGGTCAATATCGGTGGTGGTTTCACCTTCACGATGCTCGATGGTCTGAATCTGACGGTCGACTATTATAATATCAAGATTGAAGATCGCATTACCCTGACCGAAAACCTTCAGGGCGCTGATGTTGTTAGCCAATTGACAGCCGCAGGAATCACCGGCGTTTCGTCAGCCCGCTTCTTCATTAATGGCATCGACACCAAGACCGAAGGTCTCGACATTGTCGCAAGCTACCGCGTCCCTGATTTCGGAATGGGCACGGTCCGCTTGAGTGCGGGTTACAACCTAAACAACACCAAAATCACGGATCGCCGGACATTCTCAGGCTTCACCGCCCAGCGTCTGTTCGCACGTCAGGAAAGCTATCGCCTGACCGACGGCCAACCCAAGAACAAGCTGAACTTCAGCATCGATTGGGATTATGACATGTTCGGACTGACGCTGCGCACCAACCGCTATGGCGAAGTGTTCCTGCCAAGCAGCTTCTCCACGGCCGCGAACAACAACAATATCGCGCTGGCGCCAGGCGATGTTCCGGGGGACATCTTCCTGTCGCCCAAATGGGTCACCGACCTTGAACTGCGCGTAAAGCCGATGGAAAAGCTGTCGCTCGCCATTGGTGCGAACAATTTGTTCGACGTCTATCCGGATCGCCTGCCCTTTGGCACGGTCGACGGGGTGAATTATGGCCTGAACAACTCGTTCCTGCCGTACAGCTCACAGTCGCCCTTCGGCTTCAGCGGCCGCTTCCTCTATGGTCGCGTTTCTTACGAGTTCTAAATCGAATTTACAAATTGACGGAAAGGGCGGTGCGATTGCGCCGCCCTTTTTCGTTGCGCTTTTGACGCTGTGCCGCGCGCCTGCTAACGGCGCGGGCGACTCCACAAACGTCCATCAGAAAGCCTGCACATGGTCCCCCGCTACGCCCGCCCAGATATGGTTGCCATTTGGGAGCCCGAAAACCGTTTCAAAATCTGGTTCGAGATTGAGGCGCATGCGACCGAAGCGCTGGCTGATCTCGGCGTGGTGCCCAAGTCAGCCGCTGACGCACTCTGGAAATGGTGGGCGACCAATCCGTCGATCGACGTTGCCGCGATTGACGCCATCGAAGCCGTCACCAAGCATGATGTTATCGCTTTTCTCACTTGGGTGGCCGAGCAAGTCGGCGACGAAGCGCGCTTCATGCACCAGGGTATGACATCGAGCGACGTGCTCGACACCTGCCTCGCGGTGCAGCTGGCGCGCGCATCAGACCTATTGCTAGCTGATCTCGACGCGCTCCTCGAAGCCATCAAACGACGAGCCTTTGAACATAAAATGACGCCCTGCATCGGCCGCAGCCATGGCATCCATGCTGAACCCGTTACCTTTGGCCTCAAAATGGCAGAGGCCTATGCCGAATTTTCGCGCTGCAAGGAGCGCCTGATCGCTGCGCGCAAGGATGTCGCAACCTGCGCCATTTCGGGCGCGGTCGGCACCTTCGCCAATATCGACCCGCGCGTTGAAGAACATGTCGCAGCAAAGCTGGGCCTGTCGGTCGAACCCGTTTCGACACAGGTTATCCCGCGCGATCGCCACGCGATGTTCTTTGCGACACTGGGAGTCATTGCGTCGTCGGTCGAACGGCTCGCAGTCGAAATCCGGCACCTGCAGCGCACCGAAGTGCTGGAGGCGGAAGAATATTTCTCTCCGGGCCAAAAGGGTTCGTCGGCGATGCCGCACAAGCGCAACCCGGTTCTGACCGAAAACCTCACCGGCCTTGCCCGCATGGTGCGCAGCTATGCCATTCCCGCGATGGAGAATGTCGCCTTGTGGCATGAACGCGATATCAGCCATAGCTCGGTCGAACGCTATATCGGACCCGATGCGACGATCACGCTCGACTTCGCGCTCGGTCGCCTGACCGGTGTGGTCGACAAGCTGCTGGTCTATCCGGAGCGGATGCAGAAGAATTTGGACAAGATGGGCGGTCTGGTTCATTCACAGCGCGTGTTGCTCGCGCTCACACAGGCTGGCGTTAGCCGCGAAGACAGCTATCTGCTGGTGCAGCGCAACGCGATGAAGGTGTGGGAATCGGACGGCCAATTGTCACTGCTCGAACTGCTCAAGGCCGATCCTGATGTGACCAAGGCGCTCAGCCCACAGGAAATCGAAGAGAAATTCGACCTTGGCTATCACCTGAAGCATGTCGATACGATTTTCGCGCGGGTTTTTGGCTGAACCGAAAATGCTTCAAGGGGGCTGGAAACCTTGGCTCCCTTCCCTTAAGCTGCACATAAACAGACAAAGGAGAAGCCGCGAATGTCGTTCCTGAAAACCCTGTTCTGGGTGATCTTCCTCGTAGGCTTTGCGGTGTTTGCAGTGAACAACTGGCACCCAGTATCGATGAAGTTGTGGAACGGCCTGTGGCTCGACAGCAAATTGCCTGCGGTCATCGGCGCCAGCTTCCTGCTGGGCTTCGTGCCGCTATGGATTTGGCACCGCGCGATCCAATACCGGCTGACGCGCCGCATCGCGACGCTGGAGAGCGGCGCGAAGACCATGGCGGCCAATTTCACGCCCACCAGTGCGACACAGGGAACATCAGCATGAGCAACCCTGTCTATGTCGCAATCGACACGCCGCTGCTCGATGATGCGCTCGATCTTGTGCGTAAAGTGAAGGCGCATGTTGGAGGGGTGAAACTCGGCCTCGAATTCTTTTGCGCTAATGGGCATCATGGCGTGCATGAAGTGCAGAAACTGGGCCTTCCCATCTTCCTTGATTTGAAACTGCACGACATTCCCAACACCGTGGCCAAGGCGATGCAGGCGATCAATACGCTCGAACCCGCGATCGTTACTATCCACGCCAGTGGCGGACGCGCAATGATGGAGGATGCCAAGGCCGCCGCCGGTTCGCACACCAAGGTGGTGGGGGTGACGGTGCTCACCAGCTTAGACGATCACGATCTCAATCGCGTTGGTGTGCCTGACGATCCACACACGCAGGTCGAACGCCTCGCCGCATTGGCGCAAGAGGCGGGGCTCGACGGCATTGTCTGCTCGGGTCATGAGGTGAAATCGGCGCGCAAGGCGTGGAAAGACGGATTTTTCGTCGTTCCCGGACTACGCCCTGCCGGCGCCAGCACCGCCGACCAGAAACGCATCGTCACGCCGCGCCAAGCGCGAGACGATGGTGCCAGCGTGTTGGTGATAGGTCGCCCGATCACCAAGGCGGAGGATCCCGATGCAGCAGCGCGGGCGCTTGTGGGGACGCTTTAGCTATATGCTTTGGTTATACTTAGTATTGCTGTTTCTGTCGGCATGGTTTGCAGGATTCGCCGTCGGCATTTTGCAATCGAGCTCTTTGCGTAAATCATTGACTGTGTTTCTATTTCTCGTTCCTTCAGTCGCATTTATTGGATGGGGAGCAATTGGCCAAACTGGTCTTCTCGTTGAAGACACTAACCGCTTTGGCTTAGCCTTCTGGCTTCTTCTGCCCTTACTATTGGCTTGGTTAGCCATTGCGATTGCTGGATTTTTGGGAGGAGTACGAAGACGAAGTGCGACACCCTGAAGCAAGTTCAGCATGACGTGCATAATAAGTTGCGCTAGGCGGCTTTCATGCAAACCCAAATCAAAATCTGCGGCCTTTCGAATGAAGCTGCCATTGATGCTGCGGCTGAGGCTGGCGCAACACATATCGGCCTTGTGCATTTTGAAAAAAGCCAGCGCCATGTGAGCCTTGAACTCGCTGCCGCCCTTCGGATGCGCACGCCGCCGAGCCTCAAAGTCGTGCTGCTCTTGGTGAACGCCGATCCGGAACTGACCGACAAGGCGCTGAACATGGTGCGCCCCGATGTCGTTCAATTTCATGGCACCGAAACGCCTGAATGGCTCAAGCTTGTTCGCGAGCATAGCGAGGCTGAAATCTGGAAGGCGATCGGCCTGAAAGACCGGCAGACGCTTGTGAATTCGGATCGTTTCGCAGGCGTTGCCGACCGGTTGTTGTTCGATGCCCCGGCGCAAGCGCTTCCCGGCGGGACAGGCACCCGCGTCGACTGGTCGCTTTTGAGCCGTTTCGAACATCGCACACCCTGGGGGCTGGCTGGCGGGCTGGCGCCCGACAATGTCACCGAGGCGCTTCGCATCACGCGCGCGCCGTTGGTTGATGTTTCTTCAGGTGTCGAAAGCGCTCCCGGCGTCAAGGATGTGGACAAGATTGCGGCCTTCTGCCAAGCGGTCCGCGATTATGACAAAGCCTGATACAAACCTGAACTCTTTCATGAACCAGCCTGACGAGCGCGGGCATTTTGGCCAGTTTGGCGGCCGCTATGTCGCCGAAACGCTGATGCCGCTGATCCTCGATCTGGAGCGGGAATATCGTGCGGCGCAGGCCGATCCGGAATTCCACGCGCAGCTTGACGACCTGCTCAAACATTATGTCGGCCGCCCCTCCCCGCTATATTATGCCGAACGGCTGACCGAGGAATTGCGCAAAGGCGCGCCCGCCGGAAAAGGGGCGCAAGTCTGGTTCAAGCGCGACGAGCTGAACCATACCGGCGCGCACAAGATCAACAATTGCATCGGCCAGATCCTGCTCGCTATCCGCATGGGCAAAACGCGGATCATTGCCGAGACCGGCGCGGGCCAGCATGGCGTTGCCACCGCCACCGTCTGCGCACGCTTCGGCCTGCCCTGCGTCATCTATATGGGCGCGAAGGATGTCGAGCGGCAGCAGCCCAATGTGTTCCGCATGAAGCTGCTCGGCGCGGAAGTCATTCCGGTCACGTCAGGCGCGAATACGCTGAAAGACGCGATGAATGAGGCGCTGCGCGACTGGGTCGCGAATGTGCACGACACCTTCTACATCATCGGCACTGCCGCAGGCCCGCATCCCTATCCCGAACTGGTCCGCGATTTCCAAAGCGTGATCGGCAAGGAAGCGCGCGCGCAGATGCTCGAACGCACCGGTCGCCTGCCCGACCTTTTGGTCGCAGCGATTGGCGGTGGATCAAACGCGATCGGGCTGTTCCACCCCTTCCTCGACGATGCCGAAGTCGCAATGCTCGGCATCGAAGCGGCAGGGCATGGCCTCGACAAGGAACATGCCGCATCACTTGCGGGCGGACGCCCAGGCATCCTCCACGGCAACAAGACCTATTTGCTGCAGGATGAGGACGGCCAGATCGCCGAGGCGCACTCGATTTCGGCTGGTCTGGACTATCCCGGCATCGGGCCGGAGCATAGCTGGCTCAAGGAAATCGGCCGTGTGCGTTACGACAGCGTGACCGACACCGAGGCACTGGAAGGCTTCCAGCTGCTCTGCCGCACGGAAGGCATCATTCCCGCGCTGGAGCCTTCGCATGCAATTGCAGCGGTGGCGCGCGAAGCGGCGAAGATGGACCGCGACCAGATCATCCTCGCCAATCTGTGCGGGCGTGGGGACAAGGATATCTTCACCGTGGCCGAGGCTTTGGGAGAGAAGATGTGACTTTCCAGCCACGGCAAGCGTTGAAAATGTTTGTGATTGTTCTGCCAGCAATTTTATTGCTCCGTTATGTTGCGCATGAATTCGGCCTTATTAGTTGGGTGTGGCAAAAGCCTGCCTGGCAAACTGTTGCTTTTGCTGTTTTGCTCTCGGTTGCATTGACCGCGCATAGAAAATCGATGACATGAGCCGCCTCTCCTTCGCCTTCCCCGCTAGCCGCGCCGCCCTCGTCACCTTCATCACCGCAGGTGATGGCGATACCGCCGCCAATCTCGACGCGCTGGTTGCGGGCGGCGCCGATGTGATTGAACTCGGCATGCCATTCACCGATCCTATGGCCGACGGCCCTGCGATCCAGAAGGCGAATATCCGCAGCCTGGGGGCCGGCACCACCACGGCGGATATTTTTGCCATCGCTACCGCCTTCCGCGCGCGACACCCGAACGTCCCGCTGGTGCTGATGGGTTATGCCAATCCGATGACGATCCGCGGGCCCGAATGGTTCGCCGCCGAATGCGTCAAGGCAGGTGTCGATGGCGTGATCTGCGTCGACATTCCGCCCGAGGAGGATGCCGAGCTTGGCCCTGCCCTGCGCAGCGCAGGTGTTGACCTGATCCGCCTCGCCACTCCCACTACCGATGCCGCGCGCCTGCCCGCCGTGCTCAATGGCTCCAGCGGCTTTCTTTATTATGTCTCGGTTGCGGGCATCACCGGTCTGCAACAGGCCGCGCAAGCGAGCATCGAGGATGCCGTCGCACGCCTCAAGGCCGCAACCGACATTCCCGTCGCTGTGGGCTTCGGTGTGCGTACCCCCGAACAGGCCGCCGCGATTGCCAAGGTGGCGGATGGGGTCGTTGTTGGCTCGGCCATTGTCGAAATCATCGCACAACATGGCCGCGATGCCGCTGGCCCGGTGCGCGATTATGTGGCTTCGTTGAAAGCGGCTATCAATTCCGCGCGTAGCTAATTACAAAACCGTAGTGCTGAGCCTGTCGAAGCACGCTTTTCAGCATAGCGCCTTGCCCAAAGGCGCCCTTCGACAGGCTCAGGGCTACGGTGAAATTTCAAGGGTAGGTTGAAAACAATGAACTGGGTCACCCGCGTCCGCAACGCCATCCCCTTCATCGCCAAGCGCGAGACGGCGGAAACATTGTGGCACAAGTGCAAGGGCTGCAACACGATGATCTTCCTCAAGGAATATGAGGAAAACCAGTCGGTCTGCCCGAAATGCGATTTCCATGGACGCATAGGTCCGGCGGAACGCTTTGCCGCGATTTTTGATGCCGACAGCTTCACCGTGCTGCCCATGCCACGCGTCGTTGAAGACCCGCTGAAGTTCAAGGACAGCAAGAAATATCCCGACCGGATCAAGGCCGCCCGCGCCGCCACTGGTGAGCAAGACGCGATGGTCAGCGCGCGCGGCACAATCGATGGCCATGCCGCCGTCGTCAGCGTTCAGGATTTCGCCTTCATGGGCGGATCGATGGGCATGGCGGTGGGCGAAGCCTTTATCGCTGCAGCACAGGAAGCGCTGAAGGCCAAATGCCCCTATGTGATCTTTACCGCCGCTGGCGGCGCACGCATGCAGGAAGGTATTCTCAGCCTGATGCAGATGCCGCGCACAACGGTCGCGATCCAGATGCTGCGCGAGGCCGGCCTGCCATATATCGTCGTGCTGACGGACCCCACCACGGGCGGTGTTACAGCGAGCTATGCGATGCTCGGCGATATCCAGATTGCGGAGCCCGGTGCGCTTATCGGCTTTGCCGGACAGCGCGTGATCGAACAGACGATCCGCGAAAAATTGCCCGAAGGCTTCCAACGCGCCGAATATCTGCTCGACCATGGCATGGTAGATATGGTGACGCACCGACATGAGTTGAAAACCACGCTGGCGCGTTTGGTCGATTATCTGACCGCCGGTAAGAAGGCGGCTTGAGCTTTAGGCGCTTCGATCCGCAGTCATTGTCATTCCCGCGAAAGCGGGAATCCATGGCCTGAGCTTTCAAGATTGTACTACGTCTACATTCTGGCCAGCCAGACCAGAGGGACCACATATATTGGTATCACCAATGACATCAGCCGACGCACTTTTGAGCACCGCGAACAGCTGGTGCAGCGTTTCTCAAAACGTAACCGAGTAACGCGGCTGATCTATATGGAGCCTTATGAAGATGTTCGCGATGCCATCCAGCGTGAAAAGCAGCTGAAGAAATGGAACAGGGCATGGAAGCTGGAGCTTATCGAAAAAGCAAACCCGGAATAGTGTGACCTCTGGTTCGATTTAAACCGATCGCTTAGACCATGGATTCCCGCTTTCGCGGGAATGACACAGCATGAGAATGGACTAGTCAAAGATGGCCGACCACGCAAAGTCCGATCACCCTGCCGTGCAGGCGCAGCTTGACCGGTTGGCGGCGCTTTCGCCCGGCCGCGATACGCTAGGGCTGGAGCGGATTGCTGCGCTGTGTGAGAGGCTGGGCAATCCACAGGACCGGCTGCCTCCGGTGTTTCATGTCGCAGGGACCAACGGCAAAGGTTCGACCTGCGCCTTTCTGCGCGGCGCGATCGAGGCGGCAGGCCTCAAATGCCATGTCTATTCCAGTCCGCATCTTGTGCGCTTCAACGAACGGATCAGGGTTGCAGGCAAGCTGATCGAAGATGAGGCGCTAGCCGAGTTGCTGTCCGAAGTACTCGACCATGCCGAAGGGTTGCAGGCGAGCTTTTTTGAAGTCACCACCGCCGTGGCTTTCATGGCCTTCTCCCGCATCCCCGCCGACGCCTGTGTCATCGAAGTTGGCCTGGGAGGGCGGCTCGACGCGACCAATGTGATCAAGAAACCAGCGGCGTGCGGCATCGCCTCGCTCGGTTTGGACCATGAAGGGTTCCTGCTGGCTCCCGAAGATGGCGTGCCAGAAGACATGGCTCCGCTCGACCGTATCGCCTTTGAAAAATCGGGCATCGCCAAAGCAGGCGTGCCTCTGGTGACACAGGCCTATCCGGAATCCATGCAGCGAACGATCATCGAGCAAACCAACCGCAAAGGCGCGATCCCCACGCTGCGCGGGCGCGATTGGGACGCCGAGGTGCGGGATGGCATGCTTCATTACCATGATGGTCAGGAACATCTCTGTTTGCCTCTGCCGACCATGGCTGGAAGGCATCAGGTCGACAATGCAGCACTTGCTGTTGCAATGCTGAAGCACCAGTCGCGGATTTCGATTCCGCGTGATGCGATTGCCAAGGCCTTGGAAACCACCCGATGGCCTGCGCGGATGCAGCGCCTCTCGGTCGGCCCCTTGGTCGATATGCTGCCAGATGGCAGCGAATTGTGGCTCGATGGTGGACACAATCCGGATGCGGGGATCGCCTTGGCGAAGACACTGGCAGGTCCAGACAAGGTTCATGTCATTTGCGGGCTTTTGAAGAACAAGGATGCTTTGGGCTTTTTGACACCCTTTGCAGACAAAATTGCGGGCTTTCAGGCTGTACCCATTCCAGGGCATGAGCATCATGATCCCAAAGACCTATGCCGGTGGGCGCACGAGTTTCTCGGCATCGTTGACGCCCAGCCGTCATCTTCGATTACCGCCGCATTGGAACGAACTGCCAAAACGAACAAGGCCCAACGCGTTCTGGTCTGCGGCTCGCTGTACCTCGCGGGCGAGGTTCTGCGTCTGAATGACGAAGTGCCTGACTAAGCTGCCGTTGCAGCCTTGCCCTTCCAGGCCAGTAAACCACCTGCCGCCAGCACAGCTGCAAAAATAGCGGTGATGTTGTTAGCCAGTTCCAGCGGCTGCGATAACAGCAGACCAACGAGCCCGATTACAACAAGCAGGAAACCAGTGATGCGCAAGGCTCCCACAGGTTCCTTCAGCACCTTTTCATCGACGCCGTCTGTCTGCCGCATATTCTGGACGACATAGCCTTTGCTCCACAGCACCCACAGCAGGATCATGCCAGGAATGGCCGCAACCACGGTGAACCCCCAGAAACCGACCCAACCCACCTTATCGGCGATAATGCCCGCGGGACCTGCCATAAAAGTGCGCCCGACACCGGCAAAGGAGGAGAGCAGCGCAAACTGTGTCGCGGTATAAGCAATGCTCGACAGGCCGGATAGATAGGTAGTGAAAACCGTTAGCCCGATACCGCTTGTGATATTTTCGGTGCAGATCGCTGCGACCATCATCCAGTAATTGTTACCGGTAGCGGCGAGAATCATGAACATGACGTTCGAGAACATCATCATCAGACCCGATATGAGAAGCGCCCGTCCCATGCCCAACCAGAGTATGAATGGCGCGCCCAAAGCCGAACCAACGATCAGCGCGCCATAGCCCCAAAATTTGTTGGCCGTGATGTAGTCAGTATCCGAAAACCCGACATCAACGATCATCGGACCAAGCATCGCCTGCCCCATCGCGTCGCCCACCTTGTAAACCAGTACAAAGCCAAGGATCAGGAATGCCCCGTGGCGCGACATGAATTCGCGGAACGGATTGACCACTGTTTCCTTGAGCCATTGTCCAGCGGTCATCCCGGCCGCCTCGGCATAGCGATCGACGAACTTTCCCGGTCCGATAATAAATGCGCCAATGATCGCCGGAATGATGCAAAATGCCGTCAAACCATAAGCCGTCGCCCAACCCAGGCCCAGACCTTCGGCAGATGCAAAATAAATGGTTCCTGCCCCGGCGATCAGATTTCCCGTCCGATAGCCAAACTGGTTGGTGGCGGTTCCGTGCGCAAACTCTTCCTCATCAAGAATTTCGATACGATAGGCGTCGATAACAATGTCTTGCGTTGCAGACAGAAAGGCGACAACAAACGCCCAGAAGGCAAAAATCCCCAAACTGCCAGGCTGCGGATTGCTGGCACCCAATTGCCAGATGGCGAAAAAGAGGAAGGTCTGGACAAAAAACAGCCACGCCCTGCGCTGACCAAACATCTTGGTCAGGATGGGCAATGGAGTTTTGTCGACCAAGGGCGCCCATAGGAATTTTAGGGTGTAGGGCAATGTCAGCGCAACCGCAAAGCCGATGGTCGCTGTGTCAATACCGACTTTCGCCAACCAGAATGTCATGGTCGCGACCAAAAGCGTGAACGGGAAACCGCTCGAAATGCCTAACAGGAATGCGACCAACGGCGCTTTACGAAGATAGGGCCGGAACGATTTGATCGTCAGCGCGGCAATGATGACCCCGCCAATAACTGCCGCAAAAATGATAAAGCGGATTAAATCAACCGACATGCGACCTCCCGATATTCTTGGTACCATGACCTAACGGCAAATTCCTGAACCGCCAATGTCTTTAACCCGTGTGCATTAACAGCGACGTGACTTTTGCAACCAAGTCGGGCATGGCGCGCGCATGGCTCAACCTCCTTCCAAACGCCCGCCTTCCAAAGGCCCTGCCTCAGGTAAATCGCCCGCCCGCGCCGCAAAGCCACCCAAGCTTCGCTGGGACACGAAGCCTGTGCGCAAACCGCGGCCCGACGCGGGACCTTCCAAAGGTGCGCTCGAACGGAAAGATGGCGAGGAACGTATCGCCAAGCTGCTCGCCCGAGCCGGCGTGGCATCGCGGCGAGAGATTGAACGGATGATCGCCGATGGCCGGATCACATTGAATGGCGAGAAGGTGGAGACTCCGGCCACCTTGCTCAAATCGTTGAATGGTGTCGCGGTCGATGGCAAACCGGTGAAACAGCCCGAGCCAACCAAGCTCTATCTGTTTCACAAACCCGCCAATTGCCTGACCGCCGAACGCGATTTTTCCGGGCGCAAGACGATCTACGACATCCTGCCTGCTGATCTGCCCAGGCTGATGCCAATCGGACGGCTCGATTTGAACACAGAAGGGCTACTGCTGCTCACCAACGATGGCGAGTTCAAGCGGCAGATGGAATTGCCTTCGACCGGCGTTGAACGCACTTATCGCGCCCGCGCTTTCGGCGACATCAGTCAGGCGCAGCTTGAAGAACTGATCCACGGCATCGAGATTGAAGGTGTGCGTTATGGCAAGATCGACGCCAATCTCGAACGGCGGACCGGACGTAATGGTTGGCTGGAAATGACGCTGACCGAGGGCAAGAACCGCGAAGTCCGCCGCGTGCTTGAACATTTCGGGCTGGAGGTCAGCCGCCTTATCCGCACGCGTTATGGCCCTTTCCTTCTCGCAGACCTTCCCGTCGGCGCCGTGCATGAGGTTCGTCGGGTCGATTTGATCGAATTCAGGAATACGCTGAAAGCATGAGGATTATTTCCGGCACATGGCGTTCGCGCCCGCTAATCGCCCCCAAGGGTGATACTACGCGACCAACCGCAGATCGCACGCGTGAAACACTTTTCTCGATGCTGGCGAGCCGGCTGGGATCGTTTGAAGGACTGCAGGTTCTCGATCTGTTTTCAGGTTCGGGAGCGCTGGGGCTGGAAGCGCTTTCGCGTGGGGCGGCACACTGTGTTTTCGTCGAACAGGATCGTGCCGCGCTGGATGCGCTCGAAACCAATATCGCCAAACTGGGCGCTGGCCCGCAAAGCGAAATCAAGCGTGGGTCAGCGTTGATGCTCGGCCCTGCGCGAAAGGCCTATGACCTTGTCCTGATGGATCCACCCTATGGAACAGGCGCGGGCGCTGTCGCTCTCGACAAGCTGTCGCGCCTAGGCTGGGTCGCCTCCGGTGCGCTGGTCAGCATCGAAACCGGCAATCGCGAAGACACCGAGGTCAAAGGCTTCGAAATCGACACCATCCGCGACATTGGCAAGGCGCGGATCACCTTGCTGCGCCCCGAAGGCGCGGCTGAATGACACAAAGCCCCAAGCTTGATGGTACCGGCTGGCTGCTGATCGGCATCCTCTCGATCCTGTGGGGTGGCGCTTTCTTTCTGATCGAGGTTGGACTGCGCAGCTATCCCCCGATTACTTTGGTCTTTATGCGTCTAGCACTGGCCGTCCCGCCCATGTGGATCGCGATGCGGTTGATGGGCGAACGCCTGCCGACCGAGCCACGCATCTGGGGGTTGTTGGCGATAGTCGGGGCACTCAATTGCGCTTTGCCTTTCATCCTCTTCTTCTGGGGGCAACAATATCTCGACAGCGGCTATGCCTCCATCTTGAACGCCACGACCCCGCTTTGGGGCGTAATCACCGCGCATTTCCTGACCAGCGATGAAAAAGCGAATCCGGCGCGCATCATTGGCGTTCTGGTCGGCATGGCGGGCATCGTCGTCATGGTCGGGCCCGAAGCGATGAAGGGGCTATCGAACAATCTGCTCGCGCAGATCGCCTGCATTGTCTCAACCATCTTCTACAGCTTCGCCGCCATTTATGGCCGCCGCCTTTCGCAGTCCGAACTGACGCCAATGGCAGTTGCGACCGGGCAGACGCTGGTCGCGGCCCTGATGATGGTGCCGATTGTCGCCGTGATGGACCAGCCTTGGGCGATGCCGACGCCGCGCCTGGATTCAACTCTGGCGGGCATCACGCTCGCGCTGCTCTCGACCGCGCTGGCTTACACTCTATACTTCCGGCTGATCGACCGTTCCGGCGCATCGAATGCGCAGCTGGTGGCGTTCTTGATGCCGATCCTTGCGGTTATCCTCGGCATTGCCTTTCTCGGCGAAAGCCTGACGGGCGGGCAGATTGCCGGCGCCGGGCTGATTGCCGTCGGGCTGGCGATATTAGACGGCCGCCTCGTCACGCGATTTCAGAAGTAGCAGGCCGAACAGGCTGAGCACCGCAATCGCCGCCAGATAATAGCCGACATATTCGAGGCCGCGCTCGGAGAGCTTCAGCGCGATATTCGGAGCCAGCGCCCCGCCCAATATTCCCGCCGCGTTGAAGCAGATCGACGCACCCGTATAGCGAACCCGCGCGGGGAACAGTCCCGGCAGCCAGGCGCCAAGCGGGCCGTAAACCAGCCCCATCACAAACAGCAGCAGCGACAGATAAACGCCTGTCAGGAACAGGTCCCCGCTTCCCAGCCAGGACGCTGTCGTGAAGCTAGCCGCAAACATCGCAGCACAGCCCACGCCGAGCACAAAGGCAGGGCGCGTCCGGTCGGACCAATAGCCCGAGACGATAATCCCGGCGGCCATGAACAGGATGGCGACCAACTGCACGCCCAGAAAATCCTCGCGCGCCAACCCCAATTTGGTGGTGCCATAACCCAGCGCGAAAGCGGTCGAGAGGTAGAAGATCGCAAAGCAGGCAATGGCCGCAAAGGTACCGCCGAAGAGCTGCAACGGATGCGTCCGCACCACCTCGGCCACAGGAACCTTGGGCGGCGGAGCCTCCTCCAGCGCCGCAGCAAAAGCCGGGGTCTCGGTCAGCTTCAGGCGCACCCATAGACCGATGCCGACCAGCAAGGCGCTTAGCAAAAAGGGTATCCGCCAACCCCACTCGCGGAAATCGGCGTCGGTGAGAAGCAGCCCCAATATCAGGAAAAGCCCGTTTGACAGGATGAAACCAACCGGTGCGCCGAGTTGCGGGAACATGCCATAGCGAGCTTTCTTGCCCTCCGGCGCATTCTCCACCGCGAGCAATGCCGCCCCACCCCATTCGCCACCAAGTCCAAAGCCTTGCCCGAAACGCAGCACGCACAGCAGCAGCGGGGCAATCCACCCAGCCACCGCATAGGTCGGCAGCAAAGCGATGCAAAAGGTCGAAACCCCCATAATCATCAACGACCAGACCAAAGTCGCCTTGCGCCCGATGCGGTCACCATAATGGCCGAAAACTAGCGCCCCCACCGGCCTTGCTATGAAAGCCAAGGCAAAGGTCAGCCAGCTTTGAAGCAACTGCGCCTCGGGGCTTGAGGTCGGGAAGAACAACGGCCCGAACACCAGCGACGCTGCGGTCGCGAAAATATAGAAGTCGTAAAATTCGACCGCCGTCCCCGCCATCGCCGCGCCCAAAATGCGCTTGTGTGATGCAGTATGCACGATCACAGAAATGGCTTCAGATTGAATTCCGCCTTTTTGCGGATACCCGACCTTTCATAATCAAAGGATACTGTACTGCCCGCCTTTGCGGTAATCTTGTCCAAAATGCCCTGCCAACTTTCACCAACAATCCGGTCACCAATTTGCAAGCCGATTTCGGCAGCGGGACTTCCGGTGCCGACTTCGGCAACAACAATTTCGTCACCTTTTCGGTCGAGCCAGAGTCCGGATTTGGGATAGTCGTCATCTGAAACCGGCAGACCGTTACGCGCAATGTACAACTCCTTGTTAGCGGCATCGGTCAAAATGTGGAAAGTCCGCAAAATGGCAAGCCCGACAAGTCCATGGAATCTTGCGAATTGTCCTTTTGTGGCGTCCGGATGCATCGCCCGTATCAGCATATTTTGAAATTCGAAATTGTGCAGCTTTATCGATGGCATTCGATAAATCCGGACGGGTACCGAAACACTGCCGAGCCCCCTGGCTATGTGTGGAGCATAGGGTTGATCGCTTTTATACAATTTCATCGCCCGTGATGCATTGCCATCAAGCAGGATTGTTCCCGGCGCTCCGGTATCGAACAGGAAGTCGCCTTTGAATTTGTCCATCTGGCCCTCAATGGCCAGCATCTGGGTATCGCGCGTCGGAACAAATCCGTTGGGTATTTTTACATAGCCTTTGCGGATATTGGGCGCTCCGGGAAAAACCCGCCATTCGCCGCCGGCGAAATCGAGTTCGGAATTCAAAGTCGAGATAAACCCTGCTGCAAGCAGCCCCGGAAACTCTGACCGATCAAGCGAGCGTGATCCCGCTATATCAAGCCGCGACATTGAAAAGCGCTCTCCAATCAACACATTGTCGAGCGAATAGACCATTTGCTTTTCAGCGCCGCCTATCCCCCAAATGGTTGTCGTGCCTTTTGCCTTCAGACCCCAGCTTTTGGCTAACTCATTAGACATCATGCTGAATATGGCGCCTGTGTCGATTATAAACGGAACCGGCTTGTTGTTCCCTGCAGCAACCATCGTCCAGACGCGGTTCCGCGTGACCAATATTCGGGAAGTAACCGGCGACGCGCCTGCGTTGGCCAATCCTTTGCTGGCTAACAACGGCAAGGCCAATGCTCCAGCCATCAGCGACCTGCGCGCGATGTTCATGAATTCGTTCTCCAATCTGTTGCCTGCTCTATGCCGATTGTTGCGCGCACCGGTCAAGCGCTTCCGGCCTTGCGCAGGTCAGAAGTGTTCCCTAATCGTTCGCGCGTGACTCATAACCCGCCCGTTCCTCAATATCCCTGGCTCGAAGGCCTGAACCCGCCGCAGCGCGAGGCTGTGCTGACCACTGAAGGGCCAGTGCTGGTGCTGGCAGGTGCTGGCACAGGCAAGACCGCCGCCCTCACCGCACGCCTCGCGCATATCATTGCCGAGCGGCTGGCCTGGCCCTCCGAAATCCTTGCCGTCACCTTTACCAACAAGGCCGCGCGCGAGATGAAGGAGCGGATGGGCCGGATGATCGGAGATGCGGTGGAGGGGATGCCCTGGCTCGGCACATTCCA
Source organism: Sphingorhabdus sp. (assembly GCF_035329025.1). Lineage (GTDB taxonomy): Bacteria > Pseudomonadota > Alphaproteobacteria > Sphingomonadales > Sphingomonadaceae > Sphingorhabdus_B. Next base: position 20,881 of record NZ_DAOLHN010000015.1, on the reverse strand, counting down.
CTCGATCGGTGCGAAAATGTTGCGGCGGCATGCAGAACTGCTTGGCCTCAAAAGCAACTTCACCATCATCGACACCGATGACCAGTTGCGCCTGCTCAAGCAATTGATCGAGGCCGCCAATCTTGACGAAAAACGCTGGCCCGCGCGCAGCCTCGCCGGGCTGATCGACAAGTGGAAAAATAAGGGGCTGACCCCAACCGACCTAGATGCGGGCGAAAGCGCGCTCTACGCTGATGGCAAGGGTCAGGCGATGTACAGCGTCTATCAGGCCCGCCTGCGCGAGCTTAACGCCTGCGATTTTGGCGACTTGTTGCTGCACAATCTGACGCTACTCAAAAACCACCGCGACGTGCTCGCGGAGTATCAGGACAAGTTCAAATATATCCTCGTCGACGAATATCAGGATACCAACGCCGTCCAATATCTCTGGCTCCGGCTGCTCGCGCAAAAGCGCAAGAACATCGCCTGTGTCGGCGATGACGACCAGTCGATCTACAGCTGGCGCGGGGCGGAAGTCGCCAATATCCTGCGCTTTGAAAAGGATTTTCCGGGCGCCAAGATCATCCGGCTCGAACAGAATTACCGCTCCACTCCGCATATCCTCGCCGCCGCCTCGGGCCTGATCGCGGCAAACTCCGGCCGGTTGGGCAAGACATTGTGGACCGATCTTGATAGCGGTGAAAAAGTGCGCATCCTTGGCGTATGGGATGGACCCGAAGAGGCCCGCCGCATCGGCGACGAGATAGAGGCGTTGCAATATAAGAAGGTCTCGTTGAACGCCATCGCGATCCTCGTCCGCGCGCAGTTCCAGACGCGCGAATTTGAAGACCGTTTCATCCAGATCGGCCTCAACTACAAGATTATCGGCGGCTTCCGCTTTTACGAACGCGCCGAAATCCGCGATGCCATCGCCTATCTGCGCGTCATCAACCAGCCCGCCGACGACCTTGCCTTTGAACGCATCGTCAACACGCCCAAGCGGGGAATTGGCGACAAGGCGGTCGAGAAAATCCACCGCGTCGCCCGCGCCGAACGCGCACCCTTAAGCGTCGCTGCCGCGCGTATCATCGGCACCGATGAGCTGACCGGCAAGGCGCGCAAGTCCTTATCCGATCTGGTCATAGACATCGCGCGTTGGCGGGACAGCGCCACCACCCTGCCCCCGTCGGCGCTGACCGAACTGGTGCTGGAGGACAGCGGCTATACCGCGATGCTGCAGGCCGAACGCAGTGTCGAGGCATCGGGGCGGCTGGAAAACCTCAAGGAACTTGTCCGCGCGATGGAAGAATATGAAACACTCGGCGATTTCCTCGAACATGTCAGCCTCGTCATGGATAATGACGCGAACGCGCAGGACGAAGCCGTCACCATCATGACCATCCACGCCGCCAAGGGGCTGGAATTCAACCATGTCTTTTGCGCCGGTTGGGAAGATGGCGTCTTCCCGTCGCAACGCGCGATGGACGAAGGCGGCCTCGCCAGCGTCGAGGAAGAACGCCGCCTCGCCTATGTCGCGATCACCCGCGCCCGCGAAAAATGCACCATCACCCATGCTGCCAACCGGCGGATTTACGGCCAATGGACCAGCAGCATCCCCAGCCGCTTCATCGACGAACTGCCCGCAGAGCATATCGAGAATGAGCAGACAATGACCGGCGGCGCATCGCTGTGGCGCGCCAACTGGAGCGAGCGCGCCGACCCCTTCGCGCATCTCGCCGCCGCCAACGCCACCCGCGCCGGCGCCCGCGGCCCCGGCTGGCAACGCGCCGCAACCAGCGGCGGCTTCAACCCGGTGCCCTCCCGCGTGCAAGAGGCGAGCAAGCCTGCGGTCGGCTTAGGCGCACAAGGCCGCACCGACCTCGCCATCGGCATGCGCGTGTTTCATCAAAAATTCGGTTACGGCCTGATCGAAGATATCGAGGGCAACAAGCTGGAGATCGAGTTTGAACAAGCCGGACGGAAGCGGGTGATGGATAGTTTTGTGACCTTGGGGTGAGTAGATTGGGAAAAGCTGTCACAATCGATAAATGCGCGCTCTGTCTGCAAACTGAAGAATTACAAGATAGCCATATTATCCCAGCATTCGCATTTCGCTGGCTTCGAGATCGCTTTGTAACTGGACACATTCGTCAAACACAAAACCCAAACTTGCGTGTTCAAGACGGCGCCAAAATGCCAATGTTGTGTTCGGCTTGTGAAGTGTTACTGTCAAAAGACGAGAATGCGTTTGCATCACAGCTTTTCCACCCGATGGTATGCGGTAGCGAAAGGGTAGCGTACCGCGACTGGTTGCTTCGGTTTACGGTTTCTTTGTCATGGCGGGTCCTGAAATACTGTTTTGGCCGTAATGACAAAGCAAACTATACCGATGAGCAGAAAATGCTGGTTATCGAAGCAGACACCGCTTGGCGGGATTTCTTAATGAAAAGTCGAGCCCACCCGGGGAAGTTCGAGCAGCACTTGCTTGTGTTCACACCGCTGACTGGGCAGCCGCCAAACAACCTCCCAAACTTTATCAACAGGTATTTGTTGGGCGGAATTGAAATGGACATCGTTGGGAGCGAGCATTCGCTAATGACGTTTGCAAAAATTGGGCCTTTCGCTTTTTTTGGGTTCGTTCAGCGACCGGTAGGCATTTGGAAGGACACCAAAATTCACGTGAAAGAAGGGCGCGTAACAGCGGGTCAATTTCAAGCACCTAATTCGCTTGGGGATTTTTTTGTTGCTCGGGCAAACGCCAATAGGAGCGCTCTGACAAAGGGAATGTCAGTCACTCAAAAGAAGAAAGCGCAGGACGAACTTAATAGAGCAATCATGCGCGATCCAAATGTGTTTTTGTCCACCCATCAAGGTAAAGCCATGATAGCTGACGCGAGAATGTTTGGCGAAGAAGCGATCCTTCAAAAATCAGATTGACGCCTAAGCCGCCACCCGATCCACCAAAATATCCCGCTCGCGCGCCCGTGCTTGGGCCAGATCATAGGCGGCCTGCATGCGCAGCATGGTGTCGGCCTTTACACCAAAGGCCTTTTCAAAACGAATCGCCATTTCCGCCGAAAGCCCGGCATTGCCGTTCAGCAGCGCACTCATCGCCTGCCGCGTGACGTGCAGCTTGGAAGCTGTTTCGGTGACGGACAGGCCATAGGGTTCTACAATCTCTGCGCGCAGCCACTCGCCGGGGTGGACCGCAAAGCTGGGATGAAGCTTGATCGCCATCAGTGATAATCCTCCAGATCGAGTTCTTCGATATTGCCTTCGCTGTTCACACGAAATGTCATTCGCCAGTTTTTCGTGACCGTCAGCGACCATGTTCCCGCGCGATCGCCGGTCAGCAAATGCGCGCCGAAATTCGGCGGGATTTTGAGTTCCTCTACACTCTCGATCATCGAGAGATAGGCCAGCATTCGGCGCAACCGATCAACAACTCCGCTCGGCAGCCCTTTGGCCTTGCCCGTTTCGGCAAAATTGCGAAGCGCCTTATGGCGGATGCTCTCAAATTCCACGCGATATTGGGTAGCCTAAAAATCGTCGCCCGTCAAGTGTCGCTTGACGATAAAAACCGCTGTCCTACAGGCCCTCACCTCGCCCAGATACTGGCCGATGCGCGACTCAAATATTCTTCCTCCCCTTAACCACCGGCCGCGGCACTGCACACCTGTTCACGCTAAAGTGACAACAGTGACAAATGGCCCCCACCCTAACGGTAACCTGTGTCACCTTAAGCGCGCAAACGCCTCATCCGACTGTCGGCAACTCGCCCAATATATGCCCCGGCATCGCCCGGTCCCAGCCTTCGCGCGCCTCGATGATCAGTGCCTTCAACCGCTCGCCATGCCGTCGCCATGCTGCATCGGCTTCTGCGCTCCATGCCGCGCCGGCAGCGTCGCCGATGCAGTCGATGGTCAGGTCGATCCAGCTTTCATATTCCGCCCAAGGCAAGCGGCCATAGCTGCGGTGGGTGAAGGCGAGTTCGGCGACGAGGGGCCAGACCCAATTTTCCTCCCCCTTGGCGAGGCCCATCATCATCTCCAGCGTCTCGTCGGTCATCCGGCGCGAGGAGGCATCGGTGTTGATGAAGGTTGCGCGCCGCTCGGGCCAGGCCGCAAACCAGCGCGCGAACAGCGGGTGGCGCAATTCCACGCCTGCTTCAGCGACCGCAATCAGGCTGACTTCCATCAGTTCGGCGTCGCTTGGCATATCCGTTTCTCCGATGCAGTTTACCCGCCTCACCGCCTGTTAAGCATTCAACCGACCCATTTGCAACGGAAAGCGCCCCGCATGCGCCGACGAATGCTGTTTCCGGTTAGCCAAGATGATTGATGAATTTTACAACAAGCATGCCGTTACCGCAGAAATGTGCATTTGTGTTGATTGGAGTTCGGTCGCAATATGGAATTTGACAGCGGTTCAGGGTTCAAACATGCCTTCGCGGCGGAGTGCGACGATGTCATACATTCGCCAATGGCGGAAAGGCGCGACGAGGAACGGCAGCTGTCGGTCAGGCTGACCGCAAAAATTATCGTTGCCGGGCGCGAGCTGCCGTGCCGCGTGCACAATATTTCGTCTGGCGGGGCGAATATCGAAACGCTGGCGAAATTGACGACCGAAGACCGGTTGCGGATCGAATTCCGCTCCAACCTTTCACTCGCCGGGAAGGTGCGCTGGCAGAATGGGGCATTTGCGGGCATCGAATTCACCGAACCAGCCGATGTCGAGGCGGTGCTCAAGAAAACCGGTATCTCGATTGCACGGATCAAGCCGCGCCTGCCGCGCTATGGCTGCAAGGTGCCCGCCAAGCTGGTGACCGAGCAACAGACTATTGATTGTGAAGCCATCGACATTTCGACCAACGGCGTCCGGCTGAACCAGATCAAGCAGGTGAAGCCGGGCGAAAGCTATATGCTCGTCATCACCGGGCTTTCGCGGCGAAAGGTTTCGATGGTCTGGAACCGCGATAACCAGGCCGGGGTCAAATTCCTCAATCCTCTGCGCTTCGACGAATTTGAAAGCTGGATTGCCTGGAACCAGGACCATTCGGTCCTAAATTGAGGGCTGTTGCCCCTCCCGCAAACAGGAGGGGCAGATCAGCATCAGAATACCGCTTTCGCCTCTTTTTCCTTCAGCATCGCCTGACGCACCATCGGGATTGGCGGGCCGCCATAGGACAGGAATTCGTCGTGGAAGGCTTTCCACTTCTTGCGGTCGCCTTTGGTCCAGTCATCGCGCAGCTTGCGGATCATCAGCTTGCCCATCGTATAATTGAGATAGGCCGGATCGTATGTGCCGCGCGCCGCTTGTTGCTTGCTGTTGCCCGCATCCTGATAGCATTCGGTCTTGAACAGCTGTTCGGATTGCGCGACCGTCATCCCGCGTGCGTGCAGGCCAATGGCGGACAGGTAACGGCAATTGCGCAACAACGCGTTGGATAGTTGCCCGACTTTCATCTCGGCGGCCTCCTCCGGCGAACCAGTGGTATCGCCCAGCCCCGCATCCATCATCATTTCCTCGGTATAATGCGCCCAGCCTTCGGCAAAGGCATAGCCGACAAAGAGTTTGCCAAAGATCGATTTCGATCGGTTCGAATGAAGGAAATTCAGGAAGTGGCCCGGCCACACCTCGTGCACCGACGTACCGAGCAGGTCATATTTACCGGGCACAAATCCGTCCTGCGTCGCCTTGTCCCAGGTCGGATCGGGCGGTGAGATGTAATAGACCGACGGCAGGCCTTTCTCATATGGTCCCGGTATGTCGATATAAGCGCTGTTCTGCCGGTTGTATGGCGGCGACTCTTCAACCTTGGCTTCTTCGGTACCGGGGATCGAGACGATATCCTTGTCGATCAGGAACTGCTTCAAAGGCGGCAACTGGCGGCGGGCCTCCGCAACCGGGCCGTCGGCAGCCTTGTTCATGCCCATTTTGGTCATGCAATCCTGCATCGTTGCGCCCGGAGCATAGATGCCGCAAGCCTTGGCGAGCGCATCCTGATTGGCCTTGAGGTCAGCGCGACCGATTGCCTCGAGCTCGTCGAGCGATACATTTACGCCTTCGGTTTTCAGTACCATCTTGGCGAACTTGTCTGCACCCAGCGCATAGCCGCCATCGGTGCCCGGTTGCGAACCGATATAGCCGGCAAGATCCTTCATCGCCGCCGCCGCTTTGGTTGCCGCCTCGTCAAACTGTTTCTGCAGTTCGGCATCCTTCACCTCGGCAAAGGCTGTCTTGGCATCGCCGGTGTAGTAATCGGCGAATCCGCCAAAACCGGCGGTGCCGATTTTCACATAAGTTGCGGGCAGCGGCAGCTTCAGGTTCGCCTTGATCTGTTCGGCGGCTTTGGGGACATTGTTGGCATATTTGATAAACGCCTTCATCCGCGTCTCTGCATCGGCATAGGGGCGTGCAATATAGACATTGGGGTCGAGTACGCCGACATAAGCCGCCGGATTTTTGTGAAGGCTGTCCGCATCTTCAAGGAAGAACAGCTCGCCCTCCATTGCGTGCACCAGATAATCGCGTTCGAATTTCTGCGCGTCAGTCAGCTTCGAAGCATCGATCGCCTTGGCATCCGCGATTGCTTTCTTGCGATAATCGATCGCGGCCTTGATCCCCTCAGGCGACCAGTCGGGCAATTGTCCATCAAATTCATGCTTGCCCTGATAGACGGCAAAAGTCGGGTTGACCTTGAAATATCCTTCAAGGAATGTCTCGACAAAGCCGCCCCATTCGCTGCCATCATTGGCGGTGACGGCGGCATTGTCACCATCGACCTTCTTGCAACCAGTTGTAATGGCCAAAGCGGCCAGCGACACGGCCAAGGCCGCCTGTTTCAATCTCATACTGTAACTCCCCGAATAAATTCGATGCGCGAGATGCTGCACTTGTTTGCCGCACAGTTCCAGCGGGAATTCGATGAGCGACTTTGAACGGCATGCGAAGCACAACTTTAACCGCAAGAAGCACTGCATGATTGCCATGCATTCCCTAAGCCGATAGGCGAACGGTCGAGCATGTCGTCCGCACCACACCCTTTCAGCATACCCGACTATCGCCGCTATTGGCTGGCGCGTTTCATGGCAGTGATCGCGACCATGTCGATGGTCGTCGTCATTGCCTGGCAGGTCTATGATGTTGCGCGCACCGATTATGGCATGTCCCCCAAAGCAGCAGCGTTTCAGTTGGGGCTGCTAGGGCTGTTTCAGTTCATCCCACTAGCCTTGCTGACCCCCGTTGCAGGCTGGGCAGCGGACCGTTTCGAACGGCGGCGGGTCGCAATTTTTGCAAATATGGTCGACGCGGGGGTTGCGCTGGGGCTGGGTCTTTTGACCTATCATGATGCGCTGACTTTGCCATTGCTGTTCGTGCTCGCCGCGTTCCACGGCGTAGCGCGTGTCTTTGTAGGTCCGTCCATGGCGGCCATCGCGCCCAATATTGTGCCGCCGGAATCGCTTCCCCGCGCTATCGCGCTGGGTTCCATTGCTTGGCAAAGTGCATCGGTCATTGGCCCGGCGGTCGGCGGATTGATGTATGCGCAAAACGCAGCAGGTTCTTACTGGATGACGGTGGCATTGCTTATTTTGTCGAGCATTTCAATCGCTTCGGTACGTCCCGTTTTCCCACCTCCGATGACCGAGAAAAAGCATCCGGTGCGGATGATGGTGGAGGGGATGAAATATACATTCTCCGAACGGTTTCTGTTGGGAGCAATCACGCTCGATCTTTTTGCCGTACTGCTGGCTGGCGCTACCGCGCTGCTGCCGGTCTATGCGCGCGACATATTGCACGTCGGCCCCGACGGTTTGGGCCAGCTTCGCGCAGCCCCTGCCTTTGGCGCTGCGATAGTCGCGATTTATCTGTCTTTCCGGCCATTGAAGCACAATGTCGGCGCAAAGATGCTTTGGGCCGTAGTGGTGTTTGGTATCGCCACTATCGGCTTTGGCTATTCGCATGTCATCGGCCAATATCTGTTCGGTAACGCCAAGATCGATTGGCTGAACATGGGCGCGTCTATGGCCGTCGCGCTGTCGATGCTCGCCATATTGGGTGCGGCAGACATGCTGTCGGTCTATGTGCGCGGCTCTCTCGTACAGCTTAATACCCCTGATGCAATGCGCGGCCGCGTAAGTTCGGTTTCGGGCCTCGCAATTTCTGCGTCGAACGAATTGGGCGAATTGCAGTCGGGCTTTGCTGCCGCACTGCTCGGCCCAGTCGGTGCGGTTGTATTCGGCGGCGCAGGGGCTATTGTCATTACCGGAATTTGGGCCAAGCTGTTCCCCGAACTGAAAAACGCCCGGACATTCGAGCCGCAATTTCGTGAAGTAAAGGAGCCGAAACCATGAAGGCCAATTCCATCCTCGAAACCATCGGCAATAGCGCACATATCCGCCTCCAGCGGATGTTTGGCGACGCCGAAGTCTGGATTAAGTCCGAACGCTCCAATCCCGGTGGTTCGATCAAAGACCGCATCGGTCTTGCGATGATCGAGGCTGCCGAAAAGGATGGCAGCCTGAAACCGGGCGGCACCATTATCGAACCAACCAGCGGCAACACCGGTGTCGGCCTTGCGATGGTGGCAGCGGTCAAGGGTTACAAGCTGGTCCTGGTTATGCCCGAAAGCATGTCGGTCGAGCGTCGCCGACTGATGCTCGCTTATGGCGCAACTTTCGACCTGACCCCTCGCGAGAAGGGCATGAAAGGTGCGATCGAACGTGCGATCGAGCTCATTGAAAGCACGCCCAACAGCTGGATGCCGCAGCAATTTGAAAATCCGGCCAATGTCGACGTCCACGTCCGGACAACTGGCCCCGAAATCCTCGCGGACTTCAAGGATAGCCCGATTGATGTGCTGATCACGGGTGTTGGCACTGGTGGCCACATCACCGGTTGCGCGAAGTTTCTGAAAGAAGCCTGGCCCAACCTGAAGGTTTATGCCGTCGAGCCGACACTGTCGCCGGTAATTAGCGGTGGTCAGCCCGGGCCGCATCCGATCCAGGGTATAGGTGCAGGCTTTATCCCCGCTAACCTCCACACCCAGTTGATCGACGGAGTGATCCAGGTTGACCCGGAAGACGCCAAGGAAATGGCGCGCCGCGCCGCACGCGAGGAAGGCATGCTTGTGGGCATTTCGTCAGGTGCTACGCTGGCAGCGATCGCACAAAAACTGAGAGAATTACCAGCGGGAACCCGTGTACTCGGTTTCAACTATGATACCGGCGAGCGCTATCTGTCGGTACCGGATTTCCTGCCGGTCGAGTAAAATGCGCCGGGGCGGATTACTCCGCCCCGGCTCCGACCCGAACCTTTGCGACCCGCGGGCCGAATAAGGTCAGCGATCTGCGTCGGGCTTGCCGTCGCCGTCATTGTCGAACAGGTCGGGCTTTGCGTCGCCATTGGCGTCCCAGGCGTCTGCCTTGTTGTTGCCATCACGATCCCACGCATCCGGCTTTCCATCGCCATTGCTGTCAATCGTTGGAGGTGGAACGGGTGCTTCAGGTGAAGCAGCAGGTTTGGCAGGCCCGGCGGCATGCACCGTACCAAAGGCAAAAGGCAGAATAAGCGCCAGTGCGGCGGCCCATGCGACCGGACTTTGCGACCATTTCCGGGTTATCGACATCGGTTGCTCCTTGATTGCACAACCCCCTGTCGATTGGGACTTTTCTATCATTGATGCGGTTTGACCAGCACCAAGCGTCGACTGGTGTGTGCGGGAAGCCTAACCGTCCGTCGCACTCAACCGGTCGTGTGTCCGGCGCAGCCTAACGGCTGGTCGCTCTCCGTCGGGCCAGCCTTTTGGTAATCCGCGCGCGACCCTCGTGCCAGCGCATGCGCAATCCGCGCTGCTGCAGCGGTTCTAGAAAGCCTTCTGAATGCTCAGGATCGAGCAATTCATTTTCGGCAATCAGCTTGTCGAGCGGACCCGGCTTTTCAAGGTCGAGCAGTTCGAGCGTCTTGCCCTCCCCACGCAGCGCCTCCACCGTGTCGACCAGAGAGCCGGATCTAGCAAATGCCTCCGCGACAACCTTTTCATAGACGCCGAGATGCTCCGCCAACAAGCGAGTCCGCAGCGCTGCTATCACCTTTTCCGAACCCTTGTTGGCAGGTAGCGCGCAATCGAGCACCATGTCGCATTCGCTATCCAGCCCCAGCGAGCGGTTGTTGAGATTGGCCGAGCCGATCCGCAATATCCGGTCATCGACAATCATCAGCTTGGCATGGACATAAATGTCGGTGCCGCCTTTGGTAACGGGCACATAGATGCGGAAGCGATCGCCTTTGTCGACCTTGCCAATGGCCCGCGCCAGTTGCACCCGCGCGGCATCCATAGCCTTCTGTTCAAGCCAGCCTTCCGCCGAACGCGGCATGACGACGACGATATCGGGAGGATTGGCCTCCCCCATACGCGTCGCTATAGCGGCCGCGATCTTGGCCGAGGTAAGATACTGGTTCTCAATATAAATGAACTTTTGCGCCGCGGCGATCATGTCGAGATAGAGCGTTTCAATCTCGCGCACCTCGTCTACGTTACCATAAGGCGCTCGGGTCCGGGCGATAGCCAGGTCGACATTTTCGAACAGCACCGGCACATCTTCCGGCCATTGCGGTTCGATGGTCTGGACCGGCGGCAAAGGCTTACCCCCTGCAATATCCCAGCGATTGCGCGCTAACTCACCCAGCGCAGCCGCAACATCGCCGTCCATCAGCATCGTAATATCATGCCAGGGCGCATGCGGCTTTCCATTGGGCAACAAGCGTTTGGGATCATCATCTAGATGGTCAGGCGTGTCCCATCTGCCCGATGCCAGATCGATCCCTCCGCATATAGCGAGGCAATCGTCAACTATGACAATTTTCTGGTGATGGCTGCATCCGGCAGGATGCGCGCCATCAAACTTAAATTCGATCGCTCGCGTCGCAGCCCAACGCGCCAATGTCCATGCACTTGCCGGAATCAGAAATTGCTTGAGCGCCCCGAACCGCCATTTGAGGATCGCGATGCGGCGGCGTGGGTTGCGGCGCGCCAGCCGCAGGAAAAAGCCCGAAAGGCGTGCGCGCCTGCTCCGGTCACCAGGCTCAAGCGAAATGCGGGAATCAAAATCCCAGCCGACGAACAGTAACAGGTTCTGCGCGTCCTCGCACAGTTCGCGGACATAGTGGAAATAGTCGGCGGCATCGACCACCACCGAAACACGGTTTGCGCGAGCAATCCGCCAACAATTGCGTCCCTCTTCAACGACAGGCACAATATCGGCGGATTGCTTTGCTGCCATATCAGGCTACCGCAAACATCTCCGGCTCAAGTGCCATGATCGCTTCGCTTCCTGCCTCGATCTTGCGGCGCAGCGCACCGCAATCGGGGATGAAGCGTTCGGCAAAATAGCGTGCGGTCACCAGCTTGGTTTCATAGAATTTTGCATTGCCCGTTCCGGCGTCAAGTGCGGCCTGGGCAGCAGTCGCCATGCGCAACCATTGCAGGCCCAGTGCGACGATGCCCATGATGTGCATATAATGATGCGCACCGGCACCGACATTGTTCGGGTTGGCCATGCCATTCTGCATGAACCACATCGTCGCCGCCTTCAGTTCGCCATTGGCCTTTTCGAGGCGGGCTGCGAAATCTTCCAGCTTGCTGCCCTTGGCAGCGGTGCATTCATCATCGACCAGCTTGAAAAATGCCTGCACTGCACGCCCGCCATTCTGGGCCAGCTTGCGACCGACCAGATCCATCGCCTGCACGCCATTGGCGCCTTCGTAGATCATCGTGATGCGGGCATCGCGGACATATTGTTCCATGCCCCATTCACCGACATAGCCATGGCCGCCATAGACCTGCTGTGCATTGGTCGCGACTTCATAGCCCTTATCGGTGCCATATCCCTTGATGACCGGGGTGAGCAGCGAGAGCAGATCGTCAGCAACCGTGCGCTCTTCTTCAGTCTGGCCGTTGTGGATGATGTCGGCGAGCAGCGCGCCGTTCAGGCACAAAGCACGCATCCCTTCGGTGAACGCCTTTGAATCCATCAGCATCCGGCGGATGTCGGGGTGGACGAACAGCGTGTCGGCTTTCTCGTTCAGATCCTGCGGCCCGGTCAGAGCGCGGCCCTGACGGCGATCATGCGCATATTGCACAGCATTCTGATAAGCCACTTCTGCTACGCCAAGACCCTGTTGGCCGACACCCAGACGCGCAATATTCATCATGATAAACATCGCAGCGAGGCCTTTATTCTCCTCACCCACCAGATAGCCGGTCGCGCCATCATAGTTCATAACGCAGGTCGCGTTGCCATGAATGCCCATCTTATGCTCGAGCGAGCCACAGCCCAGCGGATTGCGCGCTCCCAGCGAGCCATCTTCGTTGACGAGGAATTTGGGCACGATGAAAAGCGATATGCCCTTCACATTGTCAGGAGCATCAGGAGTCTTCGCGAGCACCAGATGGATGATATTTTCTGCCAGGTCATGGTCGCCCGACGAAATGAATATCTTGGTGCCTGTGATTGCATAGCTGCCATCGCCATTGGGCACGGCTTTGGTGCGGATCAGGCCCAGATCGGTGCCGCAATGCGGCTCGGTCAGGTTCATTGTGCCCGTCCATTTGCCGCTGATCATGTTGGGCGCATAGATCGCCTTCAACTCGTCGCTGCCCTTGACGAGGATTGCCGAAACTGCGCCATGGGTCAGCCCGGGATACATGGCAAAGGCCATGTTCGAGCTTGCCATATATTCTTCGAATGCCATTGACAGGATATGCGGCATCCCCTGCCCGCCATATTCGACCGGCGCAGAAAGCGTGCCCCAGCCTGCATCGCAATAGGCTTTATAAGCTTCCTTAAAGCCGTCAGGTGTCGTCACCGAGCCATCTGCATGACGGGTGCAACCCTGCTTGTCGCCAACCGCGTTCAACGGGAATAATTCGTTCTCGACGAACTTCGCCCCCTCGGTCAGGATGGCCTCGACCATGTCGGCGCTGGCATTTTCAAAGCCCGGCAGATTGGCATATTTGTCAATGCCCAGAACTTCGTTGAGAATGAAAAGCGTGTCGCGCACCGGCGCTTTATATTGCGGCATAACGTCCTCTGGTTTTCAAATTATGGCAGCTCAAGCGGCCTTGCTTTCTTCCGCCTCGACCCGTTCGACCAAGGCGACAAAATCATTCAATTCGGCAATCGCGCTATCCAGATCCTGACGCTGCTTTTTCAGCAACTCGGCCCGTTCGCGACACTTCTGAATGGTGACGCGACGCTGGACATTGCGACCATCGTTCAGATCGTAAAGATCTATCATTTCGCGGATTTCGGCAAGGCTGAACCCCACCCGCTTCGCCCGCAGGATCCACGCCAGACGGGCGCGGTCACGTTTCGAGTAAATGCGCGCCAGCCCCTGCCGCTCGGGTGAAATCAGCCCCTGATCTTCATAGAAGCGAAGCGCACGGGCCGTCACATCGAATTCGGCCGACAGATCGGAAATTGTATAGCTTTCGCGACCGAGCGCATCTGGCGTCTCGATCGTGGCGTCAGCCGGTTTTCCGTTTCCCAATATATTATTCATTCCCGCGCCACCTTCTCCCTGACAGGCGAAAGCGATACTAGTTTACGTTAGCGTAAACGTCAACCTCCATGCCGCTACGGCAAGCGAGAAACTTGGATGCAATTCAAGCAGTCGTCAGCGGCGATGTTTGAACAGGCTGTTCCGGCGCAACAGGTGTTGGTTCCATAGGCGGGGCGGGAGCTGGTTGCGGTTTGGGCCTCGGGTTGCTCAAGCTTTCAAGGATCACAACTTCGCCATCCATAACGGTCGCGCCATACAGCGACTCTGCGAAAACTTTCGGCAATCGGATGCAGCCGTGCGACGCTGGATAACCGGGATTGTGACCCGCATGGAGCGCAATTCCATCCCACGTCAGCCTTTGCATGAACGGCATCGGCGCGTTCGCGTAGAGATTTGATTCGTGATAGACCTTTTTCTGCAGAATCTTGAATACGCCCGTCGGCGTTTCCTTGCCCTTCTTGCCGGTAGAAACCGTTGTGAACCCGACCAGGCTGTCGCCATCAAAAACATACATGCGCTGGATATCGAGCACGATGACCATGCGCAGCGGGTTTGCATAAGCCTCTCGGCTTTCCCATACGAACTGGCCGGGCTTCAGACTGTCAGGCGGCCCTTTCTTTATCGGTTTGGGCTTAGGCTCAGGCTCGGGTTGGGGAGTTGGCACGATCGCCGGCGCGGTGACGGGTTCGACGGCGGGCGATGCAGCTGGGTCAGGTTCAGCAGTTGCCGGTTCGGTGGCCGGTGTTTGCTGGGCAGCGGGCTCCTGCGCAACCGGATTCTGGGCTGCAGGCGTTTGTGCTGCGGCGGGAACAGCCAGCAGCAAACCAAGAGCGCCCAATGCCACTCCGCGCGTCTTCAACACAAACATCATTTATCCCTGTTGCTTCACATTATTACGAAAGTGGTAGAGATATGCGGAAAATCATTGCCAAAATCAATTGGTATCGGCGCAATTCCAGCCTGATTTGCGACCAATGGACGAAAATGACAAATGCCCAAAGCGGCAATTGGCAAGCCGAAATGCCGTTAATTTGCGTTGAAACGCACGCACGCTCCTTCAATTGTTAAATCATGTCGCCTAGATCTAAGGAAATGAAAGAGCTGGGTCGCCGTCATTTCATACAACGCGCCGCGTTAACGGGGGCTGGACTTGCATGTGCATCGGTCCCGCTTGCAGGCGCGCGCGCGCAGTCGATGAACGCCGTTGAACTTGATCCTCGCCTGCTCGCACGCGCAGGTGCGGCGCTTGCCAAACATGGTGACAAGATCTTCAGCCGTGACCTGTTGGCGATTGCCGATTTTTCGCAGCCTTCGGGTCTGCCGCGTTTTCACCTGTTCAACATGCTAGACGGCACCAACACGACGCTGTTGGTATCGCACGGCATTGGTTCCGACCGCACGCATAGCGGTCGCTTGCAGCAATTCTCCAATATCCCGGGTTCGGAAGCAACGTCAGCAGGCGCTTATCTGATCGGTGAAACCTATTATGGTAAATATGGCGCGTCGCGCCGTCTGATCGGCCTAGATCCCGAAAATGACCAGGCCGAAAACCGTGCCATCGTCATCCACCCTGCCCGCTATGTCAGCCAATCAATGGTTGCGACGCAAGGCAAAGTCGGACGAAGCCAGGGTTGCTTCGCCTTTTCATTCGACGATATCGGCCAAGTGCTGTCGCGACTTGCCCCCGGATCGCTGTTGTACGCCGACAAGCTCAGCTAACGCTTACTCTGCGTTTATAACGCCGCAAACTATCCTTTTGCCGCTGTTTCCGCTTGGATCAGTGATATTGTCATCCCCACGCTCATGAACAATCAAGGCTGCGCCATCCGTATCGAGCATTCCCCCCTCCCCCATCAGACGCACATCGGGTAGGAAGAAATCGACAACCACATTGATGTCTGAATAGGCTTCGATATTGGGCAAATCGCCCTTATGCGGCCCGGCCGGATTGTGCAGCCCGTGCTTTTTGGCTTCGGGGTTCCAGTGCGGACCTGCGCTTGAGAAATCAGGCCCTTCACATTTGCCCACCGCATGCACATGCATCGCATAGCTACCTTTTCTGGGTACTTGGAGCCACAGCTTTCCGCGCACTCCGCCCTTTTCCTGCAGGAATTTAGCGGTCCCGGAGCCATCGGTATATTGCAACGACACCGCGGCCATATTTGCACGTGCATCGGCCTTTGATTGCGGCTGTTCGAGCGACTTGCAGGCCGAAAGCGGAACAAGAGCGAGGAGAAGGATCAGTTTGGAGTTCATGCCGACAAACCTATGCGCGCCACGCGTCATCATCAACCCATAACCCACTCGGTCCGTCGCACACCTTGCGCAAACAGCAGGGCAGTCAAATCATTATGGCGGATTGCAAAATTTGCCTTCGCTTCCAATGCAGCTTTTGCACGGTAAGCGGCACCGATACCGCCGCCTTCAATGGCGGCTTCGACCATCAACATGTCGTTCGCGCCATCGCCCGCTGCCAGCACCAGTTCGGGAGCAACGCCCAATTGCTGACGGGCCTGATGCAATTGCCGCGCCTTTTCGCGGGCGTCGACAATTTCACCGTCAACGGTTCCATCCAGATAATCACCGGAAATACCAAGCTGGTTGGCCGCCATGCTGTCGAACCCGGCCATATCGACCACAGCAGCCACGAAATCGGTGAAGCCGCCTGATACCAGCAGGCCATGCGCACCCCAGCTGCGCATCGTCTTCAGCAATATGTCTGCCCCAGGTGTTAGCCGCACGCGTTCGTCGATACATTGCTGAATGGTATCGCGGTGCAGCCCTTTCAGCAGCGCCACCCGACCTCGCAAGGCTCCCTCGAAATCCAGTTCGCCCTGCATCGCACGTTCGGTGATTTCCGCAATTTCCGCCTTGATTCCCGCATAGTCGGCCAGCTCGTCGATACATTCGACGGTGATGATCGTGCTGTCCATATCCGACACCAGCAGCATTTTGCGGCGGTTGGTGGAGGGCTGAACGCTGACGTCCACGACGTTTTCGACGCCTCGCAGGGCATCACGCGCGGCTTCAATCTTTCCTTCGAATTGCAGGTCAACGGCGATGCCCAGTTCCAGCCAGTCATGCTCGCCCGGCTCCAACCCGGCATCGCGCAAACGATCAGCCGCCTCGGATAACATTCCCGCGTCCAGATGATCTGCCGCTATCAGTGTGGCGACATTTGTGGAAGAAGCTGACAACATGACGAATCCGCAAAAAAGGCCGAGAGGCAAAAGACTGGCGCTTATTGCCGGTCCAACGGCCAGCGGCAAGACCGCATTGGCGTTGCGGCTCGGGCACTCACGTCCGGTGACGATTATCAATGCCGATAGTGCGCAGGTCTATGCACATCTTTCGATCCTAAGTGCGCAGCCTAGTGCTGAGGAAATGGCAAGCGCGCCGCACCGGCTGTTCGGCTATCTTGATGAGCGAGAGGCGTGCTCAGCGGCGCGTTGGGCACAGGATGCAAAGCGCGAGATAGAGACGGCGTGGAGCGAGGATCGGTCGCCGATACTCGTCGGTGGGACGGGCTTGTATCTGCGCACACTGCTCGATGGCATTGCGCCGATACCTGATATCGACCCCGAAGTGCGCAGTGCTGTGCGTGCCCTGCCCACAGCGGAGGCCTATCGGGCATTGGTCGAAATTGACGCCGCCAGCGCGACTGCGCTTTCCCCCAATGACGACAGCCGGATCAAACGCGCGCTCGAGGTCATGCGTTCGACTGGTAAGAGCGTTGTCGAATGGCGTGCGCTACGCGAGGGTGGAATAGGTGACGACGTGGAATTGCACCCCCTTATCCTCCTTCCCCCGCGTGATTGGCTGCATGCACGGTGCGACTTGCGCTTTGCACAAATGATCGAGCGCGGCGCGATTGACGAGGTACAGGCGCTGCTGGCGCTCAATCTGCCTGCCGATGCACCGGTAATGCGAGCGATCGGCGTTCCTGAAATTGCAGCCATGCTTCGGGGCGAAATTCCCCTGGAGGAGGCCGTCGCCCGAGGTCAGGCGGCGACGCGCCAATATGCCAAACGGCAATATACCTGGTTTCGCAACCAACCACCGGCGCAATGGCCGCGCTGGACGGAGGCATATAATGTTGCTGACTTTGATGTAATTGAAATATTATTTCATTTTTAACTGTTGACATGCCATTTTCTAATCCGTAACAGCCCGCACTTGCCCGCCTTGTTGCGATGCAGCAATAGGCGGGCTTCGTTTGTTTGAAGGACAGAAAAAGTGGCCGAAAAATCCGGCGCAGACATATTGATCGAAGCCTTGCTGGCACAGGGCGTGGACACCGTATTTGGCTATCCCGGCGGCGCCGTGCTGCCGATTTACGATGCGCTTTTCCAGCATCCCAAGATTCGCCACGTCCTCGTGCGCCATGAGGCTGGCGCTGCGCATGCGGCCGAAGGCTACGCCCGGTCGACCGGCAAGCCCGGTGTTGTTCTTGTCACCTCTGGCCCTGGCGCGACCAATGCTGTCACCGGAATTGCCGACGCCTTCATGGATTCGATCCCGATGATCTGCATCACCGGGCAGGTCGCAACCAATCTGATCGGATCGGATGCTTTTCAGGAAGCCGACACGATCGGCATCACCCGCCACTGCACCAAGCATAATTATCTGGTGAAGGATCCGGCTGAACTGGGTGCCGTTGTTGCAGAGGCATTTCATATTGCAACTCAAGGTCGTCCGGGCCCGGTCGTGATCGATATTCCAAAGAATGTGCAGGTCGCTACTGCAGAATTTGATCGTCATGGCAACAATGCCGCCAAACGCTATGTCCCGGCTGGCGACGCCGATTTTGCCGCAATTACGCAGGCAGTCGAATTGCTCGCCAAAGCCAAGGCGCCGATCCTCTACACCGGCGGCGGCATCATCAATTCGGGCCCCGATGCCAGCGCAGCATTACGGGAACTGGCGGCGCTCTGCGGCGCACCTGTAACCTCTACCCTGATGGGTCTAGGCTCGTTCCCCGCATCCGATCCACAATGGCTGGGCATGCTCGGCATGCACGGCACCTATGAAGCCAATATGGCGATGAACCAGTGCGACGTAATGCTGTGCCTTGGAGCGCGGTTCGACGACCGCGTTACGGGCCGCCTCGACGCCTTCTCGCCGAACAGCACAAAGGTTCATATCGACATAGACCGCAGCTCGATCAACAAGACTGTGCGCGTCGACCTGCCCATCGTCGCCGATGTCGGCAAGGCGATCCGCCAGATGATCACCATCTGGAACAGCCGCAAACTGCAGCCGCAAAAGCTGGATGAATGGTGGGCGCGGATCAAGGGCTGGCGCTCGGTCGGCTCGCTCAACTATCCGGCAAGCCAGTCCGAAATCATGCCGCAATATGCGATCGAGCGGCTCTATGAACTGACAAAAGACAAGAGCCCCGTGATCACCACCGAGGTCGGCCAGCACCAGATGTGGGCCGCGCAGCATTTCCATTTCGATGCACCCAACAAATGGCTGACCAGCGGCGGTCTTGGTACAATGGGCTATGGCCTGCCAGCAGCCATTGGCGCGCAGATGGGCAATCCGGACGCGTTGGTCATCGATATTGCGGGCGAGGCCTCGATCCAGATGAATATCCAGGAAATGGGTACTGCCAGCCAATACCGCCTGCCAGTAAAGGTGTTCATCCTCAATAATGAGTGGATGGGCATGGTTCGCCAGTGGCAGCAGTTGACCTATGAAAGCCGCTATTCGAACAGCTATTCAGACAGCCTGCCCGATTTCGTTGCTCTGGCCGAAGCCTATGGCTGGAAAGGCATACGTTGCGACGATCCGGCGAAACTCGACGACGCCATCGCTGAAATGTTGGCGCATGACGGCCCGGTGATGTTCGACTGCCGCGTATCGAAGGAAGCGAACTGCTTCCCGATGATCCCCAGCGGTGCAGCGCATACCGAAATGATCCTGCATTCCGACGAAGTTTCGGGCACAATGGACGACGAAGCTAAGGCGCTGGTGTAAGACATGCATATCAAGGAAGAATTCGCCGAGCGGCACGTGCTGACGCTCACTGTCGACAATGAAGCTGGTACGCTTGCCCGCATCGCCGGGATGTTTACTGCGCGCGGCTATAATATCGACAGCCTGACCGTCGCCGACATTTCGGAGGACCATGCGATCAGCCGGATAACCATTGTCACCAAGGGGCCGCCCGAAGTGATCGACCAGATCATCGCACAATGCGAGCGGTTGGTGCCGGTTCACAAGGTTACCGACCTGACTGATGCGGGTCCGCATGTCGAACGCGAACTGGCGCTGGTCAAGGTTTCAGGAGCCGGTGACAAGCGCGTCGAGGCGATGCGCCTTGCCGATATCTACCGCGCACGTGTGATTGACGCGACTGTTTCGAGCTTCATTTTTGAAATTACCGGCGGGCCGGACAAGATCGACACCTTCGTCGCGCTGATGCGCGAACTGGGGCTGGTCGAGGTTGGTCGCACCGGCATAGTCGGGCTGATGCGCGGCAGCGAAGCGAGTTAGAAGATCAGACGTCGCCCCTGCGAAGGCAGGGGCCGCAGTCGGTTTCACCAGAACCCGCTGCATAAACTTGCAACGGCTCCAGCTTGCGCTGGGGCGACGAACAAAAGGAAAGCGAATATCATGAAGGTTTATTACGACGCAGATTGCGACTTGGGCCTGATCAAGGACAAGAAGGTCGCTATCGTTGGTTATGGCAGCCAGGGCCACGCCCATGCGCAGAATTTGCGCGACAGCGGCGTCAAGGAAGTTGCGATTGCACTCCGCCCCGGTTCGGCAACTGCTGCCAAGGCCGAAGGCGCAGGCTTCAAGGTGCTCTCGAACGCTGATGCGGCGGCTTGGGCTGATGTCGTGATGATCCTCGCGCCAGACGAGCATCAGGCTGCCATTTATGCGGACGACCTGCACGCCAATATGAAGCAGGGCGCGGCCCTCGCCTTCGCGCATGGCCTGAACATCCACTTTGGCCTTATCGAGCCGCGCGCAGACCTCGACGTGATCATGATCGCGCCCAAGGGCCCCGGCCACACCGTGCGCAGCGAATATCAAAAGGGCGGCGGCGTCCCCTGCCTGATCGCAGTCGACAAGGATGTATCGGGCAACGCGCATGATGTAGCGCTTGCTTATGCCAGCGCCGTCGGTGGCGGCCGTTCGGGCATCATCGAAACCAACTTCCGTGAAGAATGCGAAACCGACCTGTTCGGTGAGCAGGCCGTACTGTGCGGTGGCATCACCCACCTGATCCAGGCGGGTTTCGAAACGCTGGTCGAGGCAGGCTATGCCCCCGAAATGGCCTATTTCGAATGCCTCCACGAAACCAAGCTGATCGTCGACCTGCTCT